>PDPU01000007.1 GCA_002746645.1 Gammaproteobacteria bacterium | reverse complement strand
ACCGAATGGCGTCTCGGACGGCGTCTGCAGGAACAGCTCGAGGCAATGCCCGATGCCGTGGCACTGTTCAACGCCAAGGGGCGGCTGACGGCAAGCAACGGGAAGCTGGCACGCTTCCTCTGTGGCGGTGCCAATGGCGGCACCGACGCCCGGGTTGCGCTCAATGACGCCACCCCCGACGAACTCTACGCACGCCTCTCCTGCGACGACGAGGCGGTCACCCGCGCCCGCGAGCGCGCCATCGCCAATGCCACCGACCCCGATGCCACCCTGTCCTTCGAACTGCCGGGGCATGGCGAACGGCCGGTACTGATCAAGGAACGCCCCATCGATGCCGGCGGGCGCGCCGTATCGGTCTATCACGCCCCTTTCACCACGCGCACGCAACGCCGCAAGGATCCCCTGACGGGGCTGGCAAGCCGTGCCCACCTCGTGGCCATGATCACCGAGCGCTGCCGCAGGACCCCGCTCGACCTTACCCTGCTGATCGTCGAACTCAGAAGCTTTCGGCAGATCAACGAAACCTTCGGTCGCAGTGCGGGGGACGAACTCCTGAAGGCAACCGCCGCCTCGCTCCGACACTTCATGCCCGACCATGCCCTCTGCGCGCGCACCGGCGGCGACGAGTTCGCGATCATGGTCGACGGCAACTGTGACCGCGACGACATCGAAGCGCGTACCGACCGGTTCCTGGCTTCGCTCAGCCGCGGTCTCAAGGTATCCGATGCGGCGCTGCCGGTGCGCGCGAGCGCCGGTGTGGCCTACGGCCCCGAGCACGGCAGCACCGTGACCGAACTCCTGACCTCGGCCGACAGTGCCTGCTCGCAGGCCAAGCGCCTCGGCAACAACAAGCTCATGGTGTTCAATTCCGACCATCAACAGCGTGCCAGACACCAGCACCGACTCGAGGTAGGGCTGCAGAACGCCATCGAGCGCAAGGAACTCCTGCTGCACTACCAGCCGCAGATCGAACTCGAACACGGCCTGACCTGCGGCATGGAGGCGCTGCTCCGCTGGAACAGCCGCCAGCTCGGTCGTGTCTCGCCTGCCGAGTTCATTCCGGTGGCCGAGCACTCCGGCATCATCCGCCGTCTCGGCGCCTGGGTGCTCGAAACCGCGATCGCGGACTACCAACGTCTCGAAGCCTATGGCATGGAGCCCCTGATCCTGTCGGTGAACATCTCCAGAAAGCAATTCGACAATGGTCGCATCGTCGACGACATCCTCGCGGTCTGCGACGCCCGGCAGTTCGACCCCAGACGCCTCTGTCTCGAAACTGCTCGAACTCCGCGACTTCCCGATCAGCGAAGTCAAGATCGATCGCGCCTTCATCGACGACATCGCCAGCGACCACCGCAGTCAGGACATCGTCGCCGCCGTGGTCAGCATCGCCAGCAGCATCGGCGCCACCGTCGTCGCCGAAGGCATCGAGAACGCCGAGCAACTCGAGATCGTCAGGAACCTCGGCTGCCACCGGGCGCAGGGGTACCACGTGTGCGAGCCGATGGCGGCAACGAATTTCCCGGACGTCGTGCTGAGCGCCTGAGACGCCGTTTCGATGAGCGCCTGAGACACGGTTTCGATTAGAATCATCGAACCAGTCACGCACAGCATCCAGACATCGGGAGTAGCCGGCATCTTGTCCCACACCAAAGGCGTCGAAATCAAGGGCAGCATGTACACCTTCATGTCGTTGAAGCTGCACACTGCCGACATCGCCACGATCAACGCAGCGCTCGCCGACAAGGTGCAGCAGGCACCCGCCTTCTTCAAGGACACCCCGGTAGTCATCGACCTCGCCGTACTCGAAGAGAACGAGGAAAGCATCGACGGCAAGGCGCTGATCGACTGCATCCGCTCACACGCACTGCAACCCATCGTCGCCAGCGTGAGCAACAAAACTTCACCGTTGGCCCGCTCAATCGCGATACCATTGGTCGACGGTGGCGCCAGCCGCAGCAACGCATCCCGCGAGGTCGGGGTCGATGCCGGCAAGCCCGCCGAAAATGCGAAGCCAGCGACCGATACCGGCGCCTCGAAACCCGAACTCGTGTCGATGGCCTCGCGTGAAATCGAATACGTGGTCAAGTCGCCCACACTGATCAACAAACCGGTAAGGAGGGTCATCGCCGACAACAACATACATATCTACGGTCCGCTTCGCGGGCGGGCCCTCTGTGGCGTCTCGGGCAACACCCAGACGCGCATCTTCTGCCAGTCGCTGGAGGCGGAACTCGTCTCGGTGGCAGGCAACTACCGCATGCTCGAGACCATTCCGGAAGAGCTTCGCGGCAAGCCGGCGCAGATCTGGCTGGACAACGACAGGCTTCACATGGAGCCGTTGTAGTTCTCGGCATCGCGCCGGGAATCAAATCCGCTGTGAGACAGCTCGACAACAAGAGCTGCAACAGAGTTTTTTCGGGAGTGAGAGCTTGACCAAGACAATCGTCGTTACATCGGGAAAAGGTGGCGTCGGCAAGACAACGACCAGTGCCTCCATTGCAACGGGCCTCGCCAGACGAGGCTACAAGACCGTCGTCATCGACTTCGATGTCGGCCTCAGAAACCTCGACCTGATCATGGGATGCGAGCGTCGTGTGGTTTACGACCTCGTCAACCTCGTCAACCAGGAATCGAGCCTGCACCAGACCCTCATTCGCGACAAGCGGCTCGACAACCTCTACATCCTGCCGGCCTCGCAGACACGCGACAAGGACGCTCTCACCATCGAGGGCATCGCGCGCGTCATGCACAAGCTCAGGAAGAGCGAGTTCGACTACATCGTCTGCGATTCACCGGCCGGCATCGAGAAGGGCGCGAAGATGGCACTGTACTTCGCCGACGAAGCCATCGTCACGACCAATCCCGAGGTGTCGTCGGTGCGCGACTCCGATCGCATCCTCGGCATCCTGCAGAGCGAGTCGAAGCGCGCCAAGATGAACGAGGAACCCGTGAAGGAGCACCTCCTGATCACCCGCTACAACCCCGGGCGCGTGAAGGAAGGTCAGATGCTCAGCGTCGACGACATCGTCGATCTCCTCGCCATACCGCTGCTGGGCATCATCCCGGAGTCTTCGAGCGTGCTCGACTCATCGAACGCCGGCCGACCCGTCATCCTCGACGAAGACAGCGAAGCCGGTCAGGCCTACTCCGATGCCATCGATCGCCTGCTGGGCGAATCCAGACCACACCGCTTCATGGAGGTCCAGAAGAAGGGCTTCCTGTCGCGACTGTTCGGGTAAGACGCCAATGGGAATATTCAATTTCTTTCGCCCGGGCAACGAGACTTCGGCCAAGGTCGCCAAGGACCGCCTGCAGGTACTGATCGCCCACGAACGCTCCGGCCGCAACGGCCCGGACTATCTGCCGATGCTCCGCAAGGACATCCTCGACGTCATCAAGAAGTACGTCTCGGTCAGTGACGATGCGCTCTCGGTGCAGGTGGATTCCCAGGACGACTGCGACGTCCTCGAACTCAACATCACCCTGCCCGAGGAAGACAACGAACCACGCCAGCAGGGACAACCCTCGGCCGAGGCGCGTCGCCGCGCCGCCGAGCGCCGGCGCCAGAGCATGGTCTGAACAGGGCTGCGCTGCCCGAGCGCGCGTTCAGCACCGAGTGTGGCCTCGCCGGCTACACACCGCATCACCGGCAGGCGCAGGGACCGCGCCTCTGGCACCATCTTTTCAGGATATCTGGCCCCAAGAGTACACATGGCTGCCAGATCGATGACGCACCACCACAGAGCGCCATCGTAATACACTGAAAATCAACGCTTTTTTCCTTTATCACGACCACCTCAGCTGTCATGGCCCAAGCCGCTCACAGCTCAGACAAGGGGTTTCTGCAACAAGCGCTGTTGCAAAAAAACCACGCAACACATCAAAAACGCTATTATTGCCATCGAGTTGCTTCAACGTAGCTGGTTGTTGCAATTTTCAGACACGCTGACTAGAGTTGTTGCGCCAGGTCACAACATGCAAGAACTGTTTACAACAGCAGATATCTGATTGGAGAAACACACATGAAATTCACAAAGACAGCCGTAGCAGTAGCCGTCGCAGGTCTTGCTGCCGCGCCGATGATTGCTTCCGCCGACACTGTCCTTTCGGGCGATGTTCAGATCATGCTCGAAGGATCCGACGCCGATGGCGACGAAGCCGATCCCACCATCACTGCCGACGACGTTCGCTTCGGCATCAACGCCTCGCATACGCTCAACAGTGGCCTGACCGGTTACGGCAACCTGCGTTGGGATATCAATTCTCTCTCGAACAGCGAAACGAACCCCCCGGATTCTGACGATTCCACCAAGGGTCGCAACTACGCCGATGAAGTATACGTCGGCATCAAGGGTGGCTTCGGTGACCTTCGCTTCGGTGAAGTCCCGCTCGCCGTGGAATACGGGCAGCTTGCCAACGACATCTACGACATCGGCGACGAAGTCAATGGTGGCATGAGCTACGAAGGCACTTTCGGTCCGATCGGCCTCCTCGCCAACTTCTCGCCGGACAACAATCGGGGTCAATTGGGCGTTGGTGCGAAGTTCAACATGGCCGGCTTCGGCTTCGGTATCGGTTACGAAACCCGTGAACTCGCAAACTCTGCCATTGATCGCGACTATCAGACCCTCGCGGTCGGTGCCAGCTACGGCATTGCCGGTTTCGACCTTGCCGCTCACTACTACACGCGTGAAATCGATGACATCGATGACACTGGTGAAGGTTTTGCCGTGCAGGCAGGTTATGGCATCGGCGATTTCAGCGGCACGATCACCTATGCGCACAACGAAGGTGAAGACGGTTTCGTTACTGCTGCTGGTGCGGCAGGACAGGAATGGGACGCCGACAACGACATCATTCGACTCGACCTCGCCTATGACCTTGGCGGCAACATGGAAGTCAGCACGCGAATCGAAAACAACGACGATGCAGATGAGACAGCCTGGCGCCTCAAGCTCGCCAAGGGCTTCTGATTTCGCCTGATCGATCAGAGTCGTACCTCACGGAAAAGCCCCTCTTCGGAGGGGCTTTTTTGTTGTTGGCGAAATATTGTATCGACCGCCAGCGGGCACTAACCGACCTTCGAGCCGCCCCGACAGGGCGGCGAGGCCGGTACCTGCCCGCCTCGTGCGGCCCACTCCTCGGGCGTGTGCGTGTGCAGGCCGAGGGCATGAATCGGGCCCGACAGCAACTCGGCCAGCAAACCGTTCACGCGCCGGTGCCGCTGAAGCAGTGTCTCGCCTGCAAAGGCCTCGCTGACCACCACCACCTTGAAGTGGCTCTCGGAACCCGGCGGTACCTTGTGCCGGTTGCTTTCGTTGTCGATCCGCAATTCGACGGGTGCGAGCGCATCGACGAGGATGTCGTTGATCTGGTCGGCAATACTCATGAGGCCTCTTTCTCCTCGGTTTCGGCAGCGGGAATGGGCTGCAGCTTGTTCCGTATCGGGGTCGATTTCCCCGTCAGCTGCTGCTCGTAGATCGCGGCATAGGCCAGCACCGCACGCACGTAGTTGCGGGTTTCGTCAAAGGGAATCGTGTCGATCCAGACATCGGCTTCGACGGGTTCGGGCTGCAGCCAGGCGTCGGCACGATGTGGCCCCGCGTTGTAGCTCGCCGTGGCAAGCACCTGATGGTTGTCGAAGCGGTCCATGACGTGACGCAGGTAGCCGCTGCCGAGGCCGATGTTGGTGGCAGGGTCGGTGAGATCGCCCTGCCAGTTGTCGTCACCGTGCAGTTCGGCGACGTAGTGAGCGGTGCGCGGCATGAGTTGCATGAGCCCGACGGCACCGGCATGCGAGTGGACGTCAGGGGTGAAGGCACTCTCGCGGCGCATCACGGCGAACACCCAGGCCGGATCGATACCCGCCTCGAAGGCGGCATTGGCGACTTCCGAGCGATGCAGCAGCGGAAAGCGAATGGCGATCGCACGGCGTGCCCCGTCGCCGGCCTTGCCCGCGGCATAGATCGCGCGATCGTGCAGACCCCATTCGTCGGCAACGAGGGCCGCAGCGGCCAGGCGTTCCGAGTGGACATCCATGGGCTCGGTCGACATGCGTTTCACCCAGATACCCGAAAGCTCTTCGGGGGGTGCTGCCGCCTCGAGACGTGAACGTTCGTCGACCTCGTCCAGCACCCAGTTGTTCCATTCGCGTCGGCTTTCTTCGGGCAGACCCACGTAGTGAAACTCGCGCGCCCGCAGCAGTGCCTTGTCGCTGCCGACCGCCGCCTGTACCCCGGGCGATACCGCAGGCAACTCGTTGCGGATCGCATGCGGGCGACCGATGTGCTCGGCAGCGAGAAAACCATGATAGCTCTGCAGTTCGGCAAGCTCGGCATAGATCTCGTTCGCCGCGGAATGCTGACCTGCGACCTCGAGCGCCCGCGCCTCCCAGTAAGCCCAGTGATCCTCGCGGCGTTCCTCGAGCGGCAGCTGATGGATACCGCGCACGGCCGCGCTCCAGTTGCCGGCAAGGAGCGCAGCACGAATGCGCCATTCCATGAGTTCGAGATCGTCCTCACGCGGTTCGATTTCGGCCAGCCAGGCGCTCGCTTCGGGCATGCGCCGCCACGCCGCCCGCAGCGCGAGCGCCCGCTGCGTGTCGTAGTAGCGATCATCGAAGAAGCGGTAGTTGGAGCGGTAGTTCTGCCAGTAGTCCATCGCGGCGAGAGTGTCCTGGCGTGACCATTCAAGCACCACGTCGGCAAGAATCCGCCGATTCAGAGGGGTGTCTTCATCGAGTGCGCCACCGAGGAGAAAGGCCGGCGGATCGTCTGTCGCGGCCATCCAGGCCTTGATCAGCCTGCGGTCATGGCTGCCGAGGTAGTGCAGCACCGATTCCGCGCGCTCGGGCCGGTTGGCTTCCATGGCCTGATAGATGCGTTCCCAGATCGCGGTCAGCGGTGGCGCATGGGCTGCCTCGATGCCGTCGATCACTCCGGAACAGCGCTCGTGCGGCTTTTCGGGTGCTGTCCAGAGGTCGATGAGTACTGCGTCGTCGAAGCCCTTGACCCTGCCGAGTTCGAAACGCGCGCGCAGCTGCGAACAGGGCATCTCCGAGGCCAGCGCCGATTTGCTCACGCCAAGAAACAGCGGCCAGTTTTCCTCTTCGGCGAGGCGCCGCTGCATGAGCTGCGTAAGGCGCCTTGTCATCGACTCATGGCCCGTTTCGCGCTCGAAACGATTGAGTTCTCCGATATCGGCTTTCTCGGGCGGACGACGACGCCATTCGTGATCGAGTTCACGAAACCAGAGGTAGTCCGCGAGTGGGTAGCCTGCAAGCGAGGCACGCAACGTCTCGAAGCGCTCCAGATCATCCGCAGCCAGCGCCTCGAGCGCTTCGTCGAAACGCGCCCGCTCCTGCGCGTAAACTCCGGCCGCCGCCGTGTCTTCCTCGTCGGCACGCGCCTGACCGCCGGGCATTGCACACGCCAGCAACAAGCCCACAGCCACGCTTCCGACAAGGCCGAACCCGGCCTGCCTGCTCATCAACATCGTCATTTCTCTCACCCCGAATTCGTCCGGACTCACCGTCCGGCCACCCGGTGACGCCATCACTTGCGGACAGCTGTCACCCGACGAAATTCAGCTAAAATCCCACTTATGACACTCGAGCACCTGCCGGTGCTGCAGGCCGACCTTGATGCGGCGCTTCGCGCCACCGGCATCCTCGGTACCATACTGCTCGCCGACGAAGGCATCAACGTGGCGCTGGCCGGCACCGCCGAACAGGCGGCAGCGGCGCGCGCCGTGTTCGATGCCGAACCCGCCCTGCGCCAGCTCTGGCTCAAGGAAAGCTACTCGCGCGAAGTGCCCTTCTCGAAACTCAAGGTGCGCATCCGCCACGAAATCATCGCCTTTGATGGCGCCGGTGCGAAACTCAGGCAGTTCGACCGTCCCGAAGCGCCGTCGCTGCCGCCCGAAACGGTGCGCGACTGGCTCGATGCGGGGCGCAACGTGGTACTGCTCGACACCCGCAACGACTACGAAATCGAAGCCGGCACCTTCCGCAACGCCATCGATCTCGGCATCGCCCACTTCCGCGACTTCCAGGCCGCCGTCAGACACGCCGTGGCAACGGGCGAACTCGACCACGACACGCCCATCATCACCTTCTGCACCGGCGGCGTGCGCTGCGAGAAGGCCGCCCCGTGGATGCTCGAGGAGGGTTTCCGCGAGGTCTACCAGATCGAAGGCGGCATCATCAACTACTTCGAACACTGCCACGGCGCTCACTGGCAGGGCGATTGTTTCGTGTTCGACGATCGTGTGGAAATCGACACCAGCCTGGCCCCGACCGGCATGCGCTGGTGCAACCCGTGCCAGCGCCGCGTGGCCGAGACGGGATCCTGCGACTGCGACACTGCGGACGCACTCGTCGGCAGCCACTAACAGCGGCCAGCAGACGGCAGCCACCCACCGGTGCTCGCCGCACGACTCCCGCACGCACTACTCCCGCACCGCCAGCGACACGGTGTAGCTCTTCCCCTGCTTGAGCTTGTCGTAGTTGCCGAAGATCTCCCGGAAGGCACGCCTGACGTATTGCCGAAGACCGTTGATGGTCACGACGACGATACGCGCGCCGGGTTGCATGCGCGCCTTCGCGTCGGTGAAGGTGATGTGGAACATCTCGTTGCCGACCTTGGCCGGCAGGTTCGACACCACCAGCGACAGGGGAAGATCCGCCGGAACGTGACTGAACGCGTTGCTGAGGTACACCTCGGTGTTGCCGAGTCCGTTCCGCGCGGCGTTGGCACGCGCGTAGTCCACGGCCACGAAATCCTTGTCGATCAGATGCACACGGCCTTCGGGTGCCGACGCCGCAATGGCAAGGCCGAGCGGCCCGTAGCCGCAGCCGATGTCGAGCGCGATCTCGTCCCGGGCCACCTCGAGATGATCAAGCAGCAACAGGGTACCCTCGTCGACCCGGCGAGGCGAGAACAGCCCCCAGGTACTGTGCAGGTGCAGGCGATGTCCGAGAAGTTCGGCGTCGAGAATCTGATCTTCGCGCAGGGCGTCGACGGTGCTGGTGTTGCTCATGTGACCATTGTCGCCGTCTGACGCGGCAAAGTGGGTATCCGGGTACACTCGTCATCGATCGATCCCGCGCGAGAGGCAAGCAGCACGCGCGGGAATTGGTTACCCTTGATGTGCGTTGCGGCCGGCGCATAGCACTACCGGCCGGAAAACCGATCGATTCCACGGAGTGACCCTGTACATGCGACTGATTCTTCTCGGCGGCCCAGGCGCCGGCAAAGGTACCCAGGCAGGCTACCTCACCGAACGCTACGACATCCCGCAGATCTCCACCGGCGACATGCTGCGTGCAGCAGTGGCGGCGCAGACCCCGCTCGGGATCGAGGCGAAGAAGGTCATGGATTCGGGGAACCTCGTCTCCGACGACATCATCATCGGCCTCGTCAAGGAGCGCATCCAGCAGGACGACTGCAAGCACGGCTTTCTCTTCGATGGCTTCCCGCGCACCATCACCCAGGCCGATGCCCTGAAGGAAGCCGGTGTGGTCATCGATGCGGTCGTCGAGATCGACGTCGACCACGAGGAAATCGTCAGACGCATGAGCGGACGACGCATCCACGAACCTTCGGGACGCACCTACCACATCGAGTACAACCCGCCGAAGGAAGCGGGCAAGGATGACGCCACCGGCGAGGCGCTGATCCAGCGCGAGGACGACCAGGAAGCCACGGTGCGGCATCGCCTGTCGGTCTACGAGGAACAGACTGCGCCTCTGAAGAACTACTATCACAAGTTCTCGGAAAGCCTCGACGGCCCCGCCTACGTCAGGGTCGACGGTATCGGCAGCGTCGAGGACATCCGCGACCGCATCTTCGCGGAACTCGACGCGAAGACCTGAATCGCCTGAATCGCCTGAATCACCCGCCGGCCGTGAATACCTGAATCACGAACCGGCCGTGGATACCCGAGCGTCCGCCACGGCCGATCAGCCGCGGCGGCGATTGAACGCATGCAGCCACGCGGGGGAATATCGCGAGCTATCCTGCCGCAGCCAGTGCCCGCTTCACGGCTCCGAGCGTATCCTCGGGCTGCTCGCCCATCATCATGTGACCACTCGCAGCCATGACCTCGAACGCCTCGGCATCGAGCAGTTCGGCCAGCGCACGGCACCCGCGCAGCGGCGTCATGCGGTCGCTGTCGCCGGCAATCACGGTGCTGTGCCCGGGCTGCCAGTTCCGGGCTGCTTCCTCTCCGCCGCCATAGGCATTGCAGGCAGCAAGGTCGTTGTGAATCACGCCGGGTGCGGCGCGTCCGAGCAGCACCCTTGCGACGTTCTGCAGGCTGACGCCGGCTACCGGATTGTGACCGAGCAGCGAGCGGTAGGCATGTCCGAAGAGCGTGATCATGTCCACTGCTGCCTGTGGATCGGCCCTTGCCGCCTCGAGCAACGGTTCGCCCACCGGCATCGGGTAGCAGGCGCCGAAGAGCAGCAGCTGATGCAGGGCGGCAGGTTGCTGCCCGGCTGCTTCGAGAGCCACCAGCGCCCCCATCGAGTGCCCGCCGAGAATCACTTTCTCGCGCGCAAGACCGTGTTCGGTCTCGAGATGCTCGAGCAACTCCCGGAGCCAGTTCGCCATGCCTTCGATGTTGTCGATGGGCGTACCGCCGGAACGGCCATGCCCCGGAAGATCCGGCACCACGAGGTTGTAGCCACGACGTGCAAAATAGCGTGCGAGCAGCAGCCACACGGTGTGATCCATGCCGGCGCCGTGCACGAGCACCAGCACCGGCGTCGCCGCCTTCTCCGCATCAGGCTTCGTTTCCCGCCCGGTTTCAGGCTGCGTTTCCTGCCCGGCATCAGGCTTCGTTTCCTGCCCGGCATCAGGCTTCGTTTCTTCGTTTGCCACACGACACCACCGGTGCCGATGAAGGTCTGACTGCCCTTGAACTCGATGATCATCGTGCCGACCCTCCCGACGCCTTCGCGGCACGCGCAAGCGCCTGGGCGAGATCCGCGATGAGGTCCTGTGAATCTTCGAGGCCGATCGAGAGCCGCACGAGCCCGGGCGAGATACCCACCTCCGCGAGTGCCACGTCGTCCATGCGCGAGTGCGTGGTACTGGCCGGATGAATGACGAGCGACCTCGCGGCAAGCTCGAAACTGAACACGGCGCCCGCCCCTCTGGGCAGCAGCCTGCCGGCGAGCGCATGGTCGGGGTGGCTCTCGATGCGCGGGTGATTGACCACGCTCACGGCGTCGTGGCCGGCCAGAAAGTCAACCACCGCGTGCGTGTTCTCGACATGCCGTGCCATCCGCAGCGACAGGGTCTCGAGCCCCTGCAGGATCTGGAAAGCGTTCATTGGCGAGAGCGCCGCACCGAAGTCGCGCAGCCCCTCCTTCCTCGCGCGCAGAATGAAGGCCGCGATACCGAACTCGTCGACGAAGTCCAGACCGTGAAAACCCGCGTAGGGTTCGGTCAGTCCCGGAAACTTCCCGGCGGCTTCCCAGTCGAAGCGGCCGCTGTCGATCAGCACCCCGCCGACGGCCACACCGTGCCCGCCCATGAATTTCGTCAGTGAGTGCATGACGATGTCGGCACCGTGTTCGATCGCCGAGACGAGCACCGGACTCGTCAGCGTGGCATCGATCATGAGCGGCACACCGGCAGCATGAGCAACCCCTGCAACTGCCTCCATATCCAGCACTTCGCACAGGGGATTCGAGACGGTCTCGGCGAACACGAGCCGGGTGTTGTCACGCATCGCCGCGCCGAAGGCCGCCGGATCGCGCGGATCGACGAAGGTGGTCTCGATGCCGAAACGCGGCAGGGTGTAGCTGAGCAGATTGTGCGTGCCGCCGTAGAGCGAGCGTGACGCGACGATGTGATCACCCGCGCCGAGCAGGGTCGTGATGCCGAGGTGGATGGCCGCCATGCCGCTCGCCGTGCACACCGCGGCAACGCCGCCTTCGAGCGCCGCCACGCGCTCCTCGAGCACGGCCACGGTCGGGTTGGTGATGCGCGAGTACACGTGCCCCGAGCGCGCCGTGTCGAAGCGCGACGCCGCCTGGTCGGCGTCGTCGAACACGAAGGACGTGGTCTGATAGATGGGCACGGCGCGCGCGCCGGTTTCGCTGTCGGGGGCATGACCCGCGTGCAGCGACAGGGTATCGAAGCCGGGAAAGGTCGGTCCGCTCATGAGCCTGGGTCGCAACGGGATGGCGACATGTCGTTGATCAAGGAATTGTCGAGGATAGCACTCCGACGTACCCGCCGCGCTCAGGTGATGCCGAACTCCTCCTCGCGCGCGCGTTTCACCGCATCGTAGTGCTCGGCCAGGAGATCACTCTTCCACACCACGCCGGCCAGCAGCGGTTCGGTCGCCCGTGGACGGGTGACCACGGGCAGGAACTCCACGGTCACCTCGGCCATGCTCTGCACCGCCATCACGATGTTGGTGTTCGGCGTGATGGCATAGTCGGCGGGCATTGCCGCATCGAGCGCGCGTGCATCCATGCCCTGCTCGATCGAATGCGACAGGAGCTGCGCAAGCGACACGCTGCCCTGGAAGACACCGGCCTCGTCGACGAACATGGCCACGAGTTTGCGTTCCGATCCGAGACGCGAGGAACATTCGCCGGCGGTGATGTCAGGCGGCACCACGGCGTAGTTCGTCTTGACGAGATCCTCGACGCGGTGGGTCATGAGCACGCTGGAGTCGCGGCCACTGGCGAGATTGACGTTGCGCCGCATGAGCTGCCAGCGGAAGAAGGAGCCGTAGTCGCCGAGCTGCATCACGGTGCTGGCGATGGCCGTGGCAGTCATGACGCCAAGGGTGATGCCGTAATCGTGGGTGAGTTCGAACACGATCAGGATGGTGGAGATGGGTGCGCCGAGCATCGCCGAGGCCATCGCACCCATGCCGATCGTGGCGTACACACCCACTTCCGAGAGCGGCAGCCCGGTCAGCGACAGAAACGACCAGAAGGCGCCACCGAGCATGGCACCGAGGAAAACCGAGGGGCCGAAGACGCCACCGGCGAAGCCGCTGGCAAGCGCGAGACACACCACCAGCCACTTGACGATGAAGAGCCCGGTGTATTCGGTGGCGGTGAAGCCCCCTTCGAGTGCGGTCTGCGTGCCTTCGATACCGAGACCGAGCACGTGCGGAAACTCGAGCGCGGCGACACCGATCAGCACACCGGCGGCGGCCGGACGCATCAGCCGCGGCAGCGCCAGGCGCTCCCAGAAACCCGTCATCAGCGGTATCACGCCGAGCTGTGCCCGCGCGAACATCGCCGCTACCACGCCGAGAAGCGCAAAACTCAGCAGTTCCCACATCGAAACCAGTTCACGCGCGGGCAGATCGAACAGCGCTCCCTGCCCGAGGAAGGCCTCGCGCACCATCATGCCTGCCATGGCGGCGATGACCACCGGCGCGAATACCCACAGGGTGTAGTAGCCGACGATGACCTCGAGCGCGAAGATCACCGCGGTGATCGGCGTGCTGAACGACACCGCCACGGCCGAGGCGGCACCGCAGCCGAGGAGCGCGAGCGAATGCCGATGGTCGAGCCCGAGCTTCTCGGCGACGAGTGCGCTCAGCGATGAACCGATGTGCACCGCCGGCCCCTCGCGACCGAGCGGCACACCCGAGCCGAGCGAGACGCCGGCCGCGAGCGCCGCCACGAGATCCGAGCGCACTGGCATGCGTGCGCTGTTCAGCGCGCAGGCTTCCATGACGTCGGCAATGCCGTGATAACGTTGCCCGGGCATGAACCGCAGCAGCCCCCCGACCACGGCGCCGCCGAGCGTCGGCACGAGGATGACCTGCCAGGCCGGCAGGCTCGCAATCATCGCCGCGAGACCGTCCTCGCCGGCAGTGCCGTAGCCGATGCGATGCACCAGTTCGATGAGCCAGATCAGTGCCACCGTGGCGAGTCCGACCAGCGCACCGATGACGATGGCGAGCAGAAAGAACACCAGACGGTTGCCGAGCCGGTGCGCAAGCAGCTGCTTCAGACGCTCCGAGCGGAGGGACACCCTCAGCGCCTCGCCCACTCACGCCCGCCGACGCCCGTCGTGCGTCTGAGGAAGGCGCGCTTCCAGGGCCCGATCAGATCGAGACCCAGCAGACCCAGCGAGCGAAGGTGTTTCGGCCCCGCTGCCGAACCGGTGAAACCACGCGCGAGAAGATCGGTCAGACGCACCGTGCCCGCACGATCATCGGCACGCCCGGCCACATAACGTCCGAGCCACTCGGCCGAGCCGATGTCGGCCGACTGCGACTGACGCAGACCGAGCGCACGCACCAGTGCCGCCACGTCGCGCAGCGCCAGGTTGTAGCCCTGTCCGGCCACGGGGTGCAGCAGCCTTGCCGCGTTGCCGAGAAACAGCGTGCGTGGCGCCTGCGGTGCCATCGACTCGATGCGCATCAGCGGCACCGACAGACGCGAACCGACACGGCGAAAACGCCCGAGACGATAGCCGAAATGCTGCTGCAACTCGGCTAGATAGGCCGCATCATCGAGTGCCATGATGCGCTCGGCGTCCTGCGTCGCCACCGAGTGCACCACGTTGGCCACGCGCTCGCCACGTGGCAGCAGTGCCAGCGGGCCCGCAGCGGTGAAGCGCTCGTGGGCAACGTTGCGGTGCGGCTCGGCGAGTTCGACGTTCGTCAGGACACCCACCTGATCGTAATCGTGATGGCGCGCGGCAACACCGGCCAGTTCGCGGATGCGCGACGAGAAGCCATCGACCGCGACAAGCAGCCGCGCCGCAATGTCCGGCTGTGCGCCATCGTCGGCACTGATGACCACGCATCGTTCCTGCTGCCCGGGCACTGTCCGATGCGCAACCCCCTCGACCCGAAACCCGTAGCGCTGCAGCACCGTGCTGCCGTCGAGCAGCGCTTGCCAGGCGCGCAGCATGGCATTGTTGGCGAGCACCTGCCCGAAGGCATCGAAGCCTTCCGCATGCGCGTCGAGACGAGTGACGCCAAAGCTGCCTGCCTGCGTCACCTGCACCGACAGAATCGGCGTGGCCTCGGGCGAAACCACGTCCCAGAAACCCTGCTCCCGCAGCCAGGCAACACTGCCCGCCGAGAGCGCGCTGCACCGCGCCTCGAGAGCCACCTCCTGCCGGACTGGGTTCGCGGCAGCAGTATCGCGATCGCGCATCGCACCGAGGGGTTTCCCGCCCTGCTTTTCGCCCTGCCTGTTGCCCTGCTCCAGCAGTGCCACACGCCAGCCGGCGGCGTCGAGTGCCAGTGCCAGCGGCACCCCGACCAGGCCTGCTCCGACGATGGCGATGTCGACCTCGTGCATGGCGGATCTCAGCGCCCCCTGGCCATCAGCGACTCGATGTCGGCACGTTCCTTCGGCACGCTGTCGGTCAGCACTTCGGCGCCTTTGCGCGTCACCAGCACGTTGTCCTCGATGCGGATGCCGATGCCACGATAGCGTTTGGGCACGCGCCGGTCGTGGCCGAGATACAGCCCGGGTTCGACGGTCAGCACCATGCCGGGCTCGAGTTCACGCCATTCACCGTCGATGCGATAGTCGCCGACATCGTGCACGTCCATGCCCAGCCAGTGTCCGGTGCGGTGCATGTAGAAGGATTTCGAGGCTTCGTCCCGGAGAAGCTCACGCAGGTTGCCCTTGAGCACGCCGAGATCACGCAGCCCACGCGTCAGCACCTTGACGGCAGCCTCGTGAAAGGCGTTCCAGTGCGCCCCGGGTTCAACCGCTGCGATGGCCGCCTTCTGCGCCTCGAGCACCACGTCGTAGACCTCGGCCTGAGCCTCGCTGAACCGCCCGTTGACGGGCCAGGTGCGGGAGATGTCACCGGCGTACCAGTCGAGTTCGGCGCCCGAGTCGACGAGCACGAGATCGCCGTCCTCGAGTCTGTCGCGGTTCTCGATGTAATGCAGGATGCAGCCGTTGCTGCCACCGCCGACGATGGGCAGAAAGGCGTGCATGCCGCCGCGGCGCGTGTATTCGTGCACGAGTTCGGCTTCGAGTTCGTACTCGGCCATGCCGGGGCGCGTGGCGCGCATGGCGCGGGAGTGTGCGTCTGCGCTCAGGCGACAGGCGCGCTTCAACTGCGCGATCTCGTGGCGGCTCTTGAACAGACGCATCTCGTTGATGTGGTAATCGAGCGAGATGAAGGCATCGGGATCGCTGCCGCCGTGGCGTCGTGCACGACGCGAGATGTTGAGCCAGTTGAGCAGCTGCACGTCGAAGTGCTGATCCTTGCCGAGGGTGTGATGGATCGACTGCTTCCCTTCGAGGAGGCCCGGCAGGATGTCGTCGATGTCGTCGATCGGAAAGGCGTCGTCGGCACCGAGCATGCCGGGTGCGGCATCGACACCGATGCGAACGCCGTCCCAGGCTTCCTTGTCCTTGTCCTTGTCGCGCAGGAACAGAATGTATTCGCCCTTCTCGCGCCCGGGGATCAGCACCAGCAGCGCCTCGGGTTCATCGAGGCCGGTGAGATAGAGGAGGTTGCTGTTCGGACGATAACGATACAGCGTGTCGCGGCTGCGCACGGCAGCGGGCGCCGCGGGAATGACGGCGATCGAATCGCGGCCCATGATGCGCATCAGGGCACGGCGGCGGCGACGGTACTCGGCAGCCTGGGTGCGCGTGAACAGGGAGGCGTCGGTGACAGGACTCATGAAGCTTGAATGGTCAGTGGGCGGTGCCCGGTGAAGAAGGGTCTTCGGTGGCGCCGATTGGCGCAGCCTCGGCCGGCCTCAGCTCCTCGAGAATGAACAGCACACCAACACGCACGTATTCGAGGAGTTCGGCGAAGGCCGCTTCGTCCTGTTCGTCGTCACCGTCCGCATCGACCCCGTCGATGGCCTGAAAGTCGTCGAGGATCTCGCGCGTCTCCACCGGCAGCGGGCGGTTTCCCTGATTGCCGAGGCCCAGCGACACACCGTAGGTAAAGCCACCGCAGAAGTCGCCGAGCGCACGCACCCGTTCGGCCAGCGCGGCACCTTCACCGGGCACCAGGGGCTGCCAGGCAAGATCGGCCGCGTTGAGTTCGGCCACGATGCCACCGAACCAGGCATCGACGCGCCGCAGTGCATCGGCATGTGCGGCAACGGCCTCGATGCCGGCCGATTCGAGCAGTTCACGAAACCACAGCGACTTCGCGCGCGTGCTTTCCTCGCTGCAGAGCAGCCCCACCGCCAGCCCATGCACCTCCGACGGCGGCAATGGCACCTCGAGTTCGTCCAGCGCCAGTTGTTGTGCGTTCATCAAGGTTCAGGCGGCCGGGCCACGGGTAGTCGCTGACAGACAATCCGGAAGTATACAATGGTGGCGCACTTCACCACCTGCATGCCACCGGAGACGATCGCGATGAACCAGCACTCGCTCGAGGATGACATCGGCGCACTCGAAGCGCGGGTCGAGGCCCTGGCGTCGCTCTGCGAACGGCTCCGGGGGGAGAATCGGTCTCTCAGGGAACAGCAGAACACGCTGGTCGAGGAGCGTGCACGCCTTGTCGAGAGAAACGACGTGGCGCGCCACAAGGTCGAACAGATGATCGAGCGTCTCAAGGCGCTTGAATCGAGCCAGTGATCACCGCGAGCAGGGAAGCAAGGAGGTCACTTCGCCACGAGCCAGCAAGAGACAGTTCAGCATGACAGCAGCAAACAGCAGATCCGGCACCGCGGAAGGCGAATCCAGACAGACGCCGGCACGCGTGCGCATCCTCGACAAGGAAGTGCAGATTGCCTGCCGCCCCGGCGAAGAGGAAGACCTCCTGCAGGCCGCGGCCTACATCGAACGCTCGATGCGCGACCTCAAGCGCCGCAACAACACCTCCAGCATCGAGAAACTGGCCATCGTCACGGCCATCAACACCGCCAGCGAGCTGCTGCGCGCCCGTGCCGACGCCAGCATGGCGGCCGACGACGCGGCCGGCGCCGACGCCGCAGCCATCGGCGAGCGGCTCGCCGGCCTGAGCGCCCGCATCGACACCCTGCTCGACACGAACACGGACACGGACACGGACACGGACACGGACACGGACACGGACACGGACAACAGTGTCGAAGCAAAAGCCAGCGCCGGCGAAAACGAGCACGGGGGCGCCTGAACAGCCCGGGCTTCGCCTGTGAATGAGTGGGCGAATCGGACTCGAGTCACCGCTTCACGATCGGCGGCGTGGCATACTGACGGTGTATCTTCTGCGGTGTTCGTCATCCGGCTGGGTATTTCCCTTGAGCCTGATTTGCACCCCGGGGGCATCACTGGTCGCTGTTGTTGTGCATGTCTGCCACGGCAGAAAGCCTGATACGGTTCCAGTGCTCCCACCTGAACCGATAGGTTCAAGGTCGCACACCGGAAACGGCACAGGCGGTTGATACTTCTGCATTCCCGGAGCTCGCCTTTCCCGGGACACACCTACCCGGAACACACATGGCTCGGCAGGATAACGCCACGGAGGCACAACGGCAGGCACTCAGACAAGCACTGCTTGCCAGGCGCAGAGCCATTCCGGCAGCCGAACTCGACCCCATTGCAGCGGCGGTTGCCGAGCGCGTTCTGCCCCACATCGAATGCCCCGCCACCGTCGCGGGCTACCTCGCCTTCGGCAAGGAGCTGTCGGTCACGGCTCTCATGACGCAGCTTCGCGAGCAGGGCTGCACGACCGCCGTGCCCATCGTCGAACCCGCATCACGTCTGCGCTTCACCCCCTTCGACGACGACACGCCAACGAAGAAGAACAGCTTCGGAATCGACGAACCCGACGTACCGCCCGACCTGTCGATACCCCGCGAGGCGCTCGATGTGGTGCTCGTGCCGCTCGTCGGTTTCGACCGCGCGCTCTACCGCATGGGCATGGGCGGCGGATACTATGATCGCTTCTTCGCACCGGCGGCAGATCGTGCCCCGAGTACATCGTCAGCAGCGCACTCGTCCGATGCACAAGCCGGACACATGCCCACTCTCATCGGGATCGCCTGCGAATGCCAGCTCGTCGACAGCGTGTTGCCGGCCGAATGGGACATCCGCCTCGACATGATCGCCACCGAAGCGCGGCTGTTCACGCCACCGGGCGACTGATTGCCGGGAACACGGCGAACGCGGCGAACGCGGTGCGAGAAACACTGCCGGGGACGCAGTGACGCCGCGCAACCGTCATGCGGGCCCGGACTACCTCAGCAGCAGTTCATAGGCCGCGTTGTCGGTCTCGGGCTCACCGTGATAACCGCCGTTGTCGAGAAAGTCCTGCAGCGCCGCCTCGTCGGTCTCCGGCACCTGCATGCCGACGAGCACGCGTCCGTAGGCCGCGCCGTGACTGCGATAGTGAAAGAGCGTGATGTTCCAGTCGGGGCGAATCGCCTCGAGAAAACCGAGAAGCGCCCCCGGTCGCTCGGGAAAGCGGAAGCGAAACAGGCGCTCGTCGGCCAGCCCTGCGTGCCCTCCGACCATGTGCCGGACATGCAGCTTGGCGGTTTCGTTGTCGGTCATGTCGAGCACCTGGTAGCCGTTGTCGGCGAGCATATCGAGCAATTCCCGACGCGCATCGTCGCTCTTGCCATCCGGCAGCACCACACCGGCAAACACGTGTGCCGTGTGCGCATCGGCATAGCGATAATTGAACTCGGTGATTGCCCGCTTGCCGATGGTTCTGCAGAAGCGCCGGAAACTCCCCGGTTCCTCGGGCACGGTCACGGCAATCAGCGCCTCGTGATTCTCGCCCACTTCGACCCGTTCGGCCACGTGCCGGAGGCGATCGAAGTTGATGTTGGCACCGCTGACGATGGCGGCGAGGCGCTTGTCCTGCCAGTGGTGCGCGGCCGCGTATTTCTTGAGCCCGGCCAGCGCAAGCGCACCGGCAGGTTCGGTGAGCGTGCGCGTATCGGTGAAGATGTCCTTGATGGCTGCAGCCATTTCATCCACCGACACGAGCACGATCTCGTCGAGGCATTCGCGGCAGATGTCGAAGGTGTATTCACCCACCTGACGCACCGCCACGCCGTCGGCAAAGAGCCCGACCGAATCGAGTGTGACGCGCTCGTCGGCGCGAAGCGCATCGTGCATCGAAGCGGCATCGACAGGTTCGACACCGATCACCCGCACCTCCGGGCGCAGGTACTTCATGTACAGCGACACCCCGGCAGCGAGCCCGCCGCCACCGACGGGTACGAACACCGCATCGAGCCGGTCGGGGTGCTGGCGGCAGAGTTCGACCGCAACGCTCGCCTGCCCGGCGATGGTGTCGGGATCGTCGAAGGGATGGATGAGCGGGTAACCGGTCCGTGCCGACAGTGCTTTCGCGTGTGCGGCGGCGGCATCGAAATCATCGCCGTACAGCACTGCCTCGCCGCCGAGCGCGCGTACCGATTCCACCTTGATCGCGGGCGTCGTCACGGGCATCACGATAACTGCTTTTATATTCAGTTTCTTCGCTGCCAGCGCCACCCCCTGAGCGTGGTTGCCGGCGGAAGCCGTCATGACCCCTTGCACCGGTTCGCGCTCGAGCAACTTGAAGATGCGGTTGAAGGCACCGCGGCACTTGAAGGAGAACACCGGCTGCTCGTCCTCGCGCTTCAGAAGCACGGAGTTGCCGATGCGCGCCGAGATGTGCGGCGCCGGGTGCAGTCGTGTCTCGCGGCTCACGTCATAGACGCGGGCGCCGAGAATGCGTTTGATATACTCGTATTGCAGTTGGCTCATGGGGGGCCAATGTAACCGCTTTCCTTCACGGGCACCACTGCCATCCGCGCCCCGGCGTCACGGCAATGCCATCACCGGGCGCTGCCCCGTTTCCGACCCATACGCATGCACCCAGGAAAACAGGCCGCTGCCGCACGCGCGCTCGAGCGCGTCAAGGACGATTCGATTCTGGGCATCGGCACCGGCTCCACCGTCAACGCCTTCATCGACCTGCTCGGCGAGTCACGCATCCGCCTCAGGGGCGCCGTGGCGAGTTCCGAGGAAACGGCCCGCCGCCTTGCCGCCATCGGCGTCGACGTGCTCGATCTCAACGCCGCTGGCCCGCTCGATCTCTACATCGATGGCGCCGACGAGGTCAACCCGGATCGCCAGCTCATCAAGGGTGGCGGCGCGGCACTCACACGCGAAAAGATCATCGCCGCCGCCAGCCGCGAGTTTCTCTGCGTGGTCGACAGCTCCAAGGAGGTGGCAACGCTCGGGCGTTTTCCGCTGCCCGTGGAAGTGATTCCGATGGCACGCAGCCATGTCGGGCGCGCCATCGTCAGGCTCGGCGCCGATCCCGAATACCGCACCGGTGTCGTCACCGACAACGGCAACGTGATCATCGACTGCCACGGCTTCCACATTACCGAGCCACTGGTACTCGAAGCCGAACTGAATGCCATCGTCGGCGTGGTCTGCAACGGGCTCTTCGCGGCTCGCGGCGCCGATACCCTGCTCGTCGGTCACGACGACGGCAGCGTCAGCGAACGCTGAACGATCCCGGCGGCGTTGCCGCACGGATAGAACTCGCGGAAAGACTTCGCGGATCGAACTCGCGGTGACGACGCCGCGGTAACGACGATTCCCGCTACTCGTCCTTGTCGACATAGTGCACCGGCAGGCGGATGCCCACCGAAGCACCCTGCTCGCGGTTGCGCGCGTACACCGAACCTTCATGGATGCGCGCCACGCGCGCGACCTGCGCGAGGCCGGACGAGCGCGAGCTTCACCCAGACACGACCGCCTTCGTGGGAATACTTGATGGCGTTGCCGATGACGTTGATCAGGGCACGCTGCAGGGACGACACCTCACCCATCACCCAGAGACCTTCATCGGGTGTATCGACCTCGAGTTCGATGCCCTTCTTGAGCGCCTGGGGCATGAGCTGATCGATGGCATTGTCCACGAGGTTGTTCAACAGCAATTCGCTGAACTGCTGCTGACTGAGCGCGTCGGCGCGCGCCACGTGCAGCAGATCCTCCATCATCGTGAGGCTCGCCTGAATGTTGTTCTCGATGCTGCCGGCAACACGCTCGAATTCATCCGACTGCAACGAAGCCACTACACGGGCAATCTCGACCCCGTTGCCGTTGGATGACGGTGCCTGGGCTTCGGTCGAGAGATCGAAATCGATACCGGCACTGTCGAAGCCAACCGCCATGGGCAACTCGGCCGGCAGTGCGGTCTCGTTCTCCTCGAGCCTTTCACGAATGCGCTCGAGCTGATACAGCGCGGAGATGAGCGGCGAGCGCAGATCGTGCGAGAGGTATTCGATCATCTCGCCGCGCGCGCGCTCCACCGTGCGAATCTCGGTCACGTCATCGATACTCGCGCAGATCAGCCGCTGATGCAGCGTGTTGCCGACGGCACTCAGGCTCACGACCAGTTCGCGATCGCCAATACTCGCGGGAATCTGCCAGAGACGTGCCTCGAGCACGAGCCTGTCGAGCCGTGCCCGATTGGCGGGGTCGTCGAGGGGACGACCGACGGCGTCAAGGAGGTCTGCCAGCAGGGAATCGCGCGCCAGAGACGGTATCAGGGTCTCGGCCAGGGGATTGTGCCTGACGCACTCGCCGGCGGGGTTCCAGATGATGATGCCGACCGGCGTGCCGGCGAGCACGGTCTCGCTGAACTCCTTGATGCTCTCGAGCCAGGCGACCTGCTCGCCGAACTTGCGCGCACTGATCTCGAGCCGTTCGATCGAGCCACTGAGTGGCGTCAGGGTCTTGTTCCAGCGCACACGCGCGAGTGAATCAACGTAGCGGTTGATCTCCCGTGCATTCTGGACATCCTTGTAGGCCAGCTCGATGTTGAGCTGACCGGCACGGCCCCAGCTCCTGGCACCGATACCATCACGCACTATCCAGCGGTCGACATCACCACGCCGCGGTCGCTCCGGCAGGCCCTCGCCACCACTGAACACATCGCCCTGCCAGGTGAAACGCCAGCCCTTCAGCGGCAGGTGGCGAATGGCGTGCTCGAAGAAGTTCGTGAGTTCCTCCACTTCTCCGCGTTGCTCGCGCGGCAGTATCGGCTGCAGGCGCCGCTGCTGTCCTTCGAGGAAGTGCGTGATGAAGCCGAGCTGGTGACGGCTCCAGAACAGGTAGCTCACGAGCATCGGCACGCTGAGCCCGAGCGGGGGATACCACAGGCGCGCATAGCGATAGAGCAGCATGCTCGCCAGCGCCGGCGCGATCGTCGCCACGGCGGTGGTCACGAGATTCCAGTGTGGCGGCATGCGCGAATAACCGATCAGCATCAGCGGCAGGATGCCCAGCGCCAGCCAGAGATTGATCCAGGGATTGACTGCGGTGACGAGGCTGCCGTCCCTGAGCGCGGCGAAGATGTTGGCGTGGATCTCCACTCCGGGCATGGGATGATCGAGCGCCGATACGGGTGTCGGCACGACATCGCCGAGCCCCGTGCTGGTCAGGCCGAAGAACACGATGCGCCCCTGAAGTGCACGCATGGCGCTCTCGTTGCCATCGAGAATGTCGATGACCGAGATGCGCCTGAAGGTACCGCTCGGGCCATAGAACGGCACGTAGACCTCGTGATCGTTGACCCAGGTATGGCCGAGTTCCCGGGTGGCGTCATCGCTGGCCGATCGGATGGCCGCTTCACCGCTCAGACGGCGGCCCGGCAGTTCGGCGGCGGACCCACCCTGCAGTGCGTCGCGGGCAGCGAGCGCGAGCGTCGACCAGTGAGCGTGCCGGAAGCCGCCCTTGAGGTACACGCGACGCACGATGCCGTCATCGTCGATCGGCAGCACGATCTGTCCGATGTCGTCGACCACGCGTGCCAGCGCCGGAATCGGCAGTTGCTCGTCGACGCGCAGCCCACCGCGATTCTCGACCAGCAGCGGCAGTATCGTGACCGGGATGCGCTCGAATGCCTCTGCCAGCGCCTCGTCGGTGCTGCGCCGTGCCGACGGCTCCATGTAGAGCACGTCGTTGACGAGCGCGCGGGCACCGCTGGCGGCCAGCTTGTCGACGAGTTTCGCCTGCACCTCACGCGGCCAGGGCCAGCGGCCGATGCTCTGCAGGCTCTTTGCGTCGATGGCGGCGATGACGACATCATCGGGCGCCTGACGCTGTTCGGAGCGCACCCAGATATCGTGCAGGAGACGATCGACCTTGCGCGTGGACTCGCTCCAGATCAGCAGCCAGGTCAGCGCATAGAGGCCGAGGCAGAAGATGATCAGCCAGCGCCAGGTAATGCCCCCGCGCCGCGTGGCGGTGCTGCCCTCGGCCACGATGCGATCAACTTCGCGGCGTGTGCTCTTCGAGCCGATACCCGTGCTGATAGATGGACGTCAGCTTCCAGCGTTCGGAGGCAAGCAGCTTGAGCTTCTTGCGGAGGCGACTGGCGTGGGTATCGACGGTGCGTGTGTTGAGATCGGCCGAGGTGCCCCAGACAGTGGACAGCAGGTGCGAACGCGACAGGACTCGACCGCGATTGCGAAACAGGAACAGCGCGAGTTCATATTCCTTCTCGGTGAGCTTGATCGGCTCGTCGTGCATGCGTACCTGGCGATTGGCAGTGTCGAAGATGTACGGCGGGCACTCGAGTACTTCGGCCTCCGGCTGGGCGCGCCGCGCAAGCGCGTGGAGCCGTGCGAGCAGTTCGTGCTGGCGCACGGGCTTGGCGAGGTAGTCGTCGGCGCCTTCGCGGAGGGCCTTGACGATGTCTTCCTCGGCCTGACGGGCGGTGGCGAAGATCACCGGCACGTCGCTCGTCATGGTGTCGCGAATCCAGTGCATGACTTCGAGACCGGAACTGCCGGTGTTGAGCGTCCAGTCGAGCACGATGACGTCGAAGCTGGACTTTCGGAAGGCGCGCTGAAACTCCTCGGCCGAACCGAAGACATCGCAGTGGCATCCCTTCTTCTCAATCCAGCCGGCAACGCGAGCAGCCTGCTCGCTGTTGTCTTCCAGCAAGGCAATTCGCAGATTCTGTCGATCGCTCATCTAACCCCTCTCTCGACCCGGTCGGGAGTTGGTATTGTTGTGGAATGTCACGTTTGCGTGCAGAACTCCATCATGTTAGCAGCATCTGCCACCACGAAGAAAGTGACTGTGACTGTGGCGACTGCGCCGTCAATCCGGAGAGATATTACCTAAAAAGCCCAGCTGATAGTCGATGCCGACCTCAGGCAGGCCAGCAAGCGGGCCCTTGCCGGGAATCTCGAGTTCGGGTTCGAGGTCCGCCAGTGGCACCCGTACGAAGGAGCGCTCGACAAGGCCAGCGTGCGGCACCGTAAGGCGCTCGTGCTGAATTTCCTGATCGCCATAAAGCAGAAGATCAAGATCGAGGCTTCTCTCGCGCCAGCGGCCCACCGAACGATCACGCCCCGCGGCATTCTCGATCGCCTGCAGGGCATCGAGCAGCGCCAGAGGCTGCAGCGAGGTCTCGAAACGACACACGGCGTTGGCGTAGTCGGGCTGATCGGCAGGGCCCATGGGGCGTGTTTCGTACACCGGTGACACTGCGAGATGCTGCGTCCCGGGGATCGCCGCGATTGCCGTCAGCGCACGGCGAAGGGTTGCAAGGCGATCACCGAGATTGGCGCCGAGGCCGACGAACACCGTGACCGCATCTGCCGTGTCCGTCGTGTCCACGGTCATCCCTTGTTCGTCGAGCGTGAACGATCACCGCCCGGGCGCCGCCGGCGCCGGCGGCGTTTCTTCTTCGGTGCGACGGTGACCTCGGCGGCTCCGGCTCCGGCTCCGGCTCCGGCTCCGGCTCCGGCTCCAGCTCCAGCTCCAGCTCCAGCCTTGAGCGACCGCCGCGACGCCGTGGCGGGGCTGATTCGGCATCGACATCGATTTCCTCGCCAAGCTCGCTGCCACCGCCCCAGATACTCTCGAGGACCGGCTTCTCTTCGGCTGCCTTACGCCGTGCTTCCTCGTCGAGGGTCTGCACCTCGGTCCACCACTCGGCCACGGGCACGAGGCGCTCGTCGATGCCGGCACGCAGGCAGAGAAAATCGTAGGCGGCACGGAAGCGGCGGTTGTCGAGCAACTTCATGGCGCGCCTGCCCCGCAGGCGCTCGAGCCGCGGCTGCAGTTGCCAGATTTCCTTCATCGGCGTGGAGAAACGCCTCGGGATCGCGGTCACGCGGAGCTGGTTCGGCAGGCGCTCCTCGCCGGCACGATACAGCGCTTCGCTCACCGGCAGGCCTTCCTCGACAAGTTCGTGCGCCCGCTCCTCGACGGACGGCCAGAGCATGAAGGCAAGCAGGTACGCGGGCGTGACCGGCTGGTCGTTGGCGATACGCCGATCGGTATTCGCCAGCGCAGCCAGAATCATGTCGACGAGCGGCTTCTCATTCTGCTGCAAGCGCTCGTCGAGCATCGGGAAAAGATACTGCAGCAGATCGTGCTCGCGGAGCGCAAGGAAACTCCATTCGGCATAGCCACCCTGAAAGAGTTTCAGCACCTCATCGAAGAGGCGCGCGGGTGGCGTGACCGAGAGCTCCGGCGCCACTTCACGCATCGCCGCCAGCGTTTCGGGCGCAATCTCGAACTGCAGCTTCGCCGCGAGGCGTGCGGCGCGGAGGATGCGCACGGGGTCTTCACGGCAACGCAGCAGCGGATCGCCGATGAGGCGGAACACACCCGACTCGATATCCTCGAGCCCGCCGACGTAATCGACCACGGCGCGATCGGCCTGATCGTAGTACAGCGCGTTCACGGAAAAGTCCCGACGCAGCGCATCTTCCTCGATGTCGCCGAAGACATTGTCGCGCACGATGCGCCCAGCCGCGCCGATCTGTCCACCCTCACCCTTGTGGTGGGCTGCGCGGAAGGTTGCCACCTCGATGATCTCGCGGCCGAACACCACGTGCACGAGGCGAAAGCGGCGACCGATGATGCGCGAGTTCCGGAACAGGGATCGTACTTCCTCGGGACTTGCATCGGTGGCAACGTCGAAGTCCTTGGGGTCGAGCCCGACCATGGCATCACGCACGGCACCGCCGACGAGGCAGGCCATGTAGCCCGCTTCATCAAGACGTGTGAGCACCTTCATGGCCGGACGCGAGATCTTCTTCTTCGTCAGCGGATGTTCGCCTTCGGGGATTGTCACGGGGTTGCCGACGCGACCGTCCGGCATGTCGTCGGACGCGTTCTCTGCTTCAGTTCTCATCATTCTGGTTCTGGAAGCGGATGATCTGGCGCCGCTGTCGCTTGTTGGGTCGGCCGGCACCGGCAAGACCACGGCTGGCCATGCGGTCGGCACGAAGATTCGTCGCCAGCGCCTCTCGCCGCGCTCGGCTTTCCGCGGATTCCTCGTAGAGAAGCACCGCTTCGCGGGCGGGTCGCCGCCGGTCGTCGAGACCGAGCACCGTGACCTCGAAGCTGTAAGGCGGTTTGTCGATGGTCACGACATCACCGACGGCAATGCTCCTCGAGGGCTTGATGCGCTGCCCGTCAATGCGCACACGGTTGTGGCGAATCGCGTCGGTGGCGATGGCGCGCGTCTTGAAGAAGCGTGCCGCCCACAACCACTTGTCGATCCGCAATCGCTCCTGCGACCCGGAATCGGTCATACTCTCTCTCTCCCGCCTTCTCTCCCCCTGCCACGGGGCACCACATCAACCATGCAATGCCACATCTACCGCAGTTCGGTTCGTGAAGGCCTGTACGTCTATCTCGCCGATCCCGATGGGCTCGACGCACTTCCCGCACCCGTGACGAAACAACTCGGGCAGGCCGAATTCGCCATGAGCATCGAACTCACGCCCGACCGGAAACTCGGCCAGGAAAACGCCACCACCGTGATCGAGAACCTCGAGCGCGTGGGTTATCACCTGCAGATGCCGCGTGACATCGAATCGGTGCTTGCCGACATCGCTCGCGAGGTTCAGACACTCAGGCCTTGAGCGCCACGAACATCTCGTTCATGCGGCGTACGAAGCCCGCGCTGTCCTCGAGCTGAGCGCCATCGGCCAGCAACGCCTGATCGAGCAGAAGGTGCGCCCAGTCGGCAAAACGCTCTTCGTCACTTTCCTTGTCCATGAGGTCGAGAATCGGGTGCGAGGGGTTCACCTCCAGTGCCGGCTTGCTCTCGGGCAACTCGTGCCCGGCCTGCTTCAGCAGCTGCTGCATGTGCAGCGCCATGTCGTGCTCGCCCATGACCACGCAGGCCGGCGATGACGTCAGACGCGTCGAGGCGCGCACCTCGCTGACCTTGTCTTCGAGCACCTTGCCGATGCGCTCGATGGTCGGACCGACTTCCTCGGCCTTCTTCGCCTTCTCCTCGCTATCGGCCTCGCTCGCGGCGTCACCCTCGATGCCGGAGAGGTCAAGGTCGCCCTTCGCGATCGAGACGAAGGACTTGCCTTCGTACTCGCCGAGGTAGGACATCATCCATTCATCCACACGGTCGTGCATCAGCAGCACTTCGATGCCCTTCTCGGTGAAGACTTCCATATGCGGGCTGTGCTTCGCCGCGGCGAAACTGTCGGCGGTGATGTAGTAGATCTTGTGCTGGCCGGGCTTCATGCGTGCGATGTAGTCATCGAGCCCGGTCCATTCACCCTGTTTTCCCGTGTGGGTGGTATCGAAGCGGTAGAGCTTCGCCACCTGTTCGCGATGGGCGAAGTCCTCGCCGGGCGCTTCCTTGAGACAGGCCCCGAACTGCTCCCAGAACTGCCGGTACTGCTCGGGTTCCTTCTCGGCCATCTTCTCGAGTTCGCCGAGCACACGCTTGACCGAGGCACTGCGGATCGATTCGATCACGCGGTTGTTCTGCAGGATCTCGCGCGAGACGTTCAGCGGCAGATCGTTGCTGTCGACCAGCCCGCGCACGAAACGCAGGTAGCGCGGCATGAGCTTCTCGGCGTCATCCATGATGAACACGCGCTGCACGAACAGCTTGATACCGTGACGCTGCTGGTTGGCATCGTAGAGATCGAAAGGCGCACGCGCTGGGATGTAGAAGAGCGAGGTGTACTCGTACTTGCCTTCGACCTTGTTGTGCGTCCAGCGCAGCGGGTTCTCGAAGTCGTGGAACACCTGCTTGTAGAAGTCCTGGTACTCCTCTTCGGAAACCTCGGATTTCGGGCGCGTCCACAGCGCCTTGGCGTCATTGACCTGCTCGAGTTCGGGTGCGTCATTCTCGCCGGCCGCCGCTTCATCGGTTGCGTCGTCTTCAGCGGTCGGCGCCGGGGGTGCCGCCATCATGATCGGAAAGGTGATGTGATCGGAGTACTTCTTGATGATGGACTTCAGACGCCAGTCATCGAGGAACTCCTTGCAGTCGTCCTTGATGTGCAGGATGACGTCGGTGCCGCGCGTGGCCTTCTCGGCGTTGCCGATGGTGTAGCTGCCGTCGGCCGCCGAAGACCAGCGCGTGGCAAGGTCATCCTCGGCACCCGCCTTGCGCGTGACGAGTTCGACACGGTCGGCAACGACAAAGGACGAGTAGAACCCGACGCCGAACTGGCCGATGAGTTTCGAATCGGTTTTCTGGTCACCCGTCAGGGATTCGAGGAACTGGCGCGTGCCGGATTTCGCGATGGTGCCGATGTTCGCCACCACTTCATCGTGCGTCATGCCGATGCCGTTGTCGCTGACCGTGACGGTACCGGCGTCCTTGTCGACCGCAACCACGATGCGAAGGTCATCGGCCGTGAGCGCGTCATTGCCGAGTGCCTCGAAGCGCAGCTTGTCGAGCGCATCGGAGGCGTTCGAGACGAGTTCCCGCAGGAAGATCTCCTGATTGCTGTACAGCGAGTGGATCATCAGCTTCAGGAGCTGACTGACCTCGGCCTGGAACTGCATGGTTTCGCCGTTGGCGGTGGATGCGTCGGTTTCGCTCATCGGAAGGTCCTGAAGAAAAAGGCGTTTGTGTGCTGAAGGTGCGAATGCATGCTCATATGGGGACGCTCGGGCTCGATCTCAAGCACTCGTCAAACACTTACCGTTACCTGCTGGCGCACAACCGCGAAAGGCCGACACAAGGGCCGGCCCACGTGGCTCAACCGAAACCTGTTCGGCCTGGCTGACACTGCGGAAAGCCGGCGACCACGGCCGCCGACAGGAAGGAGTCTCAGAGCTTTTCCTTGATGCGCGCGGCGCGACCGGTCAGGCCACGGAGGTAGTAGAGCTTGGCGCGGCGGACGTCACCACGACGCTTCACCTCGATGCCTGCAACGAGCGGGCTGTAGGTCTGGAATACGCGCTCGACACCTTCGCCGTGGGAAATCTTGCGAACCGTGAAGGCGGAGTTCAGGCCGCGATTACGCTTGGCGATGACCACGCCCTCGAAGGCCTGCAGTCGCTCGCGGCCACCTTCACGGACGCGGACCTGGACAACGACGGTATCGCCGGCAGAGAACTCGGGGATGTTCTTGTCCTGCATCTGTTCGGCGTTGATGGCGTCGATGATCTTGCTCATTGTTCTGTCACTCGTTGCTGCTGTTCCCCGTCCGTGGCGCCGCCACGGACAGGCTGTCCAAAAATGCTCTGTCGTCGGCGTCGAGCTCGGCTTCCTCGAGAAGCTCCGGCCGCCGCCGTTTCGTTCTTGCCAGTGCCTGCTGGCGCCGCCAGCGTGCAATGGCCTGGTGATCGCCCGACAACAACACCGCCGGCACCCGCTCCTCGTCGAGCACTTCCGGCCGCGTGTAGTGCGGGCAATCGAGCAAGCCGTGCTCGCCGAAGGAATCCTCCCCCGCCGAATCGGCATCGCCCAGTACACCCGGCACCAGCCGACCGATGGCATCGATCATGGCCAGCGCCGCAAATTCTCCACCGCTCAGCACGAAGTCGCCGAGCGACACTTCCCTGTCGACCGCGCGCTCGATGACGCGCTCGTCGATCCCCTCGTAGCGACCGCAGAGCAGCACGATCTGCCCCTGGTCGAGAAAACCCTCGGCCATGCGCTGATCGAAGCGCTGCCCCTGCGGGCTCAGGCACACCACTTCCGCCGCCGGCAACCGTTCACGCATCGCCGCAATCGCCCCGAAGAGTGGCTCCGGGCGCATGACCATGCCCGGCCCACCGCCGAAGGGGCGGTCGTCGACACTGCGATGCCTGTCCGTGGTGAAATCACGCGGATTCACCACATCGAGCACCAGGCGCTGGTCGCGAAAGCCGCGCCCGATCACGCCATGAGCCAGCGCATCCTCGACCAGCGCCGGAAACAGGCTGATCACACCGAAACGCATGACTCAGAAATCCGGATCCCAGTCGATGCGGATGCGCCTGTCGGCAAGATCCACCTCGACAATGACATCCGGTACCACCCAGGGGACCAGCACCTCCTGGCCACCCCGCCCTTCACGTTCGTCGCTCACCACCAGCACATCGTTGGCACCGGTCTCGAAGAGACGCTTGACCGTTCCGACCTCGACACCTTCGGTGGTGACAACCGCGAGACCGATCAGATCGGTCCAGTAGTACTCGCCTTCATCGATCGGTGGCAAGTCGTCCCGCCAGACCGCGATGGCGTTGCCGACGAGGAGTTGCGCCGCCTCGGGCGTATCCACCCCTTCGATACGGGCGACCAGCGTCTTGCCCTGCGGGCGCCCTGCCGTTACCGCCACCTCGCGCCATTCACCCCGACGTCCGAGCATCCATCTCGCGAACTCGAGAATGTTTTCGCGCGGGGCGGTGTCGGAATGAACCTTGACCCAGCCCTTGATGCCGTACACACCCGAAATGCGGCCGAGAATGATCCGCCGCCGACTCTCTCCTTCCTTTTCGGAGCCATCGCCGGCGTCCTGATCGGCGGAAGGTGACTCAGGCTGCTGCATTCTCCTGTGCTTGCTCCTGGCGGTAGCTCTTGACGATCTTGCGCACGCGATCGCTCATCTGCGCCCCGACGCCCACCCAGTAGTCGACGCGTTCGAGGTTGAGCTGAACCGTCTGCGCATCACCACCCGCGACGGGGCTGTAGAAGCCGAGACGTTCGATGTAGCGGCCGTCGCGACGAGCGCGGCTGTCAGTGGCAACTACATGATAGAACGGCTTTTTCTTGGCACCGCCACGCGTGAGACGAATTGTGACCATGGTCTGAACTCTTGCTTGCTGAAAGGCCGGCCGAACGGCGGCCCCGTTTGAAACAGGTGATTGAAACTGAACGGAGAATAACGGCTTGCCGTACAGGGAACGGCAGCCAGATGCAGCCGAGCACAAACGACCCGCGGCTGTTCCGAAGGTAACAGCGAATGCTATGACATTTCCGGATCGAAGGCATTGCAAAGGTATACCATTCCTGTTGCGATGAGCCAGAAAACCATACAGACCAATTCCAGCGTCAACCTCTGGACGGAGCAGTCCGGCAAAGGTGAGCCCGTATTGCTGATTTCCGGGGCGAACGCTTCTGCCTTCATGTGGCCGGGTGCGTTCGTCCGGATGATCGTGGATCAGGGCTATCGGGTAGTTCGTTATGATCACCGCGATACCGGGCGATCTGACCGGATGGATTTTCAGAAGAATCCATACTCTGTCGCTGACCTCTGCGATGACGCCGTTGCCGTTCTCGATGGCCTGAACATCGAAAAGGCACATGTCGTGGGCCTCTCTCTTGGCGGAACCATCGGCCAGGTCCTGGCACTGGATCATCCTCACAGGCTGATCAGTCTGACCGTCATGATGACGGCTGCACTGGACGTTGATTTCGCTGCGAACTGGATGGCTGCGATGAAAGGAAAGGCCACGCAAGGCGATTTGCCGGGACCTGTACCTGAGGTAGTCACTGCGTTCAAAGCCCCGCTTGCTGACCGAAGTGCCGAGATCGCCAGACGCGTCGAGCAGTGGCGCATCCTGTCCTCGCCCCGGATGCCATTTGACTCGGACGACTACGCCGCGCGTGAAGCGGCGGATATCGACCATTCGGGATCAATCCCTGCGCCGTTCGCCCATGCGATGGCACAACCCATCCCTCTGGAACGCGGACTCGAACTGAAAACAAGCGGTGTCCCCACCCTTGTGATCCAGGCCGCAGATGACCCGCTCAATCCACCGCCCCACGGTCGCCATATTGCCGACCTCTTCGGAAACGCGATCCTGGTCGAAATGGATGGACTGGGGCATGCTCTCCCCAGATCACACTTCGCGGAAATCCTCTCGACATTCGTGAGGCACTGGAAAGACGCTGCGACAGGTAACCTCACACCGGCAGCGGCCACCCATCCGGCCCCGTCACCCTGAACCGTCGACGCTCGTCATCCGCGTTGGCTGGCGCGTGACCGCTTCGACGGGCGCGGCTGGCTCGACCGGCTCGATGCCGTAGCGCCCTTCGTGCACGAGCGTGTGGTGGTAGTGGCAGAGCAGCATCAGGTTGTCGATGTCCGTTGGGCCACCATCGACCCAGTGAACGATGTGGTGGGCTTCGAGACCCTGCTCGCAGCCACAGCCCGGGAACTCGCAGCGATGCCGCGCCCGCGCGGTCACGGCACGGTGCAGCGACGGTGGCACGGTGGGTGACTTGCGGCCGATCTTCAGCGGCTCGCCGCTCCGGTGGAGCAGTGGAATGACGTGTGCATCGCAGCAGAGGCGTCGTGCCGTCTCGCGACCGACGGAGACGCCGGGCGAGAGCCAGGCTTCGTGACAGGCGTCGTCGTGACAGGCTTCATGAGAGGCTTCCGCAGTGTGACCG
>PDPU01000045.1 GCA_002746645.1 Gammaproteobacteria bacterium | reverse complement strand
GTTCAGCTGTTCGATGGTGAAAGGAATACCGTAGGACATTGTCTGATCATTGCTCCAGTGTTCAACAGGTCACTGTTGCAACGACCGCTTGAATCCGCCGTTCGTCACTGTCCGGTATTCGAATGAACAGCCGCCACCGCACTCACACGCCAACGACAAGGCGTGTCCGAAACCCCAGCTGAAATCTGCCGCTTTCGCTGGCGTTCAGAAATACAGCCTCAGGCCCAGACTGAAGGCCGATACATCGCCCATGAATTCATCGTCGGCAAGATAGCGAACGTAGTCGCCGGTGAGGTCGATGCGTCTGCTCAGTCGGGTTTCGAGGCCAAGGCCCCAGGCAATGCCCGAGCGTTTCCCCCGATCGTCGTTCGCTCTGCCGTCGTCCATCATCACCGCACCGAGGCCGCCAAGGCCGTAGAGCGCCGTGTATTCACTGAGTGGCAGATAGGGTTTGAGGAATGCGCCGGCCAGCGTCGTGCCGTAGTCACTGTCCGAATCATCCGCGTGGTCGCGTATGAAACCGACATGCCCCTCGATATCGAGATTTCCCGCGAGTGTCTTGCCGAGGCGGATGCGCATGCCACGCAGCTTCGGTTCCTCGTTGGCCCTGTGCCGATCGCTTTTCCAGGTGGCGGTCGTGCCGTCGAAACCGATGTAGACGAAGCTGGCGGCGACATCGTGCCTCGGGCCGTGCCAGTTGACGGGTTCAGGAGCCGGTCGGTAGTGGTGCTCGTGTCGCGCTGCCCGCTCATGGATGCGTTCGACGGCCTGCACCTCCACACGGTCGTGTGTGAACGGCGGGTTCGCGGCGAACGAGACGGAGGCGCCCGAGGCACCGGCAATCAGCAGCGATGCCAGCAGCGCCTTGCGGCGGTGTCGTGTCGTGATTCGGGACATCGGAACCTCCATGTCTGGTTCGGATTTGCGGGGACTGGCATCGATGATCGACGATGACGGCTTGACCGAGGCTGAACGACGGCGAGGGTGTCCGCCCGAACGATCGAACTGCAGCGAAGGGCGCAGCATCACGATCGCTCGAAGATCACCGGAAACCAGTCTTCCCTGAGTACCTGTCCTTCGTGCATGCCGTGTCCCGGAAACGGCGGGGAGGTGGGGCCGGGGCGCTCGACATAACGCGCGTCATCGCCGACGAGTCGCAGCGAGAAGGCGCGGCGGCGCTGCTCCGACGTGTTCCCGCGTGCTCCGTGCAGAATGCCGAATCCGAAGGCCACGGCATCGCCCGGTTCCATTGCCCATTCGCGGATGTCCATGCCCTCGGCATCGGGGTCCGGCACCGGCGTGTAGTCGTCACTGTTCGGATAGAAATCCGATTCGGACAGCCAGCGCGTCGGCAGCACCGGCTTCTCCCACGCATGGCTGCCGCTCACGCAGCGCAGCGAGGCATCGGTCACCGGGTCCATGGGCGACCAGAAGCTCACGGTCTGCCGGCCTTCGACGAAGTAGTAGGGGCTATCCTGATGCCACGGCGTGGCCTTGGATGTGCCGGGTTCCTTCACGAGCACGTGATCGTGAAAGACCTGAACACGGTTGGACTGCATGAGGTCTGCCGCGACTTCGGCTGCCGGGGAATGGCGGATGACCTCCTCGAACTCGGGTATCCGGGTCCAGTTGCAGTAGTCGTCGAAGAAACGCCCGCTTTCGTTGTCCTTGAGGTTTTCCGAGGCGTAGGGACCGGGTTCGGCCATGTTGCGCTCGATGCCGGCGCGGATGGTATCGACCTGATCGGCGAACAGGCCCTTGATCAGCACCACGCCGTCGCGCTGATAGTCGTCGATGTGTGTCTGGGTGATGAGAGGGTGCATGGTGTGAATTGCCGATGGTGCGGTTGGATGTACGGAACGTGCTGCCTGAACCGAGTGTTGCACGGAACGCCGTTCGGTTGTGGAAATGCTGCCTTGCTGCCGGGGGCGAGCCCGGATGCATGCGCTGACGTGAGATCGCCGAGGCGGCGTTGTCTGTCTGGCCGCCAGCATGTGTGTTCCGACGCCGAACACGAGGTTCGCTTGCGTCGCAGCCGCTGAGTCGAGCGCCAGGGCAGGTGGTGCGGGCAGCGACAAGGAGAAGGGCATCAACAGGGGAGGAGCAGTGCACGCGCAGGCGACGGCGTTCCTGCAAAGGGCTCTCGCGGCGATGATCTGGATGAGGTGGCCCTGCTGTCAGTCAGACAGACATGTCAAATCATCGTCGATCCGCTATGATTGCAGGCAAATGGGTTGCGACTACGCGGCCGGCGCTGGGTTCCTGGTACTACAGGGGCCCTTCTGCTTTCTGGAGGGCGATTTTCTGTTGTCACGGAAATACCTTCAACCCCACGCCCCGCTTGTTACCGGCTTTGTCACGGTAGTATTTCCTTTCCAGTACTTCAGCCGCCCGGTTGGTCTGATCTGGCCGTAGCACTGTCAAGCCGATCGGACGTGCCGTTAGATCGGCAAGTTGCAGACCTTCCGAGTTGGTCTTCTTGTCGGCAATGATCAGGTCGAACGGCAAGGGGCGGTGTAAGTAGTTCGAGCCGTCACGGATGCGTCGGAACTCCAGCTCCAGTTCGGCGTCTTCCTTGGCCCCACGTGCCTCGCACACGATGTAGGTCAATGCGTCGTCCTGGCCCGCGCCCTTCAGCAGTAGATAGATGCGCTCCAGCCCGAACTTCAGCGCCAGGTGGTAGGGATGTGCTGGATCTTTGTAGCGGTCCTTGAGCTCGCGTTTGTCGATCACCACGGCCACCAGTTGAAAGTCAGCTTCGCCGATGATGTCGGTCAACTTGTTCAGGAACGCTTCGCGAGGCTCCTTTGACAGCCTCGAAAACGCCCCCTTTTTGCGTCGGATGTCCGCCTCATGCAGCACCACCATGTCGTGGCCAAAGGTGGCGAACTTCAGTTGCCGGATGGCAGGCGTCACCGCTTGCGCATACTCGGCCTTGCGGAAGATGCAGAACGACAACACGAACACCGGATAGTCCGGATCGATGGACGTGAGACTGTGGTCGCCGCTTTCGTCCACGTAGACGATGTAGTCACTGTGGCCGCCGGGCCTGGCGGTGACGTATTTCGCCGCTGGTTCGGTCACGCCGCTACCTCCTCTGACAAGCGGCGGCCCCAGGTATCCGGGGCCGAGTCGCCAGGCGATCCGAAAATGGTCTGGCCCTGTGGCGGTGCAAAACCGCCACGTGTCAGTACGAGTGCGGGTTCGATCGAGAAGCGCCTGGGGTCATCGAGCGCCACTCGTCGAGATACTCGAACACGATGGTTTCATGGCCACGAACCAGGTTGACGCGCGCAATTCCGATTGGCCGGGTCTGCCCGTGAAGGTCGATGTGAACATCAATGTCACCCATGTGAGGATGGCTTTGCCCTGTTTCTGAGGTGGATCCGCCGTGGCAGATCTTCGGTCGCGAGGGACTGACCCACTTGATCACGACTGATATCGGCAATGCTGCCGAGGCCGTCCAGGAGGCCGAGTGCCTGCAGGACGGAAGCGTAGATACCCATTCCCACGCTCGTATCGCCTGCCTCGATCTTCTGCAGCGTCGAGCGGGACGTGAAGGCGCGTTCCGCCACGATTGCCATGGGCAGTCTGCGCCGCCGTCGCGCGTCGCGGATGTCTGACCCCAGCTTGCGAAGCGTGCGCCGCACGGCAATGGAGGGGCGGTGTGGAGTTGGCATGTTTTGAAGCCTTGGCGCTACCAAATTACCGATTATGTAGTACGAAGCTTACAGATGCGGTACGGCGCCGAACACGTGGCACTGTTCCGCCACGCCCCTGGTGTCACGGCTCAACAACCCCGAACAGAGCCCGCGGCAGCGCCATGCAATGCTGCGGCAGATTGCCGCCGAGGTCTCGCGGCTGTTGATCGAGGGCAGGCAGCTGCAAGAAGCATGTACGCCGCGCGCTCGCACGGATGTTGCCATTCCCGATGCCACGCAATCAACTGATCATCTCGCTCAACAGCAGATAGCCCGGAAGCCAGCCGGTAAGCACTCCCTCGGCCACCGTCACCATACCGGTGGTGCGAGCGATATCCTTGCCCCTGGCGAGCAGCAGGAAGAACAGGTACCAGAGTATCGCCCAGGCGACCCAGCACAGACCGAACCAGTACCCCCAGAGCGTACTCGCACCTGTCAACGTCTCGATTGCGACCGGCACTGCAGTAATCGCCACGAACAGGCTGAACCAGCCGAGCCCGCGTCCGTCGGCTCCGCTGTAGCGGTTGAACGCAACCCAGAGGTAGGTGAACGAGAACAGCAGCGTCAACGCACCCGCCTTGACCGTTGCAGGATCAGCATCGGCCGAGAAGAAGGCCAGACGCAACACGATGATGAAAGTGATCAGGCCAACAAGCAGATTGATGACTGCGATCTCGCGATCTTCAATCTTTCCAAGCAACCATAATCCATTCAGAAAAAGTACGGCACCGACGTACAGCAATGCGAATCCCAGCATGACAATGCTCCGAGTGTGTCACGCAGGAAACATCGACAGACAGGCCCTGCGCTCGTTCAGGAAGCCGGGCATGACCAGCCCATTCGAGTTTGTCACTGGTCATGCAACCGGTATCAGACTACGATAATCTTGATCCGCCGGATGAGGCTCTGCTCATCGTCAATGGCTGATCTGCCACGGTCGGGATGCCGGAAAGGACTTCACACCATCCTCTCGAACGTGTGTGCCTGCTCTCCGCGAGCCCTGCCCGGCCGAGCAACAGGCGCATCCGGGTGGGTGTTGACCGGTAGCACGCCGAGGCTCATGACGCGCACGTTCGTTGGTTGTGCAGGCCCTGCGGCGCGAATCACTCATCAATGCCAGTGATGGTGCTTCGAGAAACACGCGATCACACGGTGAGTGGCAGACCGGACAGGCACAGGGCTGATCATAGGCGCTAAGCGCCTGCAGCGAAGAGAAGCTGCCGCAAGACGCGCAGTGGTAGTCGTAGATCGGCATGGCGGCTACTTGTCCGCGGCGAGAGGTACGTTCACCGAACCGTCGAGATGCACGGTCGGCCCGTCGGGATTGGGCATCAGGTCGAAGTCGAAGATGTCCGTGGGCAGCCACAAGGTGGCGCAGGCATTCGGTATGTCTACTACGCCGGAAATATGCCCCTGACAAGGCGCAGTGCCGAGAATGGCATACCCCTGCGCTCCGGAATACCCGAATTTCTTCAGATATTCGATCGCGTTGAGGCAGGCCTGTCGATACGCGACATGGACATCCAGATAGTGCTGTTCCCCCTGTTCGTCGACGGAGATGCCCTCGAAAATGAGGAAGTCGTCGTAGTGCGGCGTTATCGGAGATGGCTTGAAGACGGGATTCCTGATGCCGTACTTCTCCACGCCGCCCTTGATCAGATTGACGCGAAGATGCAACCAACCCGCCATCTCGATGGCGCCACAGAAGGTGATCTCGCCATCGCCCTGACTGAAGTGCAGATCGCCCACCGACAGGCCCGCGCCATCCACGTAGACAGGAAAGTAGACCTTCGACCCACGGGACAGATCCTTGATGTCGCAGTTGCCCCCGTGTTCACGCGGCGGTACGGTTCGCGCGGCTTCGGCAGCCGCCCTGTCGCGCTCTTCTCCCTTCATTCTGCCCATGTGCGCGGTATCTCCACCTTCGGGCAGGGCCGCCAGTGGTGGCACGCGGTCGGGGTCTGTCTGAAACAGTTTCGTCTCCCGGTTGTTCCATTCCGTGAGCAGCGACTTGTCCGGCAGGCAACCGATCAGGCCGGGATGAATGAGCCCGGCATAGCGCACTCCCGGCACGTGGCGGGATCGCGTGAACATTCCTTCGATATCCCAGATGGACTTCTGCGCTTCCGGGAAATGGTCGGTAAGAAAGCCTCCGCCATTCTGTCGCGAGAAGAAACCGTTGAACCCCCACAGTGATTCTTCGGAAGCACCGATATCGAGAATGTCGACAACCAGCAGGTCACCCGGCTCGGCCCCCTTGACGCCAATCGGGCCGGAAAGGAAGTGAACCTGCCGAAGATCGACATCCCGGACATCGGAGGCGTCGTCATCGTTGGCGATCTGCCCACCGGTCCAGTCGTAGGTCTCCACCTTGAAATCGTCACCCGGAGCGACCCACGCCGCCATGGGAATGTCCGGGTGCCATCGATTGTGGATGTTCTCGTTGTCGTAGGGAGAGGTCGACAGATCGACCTTTATCAGCGTTTCACTCATGGCATATCCTCGCTCATGGACGGAGAGAAAGCGGAACGCGTGCTGACATCCTGTCGCTGGCAATCATCGAACCTTTACCACCTGTACCGCAGGCCGACGTTACGCAATGAACCAACCGACCTGCCGTCGAAGGTCAGGCCGATTTCGTAAATTCCATTTTCAAAAGAATATCACAGCAACCATGTCGAATTTTCAACAATGAAGGAGATTCATCGCGGATTCCTGATCGTGAAAGCAAAGCCGGAATCGAGCTTTCCGGAGTGTAATCTTGGGGGTGCAGTATATATTTACTGTTTAATTGGCATGGATCGACTTTCGTGCAGGGCGATGCTGCTTTTGGATAGGTAGGCATTATCCATTCGAGTCATACGCGTAAACAGCCCTTGTTCATCGACCATGGCAGGCACACGGCGACCTTGCCGCGTGACGGGTTCACGCGACGGATTCGGTGCCGCTGACGGTGCGCCTGCAGTACCCGCGACGGCTCAGGGGTCGCGCGCGTGAAGGCCGTCAGTCCTTCGTAGTGACGCAGGATGTATCGCATTGCCTTGCCGAGGTTGCTGTTCTCTTCGGTGGCGCCGCTCTTGAGCGCCTCGTCGAAGCGCTGCCTCAGCGCATTTGCCTCGGTGGGCGAGAGCGGCGCGGATTCCTTGCGGAATCGGCGTGAACACCGCCGGCGAGTTCGAAGGCCACGCGGCAGTGGTTGTCGGCGAGATGCTCATCGCGTCAGGCATCGAAGGCCCGCGTGATGCCGTCGAGCGTCGGCAGGGACGGGGAACGAGAGGTGCGCATGGTGCTGTACTCCGGCAGTCGCTGTGGATGACGGATACAGTCAATCAGATCGGAGCGGGTGCTTTGCGCAGGCTGGCCGTAAGGACACGGTGCGTGACGACGAACGGGATGGACTCCGAAAGCCGTCTCTGCATGCTGTTCGCCGGCATCGTCGCGTTGCAGCGTCGGCTGCAGATGTCGGTGCCTCCCCCTTCCATGCGATGGATACAGGAGGGCCCGAATCAGGAAGATGTCTGATCGAACAGCGATTTCCGAAGGCTGTTGGGATGCATGTCGCGAGGCCCGGTGCCGAAAATGTCCAGACAGGTCTTCAGTAGGTCTTTTGACGGACCTTGTCTGTCAGGTGGCGGGCAGATGACTGCGACGTTGTGTCTTCGATTGGTGGTCGGAATCCTGGTGATTGTTCGGGGGAATTGCCGAGTACCAGCGTGCACCGATCAGTTCTTCGTTCTCCTGAAGAAGGTGGTTTTCAATCAGGCGGCGAAGATCGACCTTGTTGTGAGATAGTCCTGAAGGCTTCCTCTTGAGGTAGCCACATAGTCCGTGGTAGAAGTTGAATCCATCCACATAGGCGATGACCCTGACCATTGTCTTCCTCCATGAATGACAAAAGGCCTTGCCCGAGAGTAAGGCCTTCGAAACAGGGGCTGCCTTAACGCACCCGCCTTGACCGTTGCAGTGTCAGCATCGGCCGAGAAGAAGGCCAGCATGACAATGCTCCGAGCGTGTCATGCAGGAGAAATCGACAGACCGTCCTGCGCTCGTTCACGAGGCCGGGCATGACCAGCCCATTCGAGTCTGTCACAGACAATCCGCCGACGAACACAATGCCGGTACAATTGCCGGGCACAGGGTCACCAACCACTCAGGCGTTCAGCGCCGGCAGCAGCAGAGCGCGGGTGATGCCATCGCGGCGGTTGATACAGGGTGGCAAGCACAACTGATCTCGATGATGTTCTCGTGAAGAAAGTCCAGAAGAAGACGCGGGCTCGCAAGCGCGCGAAGCGCCTTTCGCGCACACGCAAACCCGAGCACATGAGCAGCCGGGAATGGCAGGCGGGCCTCCGGCGCCAGTTCGGGCGAGAACAGTCCTTCGAGGTCGAGAACCTCGGGGAAGAGCGGTTCTTTTCCGATTTCAAGGTTCATTCGGACAGCGGCCGCAGTTACGTGGTGTCGATTCGTGGCACGGCACCGGGCGACAACCGCTGTACCTGCCCCGATTTCCGCACCAACCTGCTCGGAACCTGCAAGCACATCGAGTACCTGTTGTTTCATCTCGAATCGAAGCGGGGTTCGAAGAAGGCCTTTGCGGCCGGTTTTCAGCCGGCATTCAGCGAAGTCTATCTGCGGTACGGCGCCGAACACGAGGTGCGTTTCCGTCCGGGCAGCGACTGCACACCGGCGTTGAAGCGGCGCGCGCGCAGTGTCTTCGATGAAAACCACGACTGGCGGCTGCGGCCCGATTCACTGACGGCACTCGAGGATTTTCTGGCGGCTGCCTCACGGTCGAAGCACGAAGTGCGCTGGCGTGAGGATGTACTGGACTACATCGCCCGCGCCCGTCGCGATCGGCACCGCCACCGGGTGTTGTCGAAGGTGTATCCCGAAGGTGCGCAGTCGCCCGCGCTGGCCTCGCTGCTGAGTCTGAAGCTCTACCCCTACCAGTGCGAAGGCGCCTGGTTTGCCGCACGGGCCGGTCGGGCGATCATCGCCGACGACATGGGGCTCGGCAAGACCATCCAGGCCATCGCCACCGCCGAAATCATGCTGCGCCACCTCGGAGCCCGGCGCATCCTGATCGTCTGTCCGACTTCACTGCGTCATCAGTGGCAGGAAGAAGTCGAACGCCTGGCCGGTCGCAGCGTGCGTCAGGTGATCGGCCCGCCACCGGCACGAGCCAGGGCCTACGTTGCCCCTGAGACCGTCAAGGTCGTGAGTTATGAAAGCGCGCGGCGCGACATTGCGTTGATCAATGCCTGGCAGCCCGATCTCGTGATCGCCGACGAAGCACAGCGCATCAAGAACTGGGACACGCGCCTGGCGCGCGCCATGAAGCGGATTCGGAGCCCCTACGCCCTGATTCTCACCGGTACGCCCATCGAGAACCGGCTTGCCGAGCTCGTGTCGATCGTGCAGTTCGTCGATCAGCATCGGCTCGGACCCACGTGGCGTTTCCTCGAGCATCATCAGGAAACCGACGAGGTCGGCCGGGTGATCGGTTACCGGCGCCTCGACGAAGTTGCCGCAACGCTCGCACCGATCATGATCCGGCGCAGAAAGGAAACCGTGCTCACGCAGTTGCCGCCACGACGCGACAAGACCTTCCTGCTGCCATTGACGGCAGAGCAGCATCGCCTGCACGCGGAATACGGAGAAACCGTTGCTCGCATCGTGGCCCAGTGGCGCAAGCGGGGTTTCCTCACCGACAGGGAGCAGAAGCGTCTGATGGCGGCACTGCAGAACATGCGCATGGTCTGCGACAGCACCTACCTCGTGGATCACGAGCAGAACCGGGGCAACAAGATTGCCGAAGTCATGCGCGTGATCGATGAGCTGTCCAGCGAGCCCTCGAATCGCATCGTGCTGTTCAGTCAGTGGCTCCGTGCTCACGAGCTGGTGCAGCACGAACTCGACAAGCGAGGCATCGGACACGTGTTCTTTCATGGGGGCGTGCCCGCGAAGAAACGAGCGGCACTGATCCGGCGATTCCGCGAAGATCCGGACTGCCGCCTGTTCCTGTCCACGGATGTCGGCGGCACCGGGCTCAACCTCCAGCATGCCACCGTGGTGATCAATCTCGATCTGCCCTGGAACCCGGCAGTGCTCGAGCAGCGCATTGGTCGTGTGCATCGCCTCGGACAGCATCAGCCGGTGCAGGTGATGAACTTCGTGGCGCAGGACAGCATCGAGGAGCGCCTGCTCGAACTGCTCGACTTCAAGCGCTCGCTCGCCTCCGGTGTGCTCGATGGTGGCAACAGGACCGTCAATCTGGGCGGTACGCGTCTCTCCCGTTTCATGAAGGATGTCGAACAGGTGACCGGTCGCGGAGACGACGACAGCCGCCATGCGGGCCTGCCGACCGCGACTGACGCTCAGGGCGCGCCGGTGCCGCCGCAGAAGGAAGATTCGTCGGAAACCGGCGCGGCGCGGGAGGGCAGCGGCGACTCGTCGTCGGGTGCCGAGACGCGTGCGGACGGCGGCGGAACCCCTTCGTTCGAGGACAATCCCTGGGCACCGCTGTTGCAGTTCGGTCAGGCGCTGCTGGCCGAGATCGTCGCAGCCGGAGAGTCGGGCTCCGGGGCAGGTGGGACGGACAGCGACAGGGAGGACAGAAAGGACTCGGACAGCGACAAGGGCATCAACAGGAGCCGCACGCGTGCAGGCAACGGCCGGCTTGTGCGCCGAGACCCGGACACGGGCGAGAACTACCTGCATCTGCCTGCCCCGAAGCCAAAAACTCTCGCGAAACTGACCGACGCCCTGAGTGAATTGCTCGGCGCCGGGAAAGACTGAAAAGACTGAGTCGAACATCGGGCCAGCGGGGGCGGGCACCACTATGGTGCGGATTCGCTGTCAAGATGATTTCGAATCTGCCTGCAGTAGTCCAGCAGGTCATCGCCGCAGACTCATCTTGCCGGATCGGTACATGCGGAGGTACGGAAGTACATCGAAATATTCGTTGCGGGACTTGATCTCGAATGCGATGCGTTTCGAAGGGTCATCGTCAAAGAGAAGCTGACCGTCAGACAGGATCGCGTGGACGAGTTCGGGCCGGGTGTGATTCATCACGATCAGATCGACCGGCAGTTGCAGGCGGCTCTCGAGCTTCGACGACAGCTCGAAGCCTGCACCTTCAAGCGTCCTTGGTGGCGTGACCGCGTACAGCACGGCCACATCGACATCGCTGTCTTCGCGTGCGTCACCTCGACCACGACTTCCGAACAGCCAGGCACTGACCGGGGGAGGTGACTCCGCGCGGAGAACGTCGGACAGCAGGTCTTGCAGGGGTTGCTCGTTCACGTGAACGATTATACGTCACCGACCTGAGACACCCACGGTTCGAGTGTTGCGATGCCTGAACCAGACCGACAGCAAGAACCCACGCACCCGGACCGGCAGACGATGGACCATGCCGACGAAAACGGTTCACGTGAACCGTCGAAGGCCTGTTCCTGTGATGTCGATCACGCTTCCGAGCCGAAAAACGATTCACGTGAATCGGAAAGTGCCTGTTCCTGCGAACACGATCACATTGCCGAAGTCCGGCTCTCGCCCCGCGTCGCCGTCGCTCGCGAGACCGCGCGCCGCCTCTGCTGCGATGCACACCTCATCCCGCTGATCCACCGGAGCGGCGAGCTGCTGAAGCTCGGCCGCAAGTTGCCCACCGTGCCGCAATCGTGATTCGTGCGCTTTGCGACTCAGGTCGGAAACTCGGCTCTGGGTCACCAGAGACGCAATAATCATAATGAAATCAATCACTTGTCGAAAAGTCGCGTAAGCCGGCAACGTCCTGAGCGGCAACCCCAATGAAAACAATGAGTTACGATGTTTTCGGCGGAGAAATGAAGGCTGAAATCCGGTTTCCGCGAGGTGTCGGCGCTGAGTTGCCAAAACCGGTGTGCAAGTTGTTGAAAGTGTAGTAGTATTCGAGGGGTACCTTTTGGAGGTACTAGCCGTTCAGGCTGTTGAAACAGTCGATTCCACGATCACATCGAGAATACCGCTGTTCTTTTGGAGGTACTAGCCGTTCAGGCTGTTGAAACTTCAGTAGCCATTGTTTCTACCTCATTGTTAAGCTTTTGGAGGTACTAGCCCGGATGGATCACCAAGGTGCCCATCGAGTTGAGAAACCATCCCGTTTCGGGGGTGTCGACGCCAGGCATCGAGCAGTGGCGACCTGAACCGGG
>PDPU01000043.1 GCA_002746645.1 Gammaproteobacteria bacterium | reverse complement strand
TCGTCAGCGCGGCGGTCAGCGTGGTCTTGCCGTGGTCAACGTGGCCGATGGTGCCCACGTTGACGTGCGGTTTGGTTCGTTCGAATTTTTCCTTGGACACTTTGGGAAAAGCCTCTATCTGAAGTTCGGATGGCCAAGTACGCGACCATCGTGTCGGTAAAACGGATCAGTGACTACGGAATAGGTACAACGAGGGCTGCGCCGATTTACCCGATGGTAGAGCGCAAACAGGACGAGCTGAGCCCGTCCTGTCTTCATCCGCTCCATGCTACGCATAAAAAATGGCAGTGTCAAGCAAAAAGCAAGAGCAGAACCCGACCGGAAACACGCTCCGGTCAAGCCATCAGTCTGCACTGGCTCAGGCCGCGCGTTCAGGCACCTCAAGGCCCAGCCATTCGCTGTAGAAAGCGTCGATGTCGGGCTCGAAATCGTGGATCACCGGGTACCACGGTGTTGGGGCCTCCACATCGAGCAAATCGCCGGATTTCGGGCAGTAGTACTCGCGGATCACCTGCCAATCCGTCGAGGGTGCCATCAAGCGAGGGTACAACTCTTCCATCTCTTCGGGCGTCTCGCGCACCCGCATCACTGCATGCAGTTTCCAGTTTTCCTTCCAGTCGCAGAACTCGTGACCGGCCATGGACTTGATGACCCATTTCCTGTCCGAAGCGCGCTGCACGATGAACAGCTTCGGCCCGAGAGGCAGAACGATCCGGTCATTCCAGGGCACCTGCTCCTGCAGTACCTCGAGATACTTCACGAAGCGATCCCCGTCCTTGGGGGTGGAGAGCATGGTGTGCAACGTATCGCGGTCGATGCTGCCATCGACCAGGTCTTTGATCTTTGCCTTGGTGTAAGCCATTGTTTCATTCCTGTGTCTTTGATGGGGCGCTGCGGACAAGAGCCGCAGCGCCCCGAAGGGATCATTCCTCGACGAACTGGACGGTCTTCACATCCGGCAATTCGGATAGATCCATCGAGTACTCGCGGCCGTAGGAAGGAATCGGCAGATCCTCTTCCTTCAGTTCCCACTCGTCCGGCAGATCCCAGAAATCGCGGAAGCTCTGTGCCCATGTCGGTCCCAGCTTGAAACTGGAGGCATACATCTGCTGCACATGAACTCCAGTGTCCTTCTTCAGAATGCGCTCGCGCTCCCCGGCCATCCACTCACGCGTCGGTACGGCCTTCGCCAGACGGTTCATGCGGATCGCGGCGCGGCGCTTTTCGGTCGCGGCTTCGTCGGCAAGCAGCAAACCATCAGCGCCCTTCACGAGCACCACACCGTAAACCCGCTCGGCAAACCGCTCCAGCAGGTAGCCACCGTTCACGTCTTCGGCCACGGCCGACGGCTCGCGGTCGAGCGGGTCACCGAAGCCGGGACCACCACGCATGTAGTTGAGATACAGGTCGTGGTCCTTGAACATGTCCTCGGTGGTGATCGCCTGCTTGTCGCGTTTGATGCCCGCCGGATTGATCAGACTGTCGTAGCCGGGGTTCTCGGGGTCGGTATCACCGCCAAAGGGTATCGGCTTGCCTGTGGCGATGGCTTCCTTCAGCCCCGTGTCATGGGCTTCGAACCGGTACCCCGATGCCGCCGGATAGCCACCCATCAATCCCCAGTCGGAGCTGATGTGTCCGTTGCCCATGAAGAACATCGTCCAGTCCTTGGCGTTCCAGACCATGCGCAGGCTCTCGAAACCGCAGCCGCCGCGGTATTTGCCCGCTCCGCCCGAGGAAGCCTTGACCTGTCGGCCCAGATAGACCAGCGGTTCGGCCAGCTCCCAGATCTCCATGTCACCCATGTCGCCTTCGGGGTTCCAGATGGCGGCGGCATTGCTGATGCCGTCGGCGATGGCCGAAGCCCCGACCCCGTTGGCCGCACATTCGAAGGAATTCACGGCATGGATCTCGTCATACTGGTTGAACCCGCCACCCTGCAGCCAGTTGGAGGTGTTGGCGTTGCCCGCGTTGACTTCCTCCAGATACCCGCGCCCGAAGTAGGAGCGGGACAGCCCACGCCACAGTGCCGTCCACGACGACACGAGGAAGTGCCAACTGTAGGCATATGCCACACGCCGGTCATCGGGGTTCATCCAGGTGCCTTTGGGCAGACGGAACTCGGTTCCGTAGGCGGCGCCGTCATTGATCATTTCGGTGGGGATGAGGGTTTGCGTCATCATCACCCAGATGCCCGAGGTGAACGACACCGCATGCGCGTTGTAGGTATGCCAGCCCCACCGGCTCGAGCCCTCGAAGTCCAGCCGCCAGGTGCCGTCGGAACGAATCGTCATCTCGGACGGGGTATGCATGATCGTATCGACCTTGGCAAAGGTCGATGGCACATGCACATCTTCGTGGGCATAGGGAACATCCACGAAACCGACCTGCCGGTACTTGCCCGGAATGGTCATCGCCTTGATGCGGTTCTGCAGCCCCACACGGCCATGTTCCACGGCCTCGTAGGAGAACTTCCAGTAGGCTTCGATGCCGTCTTCGGCAATGACTTCCTCGACCAGATCGCGAATCATGTGGCAGCCCGCCACGCGAGTGCGCTCGTCCAGCATCCAGTAGCGCGTGGTACGCACCGAACGCTGGGATTCATGCAGCCAGTCGCGGAACAGCTCGTCGTTGGCGCCCACCTTGCGGCAGGTGACGGAATAACCGTCGCCAAAACGCTGGACCTGTCCCGTGGTCATGGAACCCGGCCCGACGGCCCCGGTGTCGATCACGTGGGTCACACCGCCCACCCAGCCGATCAATTCACCTTCATGAAAGATGGGCACGATGGTGTGGATGTCGCAGGGGTGAACGTTGCCGATGAGAGGATCGTTGTTGGTAAAGATGTCCCTGTCGGCGATGCCGGGATTCCTCTCCCAGTCATTCTCGATCATGTACTTGATCGCGGCGCCCATGGTACCGACGTGGATGATGATGCCGGTGGAGGTCAGGATGGAATCGCCTGCGGCGTTGTAGAGGGTGAAGCAGAGCTCGCCCTCCTGCTCGACGATCGGGCTGGCGGCGATCTTCTTGGCGGTTTCCCGCGCATCCACCACCCCGGCCCGCAGGCGCGAGAACAGCTTGTTGTAGAGGATCGGACTGTCCTTGTGCAGCGCCCTCTCCCGCAAGCCGGCATAGTGGCCGGTCTTTTTCGTGGCATCCATGATCTCGTCGCGATGCTGCTTCAGCGTCTGCCCGCCGCGCACGATGCCTGCTTTGACTTTGTTCTGAACATTCATGGTCTTGTCTCCTTTGTGCGCCGGTTACACTTCCTTGAGGTGAAACAGACGATGGCCATCCAGCCAGGTCTCGAAACCACCGGGCACGACAAAGGTCGTTGCATCGGATTCGACGATGGCAGGGCCCGTGATGCGGTTGCCGGGCACGAGCGCTTCCATCTGGTAGAGCTGTGCATCGACCCACTCGCCCTTGCGATAGAACTTGCGCGTGCCGAGACGTGCCGCCTTCGGCGGCTCGGCAGGGCCTTCCTCTTCCTTGGGAATTCTGGGCTTCGGGATCGGCACCGTGCCGCGCATGATCGCCCCCGTGACCGAATAGCCGAGTTCCGGCGAACGGGCCGAAGCGGCATAGACGCGACCGTACTTGTCGTTGAAGGCGTCGACCAGCTTGTCCCAGTCACCGGCAGATGTCGCCGCCTCGATCGGGCTTTCGATCTCAAGGTCGTTGAGCTGCCCGCGATACTGCATCCGGTAGCCCGGCTGAAGCCTGACCTGATCGCGTGTATAGCCATTGAGCTCGAACTCTTCGAGCACCTTCTCCGCCAGTTCGTGCCAGGCATCATTGATGAGTCTGGCTTCTATCTGTTTGGCGTCGTCACTGGCGATTTCGGCAATGTTGATGTCGAGCGACTTGTCATAGCGGTATTCGAAATCAGCCGCCGCGCAGCCGAAGGCCGAGAACCCCGCAGCCCAGGCGGGCACGATCACATCTTCGAAACCCATGCCTTCGGTATAGCCATAGGTATGGACCGGCCCCGCCCCACCGTAGGAGAAACACACGAACGAGGATGGTGAATAACCCTTGCCCGAAATCAGCGCCTTGACGTAGTCGCGCAGGTCGCTGTCGAGCAGTTCGATCACCCCGGCGGCAGCTTCTTCGACCGCAATGCCCAGTGGGTCGGCAATCTGTTTCTTCATGGCCTTGTAGGCGCGGTCCCGGTCCAGCTTGACCTGTCCGCCCAGGAAGTTGTCCGGGTTGAGATAGCCGAGGATGACGTGGCAGTCCGAGATGGTCACGGTATCGATGCCGCTGTCGGCCCAGCACACACCCACCCGGTAGCCGGCACTGTCGGGTCCTAGCTTGATGGCCTTTGTATACGGGTCAAGCCGGATGAACGAACCCGCGCCCGCGCCGACCGAATCCAGCCCGACGAGTGGCAGTGACAGCACCAGCCGCGCCATGTCCGGGTCGTTCTGGATGGTCAGTTCACCCTGGGTGATCAGTGCCACATCGAACGAGGTACCGCCGATGTCCGAACAGGCGATGTTCTTGTAGCCCAGCGTCTCCCCCAGATACTTGGCGCCGATCACTCCGCCGATCGGACCGGAGACGATCGTGCGGGCAAGTTCCTTTGCCTTCCAGGAAATGGTGCCACCATGAGTAGCCATCACCCGGAAGTCGAACCTCGAGCCGTTGTCCTTGAACTCGCCGGAAATCTTCTTCAGCGTCTGGCGGCTGGGCTCGGCGGCAAAGGCCTCCAGCACCGTGGTGTTGGTTCGGTGGGTTTCCTTGCGTACGGGGTAGTAGTCGCAGGAGGCAAAGACGGGTATGTCCTTGCCGGATTCCTGCACTTCCTGCAGCACGATATCGCGCACGCGACGCTCGTGTCCGGGATTCTTGTAGCTGTGCAGCAATGAAATGACGATGCCTTCGACACCTTGTTCGATCAGTTCTCTGGCCGTGGTGTGTGCACCCTCTTCACGCAGCGGAATGACCACATCGCCGAACATGTCCACCCGCTCCATCACGCCGCGCGTCAGGTGACGCGGCACCAGCGGCTCGTCGTAGTAGTGGGTATTGAGGTGGATACGGTCTTCGTAGGCCATGCCCAGATAAGCCTGGCAGGCGCGGCCCATGCGATGAAAATCCTCCATCCCTGCGTTGACGATCAGCCCGGTTCTCAGACCCTTGCGCTGCACCACGCGATTGAGCATCGCCGTGCCGGAGTAGACTCCCGTCTGGATCGACGACAGTGCTTCGGCCAGATCGAGTCCCCAGTGTTCCAGCCCTTCACGACTTGATTCGATAAGCCCACGGGCTTCGTTGTCCGGCGTTGACTGCGCCTTGCCCACCACGAACTCCCCGTCTGCATCGACGAAGAACGTATCCGTCATTGTTCCGCCTGCGTCGATGCCGAGCACCTGCACAGAACGTTGGTTTTTCATATCCGGTGGCACGAAAAACTCCTCCCTTGATTCAAATGGCCACTTCGGAATTGAAGTGACTGAAAAAATCTAACAGATGACCGGAGGCGAATCTGTCCGATATTCATACAGACAGGACGGACACGTTTCGGACGTACAAAAAACGAACCTGAAGGGATAACTTCGGGAAGGCAGATTCAGAAAAACAAGGCACCATTCACACTGCCGGGCACTGCGCGTCCGGGATAGGTGAAAACGAGAGCGGGAAAACCAGCCAAGCCTGCGAAAAATGCCGGCAGCGGGGGTGACGCAGAGAGACGAACGACGACCTGAGCACCTCAGCCGCGCGAACGCGAAATGCAGTAGCTGTCCATCTTCAGGTAAAGCGTCGATCGGGCGATGCCCAGACGACGGGCCGTGCGCGTCAGGTTACCGCCCTCGGCATCGATGGCCGCAAGAATCTGCACTCGTTCCGTATCGCGCAGAGTTTCCTCGCCACGACCTGCATGACTGCTCAGATATTCTGCCGGCAACGTCATCTCTTCAACGAGTCCATTGATCGACAGAGCATCCAGCACCGTGACGAGATTGCGCATCTCACGCAGATTACCCGGCCAGGCGTGTTTCCTGAGGCGTGCGATCGCCGACGAGGTGAACCGCAGATGACGCCCGCCGTCTTCACTGGCGTGGCGGCGGATCATCTCGTGCAGGAGCGGCTCGATCTCGTCACGGCGCTCACGCAGGGGCGGGATGCTGAGCCGCGCCCCGGCGATCCGGTAATAGAGATCACCCCGGAAGCGGCCTTCGATCATCTCGTCGTAGAGATTGCGTGTGGACAGAGCGACTATCCGTGCTCCCATTTCACCGGCGTTTTCCACCAGGCCCAGCAGCAGCTTCTGCAGATCCATGCACATGGCACCGGGGGAGTTGAGGCACAGCATGCCCTTTCGCTCGAAGCGGCCCGAGGCGATGTCGTCACGCAGCTGTTCCTCCGTCAGCTCGGCGCAATCGACAAGACCGAAGGGGGCATCGGCGTCCGGGCCGGCGCGGTGAATGGCTCTTGCCAGAAAGGTCTTGCCGGTGCCGGTCTCGCCCTCGATGAGTATCGGGATGTTCACCGCGGCAAGGCGTTGCGCCTGATTGCACAATCTCGAAATCGCCTTGCCGGTCCTGCCGATCCGGGCAAGTTCGGCATCGGGATCGGTCTTCGGAGCTGGCCGGCACCGCAGCGAGAGCATCACCCCGATGGCGCCGTCCGTGGCTCCGACCACTTCCAGATCTGCGCCGGGCATGCAATCGGCCAGCGCTTCCTCGATGGTATCGGGGGCCTGGTCGATCAGCTCGGGAATACGCCTGCGCAAGGACTGCAGGGCATCGTCATCCTCGCACAACCGGGCGAAGTCATCCGTGGCAAAGACATGGCTTCCGGCACGATCCATCACCAGTATCGGGTCAGTACCACGTCGCAGTTGCGTGACGTGAAACTGCTCCAGCAACTGCTCACGCTCTCGTGCCTGCATGCAACGCAACTCGGCCTCGATCTGGAGTGCCAACGCTGCTGAAAGCGCAGCCGCCTTGCGGTGTACGTCGCCGTTTCTCCAGGAAATGTCCACCACGCCCAGAACCAGATCCGAACCCGGATCGCGCACCGGGGTTGCAGCACAGTTCCAGCGCTGCATTTCCTCGCAGAAATGCTCCGCCTCACGAATCACTACCGAGCGACGCAGGTGCAACGCAGTGCCGATTGCATTGGTACCGATGGCTGACTCGGACCAGTTGCCACCGATATTGAGGTGGTTTTCCTGTCCTCGCTCAAGCGTTTCCCGATCGCCCACGGCATCGATCACGACACCGGTGCGATCACACAGCATCAGGATGTTGCCCGTGTCATCCAGAAGCCTTGCGGCCTTGCTCAATGCCCTTCTCGCTCCCATGCGCAGACGTTTCGACAATGCCCGCTGAGTGCGCAGTTCCTCTTCGTCCAGTATCGGTGCGCGCTTGCGCTCCAGGACAGGGTATTGGGCGGAACGCTGCCAGCTGCGCAAGACGCAATCGCGAATCTGCGGTGGGACACGGCCCATCGCCAGAAACTCTTCCCAATCGGTCTTGTCCAGACGGTGCGGCATCTTTACCTTGCACTACTCCTTGGAGAGGGGCCACGGTGCCGAGAGTGAGGCGACAAGCGCGCGGCAGTTCGTTGAAATTGCCACACTAGCAAAGTGCCGGAACAATGATTGTCCGATTTTCGGACAACGGCCGTTGATCCTTTCCCGGTGAGCACTCCGACATCCCGTGTGCAGGCATCGGAACGGATCGCAGCAACAGCCGCGGCTCACCGGCAGCATCACGGCGAGAACATGACGTATTCACACGTAGCTGTTCGCCGAGCCATGTGGCCCTGCATGCAGAACCCGCCAACCTCACCATGGCTGCGATGATCGTACAACACCGGGTTCATTGCCGTCACGTCATGTTCATCGTCGCTACTCCGGATCACGCCCAGGTAGACACGATGTGAGCTCAATCCCGGCAATCGTACTGAAGAACAGGCGTAACGACTCAGACCAGGGTGAGCCGTTCGATCCACGCCCGGAAATGAGGGCAGGCACTTCGTATTCGGTCGATGCCGATTGCGCCTGCAATCAGCGGCCCGTGCAGTGTTTTCTGATAGCCCGGGACGGCGTGGCGAATGCGTTTCGATGGAGCCGTACTCGGATCGTCGTTGATGTCTTCGGGGTATCTGACGCGCTCGCCCAATGTGTAGTCAGCAAGCCAGTCCTTGTAGTCTTCATCGTTCAAGCGCGTGAATTCAGAGCTGTTGCCCTTCTTGTCGACCACCACAAGGTCTTCCGGATCGAACTGACTCACCAACTCAACCGACTGGGTGGAGAGGATGATCTGGTGCCGCGTACTTGCGCGCCTGACCAGATCCGCCAGCACATTGATTGCATAGGGGTGCAACCCGAGCTCCGGCTCATCGATGATGATCGCGTTGGGCATCAACTCATCCGGCTGCAGGAGTACAGTGGCGAGTTGCAGAAATCTCAGCGTGCCATCAGAGAGATCTGCTGCCTTGAACGGCGTGTCTGCATGTCGCTCGGTCCAACCGAGTTCGATAACGTCATTGTTGCCGTCCGACGGAACGAGCCGAAAATCGCCGAAGAACGGAGCCACCAGCCGGACGGTAGCGACGATCCGCTTGTAATGCGCTTGATGCCGTCGCTTCAGCTTCAGCAGAAAGGCAGCGAGATTTCTGCCATCCCTTCGCAGGTAGGCGTTGTCCGCGACCCGTTGCATCTGCTTGACCACAGCGCTCTCACCGGTGTCATGGAAGTGGTAGACACGCCAGCTCGCCATGACAGGCAACACGAAATCCTTGATTCTGGATTCATCCTCATGCGCTCTGGATTCAAAGTGCCCAGAACCCACGGGATGATCGCCGGCGACGTTCCACCACAGACACTCATCCGCGAACATCATGCGATTGTCGTTGGTCGGCTCCAGTGTGAACTTGTAACCGTTGTACCCGAAATACAGTGCTGCCGAGAGCGTCGGCGACATCTTGCGGCCGAAATGCAGGATGGCATCAGGCCCTCCGGATTTTGCAATGCGGTACTGGAGCCGCTGGGCGACGACGTCGGCAATCAATTCGAAGAAGCTGATGAGGTTCGACTTTCCGGCTCCGTTGGCGCCTATCAGCACATTGAGCCGACTCATTGGCAGGTCGCACTCGGCAATCGAGCGGTAACCGCGAATCACCAATCGACTGAGCTGATCTGTTCCACTGAGGTCTTTCATTACCGGGTCGACGATGGTTGAAACCCCGGCAGCCGATGACAGGGGCGAATCGGAAAGTGTAGCTGACCCTGCCGGTATGACGTTGGAACGGTCCATGCGTGCAGGCCTCCTTGCCTGAAACATCCGGAATGAGATTTCCACGGAATCGCCTGCTCATTCCAGCGAGCGGCGATCAGTGTCTGACCACCGTAAACCATCCCGCCGGTTGATGGCAATGTTTCCGCAGGGGGCCAGAGTCGGACTCAGGTGCTTCGGTCTTCCGCTCGTCCGACAAGCTGAATCGGCCCGGACAAATGCCAGAACTCCTCTCTTGAGCGGTTCCTCAGTATCGGTTCCCGCGGGTGCAGGTCGCTCGCCCGCCAGTCGGCCATGTAGAACACCGTTTCCCACATGTCGTCAGTGATGTCGTCTCCGGTTTCGCCCGTTTCGAGACAGATGATCTGCAGGTGGCCTTCGGCCACGTGGCGCCAGACGAGTTCAAAGCTCTCGCCGCCACGCATGGCGCTGCAGGTATCCAGCCTGCCCGTTCCGTCGTTGTTGAAGATGATGGACTCACCCATCACGGTTCCTGCGGTGCCGAGAGCCGTTCGCCAGATACCGAGCGGCGGGCCGGAAGTGGCCCATTCATAAGGATGTGTCTTGTCAGGGTGTGTCTTGTTCATGGTTCGGCACGGAACTGTACGGGGTCGACTTCAATGACGAGTTCGTGGACGGTTACGGCTGTTTCGTTGCCACCCCGTCAGCCCACATCACCATCGACTCGGTATCAAACGGTGTCGAGAGCGTGAAAGCTGGCATTGGCTCGTTGTTCGGGTGGTAGACTCGACCTCGTGAAAACAATTTCACCCAATGACTTCGACAGTGTATTGGCATCCGGATGGGAAGATCGATCCATGTTCACGCCGGTCAGCCCGGCATCATCTGACGGCTTCACCAACGGATTCAAGTGGAGCGCCGTTCGTTGAGCACGAACGGTATGCAGCCGCTCACCGCACGCGCCCAACGCTGGATCGACGGCCTTGATCGTATTGACCCGGTACCGCTCGAGCGCGTTCAGGATGCGCTCGGTAAACTCGATTTCCCGACGCCTCCTGCATGGCTGGATTTCCACGCGCAATATGCCGGCTTGATCATCCCCATGGGCGCAGACGGCGCGTTGCTGGGCCTCATGCACGATCGAACGATGTTCTTTTACCCCCCGAAGGCACGTGGTCTGGATATCGATCATGATCGTGACGACGGCTACGTTATCGTGTGCGCCGACGCTCACCCGTCCTATGATTTCAACCTCACCGAAAACGGAACATTCCCGGGGGGACCGACGGCTGACTTCACGACCTACCTCGAGCAGCTGGCAGTCATCGACACGTTCTACCAACAGAGTCCAAGCCGCCCGACCGTCCACATGCTGCCAGCACTCGACAAGAGAATCGATCTTCACGAGCGCGTCTTGTCGGAATGCACCCTTGATGGAGCTTCCTCCGACAGTTTTCGAGAATACTGGGTCGGGGAGACCTTGCTGGGCATTCGCGACCTGCAGGAATCACCTCACATCTGGTGGTTGATCTACGAAGCAGGGTAATGCAATCCTGAGCGCACATGACCCTTACCCGAACTCACCAGTACATCACCGCCCGCGCACAGAACCCGGCCTGGCGCCTGCTCGCGTCGCGCCGTGCGCCCATCGTCATCGCCTGTCTGCATTCGCTGTTCGAGGACGCGCACGATGGCGTCCTGATGGACGATGCCCTGCATGCTCTCGCGGACATGCTCGCCCCGCACGCCAACGATGAGCAGTACGACCTCGACCCCGCACGCCTGCCGCAACTTGCCGGTCGCGAGCTGCGCGAGTGGATTCGCCGTGCATTGATCATCGAGCGTGGCGGACGCATCTACGCGACCGATGCACTGCAGTCCGCCATCGCCTTCGTCGAAGGACTCGACAACCGCATCATGACCTCGACCGCATCGCGACTTTCCGTGGTGCAACGCGAAATCGAGCGGCTTGAATCCGGCCTCAATCCGGACGCCGGGCAGCGTATCGCGAGCCTCGAGAGGCGCATTGCCGAACTGCAACGGGAACTCGCCGCCGCCGAAACGGGAGACGTGCCAGTTCTCGATGCCGCGGAAGCCATCGAGCGCATCCGCGAGATCTACACCCTGGCCACCGGACTGCGTGCGGACTTCCGGCGCGTCGAGGATTCCTGGCGCGAGGCCGACAAGTCGCTCAGGCAGAACATCATCAACGAGCAGCAGCACCGCGGCAACATCGTCGATCAGCTGCTCGACGGTCACGAGGCGCTTCTCGACACCGCCGAAGGACGCGTGTTCGAGAACTTCCAGGCGCAGCTGCGCCAGTCCACCGATCTCGACTTCATGCGTGCGCGACTCCGGGAAATCCTGGCACACGCGGTCAGCGAACGCGCACTCACGGCGTCACAGCAGAACGATCTCCGCTTCCTTGTCGCGAGGCTTGTCAAGGAATCGGAAGTGGTCTTCCAGGCGCGCGCGCGCAGCGAGCGTGACGTGAAGGGGTTTCTCAAGACCGGCCTCGCCGCCGAGCACCACCGCGTCGGGCAACTCCTGTCCGACATCTTTCAGGAGATGCTGCAGCTCGACTGGCAGCGCGCCGCCACCCGACGAACGCCGGCACCGTTACCGCCCGTCGCCATCCCGCTCACGGGGCTCCCGCTCATCGAGCGGCTCCGCTACAAGTCGCTCGACGAGGAAACGGCTGCCGAACTCGATCTGGCCGCCGCGAACACGGATGCCGCCACTCTGGGCGAAGACTTCTGGACAGATTTCGACGGGCTCGACCGCGAAGCGCTGATTGCCGAGACACTGGCAGTGCTCAAGGCCGAAGAGCGCCCTCTCTCACTCGCCGAACTCGCACAGGCGCTGCCACCGACACCGAGTCACGACCTCGAAACCTTTGCACTCTGGATCACGATGGCACGTGAAGCGGGTATCGATATCGTGACGAACGCCACCGAAACGGTCGACATCACCGACGATGACGCGCGACAATGGCGCTTCACCCTGCCACTGACACGGCTCGACGCACCCTCGGTGGAATCGGTCGAGTGGGAGATCTGAGTGCCTCCGTAACCAACCGAGCCTTCGGACCTCGACTGCCCCTGCTTCCGCAACGGGCTCGCTACCTTGCACAGAACCATCGAGACATGGCATGCCCGGCCCCTTTGACGAACTGACCGGAACGGCGCACATACCGGAAACCACTGCAACCAGCGCGCGTGACACCGCCGCTCTGGACGCGACGAGCGACAACGAGCAGCCGGAGCCAATGGCCACGGAAGAGCCCCGCACGCCACGGAAGGTGCGCGAGGTCGCGAAAGACCTCATCCGCCACGGGCTCATCGAGGCTGCGCGCAAGCCGAACCTCTATCGCGTGCTGCAACATGAGCGGCGCAGCCTGGCAGCCATCCTCGAACCACTCGATCTCGACCTCAGCATCGACGACATCCGCGGTCTCGCCTTTGTCACCGTACGCCAGGACCTTGCGGAACTCGCGGAATCGTCTGTTGAGGAGGCCGACCCCGATGACTGGTCCCACCCGCTCGTCCGTCGCCAGCGGCTCACGCTCGAACAGTCGCTGCTGGTCGCGATCCTGCGCCAGCATTTCGTGGCGCACGAGCAGGAAGCAGGCGTGGGTGCCGACGAGGCACGCGTCGCGGTGGACGAACTCATTCCCGAGTTTCAGATCTACATCGGGGATTCGGGGAGCGAGGCGAAGGAGCGCACACGCATGCTGACGCTGCTTGACCAGCTCAAGACCCACGGGCTTGTCTCCGAACCGGACAGCCACGAGCGCGTGACCATCCGCCCGATCATCGCGCACCTCGCGAGCCCCGAGAACCTGCAGCACCTGCTTGAGTGGTTGCGGCAGCGGCGCCAGGGCGAAACGGCTGCGGCGAACGGCACGACCCGCGCCACCGAGGCAAGCAGCAAATGAACGTGCAGGCCAGTTTCGCCGCCCTCGCGGACCCGCTCGTCCTGACGCACATCGAGGTCTACAACTGGGGTGGTTTCAACGGTCGGCACACGGCCGACATCGACCCCGAGGGCACGGCCATCGTGGGCGCGACCGGCAGCGGCAAGACCACGCTGATCGATGCGCTGATGACGCTCCTCTGCGCGAACCCCCGCTACAATCTCGCTTCCACCGGCGGCCACGAAAGCGACCGTGACCTCGGCTCCTACGTGCGCGGCGTCTCCGGCCAGGGGGATGGGGGCAGCGAGCAGAGCCACATCGTGCGCAAGGGTCGTACCGTGACCGGCATCGCGGCACGTTTCGGCAACGCCGAGCACAGCCTGCGCATCGGTGCGGTACTGTGGTTCGACGGGAGTGGTGCATCGGCAGCCGACATGAAGAAGCTCTGGCTGTACGCCGATGACCCGGAACAGACGCTCGACCACTGGCTGCAGATCCACCACGCGGGTGGCATGCGCGCACTCCGGCAGATGAACAAGCAGGAGAGCGGCATCTGGACCTACCCGAGCAAGAAGGCCTATCTCGCAAGGCTCAGGGATCGTTTCGATGTGGGTGAAAACGCCTTCACCCTGCTCAACCGTGCCGCCGGACTCAAGCAACTCAACAGCATCGACGAGATCTTCCGCGAACTCGTGCTCGATGACCACTCGGCCTTCGAACGCGCGCTGGAAGTCGCGAACAGCTTCGACGACCTCAGCGACATCCGCGAAGAGCTCGAGATCGCCCGTGAACAGCAACGGAAACTCCTGCCCGTCAGGAAAAGCTGGCAGGATTTCGAGAAGGTCTCGGCAAAGCTCGAACGGCAGTTCACGCTCCGGCGCATCCTGCCGCTCTGGTACGCCGAGCAGGCCGCAGCCCTCTGGCAGTCCGCGCTCGACGACCGGACACGCGAACTCGATACCGCAAGACAGAACGCGAACGCGGCCAGAATCGCACACGAGCGACAGCGCGAGATCACCGATACCCATCGCGAAGCGTGGCTCGGTGCGGGTGGCACCAACGTCGTGCAACTCGAAAACCGCATCCGCGACCAGCAGCACCTGCGCAGCCAGCGTGAGGAACAGGCCGGCGAATACCGCAAGGTTGTCACCGCACTCAACACTGCCGTGTCGGCCCGCGGGCATGCTGCCACCGACGCCGCGGCCGACGGCTCAGCTGCAGCCATGCCGTACAAGAATCCTGCCCGCGCGGACATCGGAACTTCCACTACCGCCGGTTTCGATGCCGTTACATTCGACGCCGAAAAACTCGATGCCGACACACTCGAGCACAACCAGCGTATCGCCCGCGAACGACTGGACGCCCTCGAACGAACACTGGAAACGGCCGACCAGCAAGCGCTCGATCACCGCAATGATGAACGCGATGCCGAGCAGCGACTCGCGGAACTCTCACGCGACCTCGACGAAGTCCGGAAGCGGCCGGACTCGAACCTGCCACCTGCCTTCACCGCATTCCGCGCGACCCTCGCCGATGCGCTCGGCCTTGACGAAACCACCCTGCCCTTCGTCGCCGAACTCGTGCAGGTAAAGGACGGCGAGCAGCCCTGGCGCGGTGCGATCGAGCGCGCCATCGGCTCGCACCGCCTGCGTATCCTGGTACCGCCTGAACAGATCGATGCCGCCCTTCGCTGGGTGAACAGCCGCGACAATCGCCTCCACGTCAGACTCTTCGAAGCGAGGGAACCAGCGCGTGGCACGACCTTCTTCGACGACGGTTTCACCCGCAAGCTCGATTTCCGCAAGCATCCCGCCCGCGACGCACTGAAGTCACTGCTCGCCGGCATCAACCGCCATTGCGTCGACAGCCCCGAAGTCCTCCGCGAAACACCTCACGCAATGACCGTGGAAGGGCTCATGTCCGGTCAGACGCAGCAGTTCGAAAAGCAGGACCAGAAGCGTCTCGACGCAGACTGGATGACCGGCTTCGACAACCGGGATCGTCTGGCCTGGCTTGAACAGGCGGTGACCGAAGCGACAGCCGAACTCGCGCAGAAGGCCGAACTGGCACGCAAGGCTCGCCTCGCGCTGCAGCAACTGCAACAGCAGCAGGTGTTGCTCGGGCGCCTCCTCGAAGTGCGATTCGACCGTATCGATGTCGGCAGCGTCAAGCGCTTGCTTGAGGACCTTCGGCAGCAACTGGCCACGCTTGTCGACCCCGATTCCGATACGGCGCGTCTGAAACGCCGATGGGAAGCGGCGAAGGCCGAGCATGAGTGCCTGGAAGCGGAGCTGACCAGGGCAGAAAAGGCGGTCATGCGCCTCGAACAGGGCGTCGAGCAGGCCGGGAATGAACTCGCCTCCGCCCGCGAGCGAGCGCGGGACGGGCTGGAGGACGAACAACGCAGCCTGGCCGAAACGCACTTCACGCCCGTCGATGAGCGTACCCTCGCGAACATCGCCGCCATCGAACGCGACCAGGCCCAGGCCGTGCAGTCGGGAATCGACACGCTCAACGCGCAGCAGGCCGAGGTCATGGCGCAACTCTCCAAACGCATGTCGGATGCGAAAGGTGTGGATCGCGGCGCGCTGTCGGAAGTCGGGCGGGAACTTGAGGACGTGCCGGCCTATCTCGAGCGGCTGCGCGTGCTCGAAGAAGAGGCCCTGCCCGAGAAACGCCGGCGATTTCTCCAGTACCTCAACCAGTCTTCCGACGAAGGCGTCACCCAGCTCCTGAGCTACATCGACAATGAAGTCTCGATGATCGAGGAGCGAATCGAGGATCTCAACGGGACGCTCAAGCGCGTGGATTTCCAGCGTGATCGCTACCTCAAGCTCGTTTCCAGCAAGGTCGTGCACGAGAGCCTGCGCACGCTGCAGCGCGCACAGAAGGAATTGAATGCTGCGCGCTTCAAGGACGACGACGGCGAGAGCCAGTACCGGGCACTGCGACATCTCGTCGTGCTGCTACGCGATGCCGTCGAACGTCGCCGTACGGTCGGTGCCCGCGCCTTGCTCGACCCGCGCTACCGGCTCGAGTTCGCGGTCTGGGTGATGGATCGTGACGACGACACCCTCATCGAGAAGCGCACCAGTTCCCAGGGGGGCAGTGGCGGTGAGAAGGAGATCATCGCCTCCTACGTGCTGACTGCCTCACTGAGCTACGCCCTCTGCCCTGCTGGCAGCAGCCTCCCGCTCTTCGGCACCATCGTGCTCGACGAAGCGTTCTCGCGGAGTTCGCAGGTGGTGGCCGGTCGCATCATCGCCGCGCTCCGGGAATTCGGCCTGCACGCGGTGTTCGTCACACCGAACAAGGAAATGCGCCTGCTGCGAAACCACACTCGCTCGGCCATCATCGTGCACCGACTTGGCCTCGCCTCGACGCTCGTATCGATGAGCTGGGAGGCGCTGGAGGAAGAACGTCGGGCTGCCGTCGGCCCCACACCAGCGCGAGCTGGCTCGCCCGTTCATGTCCACTCGCCCGTCGACGCCAGGTTGCCCGGCAACAAGGACAGGATCGCGCCGGCAGACCTGCCCGGTCATGGCACCAGCTCGTGAAATCACCGGACGACATCAGGCACCGCCTCAGACGTCAATGGCAGCAGAACGCGTTCCGTCTCGCCATGCTGACCGAGAGCGACGCCTGGCCCAGGCGTTACCCGATCGGCAAACCGACGGCATCCGATCTGCAGACAAGACCTGCGGAGATGCGCGAGCACGCGACACGCTGGCAGAGCATCCGTGTCGGCTCGGTCACCTGGCAGGAGATCAACTATCGCGCAAGCGCCGAGGCGATCCGCATGCCCACGCACTGGGTATTCGAGCGACCGTCAGACTGGATTCGCGGTGCAGACGATCGGCAGATGGATCGAGATTTCGCCCTGCTCGAAGTGCTGATCATGCAATCAGAACCGGAGCTTCATGCGACAATCATCAGCCGATTGCGCCTGCTGCAGAATCGCTCGCAGGAAGAACTCGTCTCAGCCATCCGGCTGGCCGAACGGCTCGGGCCCGGCGAAGCGCAGGGGCGGCCGCTCCGGCTGCTCGCCGGTCATGGCATCGATACCAAGTTCTTCGAACGCAACCGCCAGCTGCTCATTCGTCTGCTCGATGCCCGCTTCGACGGGGAGGCGACGGAGCAGGGTCTGCACCACTTTCTGGGCGCCGCACCCGATGGGGATCACTGGTTGCTCGTCGCACCGCTGCGGCCCGGTGTCCTGCCCTTCGCACAACAGCAAGTCCGCACCCGGGAACTGGCGACACTGGCCGTCAGTGCGATGCCCGGCACCCACATCCTCGTGGTCGAAAACCGCCAATGCCTGCATCTCCTGCCTCCACTCGGGAACACCATCGCCATCCTCGGCGCAGGGCTGGACCTCGACTGGCTGTCGTCAGGTTGGCTGGCCGGGAAACAGGTGGGCTACTGGGGAGACATCGACACCTGGGGCCTGACCATGCTGGCGCGTGCGCGCGAGCTGTGCCCGGCACTGACGGCCTTGCTCATGGACAAGGCCACATTCGAGCAGCACGGCACGGGGAACGCGGTAGCCGAGCCCGTAATTGCTTCGGATCTGCCGCCCTCCGGTCTCGCGGAACAGGAACGTGAGCTGTATGCCGAGCTTGTTTCAAGTGAGCGCGGGCGGCTCGAGCAGGAATTCCTCTCACCGGATACGGTACGCCGGGCGCTGGTAGCCTGGCACAGGGCAACGACAACCTCAGAAGCCTGAAAGGTGATCATCAGGCGAATGCGGTTGCCGGCGGGCGCATGGTGCACCGACGTCAATCACGGCATCGCCCTCGTGATCGGAACGTTCCCGACTCGGGATTCGCCTCGGAACCGGTCACCCAGTACGTTGGTCCAGTAACGCTGATAGTCACTGCCCGGATTCTCGACGCAGGCGAGTGCCACTTCCGTGAATGCAGGGTTCATGAGGTTCCGGCAATGGCCAGAACTGTTCACCCAGCTATCCACGGCTTCCGCTGTCGTGTACTGACCGGCCGCAATGTTCTCGCCCACTATCCGAAAGGGGTAGCCGGCATTGGTCGCCCGATCGGCCAGCGAGAGACCATCGGAACCGGTGTGACTGAAAAAATTGTTGGTTGCCATGTCGTTCGAGTGCCCGAGAGCTGCATTGAACAGTTGCTCATTCCAGACAACCGGTGTTGTCGCCTGAAAAAACTCCGGCCCACAGTAGCGACCGCTGGAGCGCACTTCGTTGATCAGCTGCACGAAGCTTTCACGCATCGGGCCGGTGTCAGCACCGCAGGGAGCCGACGGCGACGCGGTGTGGATCGGAATCTGCAGGCGTGGATTGCCGTTGAAGGCGGCAGGATCGATGGCCAGCGTGTAACCCTGAAACGGGTCGATCTGCAAATCCGGATCCGTCAGTGACTGGTAGCCCCCGTTGTAGACAAACAGCGTGCCGGCCGCGAATCCATTGTTCGCGGCTTCGGCCAGCGTGCACCCCCCCTCACAGGGTGTGTCATCGACGACGATGCGCAGATCACCCAGCGTTATTGAACGGGAATGGGGTGTACCGCGCATCGAGAATTGACCGATACCCTCGCTGACATCCAGAGGCACCTCGAAACATCGGCTCGTGTTGCATCCTTGCAGCCCCGGCACACCCTGATGATCGACCAGGCCCTCACCCTCGGTACGCGCCATGAGCGAAGGGTTCTGCAAGTCAAGCACATAGTCTTCACCGTAGTTGTGCACGAACCAGAACGATTCCCCGTTCGGCACGACTTCATCGTATGCCGGCACACGGTAGTTGCCCTGGTCCAGTTCGAACACGACCCACATCGCCTGTGGTGTAACACCGCCGTACTCGGATTCAGGCAGTCCGTGGAACAGATCGCCAAAGGTGATGTTCACCGTATCGCGCGGCACCACGACCTGATGCCAGGTATTGGAGCTGAACGATTGTGTCTCCTTGCTGGCGGCAGGGCCGGCAAGCAGCATTGACAGGGAAAACAGTACTACCGGAAGTGACAGAAACTGGTACGAGCCGAGCCGATGAGACATGCAAGAGGTTCCTATGGTGTCCGAGCCAGCGCGTGATGAACGCACAGAAAGGTACGTTTGTCAAGTCATGCTGCGGACGTGTTTTTCGACATTCGTACGGATGTGGCCTTTTCAAACGCACCCGAACCCGCCCGTCAGTCGTCGGTGTCGGGAGCTATCCCAGCACCTGATTGACGACGTTCTGTGGCGGCGTTTCGTAGCTCGAGAACTCCATCGAGTACACCGCTCGCCCCTGTGTGGCAGAACGGAGATCGGTGGAATAGCCGAACATCTCGGCCAGCGGTACGTCGGCACGCACCACCTTGACGCCACCAGGCTGGTCTTCCATGCCCTGCAAGGTGCCGCGACGACGGTTGAGATCGCCCATGACGTCACCCATGTATTCCTCGGGCGTCACCACTTCCACCTTCATGACCGGCTCGAGCAACACGGGCTGGCCGTTGCTGGCGCCGTTCCTGAGACCCATCGAGCCCGCGATGCGAAAGGCCATTTCGTTCGAGTCCACTTCGTGATAGGAGCCGTCATAGAGCGTGACCTTGACATCCACCATCGGGAAGCCGCCAAGCGTACCGTTGGCCATCGCCTCGACCACGCCCCTCTCCACCGCCGGGATGAACTCCTTCGGCACCGAGCCGCCGGCGATCTCGCTCTCGAACACGTTGCCCGTACCGCGCTCCTGAGGTTCGAGCCTAAGCCAGACGTGCCCGTACTGACCTGAACCGCCGGTCTGGCGCACGAACTTCCCTTCGGCCTCGTTGGCGACGGTGATGGTTTCGCGATAGGAAACCTGAGGTTTGCCGACATTCGCCTCGACGTTGAATTCACGCTTGAGGCGATCGACGATGATGTCGAGATGCAATTCACCCATGCCGCTGATGATGGTCTGGCCCGACTCTTCGTCGGTGCTGACGCGGAAGGAAGGGTCTTCGCGCGCCAGGCGACCGAGCGCGGTGGCCATCTTGTCCTGATCGGCCAGCGTTCGCGGTTCCACTGCCACCGAGATCACGGGCTCGGGGAATTCCATGCGCTCGAGCAGGATCTCGTGCTTCTGATCGCAAAGGGTGTCCCCCGTTGTCACTTCCTTGAGACCCACGGCCGCGGCGATGTCGCCGGCGCGCACTTCCTTGATTTCCTCGCGGTTGTTGGCGTGCATCTGCAGCAGCCGCCCGATGCGCTCGCGCTTGCCCTTGATCGGATTGTAGACCATGTCACCGCTCTGGATCACGCCCGAGTAGACTCGCAGGAAGGCGAGCGAACCAACGTGCGTGTCATTGGCAATCTTGAACACGAGTGCCGCGAAGGGTTCGTCATCACTGGCCGGACGCGTGGCCTCTTCGCCATCGGGAAGAACGCCGTGTACGGCCATGACGTCATCCGGTGCGGGCAGATAGTCGATGATGGCGTCGAGGAGCGGCTGAACGCCCTTGTTCTTGAAGGCCGAGCCACACAGCACCGGCACGCCCTTGTTGGCGAGTGTGAGTTTCCGGAGCCCGGCAACGATCTCGGCTTCGTCGAGTTCTTCCGACTCGAGGTACTTGTCCATGAGCGCATCGTCGCCCTCGGCCGCGGCCTCCATGAGCGCTTCCCGGTACAGTGCTGCTTCGTCGGCGAGTTCGGCGGGAATGTCTTCGCTGGTCCAGCTCATGCCCTGGTCGTCATCCTTCCAGCGGATGGCGCGCATCTTCAAGAGGTCCACCACACCCGCGAAGTCTTCCTCGCCCCCGATCGGCAACTGCACCGGCACCGGACGGGCGCCGAGCTTCGACGTCATCTGTTCGACACAGCGGAAGAAATCGGCCCCGACCCGATCCATCTTGTTGACGAAGGCGATGCGCGGCACATGATACTTGTTGGCCTGACGCCAGACGGTTTCGGACTGTGGCTCCACGCCACCGACGGAGTCGAACACCGCCACGGCGCCGTCGAGCACCCTGAGCGAGCGCTCCACCTCGATGGTGAAGTCAACGTGCCCGGGAGTGTCGATGATGTTGATGCGATGCTGCTTCCTGTCGCCCGCCATGCCCTTCCAGAAACAGGTGGTGGCGGCGGAGGTAATGGTGATGCCGCGTTCCTGTTCCTGCGCCATCCAGTCCATCGCGGCCGAGCCGTGGTGTACTTCGCCGATCTTGTGCGAGACGCCGGTGTAGTAGAGGATGCGCTCGGTCGTCGTGGTCTTGCCGGCATCGATATGAGCCATGATGCCGACGTTGCGATAGAGCGAGATGGGCGTGGTGCGTGCCACTGTGGGTAGTCCTTGGGCAAGAGTAAACCTACGAAGCATGACGAGGCCATCTCACGATGTCAATACACGTGCACCACATGAGCCACGAATCGCTTGATGTCGCACGCAGGCAACGAGCCCGGGGACGATCTCGAGGGCAGGCGGTTTCGTCGTTCGCCGTCACCATACGACAACGCCCGACCACAAGGGCCGGGCGTTGCAGAATCGGGTGACGGGCATCGCGCCCGCTCGCATCGCCTTACCAGCGATAGTGCGAAAAGGCCTTGTTGGCTTCGGCCATGCGATGCACGTCGTCGCGCTTCTTGACCGCGGCGCCGCGCTTCTCGGCAGCGTCGCTCAGTTCACCGGCAAGCTTGAGCATCATGTTCTTTTCGCCACGCTTGCGCGCCGCTTCGATGATCCAGCGCATGGCAAGCGCGTTGCGGCGCACGGGGCGCACTTCGACCGGCACCTGGTAGGTGGCACCACCGACACGACGGGACTTGACTTCCACGGCAGGGCTGACGTTCTCGAGTGCGGTTTCCAGCACCTCGATGGAATCGCCGGCACCCTTCCCCTCGATGACATCGAGGGCGCCGTAGATGACACGCTCGGCCACGGCCTTCTTGCCGTCGAGCATGAGAATGTTGATGAATTTCGCCAGACGGACACTGCCGTACTTGGGATCGGGGAGAATTTCGCGCTTCGGCGCTTGAGCTCTACGTGACATGTCTCTCTACCAACCTCAACCCTTGGGACGCTTGGCGCCGTACTTGGAACGGCCCTGACGACGAGATTCGACACCCTGGGTATCCAGCGCACCGCGCACCGTGTGGTAGCGCACACCCGGCAGGTCCTTGACTCGACCGCCGCGGATCAGCACCACCGAGTGCTCCTGCAGATTGTGGCCTTCGCCACCGATGTAGGAGCTGACTTCGTGACCGTTGGTCAGGCGCACGCGGGCGACCTTGCGCATGGCCGAGTTCGGCTTCTTCGGTGTGGTGGTATAGACGCGCGTGCACACACCGCGCTTCTGCGGACAGGCCTCGAGCGCCGGTACATTGGATTTTTCCGCCTTGCGCCTGCGCGGCTTGCGGACCAGCTGGTTGATTGTTGCCATAGGGTATAGAGTCTTGACCACCCGACTGATCGGGCGGGAAAAGCCTTTGGATAGATCCGGGAAGAACCTGGGAACTCCGAAACGAACCCGGAGTAGAGCGGCACACACGCACGCGCTGCCACCATCAAGCCGTCGGAGTATGAGGGTTCCGATCAGGCTTGTCAACCAACTTCAACATACGTGAGGGCGACCTCCTCTACTCAACCGGCCCCTCACACCGGCAGCGGCCACCCATCCGGCCCCGTCACCCTGAACCGTCGACGCTCGTCATCCGCATTGGCCGCGAACAGCACCCGCCGGGCGAGAGCTAGGTTTCGTGACTGACGTCTGCAGTGTGACCGTGTTCACAGAAACAGGCACTTTGCGGTTCACGTGAACCGTTTTTCGGCTCGGAAGCGTGACGCGAATCACGGAAACCGGCCTTTGACGGTTCACGTGAACCGTTTTCGCCGGAACCGTTTTCGTCGGGGCGATCCAGCGTCTGCCGCTCCAACTCCGGTTCCAACTCCGACTCCGGCAGGAGTTCGGCATCGACGTCGAGCATGACCTGATAGCGATCCCCAATGCGCTGCGCCCCGAGTGACTCCGTCCAGGCATCGGCCATCACCATCAGTGCATCAGCGAGGCGCTGTGCGCGGGTGGATACCCCGCCTGATCGTTGACCACGCGCTGCATGTCGTCGTCGCCGGTCAGGCGTTCGCCGCCAGGGCCGTACACGGGTTCGTCCGGCAGCGCGGCACCCGACACGGCAACGGCGCTTGCCAGGCTGGTGCCGGGCAAGGCACGCTGGCTCTCGCTGTCGGCCTGGTCGATGTCGTCGCAATCCCTTCAGACAGAAGGCCGCGTGAGGATGAAGGCCGCAGCAACACTGATGACCACCGCCTGCACGACAATGACACGGCCTGAAAGCCCCATCACGATACTGAGCAACAGGGCAGCCGCCATCATTACCATGGCGATGGCCTTGTATCGAACCGCAATGGCACCGTGGTTGCGCCAGTCACGGATCATCGCCCCGAACACCCGATGCTGCTCCAGATAGCGCGCAACGCGGGGCGACCCTCTGGCAAAGGCGAATGCCGCAAGGATGACGAAGGGCGTGGTCGGCAGAACCGGCAGCACCGCACCGATTGCCCCGAGGGCAAGCGCGATGGCGCCGAGTGCAAACCAGAACGGCTTGCCGACCGAGCCGAGGAATCGCCGGATTCGAGTCACCTTGCGTCGAGGTTCATTCATGTACGCGATATGATCGCAGACGAACGCTCAAATCGCCCGCCCTGCATGAGCCATTATGATGGACTGGTTCGAATTCATCTTCGCATTCATTACCTTCTTTGCGACCCACTCGCTGCCCCTGCGCCCACCCGTTCGCTCCCGGCTGACCCGACTGCTGGGAGAGCGAGGCTTTCAGGTGGTCTATTCCGTTCTGTCCCTGGCCATACTCGCCTGGCTGATTGTCGCTGCCGGCCGTGCACCTTTCGTCCTGCTGTGGGCCTGGTCACCCTGGCAAGGCCACGCCACACTGTCGATCATGGCCCTTGCCTGTCTGATCCTTGCCGTGTCCATCGGCACACCGAACCCTTTCTCGTTCGGTGGTGCGCGCAACGCGCTCTACACCCCTCAACGCCCCGGAATCGTGCGCCTGACTCGCCACCCGCTGTTGCTTGCACTAGCGCTCTGGTCGCTGGCGCATCTGATCGTCAACGGTGACCTTGCGCACGTCATTCTCTTCGGCACCTTCGCCGCCTTTTCCGCTCTCGGTGGGCGTCTCGTCGATCGGCGCAGGAAACGGGAACTCGGAGACAGCTGGGAAACACTCTGGGTGGAAACACGCTCGCAACCGCTCGGCGCGATACGCGCTGCACTCGACATCCGACGCCTGGCGCTTGGCGTAGCGCTCTTTCTGCTGCTGCTGTGGGCACATCCTCTGGTCATCGGTGTGAGCCCACTGACATGACCTCCTCACGCAAGCACTCAGGCGAGCATGACGCGTCGATTGCTGCAGAACAGAAAAAGAAGACTCGGAAGAAACAGAAGGCTCAGTCGGGCTGCTGTTCCTGCTGCGACAGCGGAATGAACTCGATGGTGTCGTCGAAGGCATCCTCCTCGGGCAGGGTTTCTTCTTCAAGCGGCGCAAGCAGGGCCATGGGGCCTGCGGCGACGGCCTCGGCACCGGCACCTGCCGCTGCATCGTCAGGAACGACGAAATTCAGCAGGCGCGTCAGCCGATCATCCAGTTCAGCGAGGTGACTGTCGACGCAACGCCCCAACCAGTTGGCGAGGATGATGGTGGGAATGGCCACGGCAAGGCCCGCCGCAGTGGTCAGAAGCGCTTGCCAGATGCCACCCGAGAGCACCGCCGGCTCGACGTCCCGACCGGCAGCTTCCATCGCCTGAAAAGCCTCGATCATGCCGAGCACGGTACCAAGCAATCCGAGCGAGGGTGCCAGCGTGGCGATGAGTTCCATGGTGGGAAGGTACTGCATGAGCTGCCGCTGGTAGTGCTGCAACTGTCGCGAGGCTTCGCTGGTCAGTGCATCGCTCGAGAGCCGGTTGGCACGCAGGAGTTCGAGCAGATTGCCGGCAAGGTCCATCGCCGGCATCGCGGCAACCTCCGGTGGTATCGAATAGGTGCTTTCACCATCGAGCAGCATGTTCACGCGACGCAACGCGCGTCCACCCAGAACCCCACTCCTGCGCAGTTGCCACAGTTTCAGCAGAAAGATCACGATGACCAGCACGGCCATGACGAGCAGCAGCGCCACGACAACACCGCCGTTGCTCAGCAGTTCCGCGAGCAAGGGTGGAAACCAGGCGGGAAGAGTGTCGAACATGACGTCGAGGCCAGAGGTGAATGACGCAGATTATCAACGCCACCCCAGGTGGTCAAGCAACAGCAGAGGCGAGACGATCCGGGACTCTCGATTCCATGACGCACATGGCAGAACCGGTGACGACGTGATGTGACGTCACGGTGGTGTCAACCCCATCGACGACTCGTCAGCGGTGAGCCAACGTGACGGGAAAGCAGCAGTGTCACGATTGGCCGGCAATTGCATTCCTCGAAGCGTGTAATAGAATCAGAGTTTCGCCTCCCACCGAGAACGACCTTGTCAGACAACGACTTGAACCTGGATCGGCCCCTGACCTGCGCAGACGTCATGGTGGATCCCGAGCATCAGCTACGCATCCACCGCGACGAAAACATCGCCACCGCGTTCAGCATCATCCGAGAGAAGCGTTCGCGATTCCTGCCCGTGATCAATGACGATGGCAGCTACGTTGGCGTATTCAGCGCACCTACCCTGCTGAAGCTCATTCTGCCGCGCGCCGTGACCATCGACATGGTGCGCGACAACAGCCGCCTGCATCTTTCTCACCTCCAGTTCATGCGCCTGACCCGCGCTGACTTCCATGCCCAGCTCGACCACCTGAAGAACGAAAAGGTGAGCGATCACCTCTCGAACCCCGACAACATTCCCGTGGCTGCGCCCGACACACCGGTCATGGAAGGCATCTTCATGATCTACAAATTCAAACGGCACCTGATGCTCGTGGATCCCGACAACCAGCAGTTCGTCGGCAGCGTCAGTCCGAACTCGCTGCTCGCCAACGTGCTCGGCTGACCCGACCACAGTGGACTCCGACCTCACACGAGATACTTCGTACCGACAACAGCATTGCCCGTAACGTCGACGGCCCACATTTCATCTGCTGCTTGCCTCATCCGTGCTTCTGACGCGCCGATCGGGCAACAAGTCGGCACAGCCCTTGCGCGCAAGACTCGACTCTCTTCCTCCGACCACTCATGAACGTCCAGATCGAAAACAGCCACGACACCGCCTTTTCCCTGCCCGATCTCATCGGGGTCGAGCCCATCTGGGTCGCGAGCGTCATCCTCGTGCTCGTCTATGCGGTGCTGATTACCGAGAAGCTCAACCGCGCCATCCTTGCCATGCTGGGTGCGTCGCTGATGGTGATTTTCGGCATCATCAACCAGCAACAGGCGGTGGATGGCATCGACGCCAATACCCTCGCCCTGCTGATCGGCATGATGGTGATCGTCGGCATCACCTCGAAATCGGGACTGTTCCAGTACGTCGCCATCAAGGCTGCAAAATGGGTCAACGCACACCCGACCGGCATACTCATCATGCTGACCCTCGTGACCGCCGTGTTCTCGGCCATGCTCGACAACGTCACCACGGTGCTGCTGATCGCGCCGATCACCCTGCTGATCACCGACGCGCTCGAAACACCCGTCTACCCCTATTTCATGGCCGAGATACTCGCCTCCAACGTCGGCGGAACGGCCACACTGATCGGCGACCCGCCGAACATCATCATCGGCTCCGCTGCCGGGCTCTCCTTCAACGACTTCCTCGTCAACCTCGCGCCCATCTCGGTTTTCTGCCTCGTGGTACTGACGACGATTCTCTACTTCATCTACCGCAAGCAGCTCAACGCCATTCCCGAAAGCTCGCGCGAACGCATCATGCGCTTCAACGAAGCCGATTCGATCACCGACGTACCGCTGCTCGTGAAGTCACTCTTCGTGCTCTCGCTCGTGATCCTGGGCTTCGTGTTCGGTCACGGCCAGGGCATCGCCCCCGGCACCACGGCACTGGGCGGTGCAGCGCTTCTGATGCTGCTCGCCTATGCCGGACAGCACCCCGAAAAGCAGACCGAATCGGTTCATCACATCTTCGGCGAAGTGGAGTGGGTGACGATCTTCTTCTTCGGCGGACTGTTCGTGATCGTCGCGGGTGTCGAGCACACGGGCTTGCTCGAGATCGCCGCGCATTACGTTCTCGACGTCACCGAGGGCGACCTCATGATGACCTCCTACCTGATCTTCTGGACCTCGGGCCTGCTCTCGGCCATTCTCGACAACATTCCCTTCGTCGCGACGATGATTCCGCTGATCGAATCGACCGCCGAAACCTTCGGTGCCGACAACATCGAAGTCTTGTGGTGGTCACTCGCTCTCGGTGCCTGCCTCGGCGGCAACGGCAGCCTCATCGGCGCGAGCGCCAATCTCACCGTCGCGGCCTTCGCCGAAAAGGCCAAGCAGCCCATCGGTTTCCTGTCCTTCATGCGTCTCGCCTTCCCGATCATGATCCTGACGCTCATGATCTCGAACGTGTACATCTGGCTCCGTTACTTCTGAGCAGCTGATTCGGGTAACCGACACTTCGCGCGTCGCCGTTCGTCGCTTCGCGCATCACTGAAGCGCGCGAAGCAGAATCGCATGATCACCGCTGCAGGTTCCTGAGCACCTGCACCGCGCTGCGTCCGTCACCGGCCGGAACGAAGAGGTGATCGTGAAAGGCGCCCGCGACAACGTTGCAGCTCAGCCCTGCGGCGGCAAGGGCATCGGCAAACGCCGCCGTAAGCCCGACGGCTTCGAGGTCGGAATGCACGGACAATGTGATCCACTCGACGACGAGCAGTGTTTCGAGCCCTGCCTCGACGGCTGACCGTTCCTCGACGACAACGGTCAGACCCTCGCGTTCGCGAACCACGACAACCGGATCGAGGTCGGAGAGTGACGCAAGGTCATCCACCACGCAATAGGCATAGCGGCCCGGATGCAACTCGGGCTTCATGCCGGCGAGCAGTCGTTCCAGATCACGGATACCGCTGTCTCGTGATGTGTCTCGTGATGTGTTTGGCGACGTGTCTGGCGTATTCATGGCCCTATCTGGATCGACGTTTCGCATGACGTGTCGGTTCGGCTTCGAGCGGATTGTCCGGCCACGGGTGTTTCGGGTACCTTCCGGCCATGTCCTTCTTCACGGCCGGGTAACTGGACGTCCAGAACCGCACGAGATCCTCGGTCAGCTGCACGGGCCTGCCTGCCGGTGAAAGCAGTTCCACCGTGAGTGGTAGCTGACCGGCAGCGAGCGTTGGATTGCTGGCGCACCCGAGCATTTCCTGGAGGCGTACCGACAGCACCGGATTGCCGGGACGCTGATAGTGCAGGCGAATGCGCGAACCGGTCGGTACTTCGTAGCGCTCCGGAAGCCAGGCATCGAGCAACTGCTGCTGCGGGTAGTCGAGCATCGCAGCGAGGGCGGCAGACAGGTTCAGGCCTGCCAGCGCCTTCATCGAATTGATACCACCGAGGAATGGGAGCAGCCAGGTGTCGAGCGAATCCAGCAGCGCCTTGTCGGAGACATCCGGATAGGCGGCAACGTTCTGCGGCAGGTTCAGCCCACGCATGCGCAGCACTCTGGCCTGCCATTCACGCGTGGCATCGTTCCAGGGCAAAGCGCCGATGCCTTTCTTGCGCACGGCCGCGATCATGGCCTCCGCCTTGAGATCGGCATCGATGCCATGCAACGGGCGAGCGGCAAGCACATGACGGCCGAGCATTCGTCGCTGCTCGCCGATCAGTCGCTCCTGTCGATCATCCCACTCGACGTGCGTGCGTTCATGGACAAGTTCGGGCAGCGTTGTCACCAGCGTGTCGACATCCAGAGAAGCGGCACGAAAGATACGCAGTTCGCGCTCGGCCCCACCGAGTGCCGCCACCGCAAGCCACGGTTCGTGCGCGAGTGGGTCATCCTCACGCAACACAGCTCCCGCGCCACAGGCGAGCTGGAAACGACCCGCCTGCCCGGGACGGCGTTTCGCGATCCAGTCCGGCCAGGCGCGTGCCAGCAATACGGCCAGCATGTCGGCCGGCATGTCAGCTGGATCATCGCTGACATCGGTGCAAGCCTCATCGCCATGCCCGGACAACGCCTGCCGCAACCGTTGCGCTCGCTGCAGAACATCCCGGCCAGTGGCACTGCACAACACCCCATCCAGGTTGGTGGCACCGGCCCGGCGTCCGTCACCATCGAGAACCGCCGCGAGATGGCATGCCTGTGCAGACACACCATGCCGCTCGGCCCAGAGCAACATGGCCGCGATTCTCGGATGGGTCGGCAGTGCCGCGGCAGCACGGCCTTCCGCTGTAGGACGACCGTTGTCGCGCAACTCCAGCCTGTCGAGAAGTGCTGCCGCCACGTCGAGGTGTGCCTGCGGGGGCGGCGTCAGCCAGGGAAGCTCGAAGGCATCGGTCGCACCCCAGATGTCCAGTTCCAGCAGGAGCGAAGTGAGTTCGGCGCGCAGGATCTCCGGCTGCCATTGCGCCTCGCGTCGTACGTGCCCCGACTCGTTCCAGAGCCGGATGCAGACGCCCGGACCCGTGCGCCCGGCACGCCCCGCGCGTTGCGTCGCGCTCGCCTGACTGGCACTGACCGTTTCCAGCCGTTCCGCGCTGGTCGTGGTGTCGAGGCGCGCGCGCCGTTCCAGCCCGGCATCGATGACCACGCGTACGCCATCGATGGTGACCGAGGTTTCAGCAATGGCACTGGCGAGAATCACGCGACGCTCGCCGGTGGACGCCGGCGCGAGTGCCCGCCGACGTGCTTCGGCAGACACGCCACCGTGCAGTTCCAGCAGCACAACACCTGGCGGCAGCGATGGCAGCAGCACGGAAGCGCAGCGACGAATCTCCCCCACACCCGGCAGAAAGACAAGCATGTCCCCTTCTTCCCCGGGCAGTGATTCCCGCACCACCGACGCGACACGCTGCGGCAGGGGTTCACGGCTCTCGCCGCACCAGCGAATCTCCACCGGATGCTGACGTACCGCACAGTCGAAGGTCTCGGCATCACCGAGAGCCTCGGCGATCGCCTCGGTATCGAGCGTTGCCGACATCATCAGGAGCCTGAGATCGTCGCGCAGTCCCAGCTGCACTTCACGACAGAGCGCAAAGCCGAGATCGGCCTGCAGGCTGCGCTCGTGAAACTCGTCGAAGACGACCAGCGCGACCGATTCGAGCATGGGATCGTTCTGCAACTGGCGCGTCAGCACGCCTTCGGTGACCACCTCGACAAGGGTATTCCTCGACGTGCGTGTCTCACCACGCATGCGCAGGCCGATTCGCTGCCCGACGCGTTCACCGAGATGAGCGGCAAGACGTTCCGCGACCGCACGAGCCGCGATACGCCGTGGTTCGAGGAGAAGAATCCGCCGTGCGGGGCTCGCATCCTCGAGCAGCGCCAGGGGCAGACCCGTGCTCTTGCCGGCACCGGGCTCCGCGCGCAGGAGAACGTTCCGCTGTTGCAGCGCGGCGCAAACATCCTCCGCGATGACCATGACCGGCAGATCGGCAACAGACAGCGGCCATCGACCGGCAGTGTCGCTCATGTTCGGGCAGCTGGCCTCGCAGGCACATTCCCGGCAGCGGCTTTCACGACAGCAGCGTTCATGGCAACGGCTTTCACGGCAGCAGCTTTCACGGCAGCAGCTTTCACGGCAGCAGCTTTCACGGCAGCAGCTTTCCCGGATTCATGATGCCCTGCGAATCCACTGCTGCCTTCACGCGGCGCTGCAGCGACAATCTGGCCTCGTCACCGAAGGTCTGCAGCAGAGCGAGCTTGTCGGTGCCGATACCGTGTTCGGCCGAAATAGAACCACCGAGTTCACGCACGATACGGTACACCTCGGGAGACACTTCACGGCGAATCCGCTCGACGCAATCGGGGCCGGCATCCTCGGGCGGCAGCAGGTTGTAGTGCAGGTTGCCGTCCCCGATGTGCCCGAAAATGGAAAAACGAATACCCGGTTCGAGTTCGTGTACCCGTGCATTGGCGCACTCGAGAAACCGGGCAATGCGTGATGTGCGTACCGAGATGTCATGCTTGGTGACGGCCGCCTTGCCGCTCTTGAGCATCTCGCCCGTGGGCATCGATTCACGCACATTCCAGAACTCGGCACGTTGTTGCTCGTTCGCAGCCACCGCAGCATCCAGCACATCCCCTTTCTCCATCGCCGCTTCGAGCAGCACCATGAGCACATCGTCGAGCGCAAGCCGCGACGAGGACGAGGTCAGTTCGATCAGCACCGCATGTTCGGCCTCGGCATCGATCGGCAAGCGCACCTCGGGACGCGCCGATTGCAGAAGCCTCAGCGAATGGCCCGAGATGTACTCGAAGGAACTCACCTGCTCGCCACATTCACGACGGGTCTCGGCAAGAAGACGAGCGAGTACATCGAGCGAGCTGACCGACACGAATGCCGTGACTGTCTGTCGCGGCAACAGCGAAAGTTTCAGGCTCGCCGCCGTGACGATGCCGACGGTGCCTTCGGTGCCGATGAAAAGCTGTTTGACGTCGAAGCCCGTGTTGTCCTTTCTGAGTGGTTCGAGTGCATCGAGTACCGAGCCGTCAGGCAGTACGACCTCGAGCCCGAGCACCAGATCGCGCGTCATGCCGTAGCGGAGCACGTTCACGCCACCGGCATTGGTACCGATGTTGCCACCGATGCGGCAGGACTGGTGTGCGCCGATCATGAGCGGGAACAGGAGTTCCTCCTCGGCGGCCGCCGTTCGCACATCGGCAAGGATGGCACCCGCTTCAACGGTCATCGAGAGGTTCTCGGCATCGATTTCCCGGATGGCCTGCATACGCTCGAGACTGACGATCACGTCTTCCTCGCCCACGCGCGGGTTCGGGCCACCCCAGTAGCTCGTGTTGCCGGCATGAGGCACCAGCGATACCCCATGGCTCGCTGCCGCCTTGACGATCATCACCACCTCGTCGCGGCATCTCGGACGCAACACCAACGGCGTGTCACCGTAGCGGACCTGACGGATGCCGTTGCAGTACTGCTCGACCTGGTCGCGGTCGGTAAGTACGATTTCCGGCGGCAGCGCCGCGAGCATTGTCGACACCGTGTTCATTTGCTGACCTCTCCGAAGCACTGCTCGAACGCCCCAGCGCCTTTGTGCGTGAAATGCAATGCGCGCGAATCCGGCGAAACCATCGCTTCAGGGCCGCGATGATACTGAGCGCTTCGCGCCAACGCAATTCCCGAAAGCGGCACCGTTTTCCGATGCCGGTCTACTTGTCATGGAAGGAAAGCCCTGCATAGGGATGCGTTGCAAGCGCTTCCAGGCGCGATGCGAGAGAACCGACGTGAAGTTCCAGCCGGTGTCCATCCGGATCGAGCAGGTAGATCGAATCGCCCTCGCTCGTGTTCACCTGCCACTCTTCCACACCCGCCTCGGCAAGTTTCTCCCGCCAGTCGTCCAGTGAATCCGCGTCGACGGAGAACGCCACATGAGTGTAATCCCATCGCGCCGTGACCGCCCCTTCAGAGAGGCAGAGCCAGAGGGTACCCGCCTCGAGGTAGGCCCCCCTTGTCCATCTCGCTCGCAGCCGCAGACCGAGCACGCCCACATAGAAAGCCAGGGATCGATCGAGATCGCTGCAGGCAAGTGTCAGATGGTTCAGACCCGTGATCATGGCTCAGGCATGTTACCGTGCATTTGCGGTTCGACGAAGAGGCACACAATGATGGCTGGCGGATGGTCACGCGACGGGGCGGTGCAGGAACAGATCGATGCGAGCGTCGACGATGCCGTCAAGGCCGCGCGCGAGCGTCTGGGCTCGGGGCCGTCGCTGACGCATTGCGAGGAGTGCGACGAGCCCATTCCCGAAGCGAGACGGCAGGCTCTGCCCGGTGTGCGTCGCTGCATCGCCTGTCAGGAAGCACTCGACCAGTCGGTTGAATCCAGCGGCTTCAACCGTCGCGGCAGCAAGGACAGCCAGCTTCGCTGACGACACCCGCACATGGGCTCGAATGCGGCCGAGCACGCACCACCGCAAGAACGTGCCATCGCAATGACATGCTACGCATGGATAACCATGCCAGCTATCATTGAGTGATGGCAGCCACTCCTTCAATCGGGCAGCGCATGCTGTCGCTCTGGGGCCGTCTCGGCACCTCCCCCGCCGGTCGCTGGCTCTACAGCCGTCTCGTCGGCTGGTACATTCCCTACACCGGCTCGATCGGCTGCGTGATCGAGCGCCTTGAACCCGGCCATGCCATCGTGCGCCTGCCCTACCGCCGGAAGATCAGAAACCACCTGAACTCCGTGCACGCCATCGCCCTCGCCAATCTTGCCGAGTTCTCCACGGGCCTTGCCGTTCTCTCGGGCATGCCCTCGGGGCAGAACGGCATACTGGTCGGCATCGACGTGAGCTACGAGAAGAAGGCGCGCGGCGTCATTACCGCCGAATGCAGAACCGAACTGCCCGACTATTCAAGCAGCAACGCCGAGCGCATCGAGGTGCCGGTGGAGACCGTCATTCGCGACGGCGCGGGCGAAGTGACCACGCGCGCGGTGGCACGCTGGCTGATAGGTCCGTCGACATGAGCAACGGTACACTCTGCGATCTGCTCGACATCGAGGTGCCGATCATCGGTGGTGCCATGTACCCGTGCAGCAACCCCGAACTGGTTGCTGCGGTGTCGGCCGCCGGTGGTATCGGTGTCGTGCAGCCGATGTCGCTGACCTACGTGCATGGGCATGACTTCCGCGAGGGGTTGCGGCTGATACGCGAACTGTCCGGTGGCAAGCCCATCGGGCTGAACCTCATCATCGAAGCCAGTTCGCAGACCTACCTCAGGCGCATCGAGAACTGGGCGAACATCGCGCTCGAGGAAGGCGTGGCGTTTTTCGTCACCGCACTCGGCGATCCTCGCTGGATCGTCGACATGGCCGGCAAGGCCGACAGACGTCCGGTGATCTTCCACGACGTGACCCAGGCCCGTCATGCCGAGAAGGCGAAGGATGCAGGCGTGGACGGCTTCATCGCGGTCAACGATCGCGCGGGTGGCCACGCGGGCACGCTGTCACCGGAGGCCCTGTACGCGGAACTCGAACCATTCGGGCTGCCGATCGTCGGTGCCGGTGGTGTCGGTGATCGCGCCGGTGTCGAGGCAATGCTTGCCATCGGCTACGCCGGGGTGCAACTCGGCACCCGCTTCATTGCCACGGAGGAATGCACCGCGCACGACAACTACAAGCAGGCCATCATCGACGCCGCAGCCGACGACATCGTGCTGACCGAACGACTCACGGGTGTGCCCGTGGCAATCATCAACACACCAACGGTGCAGAGAACCGGCACCCGAGCCGGACCGATTGCCCGCTGGATGCTCAAGGGTCGCCGCACCAAACACTGGATGCGCACGATCTATTCACTGCAATCGATCTGGAAACTGAAGAAGGCGGCGGGCGAAGGTGGCGGCTATCAGGACTACTGGCAGGCCGGCAGGAGCGCGGGCAGTGTGCACGCGGTCAGACCCGTAAGCGAGATCATTGACGATCTGGCCGGGTGCTGATGATGACGGGCCTGGCGTGTCCCGCAGCCAATGAGCCGGGCATGGTTCGCTCACACCCGGCGAAAATCAGCGGAGACGCTTCAGGGTCAGCAGGACTGCGCGCTGCGGAAAATGCAGATCGCTCTCGCCGGATTTCCAGCAACCATCGACATAGATTCGACTCGCAGGCACGCCGAAACGAATCAGCACCTGGCGCACGTTGGCACCGCGCTGTCGGGCCATGACGTCATGCTTGATGCCATCGGCTTCGTTGCCGTTCGAGCAGCCGAGAAGATGGACGACATCAGTGTCGAACTCGAAATCGACAAGAAAATCCTCGATGATTTCACGGTTTTCCCTTCCGATGGAGGCGGAATCCTCCGGAAACGTCACCATGCGCTCGTTGACGTTCACGTAACCTTCAAGCAGTTTTCGAAAGGGTGACTGGGTACCATCCAGAATATTGACGATCCGGTCGCCGTGCCAGGGCTTGTCGGCTCCTGCGTCACCGCGCAGTTCGTGTTCACTGCCACCGGCCTGCATCCTCGCAGCCTGCCCGTCCGACGCCGACGGGTTCGCGGACGGTTGCGACGGGGCCTCGCCAGCGTCGCTGGCGCGCGCAACCGTTCGATCCACAAGCCTCACGGAGCTGACCGAAATCGTGTTGTTCGGGGACTGGCAAGCCGAGATCATCAGCAACACGCTGGCGGCAAGCACACCGCGGCCTGACCGCAATCGATCAGCCATGCTGAGGTTCCCTCTTACCACTTTCGTTCCTTCTCGCGTCAAACCTTTGACCTTTTACCAAGTATTGCATATGGACTGCGCTGACGCTTGTCACATCTGCTGCTAGACTTTCGCGGCGTTGGCACCGCCGCCCCCACTCGCAACCGCCGCCGAAGCGCCCATCAGGAACCCATTTTCACATGGACAAGCGACCTCGAGCCAGCCTGATGAGCCCAACCGTGGCACGAAGCATCCTGTTCTCGATGATGCTGATGATGACAGCTTCACCGCTCGGCGCACAGGTCAGCAATGAGGGTGACGAAAACCCTGTGGATTCGATGGCGTCGGACAACGGCAGGGACGACTGGAACCGCTTCGATGTCACCCCCGCCGAAGCCTGGCTCGACACGCAGTACGTTCGCCACAGCTCCAACACCTTCCTCCTTCACCTCAGAACCCTGCACGAACGCGCGGTCACCTTTCCCGAAGCGGTCGACATCATCGATGACAGCGCACTCGAAGAGAACAGCCTTCTCGTCAGAGTGGAAGGAAACACCGCAATCCTGGCGGCCCTGACAGCCTTCGAACGGAGTCCGCTCCTGTTCAAGGGTGCCGAGACCGGTAAACGGTACGAGCTTACCTTGCGCGCCAGCCAGGAAGGATTGCGGCGTCCGATCACCATATTGAAGTAGCTCACCGCACAGCCGGGGTCTGCCAGCTCCGAAGCGGCTTGCACGGCAGCGCCTGAAGGCGCCTCGAAACTACACCACGATCCGGCCTCCTCACTCGACCTCATCCAGACCACTCTCCTCACTCGGCCTCCTCAGCTCGGCGCAGCCTCGGAGGCGAGGTCGCTGCCGGTCTCGCGGCTGGCCTTGCGAGCCCCGGGGAACATCAGATAGTAGAACACCGGCGCCGCCACCAGCGTCAGGAGCGAGGCAAAGGCAAGACCCGCCATGATGGTCACCGCCATGCTTGCGAAGAAGGCATCGAAAAGCAGCGGTGTCATGCCGAGAATGGTGGTCGCCGAGGCGAGAAACACCGGACGAATACGCGACACCGAGGCCTTGACGATGGCGTCATCGAGTTTCGGCACATGACGGCGCACGAGATCGATCTCCTCGACGAGCACGATGCCGTTCTTGATCAGCATGCCCGACAGGCTCAGCAATCCGAGCAGCGCCGGGAACGAGAACGGCAGCCCCGACCCCAGGAGCCCGAGCGCCACGCCGTTGACCGCCATCGGTACGAGCAGCCAGACAATCAGCGGCTGACGCAGTTTCCGGAAGAGCACGATCGAGATCAGCACCATGATGATGAAGGCCACGGGGAGCTGCCTGGCGAGGCTCGTCTGTGCCTTGGTGGAGTCCTCGTATTCGCCGCCCCACTCCAGCTTGTAGCCGTGCGGCAGTTCAATGGCCTCGATGGCCTTGCGCACACGCGCATGCATCGTCGCCGGTGTTTCATCCGAACCGATCGCCGCCTGCACGGTGATCGTCGGCACGCGATCACGACGCTCGAGCACGGTGTCCTGCAGGCTTGCCTCGAGCCCGTCGGTCACCTGCTCGAGCGGCACGTACTGCTGCGTCAACTGCGAATAGATCACCTGATTGACGAGCTGGTCGCGCGATTCGCTCGACTGGCGCGCGATGATCGGTATCTGCCGCTCGCCTTCGAGCAGCGTACCCGAACGCACGCCACTCGTCGCGAACGCGAGTGTGGTGGCGATGTCATCGCGACTGATGCCCACCGACTGGGCGCGATCATCGGCATACCGATGCGAGAGCACGATCTCGGGCTGGTGCCAGTTGATGCGGGGGTTCACGAGATCATCGGGGTAGTCGCGAAAGACCGCCAGCGCCTCGTCGGCGATCTGCCGGAGCACGATGGCATCCGCGCCACTGAAGCGCGCCTCGATCGGGTAGCCACCACCGGGGCCGAAGACCATGCGTTCGGTGCGGAAGTCCCCTTCCACGAGGTTGTTCATGGCAAATTCCTCGAGCGCCAGCTGTATCTCGGGAATCACCTCGCGCGAAGTCGTGCGCACGATCACGTGACCGTAGCTCTCGTCGCGCGACTCGGGCTCGTAGGTCAGGATGAAGCGCGTCGCGCCCTGACCGACGAAGGTGGTGTATTCGACCACGTTTTCGTTTTCCGCCAGCCACTCTTCAAGCCGTTGCATGGCGGCCGAAGTCTGCTGGATGTCGGCACCCTGGGGCAACTTGTAGTGCACGAAGAACATGGGCGTGTTCGACGGCGGAAAGAACTGCTGCTTGACGCTGCCGAAGCCGATGTAGCAGAGCACCGTGACGGCAAGGAGTGCGATCACCACGAGCCAGCGGAGCTTCAGTGCAAGGCGCAGAAAGGCCGCGTAGGCGCGGAAGATCGGACCGTTATAGCCGTCGTCGTCCTCGTGCTCGGGAGTGCCCACCTTGAAGAAGTAGTGACCGAGCAACGGCGTGACGGTCAGGCCGAGAATCCAGGAGAGCATCAGCGAGATGCCGATGACGGCGAACAACGAAAACAGGAACTCGCCCGTGGCATCGGGACTCAATCCGATACCGGCAAAGGCCATGATGCCGATGACGGTCGCGCCGAGAAGCGGAAACTGGGTCCTGGCACCGACATCTTCGGCGGCATCACGAGAACTCCGGCCGTTGCGCATGGCCATCTGCATGCCCTCGGCAACCACGATGGCATTGTCGACCAGCATGCCCATGGCGATGATCAGGGCACCGAGCGAGATACGCTCCATCTCGATCGAGAAGATCGCCATGAACAACAGCGTACCGACCACCGTGAGCAGCAGCGTCGTACCCACCACGACAGCGGCACGCCAGCCCATGAACAGCGCCAGCACCAGCACCACGATCGATACCGACATGATCAGGTTGTTGACGAAGTCGCCCGTGGCCTGATCGACCACTTCATGCTGCTGGTAGATCGGGAAGAGTTCGACACCCAGTGGAATCTCGCTCTGGAGTTCCGCGAGACGCGCATCGACCCGGCGCCCGATTTCGACGATGTTCTCGTCCGCGAAGCCTGCCACACCCAGCGTGAAGGCTTCGACGCCGTTGAAGCGGATGATCTGTTTCGGTGAATCGACGCGCTCCCGGCTGATCTCGGAAATATCGGAAAGCCGCAGGGTGTCACCGCCGATACCCACCGTCAGGTTGCCGATGTCGTCGAGCGTGTCGGAGCCCTCGGGAATCTGCAGGCGAATCTGTTCGCCATCGACAACGAGTTCCCCCGCGGCACTGATCGAATCGGCCTTGCCGATGGCGCTGGCCACCACCTGCGGGTTGACGTGCTGATTGACCATGAGCGGCATCGAGACGTCGACGAAGATCGCCTCTTCGGGGAGGCCGGCCACTTCCACGTCGGCCACCCCGTCAACGGCACGCATTTCGCGCCGCAGGAAGGAGGAAATGTCGTGGATTTCAGCGTCGCTGAAACCCTCTGCCGTGACCGCGTAGAAGATGCCGAAGACGTCCCCGAAGCTGTCATTGACGCGCGACTCGCTGGCGTCGGCAGGCAGCTCGCTCTGGGCATCCTTGACGCGGTTGCGGAGCTTGTTCCAGATACCCGGCAGTTCATCCGGTCCGAAGATGGACTTCATCTTCACATGGATTTCGGAGATGCCGGGGCGATTGATCGAACGCAGGGTCTCGACCTCGCCCAACTTCTGAATTGTCGCTTCGAGCGGCTCGGACACTTCACGCGCCACTTCGCGTGCAGAAGCCCCGGGATAGGCCGTGAACACCACGGCTTCCTTGATCGTGAAGGCCGGGTCTTCAAGACGGCCAAGACTGCTGTAGCCCCAGAGCCCACCCAGAAGGCAGATGAGCATCAGCAACCAGGTCAGCAGCGACTGATTGATCGAAGCTCTTGCGATCGACATGACGGCGCCTACTCCGACAGTCCCTGAAAGCGACGTACCTTCTGCCCGTCGGCAAGGAGCGCGGCGCCCGCGGCCACCACTTCGGTGCCGGCCTCGAGCCCGTCATCGATGCGAAACACGGTGCCGCTCGGCAGCGGTGTGGCATCGATCGCCTGCTTGCGCACCGTACCCGTATTGCTGCCCTCGGCATCGGCTTCGAAGATCATGACCGACAGCTGCCGCTTGCTGTCGCCGAATAGCGCGCTGGCGGGCAATACAAGGTCATGATCGCCCTCACGAATGCGCACCGTCACCATGGCCGAAGCACCGGGCAGGATGCGCTGATCGTCCGGCGGCACCATGCCGAGAGTCACTTCGTAGGTCTGGCCCACCGAGGAAGTTTCGGCGTTGTACTCACGAAATTCCAGCGGATAGGACCTGTCGGTGCCCGGAAATTCGGCGAAGATCTCGATGTCTTCCGGTGCGGCACCGGACTGCAGGCGGAAGAGGATCTCGGGTACGTTGATGTTGATCCAGATTTCACTCAGGTCCAGCAGGCGTGCAATCGGTGTGCCCGCAGCCACCGTGGTGTAGTTCGAAATGCCCCGGTCCGAAACCACGGCATCGAAGGGCGCATACAGCGTGGCGTCCTCCAGCGCTTCCCTGGCATCGTTGTAGGCGATCTGCGCCAGTTCCAGCGCCGACTGGGCATCTTCCGCCGCCGCCAGCGAAACGGAATTCGAGCGCTTGAGACGCGCCGTGCGATCGGCGTTGCGCCGCGCCTGATCCAGCGCGACCCTGGCACGCTCCAGCGCACGTTCGAAGGGATCGAGATCGAGCTGGGCAACGAGTCCGCCTGCGGCAATTTCGCTGCCCTCGACGATCGGCAGGGCCGCGATCCGCCCTCCCACCTTGAAGGAAAGATCAACCGTCTGCGGTGCCACGACATGACCGAAGAAATGACGCTCGAAGGCCTGGGCTTCCGGCTCGACGGTGATGAGCTTGACCGGGCGCATGACAGCACTGCCGCTGGCAGTCGCGGCATCGTCACCCGTGTCCCGGGATTGCGCGGGCGCGGGGAATGCCACCAGGGAAGCACTCAAGGCAAGAGCGAAGGTCATGGCCGGCCATGATGCCGATGATCTGGCCAGCGACATGATCGGGAGGCCGGCACGGGAGACGGATCGGGCGGTGAGCGCGAGACGGTTGCGCGTGAGGCTGATTCTATTCATGAGGACGAGACTTCGAAGGCGCTTCAAGCTGACGCCGATCCGACAGGAATCGGCAGCAGACCCTGAACGACAGACGCCGACGATCGCCGGCATCTGAGTTGTATCCAATGCAGTCAGCCAGACCGGCGAGACCGGTGCAACCACTCAACTGGAGCTTTCGTCCCTGGCAGCCTTGTCGTCGCCCGCAGCTTCGTCACTGACCTCGAACACCGGCGACGGCAGGATGCCGTCTTCGGGCAGCATACCACCCACACCACCGAGCGCATGTTCGGCCTCGATGACCTGATCGAAAGCCTGGTCGAGGTCGATGCGCGTGCGGCGATTCTTCCTTTCGTTGTGAAAGGCAAGGCCGGTACCGGCAGGCACGAGACGCCCGACGATGACGTTCTCCTTGAGGCCGCGAAGGTCGTCTCGCGCACCGCGCACGGCGGCATCGGTGAGCACCCGTGTGGTCTCCTGGAAGGAGGCTGCCGAAATGAACGACTCGGTCACGAGCGACGCCTTGGTGATGCCGAGGAGGAGATTGTCGAACTCGGCCGGAGCCGCGTTCGCGTTCTCTTCGAGGAGTTTCTCGTTGATCTCCTTGACGCGCGAGTAGTCGATCTGCTCGCCACGCAGCAGACGCGTGTCGCCCGGTACGGTGATCTCGACCTTGCGAAGCATCTGGCGAATGATCACCTCGATGTGCTTGTCGTTGATGCGCACGCCCTGCAGACGGTAGACGTCCTGAATCTCCTTGACGAGGTAGGCCGCGAGCGCCTCGACACCCCGCAGGCGCAGGATGTCCTGCGGGTTCGGTTCGCCATCGGCGATGGTTTCGCCGCGCTGCACCGTTTCACCTTCGAATACGTTGATGTGGCGCCACTTCGGAATGAGTTCCTCGTAGTGCTCCTGGTTGGGGCCGGTGATGACGAGACGCTGCTTGCCCTTGGTTTCCTTGCCGAAGCTGACGGTACCCGACTGTTCGGCGAGGATGGCGGGTTCCTTCGGTTTCCGTGCTTCGAAGAGGTCGGCAACACGCGGCAGACCACCGGTGATGTCACGCGTCTTCTGCGAGGCCTGCGGGATGCGGGCGACGATGTCACCGACTTCCACGGGGTCGCCGTCCTTCAACGCCACGATGGCGCCCGGAGGCATCATGTAGTGTGCCGGAATTTCGGTACCTGCGTAGTGGAGGTCGTTGCCGTCGGCATCGACGAGCTTGATACCCGGACGGAGATCCTTGTTGGTGGCGCCACGTGCCTTGTGGTCGGTAACCACGAGCGAACTCATGCCGGTGATGTCATCGGTTTCCGACTTGATGGTCACGCCATCGACGAAGTCCTGGAAGGTCGCGATACCCGCCACCTCGGTGATGACCGGGTGGGTGTGCGGATCCCATTTCGCGAGCACCGTGCCGGCTTCGACCTCGACGCCGTCGTGCGCCATGATGGTGGCACCGTAGGGAATCCTGTAGCGCTCACGCTCACGACCGTGCTCGTCAACGAGCGAGAGTTCGGCCGAACGCGACACCGCCATGACCTCACCTTCCTTGTTGGTGATCTGCTTCATGTTGAAGAGGCGCACCGTGCCCTTCGACTTCGCTTCGTGCGTGCTGGCTGCTGCCGAACGCGAGGCGGCACCGCCGATGTGGAAGGTACGCATGGTGAGCTGGGTGCCCGGCTCACCGATCGACTGGGCGGCCATGACGCCAACGGCCTCGCCGATGTTGATGCGCTTGCCGCGGGCAAGGTCCCGGCCGTAGCAGGCCGCGCACACGCCGTAACCGGCTTCGCAGGTGATTGCCGAACGCACCACGACCTCGTCGACACCGGCCGACTCGATCATGCTGACCAGCGCTTCGTCGAGAAGCGTACCGGCCGCGACGAGCGTTTCCTTGCCGTCGGTACCCGGCGTGGGGATGTCCTTCGCGATCACACGCCCGAGCACACGCTCGCCGAGCGGCTCGACCACGTCACCGCCTTCGATGAGCGGCTTCATGGTGAGACCCTCTTCGGTACCGCAGTCTTCCTCGACCACCACCATGTCCTGGGCAACGTCGACGAGACGGCGCGTCAGGTATCCGGAGTTCGCGGTCTTCAGCGCGGTGTCGGCAAGACCCTTGCGCGCACCGTGCGTCGAGATGAAGTACTGGTTGACGTTCAGTCCTTCGCGGAAGTTCGCGATGATCGGCGTCTCGATGATCGAGCCATCGGGCTTGGCCATGAGGCCGCGCATGCCGGCGAGCTGACGGATCTGCGCGGCAGAACCACGCGCTCCGGAATCCGCCATCATGAAGATGGAGTTGAAGGAATCCTGGGTTTCGGTCTTGCCTTCGCGATTCACCACGTCTTCGGTGCCGAGGCTTTCCATCATGGACTTCGCCACCTGGTCGTTGGCCGAGGTCCAGATGTCCACCACCTTGTTGTAGCGTTCGCCCGCGGTCACGAGACCGTCGGAATACTGGCTCTGGATGGAACGCACTTCGGCTTCGGCGGCATCGATCAGGGCCTTCTTGTTCTCGGGTACGACCATGTCGTCGATACCGATCGAGACACCTGCCAGTGTCGCGTAACGGAAACCGAGGTACATGAGCTGGTCGGCGAACACCACCGATTCCTTCAGGCCGAGGCGTCGATAGCAGATGTTCAGTAGCGCCGAGATGTTCTTCTTGGTGAGGCTCTTGTCGACGTGCTCGTACTCGATGCCCACGGGCAGGATCTGCGAGACGATGGCACGGCCGATGGTGGTATCGACCACGCGCGGCTCGGTCACCCAGCGCCCGGCTTCGTTCTGCACCGAATCCATGATGCGAACCTTCACGCGTGCGTGCAGATCGGCCACGTGCGATTCGTAGGCCCGCTGCGCTTCGGCCACGTCCATGAAGAACATGCCCTCGCCCTTCGCGTTGATGCGCTCGCGCGTCATGTAGTAGAGGCCGAGAACGATGTCCTGCGAGGGTACGATGATCGGCTCGCCGTCGGCGGGTGAAAGCACGTTGTTGGTCGACATCATGAGCGCGCGCGCTTCGAGCTGCGCCTCGATCGAGAGCGGCACGTGCACGGCCATCTGGTCGCCGTCGAAGTCGGCGTTGAAGGCGGCACAGACGAGCGGGTGCAGCTGGATGGCCTTGCCTTCGATCAGCACGGGTTCGAAGGCCTGAATGCCGAGACGGTGCAGGGTCGGAGCCCGGTTGAGCATGACCGGATGCTCGCGGATGACTTCCTCGAGGATGTCCCAGACTTCGGGCACCTCGCGCTCGACCATCTTCTTCGAGGCCTTGATGGTGGTGGCATGTCCACGCATCTGCAGTTTCGAGAAGATGAAGGGCTTGAAGAGTTCGAGTGCCATCTTCTTCGGCAGGCCGCACTGGTGCAGCTTCAGGGTCGGGCCGACCACGATGACCGAACGTCCCGAGTAGTCGACGCGCTTGCCGAGAAGGTTCTGGCGGAAGCGCCCCTGCTTGCCCTTGATCATGTCGGCGAGCGACTTCAGCGGACGTTTGTTGCTGCCGGTGATCGCGCGGCCGCGACGCCCGTTGTCGAGCAGCGCATCGACGGATTCCTGCAGCATGCGCTTTTCGTTGCGGACGATGATGTCCGGGGCGCTGAGTTCGAGGAGGCGCCGGAGGCGGTTGTTCCTGTTGATCACGCGGCGGTAGAGATCGTTGAGATCGGAAGTGGCGAAACGGCCACCGTCGAGCGGCACCAGCGGACGCAGGTCCGGCGGCAGCACGGGGAGGATGGTCATGATCATCCACTCGGGACGGTTTCCGGATTCGATGAAGGACTCGACGAGCTTGAGGCGCTTGGTCAGGCGCTTCAGTTTCGTTTCCGATTTGGTCGCATCGATTTCCTCGCGGAGGTTCTTCGCTTCCGCGTCCATGTCGATGGCTTTCAGAAGGTCGTGCACGGCCTCGGCGCCCATGCGCGCATCGAACTCGTCGCCGTGCTCCTCGAGCGCTTCGAGGTACTGCTCGTCGGTGAGCAGCTGGCCGGGTTCGAGCGTGGTCATGCCCGGGTCGATGACCACGAAGGCCTCGAAGTAGAGCACGCTCTCGATCTCGCGGAGCGTCATGTCGAGAAGCAGGCCGATGCGGCTCGGCAGCGACTTCAGGAACCAGATGTGGGCAACGGGGCTGGCAAGATCGATGTGGCCCATGCGCTCTCGGCGCACCTTGGCCTGAGTGACCTCGACGCCGCACTTCTCGCACACCACGCCGCGGTGCTTGAGGCGCTTGTACTTGCCGCAGAGGCATTCGTAGTCCTTCGTCGGGCCGAAGATCTTGGCGCAGAAAAGACCGTCCCGTTCCGGCTTGAAGGTACGGTAGTTGATGGTTTCGGGCTTCTTGACCTCGCCGTAGGACCACGAACGGATGGTGTCTGGCGAGGCCAGCTTGATGCGAATACCGTCGAACTCTTCGGTATGGCCCTGCATCTTGTAGAGATTCAAGAGATCTTTCATTCTTTGTCTTCCCCTGCTCTGGCGAGCGGTTCAGCGAAAATTTTCCGTTGCCGTGATCCGAGCGAACGGATGCGCGAGCGGATCACGGCCTGTGGCTCCCGGGCAGGTCTCAGTCGTCCAGCTCCAGCTCGATGTTGATACCGAGCGAGCGGATCTCCTTCAGAAGCACGTTGAACGACTCGGGCATGCCGGCATCCATGCGGTGATCGCCATCGACGATGTTCTTGTACATGGTGTTCCTGCCTTTGACGTCATCGGACTTGACCGTGAGCATCTCGCGGAGTGTGTAGGCGGCACCGTAGGCTTCGAGGGCCCAGACCTCCATCTCTCCGAAACGCTGACCACCGAACTGCGCCTTGCCCCCGAGCGGCTGCTGGGTAACGAGGCTGTAGGGGCCGGTCGAACGCGCGTGCATCTTGTCGTCGACGAGGTGGTTGAGCTTCAGCATGTGCATGTAGCCCACCGACACCGGGCGTTCGAAGGGGTCACCCGTGCGGCCGTCGTAGAGCGTCATCTGACCCGATGCAGGAAGGTCGGCAAGCTCGAGCATGCGTTCGATCTCGGCCTCCTCGGCACCGTCGAAGACGGGCGTTGCCATCGGCACACCGGCAACGAGGTTCTTCGCGAGCGCAAGGATTTCCTGATCGTCGAGGCTGTCGAGGTCGACCTGCGTCACCCGGTCGTTGTGGTTGTAGATCCGGCCGAGGTACTCGCGAATCTCGCCCACGGCCTGCTGCGCCCGGAGCATCGCATCGATCTTGTGACCGAGGCCCTTGGCGGCGAGGCCGAGGTGCAGTTCCATCACCTGACCGACGTTCATGCGCGACGGCACGCCGAGCGGGTTCAGGCAGATGTCGACCGGTCGGCCGTTCTCGTCGTAGGGCATGTCTTCGGCCGGGACGATCATCGAGATGACCCCCTTGTTGCCGTGACGGCCGGCCATCTTGTCGCCGGGCTGCAGACGACGCTTCACGGCAAGGTACACCTTGACCATCTTGAGCACACCCGGTGCGAGGTCGTCACCCTGGGTGATCTTCTCCTTCTGCTCGAGGAAGCGTTGCTCGAAGGCTTCACGCTGCTCGGCGAGGGACTTCTGGATGTTCTCGAGCTGCACGTTGAGCTTCTCGTCCTGCATCGAGATCTGGAACCACTTCTCGCGCTCGAGGTTCCGGAGGTAGTCACGCGTGACCTTCTCACCCTTGCCGAGGCCGTCGGGGCCCTTGTCGGCAACCTTGTTGGCGATGAGTTTCTCGATGCGAAGAAACACGTCGTTCTCGATGATGCGCGTCTCGTCATCGATGTCCTTGCGGACCTGCTTGAGTTCCTCGCGTTCGATCTGCTGGGCGCGAAGATCCTTGTCGACGCCATCGCGCGTGAACACGCGCACGTCGATGACGGTGCCGTCCATGCCGGGCGGAACCCGCAGCGAGGTGTCCTTCACGTCCGAGGCCTTCTCGCCGAAGATCGCGCGCAGGAGCTTTTCTTCCGGCGTCAACTGGGTTTCACCCTTCGGCGTGACCTTGCCGACGAGGATGTCGCTCGGCTTGACTTCGGCACCCACGTACACGATACCCGCCTCGTCGAGCTTCGAGAGCAGCCCCTCGCTGACGTTCGGAATGTCGGCAGAAATGTCCTCGGCACCGAGCTTGGTATCCCGCGCCACGCAGGTGAGTTCCTCGATGTGGATCGTGGTGAACCGATCTTCCTCGACCACACGCTCGGAGATGAGGATCGAATCCTCGTAGTTGTAACCGTTCCACGGCATGAAGGCGACGAGCATGTTCTGGCCGAGTGCAAGCTCACCCATGTCGGTCGATGGGCCATCGGCGAGCACGTCACCACGTTCGATCCTGTCACCGACCCTCACCAGCGGACGCTGGTTGATGCAGGTGTTCTGGTTCGAACGGGTGTATTTGGTCAGGGTGTAGATATCCACACCACCGGCACTGGCGTCGGCTTCCGCGTCGTTCACGCGCACCACCATGCGCGAGGCATCCACCGAATCGACCACACCGCCGCGTTTGGCCACCACGGCCGAACCCGAGTCCACGGCGACGATGCGCTCGATACCGGTGCCGACGAGCGGCTTCTCGGCCCTGAGCGTCGGTACCGCCTGACGTTGCATGTTCGACCCCATGAGGGCGCGGTTGGCGTCGTCGTGCTCGAGGAAGGGAATGAGCGCGGCAGCAACCGACACGATCTGCTTCGGCGACACGTCCATGTACTCGACCTGATCGGGCGTCGCCATGGTGAATTCGTTCTGGTTGCGCACCGAGACGAGCTCGTTGATGATCCTGCCGTTGTCGTCGAGCGGCGTGTTCGCCTGCGCGATGATGAAATTGCCCTCCTCGATTGCCGAGAGGTAGTCGATCCTGTCGGTGGCAATGCCGTTTTCGACCTTGCGGTAAGGCGTTTCGAGAAAGCCGAAATCGTTGGTGCGGGCGTAGACCGCCAGCGAATTGATGAGACCGATGTTCGGGCCTTCCGGCGTTTCGATCGGGCACACGCGACCGTAGTGCGTGGGGTGTACGTCACGCACTTCGAAGCCGGCACGTTCGCGCGTCAGACCACCCGGGCCAAGCGCCGAGATGCGCCGCTTGTGGGTGACTTCCGAGAGCGGGTTGTTCTGGTCCATGAACTGCGACAGCTGGCTCGAACCGAAGAATTCCTTCACCGCTGCGGCAACGGGTTTGGCGTTGATGATGTCCTGCGGCATGAGCCCTTCCGACTCGACCATGCCGAGGCGTTCACGCACGGCTCGCTCGACACGCACGAGACCGACACGAAAGACGTTTTCGGCCATCTCGCCGACGCTGCGGATGCGGCGGTTGCCGAGGTGGTCGATGTCGTCGACCACGCCATTGCCGTTGCGGATGGCAATGAGGGTTTCGAGCACGGCCAGGATGTCCTCCTTGTCGAGCGTGCCGGGGCCTTCCGAGGTATCACGACCGATGCGGCGATTGAACTTCATGCGGCCGACCGCCGAAAGATCGTAGCGATCGGACTCGAAGAAGAGGTTGTTGAAGAGGTTCTGCGCGGCCTCTTTCGTCGGCGGCTCACCCGGGCGCATCATGCGGTAGATCTCGACCTGAGCCTCGAGTTCGGTGGTGGTCGGGTCGATGCGCAGGGTGTTCGAGATGTAGGGACCACGATCGAGATCGTTGACGAACAGCACCTCGAACTTCCGGATGCCCGCTTCACGAATCTCGGCGACCTTCTCTTCGGTGAGTTCATCGTTGGCGGCCGCGATCAGTTCCCCGGTTTCGGGGTCGGGGATGTCACTGAACAGGATCTTGCCGACGAGATACTCCTCGGGAATCTCGAGCTTCCTGACACCGGCTTCGGCGAGTTGCCTGACGTGACGCTGGGTCACACGCCGACCCTGCTCGACGATCACTTCCTTGCCGGCCTTGATGTCGAAGGCGGCGGTTTCACCGCGCAGACGCTCGGGCACGAGTTCCATCTCGATCTTCGTTTTGGTGAGCGAGATCTTGTAGGTCTCGAAGAAGGTCGCAAGGATTTCCTGGGTATCGTAGCCGAGCGCACGCAGCACGATGGTCGCGGGCAACTTGCGGCGGCGGTCGATACGCGCGTAGATGGCGTCCTTCGGGTCGAATTCGAAATCCAGCCAGGAACCACGGTAGGGAATCACGCGGGCACTGAAGAGGAGCTTTCCCGAGGAATGCGTCTTGCCGCGGTCGTGATCGAAGAACACACCCGGCGAACGGTGCAGCTGCGACACGATGACGCGCTCGGTACCGTTGATGATGAAGGTGCCGTTGTCGGTCATGAGCGGCAGCTCGCCCATGAACACTTCCTGTTCCTTGATGTCCTTGACGGCACGATTGCTGCCTGTGCCCTTGTCGTAGATGATCAGGCGGCACAGTACACGGAGCGGCGCCGAGAAGGTCAGGCCACGGATCTGGCACTCGCGCTCGTCGAAGGCCGGCTTGCCGAGACGGTAGCTGACGTAGTGCAGCTCGACGTTTCCGGAATAGCTGACGATGGGCATGACGCTGCGGAAGGCGCCGTGCAGGCCGACGTCTTCGAGCTGATCGCCCTCGCGCCCCATCTGCAGGAAGGAACGGTAGGAATCGAGCTGGGTCTGCAGGAGATAGGGCACCTCCAGGATGCGCGTACGCTTGCCAAAATCCTTGCGGATGCGTTTTTTTTCGGTGAACGAAAAGGCCATCTACGTTCCTCTCAATACTCGGGGCCTGCTGCCGGGACCACGACTGCAGGCAGAAAATTCGCTGTCCGAAACAGCGGCAGGCCGGCAGTCACTGACTGCCAGCCCGAAGTGATCAGACGAAGCGGGCGGCATGGCATCTCGCCATGCCGCGCCACGCGTCGCGACTGATCCGGTACGACAAACCGCTTACTTGAGCTCGACAGTGGCGCCCGCTTCTTCGAGTGCCTTCTTGAGCTCTTCGGCTTCGGCCTTCTCGACACCTTCCTTGATCGGAGCGGGAGCACTTTCGACGAGGTCCTTCGCTTCCTTGAGGCCGAGACCGGTAGCGCCACGAACTGCCTTGATGACGCCAACCTTGTTGTCGCCGAAGCCAGCGAGAACGACGTCGAACTCGGTCTGCTCTTCAGCGGCAGCACCGGCATCGCCACCGCCAGCGGCGGCAGGAGCGGCGGCCACGGCTGCAGCAGCCGATACACCGAACTTCTCTTCCATCGCCTCGACGAGTTCAACAACTTCCATCACCGACATGTTGGCGATGGTTTCGAGCATGTCTTCTTTTGAAACTGCCATTTTTCAGAATCTCCGGCAGCGCACCCGTGGTGGGACTGCCAATAAAGGGTTCAAGTGAATGATTTCGAGAGCGGTTGCCGTCAACCGCCAGCGGCCTTCTGCTGACGCACGGCTTCCACCGTACGCACCAGCTTGCCGGGCACTTCGTTGAATGTACGCGCGAGCTTGACGACCGGCGCCTGCATGACGGACATCAGCTGAGCCAGCGCCTCGTCCCTTGTCGGGAGGTTGGCCAGCTTGCCGATGTCGCCTGCCGCGATGGTCTCGCCGCCGACGGCGCCAAGGGTGATCCTGAGTGAATCGTTTTCCTTGGCAAAGTCGCGGAACAGCCGGGCTGCCGCACCCGGATCCTCTTTCGAGAAACCGAGAATGAGCGGACCCTTGAGCTGCTCGTTCATGCATTCGAACTCGGTCCCCTGGGTGGCCAGACGTGCGAGGGAGTTCTTGACCACTCGCAGATACACACCGGTCTCGCGCGCCTTCACGCGGAGATCGGTCATCTGCGATACGCTCAACCCTCGGTACTCGGCCGCAACAGCCGACAATGCCGAACCGGCGACTTCCGCCACTTCCGACACCACCTGCTGCTTCTCTGCATAAGTCAGAGCCATGAAAGCACCTATTCGTGGTTAAAGGATCACACCGGGCTCGTACCGACACCCGGATACCGAGTGGAACCTTCCGAAGAAGGCTCCGTTTACCGGTTCCCCCACCCTCGGGAAAAGGTGGGTTCCCCATCTGCGCAGGCCATTAAGCACACCTCGAACAGACGACATGCACCTGCGGTCTTCGATGAGGCAGACCGGACAGCCTTTCGGCAACCCCTGACTGCACTCACTCAAAGTTCCTGACGAGCCCCACACCGGCATCCGGCAGGCATGGCACTCGCAAGTCGACCACATCAGTCAGGCGTTACACCGACGTTCGATGCGGTCTGTCGATCAGATCAGCGGCTGATGATCGACGGTCAGGCCCGGCCCCATGGTGGTGGAGACCGTAACCTTCTTCATGTACACACCCTTGGCCGCCGCGGGTTTGGCCTTGACGAGATCATTGAGGAGAAACTGAAGATTCTCCGCAAGCTTCTCGGACTCGAAATTCACCTTGCCGACGGCAGCGTGCACGATACCGGCCTTGTCGGCGCGGTAGCGCACCTGACCGGACTTCGCGTTCTTCACGGCTTCGGCCACGTTCGGCGTCACGGTGCCGACCTTCGGGTTCGGCATGAGGCCACGCGGGCCGAGAATGGTGCCGAGCGCACCGACGACACGCATGGCGTCGGGCGCAGCGATGACCATGTCGAAATCGAGATTGCCGCCCTTGATCGATTCGGCAAGATCCTCGAAGCCGACGATGTCGGCGCCAGCAGCCTTCGCCGCCTCTGCCTGCGCGCCCTGGGCGAACACGGCCACGCGGACTTCCTTGCCGGTGCCGTTCGGCAGCACGCTGGAGCCCCTGAGTACCTGATCGGATTTACGCGGGTCGATGCCGAGATTCACGGCCACATCGACCGACTCGTCGAACTTGACCGAAGAGAGTTCCTTCAGAAGCGCAAAGGCTTCATTGACCTCGTAGACCCTGGTGGGGTCCACTTTCTCGCGAATGGCGCGGTTGCGCCTCGTCTGCCTTGCCATCCTACACACCCTCCACTTCAAGACCCATGCTGCGCGCGGTACCGGCGATGGTGCGCACGGCGGCGTCCATGTCGGCAGCGGTAAGATCAGGATCCTTGGCTGTCGCGATTTCCTCGAGCTGAGCGCGGGTGACCTTGCCCACCTTCTCGGTGTTGGGGCGGCCGCTGCCGCTCTTGATGCCGGCCGCCTTCTTCAGAAGGATGGATGCCGGCGGGGTCTTCTGGATGTAGGTGAAGCTGCGGTCGTTGTAGACCGTGATCACTACCGGAATCGGCAGGCCCGGTTCCACGCTCTGGGTAGAGGCGTTGAAGGCCTTGCAGAATTCCATGATGTTGACACCATGCTGACCGAGTGCCGGGCCGACCGGCGGACTCGGGTTCGCCTGCCCTGCGGGCACCTGCAGCTTGATGTATGCCTCGACTTTCCTGGCCATACTGGCTTGCTCCTGTTCGGGTTCCGACGCTTCGACATGAGGGACGAAGCTCCCCGTGAGAAAAACACCGGCACGAGCCGGCAGCCTGGGTGGCGATCAGCTCTCGCTGCCGCCTGCCGAACCGGGTCCGGCATGCCGGATCGTGCGATCCGGACGGGTCGGGAGGCGCTGCGACGAGCAGACGCCCCGCCCCTGATATCAGGACTTTTCGACCTGACTGAATTCGAGTTCGACCGGGGTCGAACGTCCAAAGATCTGTACGGCAACGAGAAGACGCGCCTTCTCGAAGTTGACCTCCTCGACCACACCGTTGAAGTCGTTGAAGGGGCCGTCGGTAACGCGAACCACCTCGCCCACGTCGAACAGCACCTTGGGCCTGGGCTTCTCGACACCTTCCTGCATGCGTTGCAGGATCGCGTCGGCTTCCTTGTCGGAAATCGGTGCGGGTCGATCCGCCGTACCACCGATGAAGCCGAGCACGCGCGGCACCTCCTTCACGAGATGCCAGGTTTCGTCATCCATTTCCATGCGCACAAGCACATAGCCCGGAAAGAACTTGCGCTCCGAACGCCGCTTCTGGCCACCACGGATCTCGACCACTTCCTCGGTGGGCACCAGAATGTCCCCGAATTTTTCGTCGAGACCGGCGCGCCCGATGTGCTCCTCGAGCGATCGCTTCACCGAGTTCTCGAAGCCCGAAAAGGCCTGCACCACATACCAACGCATGCTCATCGTCGTTGCGCCCCTGTCCTCAGATGCCGGTGATGATGCGGAACAGCCATCCCAGGATGGAGTCGAGCATCCACAGGAACAGGCCGACGATGAACACGATGACGAGTACCGTCAACGTGGTCTGTACGGTTTCCTGCCGCGTCGGCCAGACCACCTTGCGCACCTCGATGCGCGCATCGCGGAAGAACTCTACCGTGCGCCGACCGAGATCGGTCTGCAGCGCAAGATAAACGGCAAAACCGGCGATGATCAAGAGCGCGACAACGCGCATCAAGAGCGATTCGCCGGCAAACCAGTAGAAGCCGACGAGGCCCACCAGCAACAGTGCGCCAGCGCCCAGGAGCTTCATTCGGTCGGCCGGATTCGATGCTGTCAGTTCGGTCCTGGAGACCATCGTGTTACCTGTTCCATGCCACCGGAATGGCAGGCCAGGAGGGACTTGAACCCCCAACCTGCGGTTTTGGAGACCGCTGCTCTGCCAATTGAGCTACTGGCCTATTCCGATGCCCGACGCGACTACCGCCTCGTCGAAAACTCTGTTTGCACCCCCCGGACCCTGTGAATCCGGGCGGTACGCTGGGTGATCGCTCCCCACCGCGATCGGTGTCTGCAACTGGAACCGCCCGAGAAACTGTGTCGAGCGACTCAAGGCAATCGGGGAGACGACCTTTACTCGAAGATCTTCGCGACGACGCCGGCACCGACCGTGCGGCCACCTTCGCGGATTGCAAAACGAAGCCCTTCTTCCATCGCGATCGGGTTGATCAG
>PDPU01000042.1 GCA_002746645.1 Gammaproteobacteria bacterium | reverse complement strand
CCCGGTTCAGGTCGCCACTGCTCGATGCCTGGCGTCGACACCCCCGAAACGGGATGGTTTCTCAACTCGATGGGCACCTTGGTGATCCATCCGGGCTAGAGCGGCGATACCTGACCGTTCGCATCCACGAGGCTGCGTGGCGGGATACTCGCACCGGGTGGCACGGTAGCACCCGCAGAGACGATCGAGTTCGCACCGATGGTTGCACCTTCTCCGATGTTCACGAGGTAGCCGACAACCACGTTTTCCCCGGTGGTCACGTTATCGCCGATGTCTGTGTTGTACATGATCCAGGTGTTGTTGCCGAGTTGCACACCGTTGCCGGTTACCGTGCCGGCATCGACCATCACATCATTGCCGAAGCGGTTGCTGTAGCCGATTTCCGTGTAATGCCAGAGAGTAACGCCGTTGCCGGCGGAAAGCCCACCGTTGACGATGGCATTCCTGCCGATGCTGACGTTATCACCCACATCGCCACCGATTACCCACCGGGAATTGTCGCCGATGTAGAAGTTATCGCCAGCACTTGTGCTTTCGCCGATCTGCGCGCCATTGCCGATGACGGCATTGTTGCCGAGCTGCCGAATCCGGACGAGTGCATCGTTGCCCAGGGTCAGATCATTACCGATGCGGATGAAGTCCAGGCCGCGTCCACCGCGGATTCTCGCATTCCTTCCGATGCGGGCGTGATCACCCACTTCGGCGGCCACGACGCGAGCACCCTGGCGAACCACGGCGCCGATGCCGAAGGTAGCAGGCAGTTCAAGCTGCCCGACCGTGGCACGCTCCACATGCGAGCGCGCCCCGAAGGTGGCATTGCCGAGTTCGGATTCCACTATGGTCGAATCGGGACCGATGTCCGATCCCCAGCCCACCGTGGACATCACGACTTTGCTGTTTTCCCCCACGCGGTTTTCACAGTCCATGTCACTGTCGATAACGACAGCGCCAGCATGGCTCGCACAGTCGCTGCTGCTCCAGCCGCCCAGTGGCGTGTAGCTGCCATCCGAGTAGACATAACTGTTAGCGGGGATCGTTGCATTGTCACCGACCGTGGCGTCGTACACCACGATTGAACCCTCACCGATGGTGGCGTTGTCGCCGATGTTCACGTTACGGCCGATCAGCGTGTTGTTGCCGAGCGACACATCCTGACCGACCGTCGAGTTCTCCATGAGCATCACATTGCTGCCCACGAGGGAATTGTCCTGGCCTGTCGAGGAGTTTCGACCGCCGAGGGTGACATTGTCCAGCAGGTAGGTGTAGTCACCGATACGTTGGCGGGCGGCACTGAAGTCGTTGCCAATCACGACCCCGGCGCCCAAAGACAATGCGAAAGCACTGTTCAGGTTTTCGCCCACGTACACATGATTGCCGAATTCGCTCCCCGTACCGAGTTCCCCTCCGTCACCGACAAACACGTTGCTACCGTAGCGGTTGCTCTGATCTATCCGTACGGCGTCTCCGATCGTCACGTTGTTGCCAGTGCCGAAGGGACCTTCTATCCGGGTATTGCGGCCGATGGTCACGTTGTTGCCACCGGCGATGGTGCGTTCGTCGCCCGACAGAGTTGCGCGACGGTCGATGCGCCCGTGATCGCCAAGGCTCGTGTTGTCGAAGTAGGACCACAGGGCCAGGCTGTTGCGCCCAAGCTGCTGATTGCCACCGCGCACATCGCCGAAGCGCATGTAGAAGATCTTGCTGTTTTCGCCCACGTTGAAACGTGCAGTGTTCATTTCGTTGCCGATCGAAGTCACGCCGGCGGCATATCTGGGCGTGGCAAGATCGGCGTCGTCGTAGAGCATCTTCACGTTCGGACCGATCGAGATGCAATTGACGAGGTTGGTGCCGAGCAGTATGGCACTCTGGTCGATCTCGCACCCCTGCGCGGCCGTGTTCTGAGGTGTCAGCAGTGACATGACTGCGCACAGCGCCATCACGGGTAGCAGGAAACGGGTATGTCGATATGTCGATCCGTTCATCATGCCTGTCAACTCCGGTAGGCGATGGTTCGGCGAGAAGCGTCGCATTGTCGTGACAACGATATCCCTGCGTACCGCGGCAAGAGATGTATTGCTCTTGTTCGATGTTACGGAGTGACGCGGGACTGAACCATTCCGCGATCTACACCTAAGGATGATTCAAGGGTGGATTCGGATGACAAGTTGGCAAGAGACGGGTTGGCCCTATGGGGACTTTTCCGCCACCCGCTCATCAGCAAAAACGACGATTTCCGCAGCACGCCCTGCGTCAGGCTATTCCTCGCTCCGGTTTCGCTCCCTGAAAACTACCCAAAGCCCGCTAAGATCACGAATCTTCCTCTTATAATTCAACCATTTACGCGCGGACGAATCAAGCGGTTGGATTGCAACATTGGGGAGAGAAGGAAACCACCTTGGTTGCGTATTGTCGGTATATATTGACAATTACCGACACAATGCAACATCCTGGCGACATGAAAACTTCGCACCAGACCATTCTCGATCTCGCTGCCCAGCGCGGCCTCATACGCCCGCGAGATCTCGATGCGCTGGGTCTGCCCAGTGTCGCCCTCACGCGGCTGGTTCGGCAGGGACTGCTCGTTCGCGTGGGTCGCGGTCTGTATGCCCGTCCCGATCGCAGCGTATCCGAGCATGGCACGCTGGCCGAGGTGGCCCGAAAACACCCGCAAGCCATCGTCTGCCTGCTGTCGGCACTGCGAGTTCACGACCTCACCACGCAGTCGCCATTCGAGGTCTGGCTGGCGATTCCCAACAAGGCGCGTGCACCGAAGATGGACTATCCGCCGCTGCGCGTCGTGCGTTTCTCCGGCGCTGCGCTGACCGACGGAATAGACGACCACCAGATCGATGGCGTGACCGTGCGCGTGACCAATGTCTCCCGCACCGTGGCCGACTGTTTCAAGTTCCGCAACAAGATCGGCCTCGATGTCGCGATGGAAGCGCTTCGGGAAGCCTGGCGAACCAGGCGTGTGAGCATGGATGACCTCTGGCGCTATGCCACTCTGTGTCGTGTGGCCAATGTAATGCGCCCTTACATGGAAAGTCTGTCATGAACCAGCGCAACACGGCTGCTTCGGTGCGGGCTCGTCTGCTCATCCGTGCCCGCGAGACCCAGCAAGACTTCAATCTGGTCTTGATCCGATACGCCCTTGAGCGGCTGCTTTACCGGCTCAGCGTCTCGCCCCATGCCGACCAGTTCCTGCTGAAAGGCGCGCTGCTCTTCGACTTGTGGTTCGACATCCCGCATCGGCCAACGCGGGACGCGGACTTTCCGGGTTTTGGTTCGGCCGAGTTGCCGCACCTGGAGGCCGTCTTCAAGGACGTCTGCGCGATGGAGACTGACGACGGTGTTACGTTTCGACCGGACACCGTTCATGCAACGGAGATTCGCAAGGAAGCCAACTACGCCGGCGTTCGCGTCACCTTGCTCGGACTGATCGATGGAGCACGCTGCCAGATTCAGGTCGACATCGGCTTCGGCGATGCTGTCACACCAGGGCCGGAAGATGTCCGGTATCCCGTGATGCTTTCGGAATTCGCGGCGCCGAAACTGCGCGTCTATCCGCGTTACACCGTGGTGGCAGAAAAGCTGGAGGCGTTGGCATCGCTGGGTATCGCCAACAGCCGAATGAAGGATTACTTCGACCTTTGGATCCTGTCGCGCCATACGGGCTTCGACGGCGACACCCTGAGGCGCGCGATTCGGGCAACCTTCGATCGACGCAAGACAACTGGGACCGCGACAGGATCAGCAGCGGCCTGGGACGAGCGGCGGCATCCGCCCTGCAGGTTCACCATCTGCCGGCCAACGATGGCTGCCGGTGAAACTCGATTCACCGGCCACCTACCCCTTGAAGGCCTGCTGAACTTGCGCGAAAGCCATCTCTGCGGTTTCGGTGAGGTCTTGTTCCGTGGCCCCATCTCTGGCTCGCTGGGCCATGCCCAGCAGGACGGCACCAACGAAGCTGGCGATCATCCGGGGTTCTGCGGCGTCTGGAAGCACACCGGCGTCGATATCTGAGCGCACGACGTCTTCGATACCTTGCACATAAGCGTTGCGGCGCTGTTCGAGTTGCTTCTCGATGTCACAGTTCGCGTCTGTCACGCACGTCGCGGTGCTGGCCAACAGGCACCCCCCTTGGCCATCCTGGTTGGTGTACTGGCGAGCCGCTTCAAAGAGCAGCCGACGAATCAGGGGCAGCGCGTGCGTCTCCTGCTCGAAAGCCAGGCGCGCGAATCGTCCTTTGGTGGCCATGTAGCGCTCAACAACCAGATCGAATAGTTGCCGCTTGCCCCCAAAGGCCGCGTAGAGGCTCGAGGCCGTGATGCCCATCGCGCTGGTCAGGACAGAGATGGATGTTCCCTCATATCCGTGACGCCAGAAGACCTCCACTGCGGCGTCCAGCGCCTTCTGGGTATCGAACCGCCGACCTTGGCCGCACCTGCCAGCCATAAGGAATCACCTACCTTCGTTGTCATCGAGCGGGACAATCATACGCTCGAGCCACCCTGTCTCCGCCGAAACAACACGATCTCATTTGTGTAGCGATCGTTCCACGAATTGTGTTAGCTTGATCCCGAGAGCATTTCGTACAGACCGGAATCTCCTACGACATCTTCAGGAAAGGTCGCACTCATGAAAGCCGCACTCATTCATCGAACAGGATCCGCATCGGAACTGCAGGTCACCGATATTCCAATGCCGGAGGTTGGACCCGGCGAAATCCGGGTGAAGGTTGCTGCGGCAGCCGTCAATCCCGTGGATGTGCAGACCAGATCCGATTCGCTGGATCTGAACATCACCTTTCCGTCCGTACTCGGCTGGGACGTAGCCGGCACGGTGGACGCAGTCGGGGCCGGCGTGACTCGGTTCCACGAGGGAGACCTCGTGATGGGCATGATCGCGCAGCACCTGCGAACCCAGGGAACCTACGCCGAATACGTGAGCTCGCCCCGGGAATTGTTTGCCCTGGTTCCCGAGGGAATCAGCCTGCAGCAGGCAGCCGCAGCGCCACTCGTCGTGCTCACGGCAGCCCAAATGCTGAACGAGATCAGCCTGCCCGAGAAGGCAGACGTGCTCGTCACCGGTGCTGCCGGAGGGGTTGGGCGTGTGGCTGTACAGTTGTTGCTGCAGGACGGTCACAAGGTCGCTGGGCTTGCTCGGCCGAGCGACACGGACGATCTGACTGCGCTGGGCGTGGCTGCCGTCTACGACACTGCCGCGAGCGTGCCGGCAAAGACGTTCGACGCGGTGTTCGATTGCGCCGGAATCGCGGGGACCATCGCGAGCGTTCGCGATGGCGGCGGGTTTGTCTCGATCGTCAACCGCCCGCAGCCGGAGCCGGAAAACGGCATCGTTCCGAAGATGAGCTTCGTGCAGGAGAACGGCGAGCAGCTCGGCAAGCTTGCCCAGCAAATTGCCCGGGGAACCCTCACCGTCCCGATCGGGCACACCTACCCACTCTCACAGGTAGACAAGGCTCACGCGGACTTCGAACAAGGTGGCATGCGCGGCAAAGTGCTGTTGATTCCCTGAGCCATGGACAAGACTTGCCGATGGCTTTCCCACGAACGCCAATAGTGGGCTTGTGGGCCAACGCGCTGAGTCGACAACGTGTTCATGGAGTGCGTGCAGGGTCCATCGAAGCACGAAGAGGTTCATACCGGCGCCTGCGACAGCGTTGCTCATGCGCGCCAGAGGATCGGCGACTACTTCGCTTTCCACAACAGGAAATGTCGTCACCATCCCTTTGGTAGACTGCCCCCCGGGAAGCTTTACCAGCTCGAACAACCCGCCGCCATCAAGGCAGACAGATCCTTCATGAGCGACGGGAACCAGGTGCGAATATGCTCTGGCGAGGCATCGAAAAGCTCATGTCATTTGCTGCTGCCGGCATGCGCTTCATGTACAACAACCCGCCACTGCTGTGAGGTGTGTACAACGACAGGAGCCTGACCCTCGGAGAGCGCTCAGAAGGCCATTCAGTTCTTGAGGCCCATTTCCGAACACGCGTCTGAACTCGAATCATCGGCGGGCAACGAAAGTGCATTTGTGCTTCGTCAATCATGAACAAGTCAGCAATCTCACTGGTTTTTTGTTCTTCTGCCATCGGGTTGACACTTCTGGCAGTGACGGTCTTGCCTGTGTCCAGTGCAATGCAGGCCGCGTGCATCGTTGGATTGACGATTGTCCTGTGGGCAACCGGAGCCCTGCCACAGTGGTTTACGGCCTTGCTCTTCTTTGTCCTGTGTGCGATTGCCGATATCGTTGCGCCATCGGTATTCCTGTCCGGCATGTTTTCTCCGGCCATGTGGTTGTTGGTAGCAGGATCCATTATCGGCCTGGCGATCAATCACACTGGCCTGGGTGAACGATTGGCCGCATTTCTTGTACCGCTGATGACCAGCTATCGACGTGCCGTGTCAAGCTGCGCGCTGCTGGGGCTGGTGCTGATATTTTTCATGCCATCGGCAATAGGGCGAGTTGCCGTGCTGCTGCAGGTGCTGTTGCCACTGACCGAACGCCTGGGCTACAGGGACAACACGCAGGCCCGCAATGGAATCCTGCTGGCAGCGGTGCTCTCGACCTTCCTGCCCGCCTTTACCGTGCTTCCCGCCAATGTGCCGAATAACATCCTGCTGGGGTTGGTAAACACACTTTTCGACGATGCGCCGACATACGGATACTATCTGTGGCTGCATTTTCCGGTACTGGGTCTTTTGAAATTCGTATTGATTGTATTGTTGGTGATGTGTTTCCATCGAGCAGAAGATCCTGTCCTCGTGAAAAGGGATCTGCCGAAACTGTCCGATCGGGAAAGGCGCCTCATCGGCGTGCTGGTCATGACCTTGTTGCTATGGATCAGCGAGCCATGGCACGGCATCGGTACGGCGTGGGTAGCCATGACCGGAGCGCTGTTGTGTCTGTTGCCGGGTTTGCAGTTGACCCCCGGGAAGCCGCTGCAGGCACTGAGCAGCGAAACGCTTTTCTACATTGCCGCCATTGTGAGCCTTGGAGCCGTTGTTTACCACAGTGGCCTGGCAACCCTTGTCGTTGAAGGAGGTTTGCGGCTGTTGCCACTTGCCCCTGATCATCACGCAGGCAATTTTACCGTGTTTTCGCTGCTCTCGACCGCCTTGTCGTTGCTGGTGACACTACCCGGGACACCGGCCATTCTAACGCCAATGACGGCGGATTTCGCTCATATGAGCGGCTGGGCGCCAACGGCGGTATACATGACTCAGGTATTGGGCTTTTCCACGGTTTTCTTTCCCTATCAGGCTCCACCCCTGGTGTTGGCCATGCAAATGGGGAAAATTCCTCTGAACAGCATGTTGCAGATACTGATGCCACTTGCGTTGTTGACCGTGCTTGTGTTGTTTCCTCTGGACTATCTCTGGTGGTTGTTGCTGGGGTTGTTCTAGAGATTTCACAAGGCGGCAACGACAGCGTTGCCATCGGAAATCGCGATGTTGCCGGAGCGGATGCCCTGTGGAATGAGGACCACTGTCACCCGATCTGTTGATCCAAAAAGCCAGGTCACACCCTCTTTTCAGTCGCATTACGCCCCATTGGCGCAGATTGACATAAACCGCGCCAATCTCCTTTCACAATCCGAAATAGCCTGCTAGACTCAACTCAAATGCACAGGAACTGCGCCACAACGTCATGCCACTCGCAACAGACCTGCTGAACAGCATTCGGGCATCGGAAAACGGAACCACGCTGGCCGAATTGCTGACCACACACCCCGACATCGCCCGGCGAACAGCGCAACGCTGGATCGCGAAAATGATCGACAGCGGGCAGATCACCGCCCTCGGCAATGGCCGGGCACGTCGATATTTTCGTGCTGATACCCAGGCCGGCAACGGTGCTGCAATGGCCAGAACAGGCAGTTTCCCCTCATCCATTCCCCGATCCGTCGACAGCCAGAACCTCCTGGCCGGTATCGATCAGCTTCCCGAAGCGCACATGTCGGCAGCTTTCCAGCGTGCCCTGCTGGATGCCTACCGCCCCAACGAAGTCTGGTATCTGCCGGATTCGCTGCGCCAGCAGTTGCACGTAATAGGCAGAACCACCGACGCTGACGAGCCGGCAGGCAGTTTCAGCCACGCCATTCTCGACCGGCTGCTGATCGACCTGTCGTGGGCATCGAGCCATCTGGAAGGCAACTCCTATTCCCGGCTGGAAGCGCGCGAACTCATCGCTCATGGCAAGGTCGCTCGGGAGAAGACGGCCGTCGAAACCCAGATGATCCTGAACCACAAGACAGCAATCGAACTGCTGGTCAGGAACATCAACAGCGCTGAGTTCAATTGCTACACGCTCATGAACCTGCACGGTGCGCTCGCGGAAAACCTGCTGCCCGACCCCACGGACGAGGGGCGGATTCGCCAGCCCTCCGTCGATACCGACGAAGGCGTTCATGACCCGCTCTCGACACCGCCGCAGATCGAAGACACACTGAACGTACTTCTGGACAAGGCCAGCCAGATCGACGACCCGTTCGAACAATCCTTCTTCATGCTGGTGCACCTGCCCTGCCTGAAGCCCTTTGTCGGCATCAACAGGCGCACCTCGCGTCTGGCTGCAAATCTGCCGCTGATCCGTGCGAACCTCTGTCCGCTGACGTTTCTGGACGTGTCGGAACAGGCCTACCGCCTTGCCACACTCGACGGCTACGAAATGGCCCGCGTGGAACTGTTGCGAGATCTCTACGTTCAGGCCTACGAGCGTTCCGCGCACGAATATCTGGCGATACGCCAGCAGCTGGTGAAACCCGATCCCCTGCGCCTGACCTGGCGTGATTTCATCAGGCGAACCATCCGCGAAGTCATCACGCAGCCGCGGCTGGAACCGCTTTCCTGCATTCGAATCGCCGTGGCGGAACGTGTTTCCGAAAACGAGCAGGCCGGCGTGCTGGCACTGATCGTCGATGAAATCCGCCGCTTGCACGATGGGGTTCTGGCACGCTATGGCCTGCGATCATCGGACTATGCGGCCTGGAAGGAGATTCACTGGCAGCATCAGCCGCTGCAACCCTGCGTGCCGGAACTGCCTGCCGAGCAGATCGGCTGATGGCTGTCAACACGTAACGTCGAGCGGCTTGTGCTGCTTCACCAGTGGTGTATGCTCATCATTGACTGATGACCGAACAGCCGCAAGGCAGCCGGATACACCATCCAATCTCAGTCGGCCCCGAACCGCGGTTCAGACATGCCTTGGCGGCCGCCTTTCCGAAGGCGCGAACAGGTGAGCGCTGTGATCACCTCATGGAGCACTGAAGGCAATGAGTTCGAATACACCCATTCTCGAACTGTGCAACGTTGATGTCGACGTTGCGGGCAAGACCGTCCTGAAAGATCTGTCGCTGCGCGTGATGCCCGGCGAAACTCATGTTTTGCTCGGGCCGAATGGCTCGGGAAAATCGAGCCTGCTGGCCGCGATCATGGGCCTGCCGCCATGGACGGTGACTGCGGGCAGCATCCTTGTCGACGGTGCGGACATTCGCGATCTGGACGTGCGTGCGCGCGCCGAGGCCGGCATCGGCATGGCCTTCCAGCGCCCTCCGAGTCTGGATGGCGTGACGGTCAAGGCGTTCGCAGAGTCGCTGGGGGCGGAAGCGCATCTGGCAGAGGCAGCGGAGAAGCTCGATCTGAAGGATTTCATCTCGCGCGAAATGAATGTCGGCTTTTCCGGCGGTGAGATCAAACGCTGGGAAGTGCTGAAACTCGTGCTGCAGGACCCGCGGCTGATGCTGTTCGACGAGCCCGAAAGCGGTGTGGACCTGGAGCACGTGCGTGCCATCGGTCAGGCCATCCGGGAAATGGTCAGTTCGCCCGACCGGCAGGGCCGACCGCGTGCCGGCCTCGTGATCACCCATACCGGCCTGATCCTGTCGCATGTCGATGCAGCTTGTGCGCACATCCTCAATGAGGGCCGGCTGGTGCATTCCGGCGACCCGGCAACGCTTTTCACCCATATCCAGACACACGGATACACGGTTCCGCAAGTGGCATGAACAGGAGAACGAAGACATGACCGATACCGTCGCAATACCCGATGCCGCAACGCTCACCGATGCCGAACGCGACACCCTGACCGGGGTCGGCTTCGACGACATGGCGTCGCGCGCAGCGACCGCCATCCTGACCGATGCGGAAGTCAGACTCACCCAGACGAACGACAGCGGCGTCGAGATCATGCCGCTGAAAGTGGCGCTCAACACCTACGAATTCGTACAGGATCTGATGTTCGGCCTTGTCGATGCCGATGCAAACGAACACATCGCCATGATCGCCGAGCACATGCACGACCCGCTGGGGCATTTCGTCTGGGTCAGGCCGGGCGCGAAGATCCGTCTGCCGGTACAGACCTTCAGCCTGATGGAAACGCCGCAATCACGGCAGTTCACCCATGACATCACCCTGATCGACGAGGGTGCCGAAGTCGAGATGATCTCGGGTGCGGCGGCCCCGTCGGAAGTGCATCGCGGGCGGCACATCTCCCTGTCCGAAACCTACATGCGGCCCGGATCACGCTGTCGGTCGGTCTCGATCGAACACTGGGGGCCGGGCATGGAAATTCATTCCTACAGCCATTCACGGCTGGAGAGAGGGGTGCACGAGAACTCGACATCCATCGCCCTGTCGCCGATCCGTCATCAGGTCAGTCAGTCGCGTACGGTGCTCGAAGAAGACGCGGTGGAGGTGTCTCAGGCAATCTGTTTCGCGCCCGAGGGCACGGAACGGCTGATGCGCAGTGAAACCCACCTGACCGGCGCAGGAGCGCGCTCCGAAGACCTGACGCGCATGGTGTCGGCGGGAGGGCGCATCGTCAATGACTCGCTGCTGATCGGTGAGGCAGCGGGTTCACAGGGTTTCCTCGGCTGTGATGGTCTGAAACTGGGTCAGGAAGGCGAGATCCTCGCGATACCGTCACTTCAGGCCATGGCCGAAGGCTCGCAACTGAGCCATGAAGCGTCGGTCGGCATGATCGATGACGCGAAGCTGAACTACCTGATGGCCGCCGGCATGGAAGAGGACGCGGCGCGCGATCTGATCGTTCAGGGATTCCTGGCGCTTGATGATGCAGCCGTGCCCGATAGTCTGAAAGCCCGCGTTGCGAAGATGATTGCACAGGCAAAATCCGGGGGGATGTAGATCGCCGCAGTCCGGTTCTGCTTTCCCCTGGCGGAATCTGCCACCACTCGTGACAGCGCCTGAGCACGCCTTGCCATGCTATGATCGCTGCCGCTCGACAGGTTCCGAAAGGATCAAAAGGGAACGAAGTGAAACGCTTCGGCTGCCCCCGCAACTGTGAGTATCGTGAAGCTGCAGCAGGCCACTGAGCCACGCCACCAGGTGGCAGAAGTTCGGGAAGGGCTGCAGGGCATGTGGTGTCCACCTCCGGGCTCCTCGTGGCGATACAAGCCAGGAGACCTGCCTGCCGTGCCTGAGCGACCATGACCGGCGGGGTGCCGGACATCGCCTGTGCAAAGCGGACATCCCTGCCCTGCTTTCACTCTGGTGTTTGTTTGTCCCTGCGGATCTGGTCTTCACGGTAACGGTAACGTTGCCTCGTGGCCGACAGCAACGCTTGATCTCGAACCCGATCTCGAACCCTTCCTTGCAGACGCCGTATGACAGGCGCTTCACGCGCATGGGTCATGAGGCCGAGGCACCCTGCAGGCTGCGGCAGTCAGCCCGGACTCCTGCCAAAGCCTGCATGGCAATCCCGGCAGCGTCTGCTACTGCCAGCGCCCGCATGTCAACCCCGGCAGCGTCTGCGCCCGCCAGCGACCACACTACAACTGCTGCAGCGTCTGCTCTCGTCGGCGCCCACATTGCAGGCCCGGCACCATGTGTTCCTGCCGGCGTTCATGTTGCACGCCTGGCACCACACGCCCTCGCGCTGCTGGCATTGATGCTGTTGCCGACGCTGGCAACGGCACGGTCGGATGACGCCGTACAGACGGAAGAAGCCGTACAGACGGAAGAAGCCGCACAGACGGATGAAGCCGCACAGACGGATGAAACGGCACCGACGAACGAACAGGAACTCGATGAACTCGTCGTCAGAGCCAGAGCCTACGCTGCCGACGATATCGGCGACGTGATCATGGACGAATTCGCCGGGCAGTCCTCGCGCGTGACACGCCGACGGCTCGAGAGAGCCGACGCCAGCATGGCGGGCGTGCTGCGTCAGGAAACCGGTCTCAGCGTCCAGCAGAGCGGCGGCTTCGGCAGTTTCACCAGCGTCTCGATCCGTGGTTCGAGCGGCGCACAGACGGCGGTCTATCTTGATGGCGTCCTGCTCAACTCCGGCGGCAGCAGCGATGTGGATCTTGCCACCATCGATCTGCTGAACCTCGGCAGCATCGACATCTACCGCGGCAGCACACCGATCGCACTGTCGGTCGGTGGCATCGGCGGGGCCGTGAACCTTCGCTCCGACGGAGCGGGTGCCGGTGCCGACACGAACGGCGATGACCAAACGGCGCGAGTGCAGCTCAATGGCGGGAGTTTCGCTCGCCGTGGACTGAACCTTGCGGCCGAACGCCCTTTCGCCAGTGGCCGGTTTCGATTCGCCGGTGGCTACCAGGCCGCCGACAACGACTTCCCCTACACCAACGAGAACGGCACACCGCTGAATCCGGGTGATGACCGTCGCGAACGTCGCCAGAATGCTGCAGTCGGGCGAGCGTCATTGCTGCTGGACTGGCACCAGGATCCGGAACTGCCGCGCTCACATACCCTGCGACTGCAACACAGCGACCGCGACACGGGCATTCCCCACTGGCGCAATCGCGCCAGCAGCCGGGCGAGTTTCGACACCCGCTCGACGCTCGCACAATGGTCGCTGGCCTCCCGTCACGACAGTGGCTGGAACAGTCGCCACGGCGTCTTCCTTCGGCAGGAAACCAGCGACTACGACGACACCGATGCCGACCTCTCGTTGCTGCCCACACAGACCCGACAGACAAACCTCATTCCGGGCATCACGAGCTTCTGGGAAAGGCCATTCGATAGCGGCACCGTCACCCTCACGGGAGAGTGGCGACGCGAGGATCACGAAACGCGCGATGCGTTCGATACGCGCCGGAACTTCGATGCCCTGCGCCAGCAGCTTTTCGTCAACGGTGCCTTTGCCTGGTTTTCGGACGACGAGCGCTGGATGCTCAATCCCCTGCTGCGCTGGCAGTGGATCGACGGCAGCAACACGCGCAACGATCAGGATGAGAACGACAGCCAACTCGGGCTGCAACTCGGCATCAGCCGGCGCATCGGTGAGGGCACGCATGTACTTGCCAATCTCGGCAACCACTACCGCCCGCCCTCCTTCGGCGAACTCTACGGGAGTTGGGGCCTGGTTCAGGGCAACCCGAATCTCGTGCCCGAGGAAGGCGTGAACGCCGACATCGGTATCCGCCGGGTGTTTGCCAACGAAGGCCATGTGGAACTGATCGGTTTCCACAATGCGCGCGAATCACTCATCGCCACCGAATTCAACGCCCAGGGCATCGGCCGCGCCTTCAATGCCGGCAAGGCCCGCACCTGGGGCATCGAGGCTGCGATCGCCGCCGCTCTCGGCGGGAACTGGCACTGGTCCGGCAACCTGACCTGGCAGGAGAGTGAAGTGCTCGACGACAAGCGTGGTTTCCGCGGCAGACAGGTACCTCTCTATCCGCGCCTTGCCGCCTTCTCGCGCCTCGCTTTCCGGGCCGGCAGGAACGTCACGTTCTGGCACGAACTCGAAGCGCGTCGAGATCGCTACTACGACAGCGCGAACATCCTGCCTGCCGAGAACGTCGTCATGCACGCCATCGGCTTCGATCTGGTACGTGGCGCCTTCAGCATCAACGGCAGCGCGAGAAACATCACCGACGAACACGAGGAAGACTTCAACGGCTATCCGAAGCCGGGGCGGCAGTGGTACCTCGGTATCGCGTGGCGGAGCGGATGACGCCCTTCCACCCATCCTTCGATGCGACGGGCACGGCCTGGTTCGTCGTCATCGCAGGCTCGCTCACGACAGCGCGCCATTCACGCAACAGGCCATTCAGCAAGTGGCACGGCCAACTCAGGGGAAACACATGCAAGCAAGACAGATTCAACCGCCACGCGGCGCCGTGTTCGGCAAGCGTTCGCTCCGATTCATCGCGACGGCGTTGCTCGCCGGCATCGTCGCCACGGGCTGCAGTTCGGACGACGACGACGATGACGGCACCACCGGCAGCGGCACAGACACCACCGGCGGCAGCGGAACCGACAACGGCAGTAACGGCAACGGAACTGCCAGCGGCAACGTATGCCGAACGCCGGAGACGGGCACGATGGCCTGGGTCGCCACGTATGCCACCGACTACAGCTCCGGCCGGATCGACTGCATCGACGTCGGCGAGACGGCCGAAGTCACCGGCAACCTTCCCGCCACCGGTTCCGATATCCGCGTCGAAACCGATGGCGATGCCATCTTCCAGCTCGGCCGCAGCAACCTCGACTCGCTCACGCGCTTCGCGCAGGACAACCCGCTGCAGCCCGTGTATCAGTATTCAGTGCTCGACGCGAGCGACGAGAACGACGGTGGCAACCCCTACAGCCTTACCTTCGTCTCCGACACCAAGGCCTACCTCACGCGCTACAACAGCAAGAATCTCTGGATCATCAATCCGTCAGCCGACACCGAGGCCAATTTCTACCTCGGTTCCATTGATCTCTCGGCCTACAACGACAACGTACCGCACATGAACGACGCGGTTCTCGTCGGCGACAAGCTGTTCGTGCTGATGGAGCGTCTGAAGGATTTCACACCCGACAAGCAGGCCTACCTTGCCGTGATCGACACGAACACCGACATGGAAATCGATACCGGCAAGGGCACCGCCGATGGTCTCCTGGGCATTCCACTCGGCGTGCAGAACCCGGGCGCGGTTCACTACGTCGAAGCGCTCAACGAACTTCTCGTCGTGGGACGCGGCAACTACTTTGCCGACGAAACAGTCGAAGCCGACCCCTACACCGGCGGCCTCGTGTCGGTCGATCCCGACAGCTACACAACCGAGCTGATCGCTGATGACGGCACCCGCGAAGAGAACATCGGCTTCTACAACAGCGCACTCGTGCTGGACGGGCAGACCGGCTATCTCTCGACCTACGAAAGCTACGGTGTCAGCAACCTGCACACGTTCAATCCCACCACCGGCATCGTCGACGACACACCCATTGCCGGGCTCGACAACGTCGACATCACCACGATGGCCGAATCGCCCGATGGCATGATCTGGCTGGGCGTGCAGAACTACGCCTACACCAATGCCGAAGGCAATGCAGCAACGGGCACCGGTTTCATTACCCTGAACCCGGCGGACAACGCGCTCGGCTCCAGCGTCATCGCCACCGAACTCGTGCCGCAGGACATCGTGTTCACGACGGCCGAATGATCGCTTGAACAAGGCGAAACGGCGGTGCGCAAGCGTGCCGTCCTTTCGCCTACCCGGACACCGTCGGCACGTTCATCTCATCGTGCCGTCACTACATGTATCCGGACACCGTCGGCGCGCTCATCCCATCGTGCCGCCGTTGCGCATGTATCCTGGTACCGTCGACGCGCGCATCGTGCCGACGGTCTTGCAGCGGATGCGCTCGTGACAGCACTTCAGCCCGCCAGACGTTCCGAATTCCGGAAAAGCTCCGCGAACTCGGCCGCCATGAGCGGTGCACTGCAGAGATAACCCTGGTAGCGTTCGCAGGAAAGCGAGTTCACGTAGTCGCGCTGAGCGTGTGTCTCGATACCTTCGGCCACTACATCGAGGCCGAGGTCATGGGCAAGCGAGGTCACGGCCTTGACGATGGGTGAAAAGTCATCGGGCGACTGGATCTCGTGAATGAAGGAACGATCGATCTTCAGTTGATCGACCGGAAAGCGCTGCAGGTAGCTCAGCGATGAATAGCCGGTACCGAAGTCGTCGATGGAGATGCGCACACCGAGCACCCGCAGGGCTTCGAGAATCTCGACATTGCGTTCAACGTCATGCATGAGCATGTTCTCGGTCAGCTCAAGCGTCAGGTGATGAGGCGCCAGTCTCGTGTCCCTGAGGATCCTTTCCACATGCTCGAGAAAATCCGGCTCGTAGAGCTGACGAATCGACACGTTCACCGCCATGGAAAAGTCCGGCGTCAGTGTCTTCTGCCAGATGACCGTCTGGGCGGCGGCCTGCTCCAGCACCCATTGTCCGATGCGGACGATGTTGCCGAGGTTTTCGGCCATGGGAATGAAATCGGTCGGCGAGACAATGCCGTGCTCGGGGTGTTGCCAGCGCAGCAGCGCCTCGGCGCCGGCAATGCGGTTGCAGGGCAGAGAAACCTTCGGCTGGTAGACGACGAACATCTCGCCGTTGTCGATCGCCGTTCTGAGTCCGTTCTCGAGACTCAGAAGCTGGCGCGCCCGCGCATCCATGTGAGATGAATAGAAGGCGTGATCGTTGTTTGCCGTCGCCTTGGCAAACTGCATCGCAGTTTCGGCATTGTTGATCAGCGAGTCGATGCTGGCACTGTTGCGATCGATGGTCGATATGCCCATGCTGATGGTCAGGAAGATCTTCTCTCCGGCAATTTCGAAGGGTTCCGCCACCGTGTCGCGAATTGCCTGCAACGAGGGTGCGAGGTCTTCCTGAAGCTCGGCTTCGGTTTCTGCCTCGCTCGAGATCAGCAGCGCGAACCGGTCTCCGTCGAGGCGTGCGAGCATACGTGCCGACACCGATGCATGATCGCTCAGGGACCAGTCGCCGCTGTCGATCGCGCCATAGTATTCCCGCAGGCGCGCACTGAAACGCCGCAGCACTTCATCGCCTCTTGCGGGCCCGAGTGAATCGTTGATGGACTTGAAACGGTTGATGTTGATCAGCACCATCGCCAGTGACCTGCCGCTGGTACGCAGTACGCCGAACTTCTGTTTCATGTACTCGTTGAAGCAGTTGCGGTTCGGCAGGCCGGTCAGGTCGTCGATACGGTGACGGCGCTCGATACCCGCCAGCGCCATCAGGGTGTTGCGCATGCGCAGCGCGAGTTCGCTCGCGTCGATGGGCTTGGCGAGGAAGTCGGTGGCGCCGAGCTTCAGGGCCTGGTGCTTGGTTTCGGCATCGCCCGCGGAGGTCAGCACGATGACGGGCAACTGCGCGAGCTTCCGATCGGAGCGTATTTCGGCAAGAATCTGAAAACCCGACACCTCAGGCATCACGAGGTCGAGCAACAGCACGTCCGGCATTTCGGATCGCAGCGTGTTCAGCGCCTTCCTCGAATCGCTGACACAGATGAAGTGCTGATAGCCTTCGTTCTCGAGATGCAGGCGAAGCACGTCCATGTTCAGTTGCTCGTCATCGACCATCATGATGTTCGCGCCCGCGATCAGGCGCTTGATGATGTCGCCCGACCTCGTTTCGCTTCCCGCAACCGATGCTTCGCTGCCCACCTTGCTGTTTTCGCTATCGCTCATGACTGTTGTCGTTACATCCTGTTGATCGATCCGGTTCGTTCAGCCCCGTCCTGCTCGGCGGCTTTCATGCCGCATCGTCAATCACACCACTGTCACCACTGCTTTCCTGTCCAGCCTCGATACGCGTGATCAGCGCATCGATGCCCGCCAGTCCTTCGCGACACCCGTCGAGATCATGGCCTCGCGCGGACACTTCGAGCTGCGATACGGCGTCGTGCAGTGCCGGAAAACCGAGATTGCCCGAGGTGCCCTTGAGTCGATGAGACAGGCTCTTCAAGGTGTCGAAATGTCCGGCGGCCAGCGCCGCATGCAACTCTGCCTGCTCCTCACCGAGCTGCGTCACGAAACGCGCCACCAGCGGAGCGAACTTCGCATCGACTGCCAGCAATTCGCTGATGATGACAGGCTTGTTGTCACTATCGGCCGGGCTCGAACTTTCCGACGATGTTTGCGCCGACAACGTGACGGACTCCTCGCTTGCCGATGACGGCCCGGGATCGGCCCGCAGCAGCGGCAACTTCCCGGCAATCACCTGCAGTTGTCGCGCCGCCTCGCTGGCGTCGCCTGCTTTCGCGGCAAGTTCGAGTTCGAGCGCAGGTGGATGAAGGTCGGCAAAGCCCACGGTGCCGCTCGATCCCTTGAGCCAGTGTGCGCTGCGCGCGAGCTGTTCGAAATCGGCAGAAGCGTGCATGGCCTGCATGGCCTGAAGTTCCTGGTTCAGCCTCATGATGAACTTCTCGGCGATGTCACGAAAGCGCAGGTCGGTGGCGGCAAGCGTGTTGTAGATCGGTTGTTGCGTCGTCGCCCCGGGTTGCGGTGGCGGTGCAGGCGACTGCTCGACGAACGGTTGCAACACGCGCACCGCCTCGGCGCCGCCATCCGAGCGGCCATCCGAGCGGCCATCCGAGCGGCCATCCGTGCGGCCATCCGTGCGGCCATCCGAGCGGCCATCCGTGCGGCCATCCGTGCGGTCTTCCGCGCGACCATCCGAGCGGTCTTCCGCGATCACGGTGTCCGTCGCATCCCGTGATTCGACGGGTTTTCCACCAAGCAACTCGGCCAGCAGGGCCGTGAACCTGTCGATGTCGATGGGCTTGGCTTCATGGTGCGAAAAACCCGCCGCGTATACCTTGTCTTCATGGCCTTTCATGGCATGCGCCGTGAGTGCGACAATGGGCATCTCGAGCCCGCTTTCACGCATGCGCATTGCGGCTTCGTAGCCGTCCATCACGGGCATCTGGATGTCCATCAGCACGACATCGAAATCTTCGACGCTGGCGCGCTCCAGTGCTTCGACACCGTTCTCGGCGAGCGTGACGTGAAGACCGAGATCGCCAAGCACCAGCGACAGCAACTCGCGATTTTCGACGCCGTCGTCAACCACCAGAATCGACGCTTCGGGGAAATCCCAGCCGCCGCTGTGCTCCACCGCGACCTGATCGAGGGCTTCGAGCAAGGCCTTCGGCGGGACCGGTTCGGAATCGTTCGCCGTGTGTTCATCGAGATTCATGATGAAGCGACTGCCCTTGCCTTTCCGGCTTTCGACCGTGATGTCACCACCCATGGCACGGGCCAATTGCCGACTGATCGAGAGTCCGAGACCGGTGCCGCCGAAACGGCGCGTGATGGTCTCGTCCGCCTGACTGAAGGCGTCGAAGATCGTGGCCAGTTGCTCTTCGCTCATGCCGATGCCGGTGTCGATCACCTGCAGAAAGAGTTGCCAGCGACCTTCCACCTCGCGCCGCTCCAGCGCCAGCGTGACGCTGCCCGACTCGGTGAACTTGATCGCGTTGCCGACGAGGTTGGTGAAGATCTGACGCAGGCGCGAAGGATCGGTGAGCACCATCGGATGCATCGGTGAGCGAATGTCGAGCGTGAGGTCAATACCCTTCTCGTCGGCTTTCACCTTCAGCACCTTGACCACTTCGGCAGCAACGGCAACCACGTTGGTCTCGATCGATTCGACTTCGAGTTTGCCCGACTCCACCTTGGAAAGATCGAGCAGATCGTTGATGAGTCCGAGCAGGTGCTTGCCGCTGCTCGCGATGGTAGCAAGGTGCCGCTTCTGCTCGAGCGGTTCGATCACCGAACCACGGCGGAGCACGTCGGTGAAGCCGAGAATGGCCGTCATCGGCGTGCGGATCTCGTGACTCATGTTGGAGAGAAACACACTCTTGGCACGGTTCGCTTCCTCGGCAGCGTGCATGGACTCGCGCAGAAGAATCTCCTTCTCCTCGAGACGCGTGATGTCGTCCATGCTGATCAGCACCCCGCCGATCCTGCCCTTGCCGGTGTTGACCGGAGAGCAGTTCATGAGGAAGCTGCGTGGCTGTCCTTGCGCATCAATGAAGCCCACGCGCAGGTTGCGCACCGGTTCACCGGTCTCGAGTGTATGCGCCCACGGCATCTCCGGCAGACTCGCGCCCAGCGGTATCGCTTCCAATTCGACTGCCGATACGACACTGTTGTTTTCATCGGCATCGCTGGCCTGTTCGCCACTCGATCCCGTCGCGTCGAGGCGCCAGGGAAATGCCGAGGCATCGCGACCGAACAGCGCTTCGGCAGATTCTCCGGTCAGCGTCGAGAAGGTAGCATTGGCGAGCACGAGGTCACCCTGCCTGTCCACGACCAGCAAGGCTTCGGCGATGGTATCGAGCGCCGAGCGCACGCGCCCCGGCACCGCCTTCGACGGATCAAGCTCCTTGAGCATTCGCCCGAGGTAAAGATGGAAGGCAGGGAAACAGGCGAGTGCGACGAAAAGCAGCAGACCGAACTGCCATTCACGCCAGCGATCGAACCAGCTCGCAGCTTGCGGTGCCGTGAAGTGGAAGGCGATCTCGCCCCAGACACGGTTCCCCCGATAGAGCGGCACTCGGTAGGTGTGCTTTTCCGAAACAACATCCGGCAACACGCCGAAGACGGTGCTCGACGCATCATGAGCACGTTCGAGCTGAACCGCCGCGAGTGATTCGTTACGCTCGACCACGAGTTCGAGCGACTCGCGAATGCCGATCATGTCGCTTCGCCGGAGCAGCATCGAGGTGGAGGCCGACAGAGCCTCGGCGAAATCGGTGCGGTCCTGCCGCTCGATGATCTCGCGATTCGGCAGAAAGCCGAGAAACATCGCGGCCAGCAACATCGAGATCACCAGGGAGACAAGCCCGAGGGTGATGAAGATGCGCGTCGAGAACGCCGGCAGGCGTCGTCGCAGACGTTTGAAAGCATGGTTCATCGGGATGATTCCTCGGCACCGCCATCAGCGTCATCAGACATGTTCGAGTCGTGCGCTCGCTGCCAGTCATCGCCCTGGCTATTGCCCTGGTCCTCACCCTCGACGATGCTTTCGAGCGATTCATCGTCATCGTCGTCGTTCGTGAGTGCACTGAGCACCGGCAGGGGGTCGACGAAGCGCCAGGCGGGCAGTGCCGAGAGCATGCTGCCGACAAGCGTGCCCCCACGCAGCAACCAGATGAGATAACCGATCGACAAGCCAGAGGTAATGCCAAGCGAGCTGCCGACGAGCATCTGCGCAAAATGCGCATCCGCCTGATTCTCGAGCCGACTGTCATCAAGTGCCTTCATGAATTCGGCATAGGCGCTGCCCGTACCGCCCGCGCTCATCGAGAACAGATCATTGAGCGCAAGAAGATCGAACAGATCAGTAGCCGCGAGACGATTTCTGAGCGACTGCAAGGCTGCCCGCTGCTCATCGAGCATGAGCAACTCGGTTTCACCGAACTCGGGCAATTCAAGCATCATTCTGGCGATGCCCGAGTTGTCGACCGAGGGTTCTTCAACGACATCTGCAGTATCGACTGGATCCTCTTGAACGCCTTCGGCGTCTTCCGGATCCGCCTCTTCGGGAGCCGACACATCAGCAATCGGCGGTAGCTCGACGCTGGTATCGACCGGTTCGGACACATCGACCACTGGCTCGACCACGGGCAGCGCGGCTGCAGGCTTGGGTTCCGGCTCGGGCTCGGGCTCGGACTCGGGCTCGGACTCGGGCTCGGGCTCGGGCTCGGGCTCGGGCTCGGGCTCGGGCTCGGGCTCGGGCTCGGGCTCGGGCTCGGACTCGGGCTCGAGCTCGGGTTCCGGCTCGGGCTCGGGTTCCGGCTCAGGCTCAGGCTCGGGCTCAGGCTCAGGCTCAGGCTCAGGCTCAGGCTCAGGCTCAGGCTCGGGCTCAGGCTCAGGCTCGGGCTCAGGCTCGGGCTCGGGCTCGGGCTCGGGCTCGGGCTCGGGCTCGGGCTCGGGTTCGGGCTCGGGCTCGGGCTCGGGTTCGGGTTCAGGCTCGGGCTCGGGCTCGGGCTCGGGCTCGGGTTCGGGTTCGGGTTCGGGCTCGGGTTCAGGCTCGGGCTCGGGCTCGGGTTCAGGCTCGGGCTCGGGCTCGGGCTCGGGCTCGGGCTCGGGCTCGGGTTCGGGCTCCGGTTCGGGCTCCGGTTCGGGCTCCGGTTCGGGCTCCGGTTCGGGCTCCGGTTCCGGTTCCGGTTCGGGCTCAGGCTCGGGAACGGCATCGATCGAGAGCGTGAAATCATCACTGGCAACACCGCCTCGCCCGTCGTTCGCGAGCAGCCGCAAGGCCAGTGTCTGCGCGGTTTCGCGGGGTGCGTTTTCAGTCAGCGTGATCGTCAGCGACTCGGCATCGAAACTGATCCATTCGGGTAGCGACTCACCGTCGGCCTTGACGAGGGAATAGCTCGGCGCATCGCCGTCCTGGTCAGTGAAGGTCACATCGGCAGCAATGGCCATCGTCGAAGTGTCGCTGTCGAGCGAAAACTCGTCAGCTGCAACAGCAAGTCCGGGTGCGTCGTTCACGTCGGTGACGAGAACGGACACCACCAGCGACAGGACGCCGGCACCCGCACTGGCCGGATCAACGGCATCAACGACGAGTTCGATTTCCGACTCAGCCTCGTGATCGAGTACAACGCCGTCTGCCAGTGAAATCTGGCCGTCGTCGATCTCGAAGCGATTGTCGTTGCGGATCGAGTATTCGTAGACGGCACCAGCAGCATCAAGCACTTCCATTTTTCCGATGCTGGCATGCGGTGTGTTTTCAGGCACGCTTGCCGAATTCGAATTCGCCTCGACCGAGTCCACGGTAAATACCAGAGTCGGTTCTACCGGCGCGGGCCCGATCTTGAAAGCGAGCTTGACCGGCAGGAGATTGTCGCCATCACTGACCTCGAGGTCGACCATGATCTGGCCTTCATCGGTTCCCTCATGCTGGAAGTACACGCGCTGTTCCGGCTGCTCGCTGGACAGCTGCTCCGCCGTGAACGTGTCCACCCGGACGCCATTGACTTCGAAGTGGCCATGTGCCGACGGTGGCGCCTTGATGACGACGGCCGATGCCTCGGTATCGACATCGGCAATCGACAGTACCGTGTTGTCGATCGGCACCGCTGTGCCGAGCGGGACTTCAACCGGGTTGATGGTGGCCGTCGGTGGGTCTGGCGTTGGCTGCACGGGGAACGTCAGTGTTCCCATGGCGAACGGCGGGTTGCTACCGTTAAACTGGCTCTCCAGGTCTTTCTCAAAGTGTGCCTCTGTCAGGTATACGCCAACATCGAAACTGTCGACAGCATCTTCCGCGCCGTTGTGATGGTATTTGACGCCATCAATCAGAACAGGATGATTGAAGCCAAGACCACCCGTGTCTTTGCTACTCATGCCATTGGCTTCAATCCAGCCGTTGACCAGACCCGTTATCACGTAGTAGAACTGGTACGGGTTGGCACCCGGATAGAATGCGTCGATCTCGTCAGTCGTGAGCCAGGTCATTCCACCTTCTGTCGCGCCGGCCGGTGGCGTCAGGGTCAGCAAGGGCGGCTCATCGTACATTTCTCCTGTATCGGGTATTGCTTCCGGTACGCCGGTTTCACCATCATCGAGCACCGGTTGGTCGGGCGGCAACAGCGTTGCCGGCAACGCTTCCTCCACCGGATCCTGAGGGTCGGGTAGGAGCAGACCCAGCGGGTTGTCGGCCGAATACAGCACGCGCGCTTCGAGCCTTTCCGCGCGCAGCATGCGTTCGCGTGTCGAAGGCGTGCGCCGACTTCCCGACCTGTCCTTGTGCGCAGACATACCGGCCTCAGTTCAGTTCGACATTGACCTGACAGCGAACGCCGGCGGGTATTTCTCCGGAAGGATTGGGCATGAGCAACCGGACACCGAAGGTGCCGCTGGCCGCGTCGGCAACGGGGTCCACACGATCGACTTTCGCACTGATCTGCTCACCGATGCGCGCCGGAAGATCGAGCCGGACAGCGGCTTCCGCGCCTTCCCGGACGAAACCGAGGTACTCCACCGGAACGATCACATCCACGGCCAGTGGATCGAGACGCGCGACTTCGTATATCGCATCGCCGTCGACGTATTCGCCGGCGGACTTGAAGCGTTGCACCACGCGCCCCGTGATCGGGCTGCGGACCATGCGGCGTTCGAGCGAAGCTTCGGCGCGGCGCACCTCAAGACGTGCAAGACGCTGGCTTTCCACTTCCTGCCGAACCTGAAAGCCCGCAATCTTCGCTTCGGTAGCCACCTGATCGCGCGTCTGGCGCGAGATCACGCGCTGACGCATGAGCTCGTCGTTGCGAACGAGCGTACGCTCGCCGAATTCGGCGTTGGCTTTCCTGAGTTCAAGCGTCGCGAGACCATTCGCCGCCTCACGCGCGATATCGAGCGTGGCACGTTCCACATTGCTTTCGAGACGCCCGAGAATGTCACCGGCAGCGACCGCATCACCGCGTTCGAAGAAGGCATCGGCAAGCAGTCCGGGTACGGCGCTGCCGACGTTGACGACCTCGCTCGGTTCAACCACACAGTCGAGATCGGCGAGTATTTCTGCCGACGCTTCACTGCGCGGGGATGGCATCATCAACACCGCCACGAAGACCACCAGGCTCACCACGAACCCACCCGCCTCGGGGTAGCGGCGCATGGCCAGGAGTTCACCTTTCGCCTTTTCCGTGAGCGTCTTCAGCTTGGTCTTCATGTGTCTTTCGTATCGATAAGGAGCTGCCGCAGTGATGTCCACCAGCGCGCCGCCAGCGTTGCCGGCGCATGCGTGATCTCGAGGTAGGCCTTGCCACCGATACCGCGTGTCGTCGCTGCGGGCGGCAGGGCAAACTCGAGATGGAACACGGGTTCGAGTGTTTCCATCACCCCGCCCTCGCGTTCAGCAACGGCTATGCCGTAACTGCCGTTCGACGCCAGTGATTCACTGGGAAGGTGTCGATTTGCGGCAGGTGTCTCACGCACCAGCGTCGCCATGTGAACCGTGTCGAATTTCTCGGCCAGACGCACTGTTACCTTTTCCGGCTCCCTGTCGAAGCGTCCCATGCGCCGCTCCGGTACCACGGCCCGAACCACCATCGATTCGTCCGCCACGAGATAGAGAAGCGCGTCGCCCCGCCGTACATAGGCGCCCTGCACGAGGTGTTCACCCGCCGGGGCCACACGACCACTCACGGCGGCGCGGACCTGCAGCGCTTCCTTTCTCTGCAGCAGTGCATCGCGCTCGGCGATTGCTCGCTCCGCTTCCGCACGGAGTCGCTCCAGTGACGCACGATCGTGAATGCGTGCGTGACCGATCTCGACCTCAAGGCCTGTCACACGGCTCCGTGCGGCGGCCAGCTCGAGCTCGAGGGCGTCGGAACTCAGCGTGAGCAAGGTGTCGCCGCGTGCAACCCACTGCCCCTCAGCGACTTCAAGACGGGCGATGCGCGCATCCTCGGCCGCCACGATGCGCGCCTGCCGCGGTACATCGACAACCCCTTCGATGCGGCTCGTCATCGGCAGAGGTAGCAGCAATGCAAATGACAGCGCCGCCAGCACGACGGCGATCACGAACCCCGCGGCGCGTCGGCGCGTCGCCCGGAGTTCAGGGCTGCGTGCAAGATACCCGACAAGGGCGAACAGCGGACGACACAGCAACTGCCAGAGGGCGATGCCGGCCAGCAGCAGACCGACCAGCGGCAGAATGCCGTAGAGATATACGGTTATGATGAAGACGAGCAGCACCCGATACAGCGTTGCCGCGACGCCCCAGATCAGCAACCAGGGGTATTCTCCGGGTGCGACGATGGGGGGCTCTGCCGTTGCCACACCAAAGAGGTATCTGCGGCAGAAGTACCTGAGAAGCCGCATCGAGCGTGTGGCGAGATTCGGCATCGCAAGCACTTCCTGAAGTATCTGGTAGCCGTCGAACTTCAGCAGCGGATTGGCGTTGAACAGCAGCGTTGCGGTGAGCGCGAGTACCGCCGTGGAAAAGCCGATCGTGGCGACGAAGCTGCCGGGAAGCAGCGCCCAGATGAGCACACCGACCGCACCGACCACCAGTTCGGCCACCATGCCGGCGGCAGCCACGGTGACACGTTGCCATCGCTCCGGCAGCAGCCACATGTCGCTCGCATCCACGTAGGGCACGGGCATCAGCACGAGGAAGCCGATGCCGATCTCGTGCACGCTGCCACCCCAGCGCTTGAGCGCCAGCGCGTGCGCCAGCTCGTGCACGAGCTTCATGAAGGGAAAGATCAACGGATACAACCACCAGCCACCCGGGTTCTCCACCAGGGCGCCCAGTTCCCGCATCACCGCCGGGAACATCGCAATGAACACGAGCGCCCCGGCTGCCAGCAGCACGAGTATCGCCACGAAACCCGCGCGCGAAAACAGCGGACGAACTCGCCGCAGGCACCGTTCGAGCTCGCGGTCCGGGTCGAACAGCGGGATGCGCATGCCCAGCGGATTCCAGCGCGAGCGTGTCCGGAAATCGCGCCCCTGTCGCGCGCGCTCGAGAAGACGTGTCGTTTCGGCCTCGTCACCGAAGCGCAGCATGCAGGCCCCGGCAAGCGTGACGAGAAGCTCCTGGATTTCGGCGTCCGTGACCTCACGCCACGAGGCCGATTCGGCACGCCACTCGTCGAGCGCCTGCCCGAGGCTCCGGCTGCCGTCGAAGCGCTCGAGCAGCGCGCCGTAGTCCGCCGACACGCGCACGTTCTCGCCGCTGATCGTGTTCTGCATGAACAACCAGTGTTCGCCACGAATCTCGCGACGATGCAGGCGTACCGCGTCGGCCAGCACCGGCCGACTTGCCAGCGGCAGCCGCACTATGTCCACAGCCCGAGTTTCCAGCACCACAGACGCAGTTGCTGCCTGAGCGGCCGCGTCCAGGCGGCCCAGACCGAGGCCGTGCCGACGCGTATGCGCGCGACGCCTTCCATGCCGACATGCAGGGCATCGCTCTGTGTAACGAGTCTTGCGGGCAGCCGGAACACGCTGGCACCGCGCGTCTCGACCGCGACGGGCTCCATGCGTTCGAGCCGCGCAAGACGCTTCTCCCCGGGCATCGACACGAGACGCACCTCGGCGCTCTGGCCGGATTCGACGAGGCCGACATCGTGTTCGTCCACTTCGAGCACCAGACGATGATCGTGGCTTGCCGCCAGTGTGAACAGCGTGTCGCCGAGGCGGACGGCCGCACCCAACGACTGGCTCAGATCGCCACTCAGTACTGTGCCGTCGAAGGGCGCGCGCAACTCGGCGCGATCGAGTCGTGATTTTGCAAGCCCGAGTTCAGCCTCGATGCGCGTGGCCTCGGCACGCAGCGTGGCCAGGCGAATGCGATCACGCGCCGCCAGTGCTTCGGCCTGATGCTGGCGATTCCGATCAGCCTCACCCTGCCAGCGCTGCAGGCCGAGTTCGAGTTCACGTCGATCGAGCGCGGCCAGCACCTGCCCCTTGACGACACGATCACCCGCGCGTACGTGTGCGCTGGCGATGACCCCATCCTGAGGCGCGGCCACGACCTGCCGATCGACGGCCTCGACCACGGCGCGCGCCGGCACCTTCAGCGGCACGGGCAGAAACCCGAGCAGGCAGACGAGCGCAACAAGCGCAGCGACCAGCTGCCGGCGAGTCGGTGCCAACGGCATTCCAGCGGTTCGCAACGCCAATCCACGCTGCCAGTATTCGCGGAGTTTCGATACAAGGGGCTGTTCGCGCCAGAGCTGTTCATCCACCAGCGACACCGCTGGCCGCAGCGACGCACTCAGCGCTTCGGCAAGTCGTTGCTGAAAGGCGGCCGTCGACACCGCGCCGGCATCACGCCATTCGAGCAGCAGTTCGACGCTGCCCGGATATCTGCCCTGAAACCCGAGCACCATCGCACGATCGCTGCCACCGTGCACCAGCAGTTCGCCGAAGCCGAGCCCCGACGCCTGCAAGGACGAAGCCTGTACGAGACCGGCCGCGTGCACCTTGTCCAGTACCGTGATCATGGTGCGCGGCAGCTGCCGTCTGACGTCGACTCGCGTCTGCCCCGAAATGGCCACGAGTCGGGCACCGCGCCCTCGGCGCACGGCCAGCGAGGCGCGAGCAAGCGAAAGGTTCAGGGCGAGACGGTCCACAAGACACAATGCAAGTTCGGCCCCCTCGGCCGGTCCTGCCTTCGCCTCGAGAAGCGCCGCTGCGAGTGCCGGCACCCAGCTTGCTTCCCTGCCCTGCGCTGACTGCGGTTTTCCAGCCGCGCCGGTCGTTCGAGACGACGACGAACCTCGGCGACGGACAACGGCGGCAGGCGTCGCCCCGCGGGGAGACGCCGAAACGTGAGACAGATCCCTCATGCCTCTGCCCGGCTGTGCGACACTTCGACTTCCATGTCTCCGACGTGCAACTTGCAGGCCAGTGGCCTGCCGCTGGCATCCCGGATCAACACAGCCCATGTTCGACGTAGAACGCGACGATGATGTGCGGGAAAATGTCAATTTTCCTCCAGAACGTTTATACTAGAGGGGATAGAAAAGCGCTGCAGTGGGTGTTCGGCTTGCCACTGTCATCAGCGCCACGTCCACCTGAATCAGCTGGGCATTCGTGGTTCTTCGCCGTCTTCGGGCGCACCGGACTGCAATCACGCAACCGAACAACACCAAACCGTTCACACAATCCGTTCTGCCCATGTGGGATCCGGCAAGGCTCTGCCGTTAAATCGCTATTGCTCCCCGCCTGAAAACCTTTCATCAAGAGATACCTAAGTGAGTCAACCCGACAGCGATCAACAACTGAATATCTGGAAAGACCTTGCCATCAGCAAGCAGATGCTGATGAACGAGGCTGCCGGCATGCTGAAAATCAAGGACGATTTCACGGCCGATGAACTGCGCTCCGCCCTTGGCGCCATCATCAAGCGCGTCGACAGTGCCGACGCCGACATGGAAGCCACGCGCCAGAAGGCAGCGAGCGAGATCGACGCCATGCAGGCCGAAGTCAGGAAAACGGAGAAGGCTCGTGCCGATGCCGAAGCGCAGCGTGACGATGCCATCAAGGGGCGCGAAGCTGCCGAACATGCACTCAATCAGGGCCGCAAGGACAACGCCAATGCGTTGCAGAAAGCGAAGCGGCAGGTCGAAGAGAAACAGAAGGAACTCAAGGCCATCAACATCGCGCTGGCCGATACACCCGAGAACATCATCCGCAAGCTCAAGAACATCAAGAAGCAGAAGCTTGATGAAGCCACTGCGCGCAAGCATGCCGAGGATGCCAACCGCAAGCTCAAGAAGGAAAACAAGGAGCAGAAGGGAGAACTCGAATCACTCGCCGAACTCAAGGCGCAGGCAGCATCCCTCCTTGCCAGCTACCGCGAACTGCGCGAGTGGGCTGATGGTGTCGCCGACAAGCTCGACGACAGTGAAGCAGCTCCCGTTGCCGATGCCAAGTTGCTCAGCAGCATCGAAACCCTGACTGAAGGTGCTGACGCCAGGCAGGAAGAGCGTGTCGCCGCAACGGCCTGAACGCTGAACGAACAACATGACCTCTGACCCAGGCCTGAGCTTTGCTCAGGTCTGGTCTCCTTGATCAGGTCTGGTTCTCTTGATCGAGTCTGGTGTGCTCGTACCCGAACCGTTCGGGCCGGCCTGAAGCAGCCTGACCGCACCCGATGCGTCTGATGCCGGTATCTGGTGATGCGAAGGCAAGGCCGGGACGGGCCAGGGTCGGATTTCGGGCCGGATTCGGGCTTGCTGTGTCCGCACAGAATCCATTTTTCGGGCAGGATGAAAAGCCTCTGCGGCCGCCACAACGACAGCCACCGCAAAGGCAACTTTTCCCAGGCCTCTCTCAGGTCACCTCAGGCCTTCCTCTCAGGAGGTATGCCAGCCTCGCGGCAATTCGCCCGACATGAGTTCCTGAAGCGGATACTCCAGCGAACTCGTGACTTTCCTGAGCAACACGATGGAGATGTTGCCCTGACCGGCCTCCAGCTGCGCGAGATAACGCTCGGATACGCCGGAGATTTCGGCAAGGCGTTTGCGCGACAGGCTGCACGCGTTGCGCCGTTGCCGGATACGCTGGCCGATGATGGCCAGAAAGTTCTCCAGGGGCAAGGTGTCCAGCGTGGTGTTGATCGAGCTGCTCTCGGGCGCTCGCCGACTCGAATCCATGAACGATGCTGCGATGTATGCGGTTACAGACGGTGGTCTCGAACAAGGCAATTCCCGCCGTTCGAGCCGACGCCCACAGTAGCACGTCAAAGAATCGACGGCCACCGAAAAATGCGTGATATTTCCGACAGGATGGGAATTATGAGAACTGTCTCAGGAAATCGTATACCACCCTGCCCACCCTGCGTTCAGGCTTTGGAACGATACCGTCCTGCCCTAGCAAACAGCCTCGCGGTGGTGGAAACGGCGAGTTTACCGGTCGCCGTCGGCTCTGTCGAGCAGTGCGCGCGCGCGGGCGACGGCCGCGTCGTCTTCATCGGAGCTGACGGATGGATGCGATGACGCGGCTGCCGCAGAAGCAGCAACGCCTGACCTGCGCCGCCGCTGCCTGACGTAAAGCAGCGACAGCACCGTGGCGACAATGAGCAACAGCGCGAAAGGACCGATCCAGAGCAGCATGGTTCGCCCGTTGAAGCGGGGCCGATAGAGCACGAACTCACCGTAGCGCGACACGAGATAGTCGTCGATGGCTGCCTTGTCGTTGCCGGCCAGCACCTGTTCACGGATTTCCACGCGAAGATCGTTTGCCAGCGAGGCGTTGGAATCGGCAAGATTCTGGTTCTGGCACTTCAGGCAGCGGTACTCGTGGAGGAGCGACTCGTAGAATTCGCGCTGCGCCTCGGTCTCGAAGCTGATGACGGGTTCCGCAGCCAGCACCTTGCTGCTGCCGAACACCGCCAGGGTACCGATGCTCGCCAGCAGCAATACCAGCATCGACAGGATCGTCGTCCGGCAGGCACGGTTCGCGCGCAGGCGAGACAGGATCGAAGTCAGCGGCGCTCGGTTAACGCGTCTGCGGCCGTCGGCCGCCGATACCACGCTCATCATGTGCCGCTCCCTTCGGCAAGCAGCTTGTCCAGCTTCGGCAGCACCTCGTTCTCGAGTTCGCTGGCCGTGATCTCGCCCACATACTTGTAGCGCACCTTGCCTTGTGCGTCGATCAGGAAGGTTTCGGGTGCGCCATAGACACCCCAGTCGATGCCGACGGCACCATCGGGGTCTTCGACGATGACATCGAAGGGGTTGCCGTGACGTGCCAGCCAAGCCGTGGCCGCCTCGCGCGTGTCCTTGTAGTTGAAGCCCACCAGTACCACCTCGTCTCGCTTCGCGGCCAGATCCAGAAGCACCGCGTGCTCGGCCACGCAGGACGGGCACCAGCTCGCCCAGACGTTGAGCACCCACACCTTCCCGAGCATGTCGCTGCTGGCAAGTTCGGGCGTTTCCGCCGAGCCGAGCGTCGCGAGCGTGAAGGCCGGCGCCGGCTTGTCGATCAGCGGTGACGGCAACTCCGCGGGGTCAAGGGACAGCCCGCGCCAGAGAAACGCGGCCAGCGCGGCGAAAAGTGCCAGAGGCAGAAGTCGCATCCACATGATTCTGATTCAACTGTTTGCGGTTGCAGGGGCCTGACCGGTGGCCACCTCATGAGCGACCGGGATGGCGGTGGCAGCGCTCTGGCCGGTGTTCTGGCGGGCCCCGGCACGTTCGCGCCGCGCGAGACGCCGGTAGCGCCTGTCGAGCGCAGCGAGCATGGCGCCCACGGCCATCATCAGGCAGCCGAGCCAGATCCAGCGCACGAAGGGCTTGATCTGCACCCGCACCGACCACGCCGCTCCGCCCGAGAGCGGTTCGCCGAGGGCAATGAAGAGATCGCGTGACAGACGGTCATCGATGCCCGCTTCGGTCATGACATCACGGCGTGCGTCGTAGAAGCGCTTTTCCGCCACGATGGGAATCGGTGTGGTCGAGCCTTCCCTGAAGCTTTCAAAATGCGCGCGTACCGCCGAATAGTTCGGCCCGCGCACTTCCTCGAGCTTGTCGAGCTGGAACCGGTAGCCGCTCATGGTGTGCTCGTCCCCCGGCGCCATGCGCACCATGGACTCCTCGCTGTAGATGGTGACGAGCGAAACGCCGATGGCGAAGACCGCCACGCCGAGATGCGCGAGATTCATGCCCCAGAAGGCAGCCGGTGTGTGGGTGATGGCCGACAGCGCTTCACGACGATGACGAAAGCGGCGATACAGCCCGTAGAGCGTCGTCGCCACGATCCAGAGCGCGAGTGACACCGACAACCAGGCCCCGAGGCTGAAATGCGGCAGCCCGAGCAGCATGACGCCAAGCCCCGCCACGACCGCAAGCGCGGCAAGCACGAGCAGCACGACACGCTTGTCCGTGAAGCGGTCACGCTTCCAGTTGAGCAGCGCACCCACACCGATGGTCAGCAGCACCGGCAGCATCAGCGGCACGAACACCGCGTTGAAGTAAGGCTCGCCGACCGAGATCTTGCCCATGCCGAGCGCATCGACGAAAAGCGGATAGAGTGTGCCGAAGAGAACGGCGGCACAGGCCACCGACATCATCACGTTGTTCAGGAGGATGCCCGACTCGCGCGACAGCCAGTGGAAGCCGACGCCACCGTTGAGTCGCTGGCCGCGGAAGGCGAAGAGCAGCAGCGAGAGTCCGATGACGAGTCCGAGGAACAGCAGGATGTAGAGCCCGCGCATGGGGTCGGACGCGAAGGAATGCACCGAGGTCAGTACGCCCGAGCGCACGAGGAAGGTGCCGAGGAGGCTCAGCGAGAAGGCGAGCACGGCAAGCAGTACGGTCCAGGCCTTGAAGACACCGCGTTTCTCCGAGGCCGCCAGCGAATGAATCAGCGCCGTGCCGACAAGCCAGGGCATGAAGGAGGCGTTCTCGACGGGATCCCAGAACCACCAGCCACCCCAGCCGAGTTCGTTGTAGGCCCACCAGCTGCCGAGCGCGATGCCGACGGTCAGGAACATCCACGCGACGTTGGTCCAGGGCCGCATCCAGCGAATCGTTGCCGCATCGAGTTGCCCGCCGATGAGCGCGGCGATGGCAAAGGCGAAGGCCACCGAGAAACCGACGTAACCCATGTAGAGCATCGGCGGGTGAATGGCCATGCCGGAATCCTGAAGCAGAGGATTCAGCGAAGCACCATCGAGCGGCATCGGCAGCAGGCGCTCGAAGGGGTTGGAGGTCAGCAGCACGAACAGGAGGAAACCGACGCTGACGAGCCCGAGCACCGCAAGCACCCGTGCGAGCATGACGAGCGGCAGACGCCGGCTGAACCAGGCCACTGCCGCGGTCCAGGCCGCATGCGTGAGACACCAGAGCAGGATCGAGCCTTCATGCCCACCCCAGACGCCCGAGATGCGGTACACGAGCGGCAGACTCCGATTGCTGTTGTTGGCAACATAGAGCACGCTGAAGTCGTGCTGCACGAAGCTTGCGGTCAGGCACAGATAGGCGATCAGGATGAGCACGAACTGCGTCGCGGCCGCCGTCGGCGCGAGCGCCATCCAGGCACGGTGACCACTGAAGCTGCCGATGAGCGGCAGCGTGCCGAGCAGGATCGCGACCGACAGCGCAAGGATCAGCGAGAGTTGTCCGAGTTCCGGGATCATGGCTTGGGGATCATGACTTCGGGATCAGGGTTCGACCAGCGTGGTTGCACCGAACTTCGCCCGGGTATCGGGCATCTCGCCCGAGGATTCGAGCGCATCGGCGAGTTCGGGTGGCATGTAGTTCTCGTCGTGCTTGGCAAGCACTTCGCTGGCCACGAACACACCACTCTCGTCCAGTACGCCGCGCGCAACGATACCCTGCCCCTCGCGGAACAGATCGGGCAGGATGCCGACGTAGGTGACCGTGACTTCGTCCTGGTGATCGGTCAGCGCAAAACGCACCGCAAGATCTTCTTCGTTTCTTTCCACGCTGCCGTCGACGACCATGCCGCCGAGGCGGAACGGCACCCCTGTGGCCACGTTGCCCGCGGCAATATCGGCTGGCACATGAAACAGCGAAAGGTTGCTGCGAAAGGCGGTAAGCCCGAGTGTAACGGCCGTGCCGGCACCGGCCAGCAGCAACGCAACCAGCATCAGGCGTTGTTTGCGCCGAGGTGTCATGGGATCTTGTCTCCCGAAGTCTTGCGCTTCCTGTTCACGGGTGGACGCTGGCGCGCACGCGACAGGACCCGCGTGCGCGTGCGCGTGCGTGCGCGTGCCGCCCACAGCACGACCACCAGCAGGAACAGGAAGGTGAAGGCATAGGCGCTCCAGACATAGAAGCCGCGCCCACCCATCGAAAGGAAGTCAGCGAATGTATTCATGCGTCGGCCGCGGCAAGTCTGGCCACCCAGCCGGCACGCGACTCGCGTTCGAGAAGGAGCGTCTGCAGGCGTACGCAGAGGTGGTGAAAATACAGGAGCTGGAAGGCCAGCACCATGAGAAGAAGCGGTATCAGCATGCTGATGTGAATCGACGGGGTATCGATCTTCGTGATGGTGGCGGGCTGGTGAAGCGAATTCCACCACTCCACCGAAAAATGGATCACGGGGATGTTGACCGCGCCGACGATGGCGAGCACCGCAGCTGCGCGCGCGGCACTCTGCGGGTTCTCGTAGGCGTTCCTGAGTGCCAGGTAGCCAAGGTAGATGAACAGCAGCAGCAGTTCGGAAGTGAGCCGCGCGTCCCATTCCCACCAGGTGCCCCAGGTGGGCCGGCCCCAGAAGGAACCGGTGACGAGCGCCGCCGCCGTGAAGGCCACCCCGATCGGAGCCGAGGCGAGCGCGATGATGTCGGCGACCTTGATGCGCCAGACCAGGAAGATCGCACTGGACATTGCCATGACCATGTAGATGAACATCGACAACCAGGCCGACGGCACATGCACATACATGATGCGGTAGGTTTCACCCTGTTCGTAGTCGGGCGGCGCCACCACGAGCCCCTGGTAGAGGCCCGCGCCGAGCAGCAGCACACAGGCCCAGCCCAACCAGGGCGCCAGGCGGCCGGCAACGCCGTAGACCCAGGGGGAAGAGCCGAATTTGTGGATCCACTTGAACACGGAATTGTCGAACCGATGGTGATGTGACTTGCGTCAGGGTTCAGGCAACGAGCGAAACTCTGTCACCAACCCATCATTTTAACGCCTTTCGCGCCAGAGCCTCAGCGTCCTGCCGCCACGCCGATGCGCAGCGCCGCCGCCGCCGTCATGGGCGCCAGGGTCAGCGCTCCGGCAAGGAGTGCCGCGAGCAACCACAGAGGCCCGGCGCTCGTGGCCAGGGTTGCTGCTGCATCAATCGCGCCAACTCCGAAGATGAGCACCGGCGCCGACAGGGGCAGCACCAGCAGCGACAGCAGCACGCCGCCCTGGTTCACGCTGACCGTGAGTGCCGCGGCAATGGTGCCGATCAGGCTCAGTGTGAGCGTGCCCAACAGCAGACTCAGCATCAGCACCGGAGTGGCCTTCGCGGGCAGAAACAGCACCGAGGCCAGCAGGGGCGAGGTAAGCACCAGCGGCAGACCCGAAAGCAGCCAGTGTGCGAGCGTCTTGGCCAGCACCACCACGGACAGCGGATGTCCTGCCAGCACCATCTGCTCGAGCGTGCCTTCACGATGATCCGCGGCAAAGAGCGATTCGAGCGAAAGCAGCATCGAGAGCGCCGCAGCCACCCAGATCACCCCCGGGGCGATCCGCGCCAGAATTTCCTGTCCCGGGCCGATACCGAGCGGAAACAGCACCACGATGAGAAGAAAGAAGAGCGGCGGGTTGAGCCAGGCGCCGCGTCCGAGACGCGCGATGCGGAGGTCGCGGCGGAGCGTGCGCGCGAACAGCCGCCCCAGCGGCAGGGGTGCTCGCGATTCGATCATGCGTTCTCTCCCGATCCCGATCCCGTAGCTGTGTCGATGGCGGTGGCGCCGTCGAGGTTCTCGTGCAAGGATCCGGCATTCTCGCGCAAGACCTCGGCGTGATCGAATTCGGCAACGGCGGTCGCGTCCTCACTGTCACCGGCAAGATGCAGCGTCCGGATCTCGTAACGGATCGTCGGCAACGGCTGGTGGCTCGTGAAGATCACCGAGCCCCCTCGGTCGAGCTGCCGTTCGATGGCATCGGCAAGCCAGCGCCCGCCATCGACGTCGAGTGAGGTCAGAGGCTCATCGAGCACCCATAGCCGCGCCGGTTCGATGAGCAGTCGCGCAAGCGCGGTGCGTCGTCGCTGCCCCGCCGACAGCATCGCCACCGGCAGATCCTCGCGCCCGCTCATGCCGAGCGTGGCCAGCGCTTCGCCGATCACGGCATCGCCGCTCGACACGGAAGGACAGAGATAGCGGAGGTTCTCCAGTGCGGTCAGCTCCGGCACCAGCCCGTTCCTGTGGCCGAGGTAGATGAGCGTGTCATACAGTGCATCACGCTGACGGCTGAAGGCACCGCCATCCCAGAGGACGTCACCCTCGTCGATCTCGGCAAGACCGATGAGCGCACGCAGCAGCGTGGTCTTGCCGGCACCGTTTCGACCAAGCACCTGCACTGCCTCGCCGTCGTCAAGCGTGAAACCGAGCCTGTCGAGCAGCAGCCTGTCGCCTTGCCACAGTGTGAGATCGCGCGCTTCAAGCATGAGAGCGACACCGCCCGGGCCTGCTTCGTGAACCCGTCATGATGACCCTCAGTCAGCAGGCGCATCGTCGACGCCATCGAGATGCGCGCGACTGCTGTCGCTGACCGCGCGCGGCTGTCCGGCGTCGTCCACCGCCACGAAGGTGAATTGCCCTTCGGTCACCTGCTCTTCCTCGTGCGAATGCCGCCGCCTCACCCAGGCGTCGACATCGACGACGATAGAGGTATTGCCGATGCGTACGGTACGGCAGTAGCAACTGACTTCATCGCCCACATAGACGGGCTTGTGGAACTTCATGCCCGTCACCGCCACGGTCGCCACACGGCCACCGGCCACGAACAGCGCGTGCGTGCCACCGGCAAGATCCATCTGCGCGAGAATCCAGCCACCGAAGATGTCGCCGTGCGGGTTGGTATCGGCCGGCATCGCCACGGTGCGCAGCGAGGGGTCGCGTCGATCGTTCATGCCGGCGCCTCGTAGTCGCGCGCGTCCTCGATGACGATGCCATCGTCGGGCAGCGAATCCACCACCTCGACCAGCCCCGACAGACCGAACAGTGACTTCATGCGAGCAGCCAGCGATGCTTCATCCGGCCGGGCAGCCTCCGCCGAGGCGAGCACCCGGAGCGTCATGACATCGCGATCGCCATCACGCGCGACCACCAGACGCAGCTTCTCGACGCCATCGACAGCCGACCGCAGCGCTTCGACCTGCTCGGGGTCGACGAACATGCCGCGCACCTTGGTGCGTTGATCGGCGCGGCCCAGCCAGCCGCGAATGCGGCGTGCCGTACGCCCCTCCGGCAGAGTTTCCTCGATGGAGGCGGAAAGATCGCCCGTGGCGAAGCGCAGCAGCGGGTACACGGGGTCGAGCCGTGTGACCACCACCTCGCCAACCTCGCCCGGTGCCACCGGACGGCCACTGCCGGGCACGAGGATCTCGACAATGAGCCCCTCGTTGACCACCATGCCGGGCACGAGTTCGCCCTGCTCGTCCGTCACCTCGTAGGCAACCACGCCGAGATCGGCCGTGGCGTAGCACTGCAGGGCATGGATGCCGCGCGCGCGCCAGGCCTCGCGCATGGCCGGAAACAGCGCGCCGCCGGAGACCAGCGCACGTTGCAGGTGATCGACGTTCTGACCCTTGTCATCGGCCGCGACGAGCAGCGTCTGCAGATAGTCGGGCGTGCCGGTATAGACACGTGCCGCGGTGCCCGCGAGTGCCGCAAGCTGCGCTTCGGTGTTGCCGGTGCCTGCCGGAAACACCACGCAACCGAGTGCACGCGCGGCTTCATCGAGAATGAAGCCTCCCGGGGTCATGTGATAGGCGAAGGCGTTGTGAACACGATCACCCGGGCGCACACCGGCCGCATGCAGGGCACGGGCGCCCTGCCAGGGATCGTGCATCGGCAACTGCGGCTCCCAGACGGGGCCCGGCGACACGAACAGGCGCTGTCCGGCAAGCGCGGCTTCATCCACGTGCCCGCCGAAGGGAGGAGCGGCCTGCTGGGCCGCCATGAGTTCGTGCTTGCGGAGCACAGGCAATGCAGCCAGTGCTTCGCGGTCGATGGATTCCGGCAGTGCCTCCCTGTTGCCGATCTGCCGTGCCAGTGCCGGCACTCGCTCGGCGATCGTCAGCAGGCGCTCGCGAAAACCGTCGAAGAGTGACGCTTCACGTTCACTGTCGGGCCGAGTGTCGAGTTCGTCGAAAGCCAAGATATGCTCCATTCACGTGATTTCCCGGTGAAGACGCGATTGATTTCCGGGTGAAGAGTCGATCAAGCACCCGCCCGGCCCCTGCGGCCCGCCTGCCGACGACAACGACAACGGCAACGACAACGACAACGGCAACGGCAACGGCAACGGCAACGACAACGGCAACGACAACGACAAAGGTGACGGCGAACTGACCATGAACGACTCAGGACAGCCAGCGCTTGCGCCGTTTGTAGTGCTTGACCTCACGGAAGCTGCGACGTTCTTCCCCACCGGTGCCGAGGTAGAACTCCTTGACGTCGGCGTTCTCGCGCAACTCCTCGCCGCTGCCGTCGAGCACGACGCGTCCGGACTCGAGAATGTAGCCGTAGGTTGCATAGCGAAGCGCCACGTTGGTGTTCTGTTCGGCCAGCAGGAACGAGACGCCGGTTTCACGGTTGAGACGCGCGACGATATCGAAGATCTCTTCGACAAGCTGCGGTGCAAGGCCCATCGAGGGTTCGTCGAGGAGAATCATCTCGGGACGCGACATGAGCGCGCGGCCGATGGCGCACATCTGCTGCTCGCCACCCGAGGTATAACCCGCCTGCGACTGACGCCGCTCGCGAAGGCGCGGAAAGTAATCATAGACCATCTCGAGATCGTCGCGAATCGCGGCGCGCCCGTCCCGCCGGGTGAAGGCACCGGTGAGCAGGTTCTCCTCGATGCTGAGGTGCCCGAAACAGTGCCGTCCCTCCATGACCTGAATGCAGCCGCGGCGCACGAGTTCATTCGGCGACAGCGCCTGTACCTGTTCACCCTTGAACATGATCGAACCCTTGGTGACCTCGCCGCGTTCGGCCTGCAGGAGGTTCGAAATGGCCTTGAGCGTGGTGGTCTTGCCGGCGCCGTTGGCACCGAGTAGCGCCACGATGCCACCCTTCGGCACCGTCAGCGACACGCCCTTGAGCACAAGGATCACGTGATCGTAGATGACTTCGATGTTGTTGACGCCGAGAATGCTCCCGGCGTCAACATCGGCTGATCGAGTTGTCTGGCTCATGCAGGCTCACTCATGACAAGGGGCCCTCCGTCGAACCGGAACACCCGGGGTTGCGTACTCAATCGGCGCATTCCTGCTGCTGCCAGTCCGGCTTGTCGGCCACGTAGTTGGCAGCGGCCTCTTCGAGCATCGGTCGAACCACGTCCACCATCGGCTCGATGAGATCGGACACCCGCTCCCAGTCGCTGCCGTTCCACTGCTGGATGAAGACCGCGCCCGCGCCTTCGTGGTCCTCGCAGCTTCCCTTCACGGTGCCCGCGAATTCGGGCAGACCGAGTTCGGCAAGCCGTTCGGCGGAGAGATCGATGTTCTCGAGTCCGTAGCGCATGTCGGCACCGGTGATGACCTTGTTGCCGGTGTGTTCCTGTGCCACGCGAATGGCCTCGGCCAGCACCACGGCATTGAAGAGCCCGCGATTGTAGAGCACCTTGCCGACATCCTCACGCGTGGACACCTTGCTCAGGCCCTTGTCGACCACGTGCGTGAGCACGTCCTGCAAGGCCGGATAGTCCTGACCGAGCCCCGAGAAGTTCGCTGCCTTGTAGCCTTTCGCCGACTCGCCGAGGGCCTCGAGATCAACGTGGGAACCGGCCCACCAGTTGCCGATGAACCGATCGAGCGGGAAGCGGATCTTGATCGCTTCCTTGATGGCCGTGGCGTTCATCGCCCCCCAGCCCCACATGATCATCCAGTCGGGACGTTCCTTCCTGACATTCAGCCACTGCGAGGACTGGTTCTGCATTTCCTTCACGCCCACGGGGAACTTGACCACCGAGAAGCCCATGTCCGCGGCGAGCTTGTCGAGCAGCGGAATCGGTTCCTTGCCGTAGCCGGCATCGAGATAGATGAAGCCGATCTTCTGGCCTTCGAGGCCACCGTTGGCGTCGATGTACCGGAGAATCGACGAGAGCTGATGCCAGTAGGTGGTCGGGTAGTTGAAGACCCAGGGGAACTTTGCCCCGTCGGCCGCCGCCGACAGACCGTAGCCCATCGAGAACACGGGAATTTCGTCTTCGGGTGCCTTCGGAATCAGCGCGAGGGTGATGCCGGTGGAAAGCGGACTGTAGGCGAGCGCGCCCTTGTCCTTGGTGGCTTCGTAGCACTCCACTCCCTTCTGGGTGTTGTAGGCCGTCTCGCATTCCTCGACCACGATGCGCACGCCGTTGATGCCACCGTCGCGCTCGTTGAGCATGTTGAAGTAGTCGGCGTAGCCGTTGGCGAAGGGTATGCCACCGCCCGCAAAGGGCCCGGTACGGTAGGTCATCGACGGCATGTACAGGGTGTCTTCGGCCTGCGCCGTCGACACCATGGCACCCGCGGCCAGCAGTGTCGCTGCCAGGGCCGTCAGGGGCGCCGGAATCACTCTTGAAAGCATGTTGTCGTGTCTCCTCTGGGGTGTGGTGGTGGTACTGCAACCTTCGCACGGTGATTCGATCACGGGCAGGCGCATCAAGGCCACGAGCCTGCCCGCGCGCGAATCGTCAGGTCTTCTAGCCATCCTGTGCGTAGGGAAAGGGCCAGCTTCTGAGCTTCTCGCGTCCGATCTGCCAGAGCCTTGCAAGGCCATGCGGTTCGACGATCAGGAAGAAGATGATCAGTACGCCGGTGATGATGTTGGTGATGTGTTCGGTCGTGGCGGCCACCATGTCGATGCCGAGAAATTCGGGCACGGCCCGAATGATCACGGGCAGTACCCAGATGAAGGCGGCGCCGAGAAAGCTGCCGGCAATCGAACCCATGCCACCGACGATCACCATGAAGAGAATCAGGAAGGAATGGTTGATGTCGAAGGCCTCGACCTCGGCCGAACCCAGCCAGAAGAACACCATGAGTGCACCCGCCACACCGCAGTAGTAGCTCGAGAAGGCAAAGGCCGAGAGCTTCGCCTGCAGCGGGTTGATGCCCATGAGTTCGGCCGCGATGTCCATGTCACGGATCATCATCCAGCTGCGCCCGATGCGCCCGCGAAGTACGTTCACGGCAATGACCGAGAGCACCGTGACGATCACGAGAATCACGCAATAGCGTGTCACCGGCGACGCCATGGCACCGGTGATCTGCACCCCGAACAGCGTGCGCCCCGGCACTTCGATGGCACCCGAATCGTTGTAGTTGTAGAGCCAGCCGATGCGGTTGAAGCACCACTCCAGGAAGAACTGTGCGGCCAGTGTCGTGATGGCGAGATACAGCCCCTTGATGCGCAGGCTCGGCAGGCCGAAGAACACGCCCACGAGCGCCGCGAACACGCCCGAGAACATCACGTGCACGAGGATGTTCACGTCCGGAAAGAACGTGGTGAGCTTGTAGCAGGCGTAGGCACCGACACCCATGAAGGCGCCGGTACCCAGCGAGAGCTGACCGGCGTAACCCGTGAGAATGTTCAGCCCGACGGCGGCGAGCGCGAACACGAGAAACGGGATCATGATCGCGTTGAGGAAGAAGTTGCTCGCGAACAATGGCACTGCGATGAAGGCAAGGGCAACGATCGCCAGCACACCGATGAGATCCTGGCGTACCGGAAACAGCGCCTGGTCGGCACCGTAGCTCGTCTTGAATTGGCCGGCTTCACGATAGAACACGGTTTTCTCTACACCCTCTCGATGATGCGTTCGCCGAAGAGCCCCTGCGGGCGGAACAGCAGGAAGATCAGTGCGAGCACGTAGGCGAACCAGGCTTCCACGCCGCTGCCGAGGAGACCACCCCAGTACACCTCGAAGAGCTTCTCGCCGATGCCGATGATGAGCCCGCCGACGATGGCGCCGGGAATGGAGGTGAAGCCACCGAGGATCAGCACGGCAAGGGCCTTCAGGGCGATGATCTCGAGTGCGAACGACACCTCCGAACGCGCGCCCCACATGATGCCGGTGACGAGTGCGACCATGCCCGAGGCGAACCAGACGATGGCCCAGATCTGGTGCAGCGAGATACCGACCGACAATGCCGCCTGATGGTCATCGGCCACGGCTCGCAGCGCACGGCCGATGCGGGTTTTCGAGAAGAACAGTGCCAGCGTGCCGACGATCAGGAGCGCGATCACGGCCGCGGCGATGTCGATGTGCTGGAGAATCACGAGGCCACCGAAGGGGTTCAGTTCGGTACTGCCGGTAGGCAGCCCGAGCGCTTCGGTGATCATCGGTTTCGGCTCGCCACCGAAGAAGAGCTGCCCTGCCCCCTTGACGATGAGCGTGAGGCCGATGGTTGCCATGAGCAGGATGGCATCGTGCTGGTTGACGAGTTTCCGCAACACGACGCGCTCCACCGAGATGGCGAACAGTGCCATGACGCCCACGGTGATTGCGAGGGCGATCCAGGCGGGGACACCCATGGCATGAATCGACACGAGCACCAGCGCGGCGAACACCACCATGATGCCCTGAGCAAAGTTGAACACCCCCGAAGCCTTGTAGATCAGCACGAAGCCGAGGGCGATCAGCGCATAGAGCACACCCGAGACGAAACCTTCCCAGACCACCTGCAGGAAGAAATCGGGCGCGGCAAACATGTCGGCAAAGGGCGCGACGCAGATGGCGTGCAGGAGTTCGGCGGGATTCATCAGTGCGGCACTCCGAGGTAGGCGTCGATGACTTCCTGACTTGCCTGCACTTCATCCGGCGAGCCGTCTCCGATCTTGCGGCCGTAGTCGAGTACCACGACGCGGTCTGCCAGATCCATGACCACACCCATGTCGTGTTCGATGAGCGCGATGGTGGTACCGAACTCGTGGTTGAGGTCGACGATGAAGCGGCTCATGTCTTCCTTTTCCTCGAGGTTCATGCCGGCCATGGGCTCGTCGAGCAGGAGCAGTTCCGGTTCCATCGCCATGGCGCGACCGAGTTCGACCCGCTTCTGCAGCCCGTAGGGCAGTTTGCCCACGGGGCGTTTCCGGATATGCGCGATCTCGAGAAAGTCGATGATGTCTTCGACCTTGCGGCGATGCTCGATTTCCTCGCGCCTTGCCGGTCCGGCGTGAATCGCCTGCCAGAACAGACCCCGTTTCATCATCAGCGAGCGTCCCGACATGATGTTGTCGAGCGTGGTCATGCCCCGAAACAGGGCGACGTTCTGGAAGGTGCGGGCGATGCCGCTGGCCGCCGCCTGATGCGGGCGTATGCGCTTCCTGACCTTGCCACGGAAGGTGATGACGCCGACCTGCGGGCGATAGAACCCGTTGATGACGTTGAGCATCGAGGTCTTGCCGGCACCGTTCGGCCCGATGATGGCGCGTATCTCGCCCTTCTCGACATTGAAGGAGATGTCGGTGATGGCCTGCACGCCACCGAAGGAGAGCGAGACATTGGCGCAGTCAAGCAATACTTCGCGTTGCCCGGCAGGCGCTGCGGCCACGAGACCGGAAGCTGCAGTGACCGCTTCGTCCCTGACGTCTGCGTTGTGCATGTCCGGCTCCGTCACATTGAACTCTCGAGGGTCGGGCTTGCCGCGGCACCGGGGTTCGCCCCGCTGAGCATCGCGGCCGGCGGCGCCACGTCACGAATCCGTACCGTGGCCTCGATGTTCCCCTTGCGCCCGTCTTCGTAGGTCACTTCGGTCGAGACGAAGCAGGATTCGGCACCGTTGTAGAGCGCGTCGATGAGTACCCCGTAGCGTTCGTCGATGAAATTGCGTCGCACCTTCTGCGTGCGCGTGAGTTCGCCGTCATCGGCATCGAGTTCCTTGTGCAGCACGAGGAAACGGCGGATGACCGAACCTGCCATGCGAGGCTCGGCGGCGAGATCCTCGTTGACGTCACGGACGTGCGCCTCGACCATGTCGTATACCTCGGGATGATTCGCCAGTTCCTGATAGGACGCATAGACGATGTTGTTTCGTTCGGCCCAGTTCGCCACCGACGCCAGATCGATGTTGATGAACACGGTGACGAAATCACGCTGGTGCCCGAAGGCCACCACTTCCTTGATGTCCGAGAAGAACTTCAGCTTGTTCTCGACATACTTCGGGGCGAACAGGCTGCCGTCCTCGAGTGCACCGACATCCTTGGCACGGTCGATGATGTGCAGGTGTCCGCGATCGTCGAAGAAGCCCGCATCGCCCGTATGTACCCAGCCATCGGGTGTTCTGGTGTCGGCGGTGGCAGCCTCGTTGCGGAAGTAACCCATGAACACGCCCGGCGAGCGGTACATGACTTCCCCGTTCTCGGCGATCTTCACCTCGACACCGGGCGAGGGCTTGCCGACCGTATCGGCATCGATCTCGCCGTCCGGTTGCGCCGTGATGTACACGGTGGCTTCGGTCTGACCGTAGAGTTGCTTGAGGTTGATGCCGAGCGAACGATAGAAGCGAAAGAGATCGGGCCCCATCGCCTCCCCGGCCGTGTAGGCCACGCGAATGCGCGACATTCCCATGCGGTTCTTGAGGGGCCCGTACACGAGAAATTCGCCGAGCGCATAGTGAAACCGTGCGCCTGCGCCGATGCTCTTGCCGTCGAGCAGCGCTTCCCCGTGGCGACGCGCTACCTTGATGAAGTGATCGAACATGGCCCGCTTCGGGCGGCTCGCGTCCTGCATCGCCACGTTGATGTTGGTGAGAAGATCCTCGAACACGCGCGGCGGGGCAAAGAAGTAGCTCGGCGCGATTTCGCGGCGGCAGATGGCCACGGTTTCGGGGCTCTCGGGGCAGCACACGCAGTATCCGGCGGTCAGTGCCTGCGCCTGACTGAAGACGTGATCCCCCACCCAGGCGAGTGGCAGATAGGCAAGCGTCACCTCGTTCTCGTCGAGATGGTCGAATGCGTTGGCCGCAAGCGCCGTGCTGATGATGTTCGCGTGCGAGAGCATCACGCCCTTGGGCTTGCCCGTGGTGCCCGAGGTGTAGAGCATCACGCAGAGATCGTCGTGCCCGAGCGCGTCGATGCCCGTGCGCCAGGCGGGTTCGAGCCCGGGGTCGCGCTCGAGAGCCTTGCGCCCGAGCTCCTGCACATGGTCGATCGAATGGATGTGCGTGGCATCGTAGTCGCGCAGGCCCCGCGGCTCGTCGTAGATGATGTCGCGGATGGACGGGTGGTTCGCCGCCAGCACCTTGTCGACCTGTTCCTGATCCTGACAGATGACCATGGTGGCTTCGGCGTGATCGAGCACGAAGGCCAGTTCCTCGGCAACCGCATCGGCGTAGGTGGGCACCGGCACGCTGCCAAGTGCCTGGATGGCACTGAAGGCCCAGTAGAGACGCGGGCGATTGTGGCCGATGATGGCCACCTTCTCGTCCTCACCGAGGCCGAGTTCGCGCAGACCGAGCGAGAACCACATGACCTCCTGCGCCAGTTCCTGCCAGGTCCACTCGTGCCAGATGCCGAGATCCTTGTGGCGCATGGCCACGCGATCGCCGAACTGCTCGGCGTTCCTGAGCAGATAGTGCGGTACGGACGGCAGTGCCGACATCGATCAGCCCCCGGTCGGCTCGAGAATGCGCTCGCGGCCACCGAGCCAGGGCCGGAGTGCAGCGGGTATGACCACGCTGCCGTCGGCCTGCTGATGGTTCTCGAGCAGCGCGATGAGCGTGCGCCCGACGGCAAGGCCGGAGCCGTTGAGCGTGTGCAGGAGTTCGGGTCTGCCCGTGTCGGGGTTCCTGAAACGTGCCCGCATGCGACGCGCCTGAAAATCGGTGCAGTTGCTGACCGATGAAATCTCCCGATAGGCTTCCTGCCCGGGAAGCCACACTTCGAGGTCGAAGGTTTTTGCGGCCGCAAAACCGATGTCGCCACCGCAGAGCACCACCACGCGGTAGGGCAGTTCGAGATCGCCGAGGATACGTTCGGCATGCCCGACCATTTCCTCGAGCGCCTCGCCGGATTCGTCGGGGTGGACGATCTGCACCATTTCCACCTTCTCGAACTGGTGCTGGCGGATCAGCCCGCGGGTGTCGCGCCCGTAGGAGCCGGCTTCGGCACGGAAGCAGCCACTGTGCGCGGTCAGGCGCATCGGCAAGGTGTCGGCGCCGACGATCTCGTCGCGCACGATGTTGGTCAGGGGCACTTCCGCCGTGGGAATGAGGTAGTAGTCGCTCTGCTCGCGCCCTTCCATCTGCGCTTCTTCATCACCCCAGACGAGCTTGAAGAGGTCTTCCTCGAACTTCGGCAGTTGCCCCGTGCCACGCAGCGTGTCCCGGTTGACGATCAGCGGCACGTTGACTTCCGTGTAGCCGTGATCGTTGACGTGCGTGTCGAGCATGAACTGTGACAGCGCCCGGTGCAGGCGCGCGATGTCGCCACGCATGACCACGAAACGCGAGCCCGTGAGCTTTGCTCCGGTATCGAAATCGAGTGTATCCCCGCGTGCACCCAGGGCAACGTGATCCTGCACGGGAAAATCGAAGTGCCGCGGTTCGCCGATACGACGAACCTCCAGATTGTCGCTTTCGTCGCTGCCCGGTGGCACGCTGTCGTCGACGAGGTTCGGCAGGCCGAGGTACTCGGCCTCGAGTTCGCCCTGCACCGCTTCAAGCGCCTTCGAAGCGGCCTCCAGTTCATCGCCGAGGCGTCCGGTCTCGGCAAGGAGCGGCTCGATATCCTCGCCGCGCGCCTTGGCCTGTCCGATGGACTTCGAACGCGCGTTCCGCTCCGCCTGCAGGGATTCGCTGCGCTGCTGGAGTTCACGACGGCGCGATTCGAGATCGACGAGCCGCGCCTTGTCGAGCGTGATGTTGCGTTTCGACTGACGTTCAGCCACATCGTCGAGGTTGCCACGCAGCAATTTGGGGTCGAGCATCGCGGTTGTCTGAATCCTGGGGGGAGGGTTGAACGGCCTCGTGGCCACTGTCGTCAATGACTGATCGATGTAAGGTTCGAGTGGCAGACCCGTTCCGAAGTCGAACAAGTGTATATCAAATCCGAAAGTCATCGAGTCCGGATCCGCACTCACCCGTTCGCGAGCGCGAACCGTCAGCGCCGGAAACGGATGCCGCCGCTGCCGGAAACCTGTGTGCCGTCAGCGCCGGAAACGCACGCCGCCGCTGCCGGCAGCGTTGCAACCGTCACGCAGCATGCGGAATCCGCCCCGCCAGCAACAGGAACCCCGCTGCAACGGCGGCCAGACTGCCGACAAGGTTCACGAGGGCGTTCGCCAGTGCCGCCCAGGGTCGCTCGGCGAGAAACAGCGTCAGGGTTTCCACCGAGAAGGTCGAGAAGGTGGTCAGGGCGCCGAGAAAGCCCGTGATGAGCAGGAGCGCGAGGTAGCCCGCCGGCACGGCGCGTTGCGCGATGAGTGCATAGAGAAGCCCGGCCATGAAACAGCCCGCAAGATTCACGGACAGTGTGGCGAAGGGGATGGAGAACCGCTCTCCCACCAGCCACAGGCTTGCCGCATAGCGACAGCAGGCACCGAGGGCACCGCCCGCGGCCACGACCAGAAACGCCACTCCCGTGTTCATCGGCATCGACCTTGCATTGTTCCCGTTTTGAATACGTGTTCGCTGCTTGAACACCTCAGGAACTCTAGTCCATTTCATCGCACCCGACCGGCACCAGACCCGATGACTCGAGCAACTCTCACGGCAGCATGCCTGCTGCTTGCCTCATCCGCCCAGGCGGTAACGCTCTACAAGTGGGCCGAAGCCGATGGTTCGATCACCTTCTCGACCGAGCCACCGGCAGCCGGCACCCGGTATGAAACGGTGAACGGCGGCGCAAGCGGCATGACCTCGCCGGCAGCATCGGCGGTGTCTGCCCCGGCCCCGGCAACCGGTGCAGCCACCACTCGATCGAACACCACGACGGAGTTCGACGCCGGTAATGAACAGGCCGCTCAGGCTGCCATCGATGCGGCCGTCAGCCAACGTCTGCAACGCATCGGCGGCCGCAGCTCGCCGGTCGGCCCCGATGGCAGCGACAACGACAGCAAGGCCACCGCCGCCCGTGCCGGCAGTACCGGCATTCGCGCCACGGCACCGGCAAAGGTGTCGGTCTCCGCCCCTGCTCGCATCAGCTACGCGCCGGAGGTTTCCGGGAATGGCAGTTCGCAGCGCGGCGCGCGTTCGCCCGCAGGTTCCGGCGCCAGCCACGCTACGGCCGCCAGTGCCGCGTCTTCACGAACGCCACCGATGAGTCCGGACGCGATCGCGGCCCGCAACAAGCGGAACCGCTGCGATGATCTCAGGAAGCGCGTGGTCTCGCTCGAGCGCCGTCTGCGCCTTGATCTGACGCCGGGTGACATGGACAACACCGTGATTCACATGGCGCGCTATCAGAAGAGTTTCGATCAGTTCTGTGCGGACTGATTCGTTGCGCCTTCGCGCAGCGCACCCTCGACATCGAAGCTGTGACCCTGTCTCAGGCAGTAGGCCAGCCAGCGATTGAAAAAACGGTTGAGACGCATGCCTTCGCCGAGATCGCGCCGCCGGCGCGGCTCGCCGCGGGCATCACGGCGTGAACTCGGCAACAGCCCGGTCATGACTTCGGCAGAACGTGCGTCGTGATACAGCCGGATCGTCAGGTCGGGTTCGCGGCTCGGCTGCCGGCGTGACGAAAAGCGATAGCTCAGGCGAAAGCTGCTGGTATAGCGGCTGTGTTCGATGGCCGAGAGTTCCAGTGGCACGGCACCGGCACGCCAGGACAGGTAACGCTGTTCACTCCCTCCTTCAAGCGCCGTGAGGTTCGGAATGAGCCGCCTGAGCAGGATGTAGTTGCTCTCGTAGAGCTCCATCAGGGCCGCGAAACGCCCGCTGGTTACCTCCCGCCGTGATGTCAGTGTGGCTTGCATGCGCCCTATTATGGCTTGAATTGGATGGATCTGCCCCCATGCTGCGGTGGCACAAACGGCATCATTCTTGCGTTTGCCACTTGCAGTGAAGCGCAATATGGTGATAATGGCGCCTTTGATCCAGACAGCCGCCGATACTGGCGCGCCCAACCGGAGAGCCGATGGCCAAAGAAGAACCCATTGAGATGGAAGGCACGGTGATAGACACCCTGCCGAACACGATGTTTCGTGTCGAACTGGAAAACGGTCACGTCGTGACCGCACACATTTCCGGCAAGATGCGCAAACACTACATCCGTATCCTGACCGGTGACAGGGTCACCGTGCAGATGACCCCCTACGATCTGTCCAAGGGTCGCATCACCTACCGCAGCCGCTGAGTTCGGCCGGATTTCGTCGCGCAGTCACCGTCGGTCATGACCAGGCCGGCGGGCCTCGCAGGCTTCATGCAGATCGAACCCTCGAAAGACCCTGGCAATGCCGGGGTTTTTCCGTTTCCGTTTCCGTTTCCGTTTCCGTTTCCGTTTCCGTTTCACGAAAGGCTGTCCGAAACCCGGGATGCCCGACACGGAAAACCCGGCCAGTGCCGGGTTTCCGCATGACTGCCGTCGTGGCTGTGCAACACCTTGCTGCGCAACACCTTGCCGCAGCACGGCCCCTTGCCGCACGGCCCCTTGCCGCACGGCCCCTTGCCGCACGGCACCTTGCCGCGCGACGGAGGCGAGGCCTCAGACTTCCTTCGATGCCACCGGCTTGTTGTCGGCCTCGCGGTTGTCGATCTCGAAGGTGATGTTGCCCTTCTCGTCGAGTCTGACGTGCACGTGGCCGCCGCCCGCGAGCTTGCCGAAGAGGATCTCGTCGGCCAGGGGTTTCTTGATGTTCTCGCTGATCAGGCGCGTCATCGGGCGCGCACCCATCTTCGCGTCGAAACCGTGCTCGGCCATCCAGGCCTTGGCATCGGGCGCGAAGTCGATCGACACCTTCTTCTGTTCGAGCTGCGATTCGAGTTCGATGATGAACTTGTCGACGACGTTGAGAATGATGTCCTTGTCGAGCGGCTTGAACTGGATGATGGCGTCGAGTCGGTTGCGGAACTCCGGCGTGAACAGGCGGTTGACCGCTTCCATCGCATCGCTGGAGTGATCCTGCTGGGTGAAGCCCATGGTGGTGCGCGACAGCGACTCGGCACCGGCGTTGGTGGTCATGACCAGCACGATGTTGCGGAAGTCGGCCTTTCTGCCGTTGTTGTCGGTCAGCGTGCCGTGATCCATCACCTGCAGCAGCAGGTTGAAGACATCGGGGTGTGCCTTCTCGATTTCGTCGAGCAGCACGACGGCATGTGGATGCTGCACCACGGCATCGGTCAGCAGTCCGCCCTGATCGTAGCCCACGTAACCCGGGGGCGCTCCGATGAGGCGCGACACGGTGTGCCGTTCCATGTACTCCGACATGTCGAAGCGGATCAGTTCGATGCCCATGATCTGTGCGAGCTGTTTGGTGACTTCGGTCTTGCCGACACCGGTCGGTCCTGCAAAGAGGAAGCTGCCGATGGGCTTGTCTTCATGACCGAGGCCCGAACGCGACATCTTGATGGCTGCCGACAGGGTCTCGATGGCTTCGTCCTGACCGAACACCAGCATGCGCATGTCGCGAGACAGTGTCTTGAGCTTGTCGGTATCGGAAGACGACACGCTCTTTTCCGGGATACGCGCAATCTTCGCCACGATCGCTTCGATGTCCTTGACCGTGATGCGGCTCTTCCGGCCTTCCTTGCCCTCGCCTGTCGTCCCCTGGACGCGGTTGTTGGCGCCGGCCTCGTCGATCACGTCGATGGCCTTGTCGGGCAGAAAGCGGTCGTTGATGTAGCGACCGGCAAGTTCCGCTGCCGTCTTCAGCGCCTTGTTGGAGTATTCGACGTCATGGAACTCTTCGTAGCGTGACTTCAGACCCTTGAGAATCTGGTAGGTCTGGTCGACGGTCGGCTCGATCACGTCGATCTTCTGGAAACGGCGCGAGAGTGCGCGATCCTTCTCGAAGATGCCGCGGTATTCCTGATAGGTCGTGGAGCCGATGCACTTCAGCTCGCCCGAAGCCAGCATGGGCTTGATCAGGTTCGAGGCGTCCATGACGCCACCCGAGGCCGCACCGGCACCGATGATGGTGTGGATCTCGTCGATGAAGAGCACCGCACCGGGCTCGTTCTTCAACTGCCCGAGAATGCTCTTCAGACGCTTTTCGAAGTCGCCGCGATACTTGGTGCCGGCAACAAGCGCACCGAGATCGAGCGAGTAGATCACCGCGCTTGCCAGCACCTCGGGCACGTCGCCATCGACGATACGGCGCGCAAGGCCTTCGGCGATGGCCGTCTTGCCGACACCGGCCTCGCCGACGAGCAGGGGATTGTTCTTTCTGCGTCGGCAGAGCACCTGAGAGGCGCGTTCGACCTCGTGCTCGCGACCGATCAGTGGGTCGATATTGCCGGCTTCGGCCTTGGCATTGAGGTTCGTGGCGTACTTCTCGAGCGGGCTTGCATCGCTGTCCGGTTCTTCGCCGGTGAAGTCGGCCGCGGTGTCATCGACCTCGTCGGACTCCTCGTCGCCCTTTCTCGAAATGCCATGCGCGATGTAGTTGACGACATCCAGGCGCGTGACGTTCTGCTTGTTCAGGAAGTAGACGGTCTGCGAGTCCTGCTCGCCGAAGATGGCCACGAGTACGTTGGCACCGGTGACTTCCTTCTTGCCCGAGCTCTGCACGTGAAAGACGGCGCGCTGCAGCACCCGCTGGAAACCGAGCGTGGGTTGGGTTTCGCGGCTGTCGTCCTCGTCGAGCAGCGGCGTGCTTTCCTTGACGGCATTGTCAAGATCGTCACGCAGCGTCTCGAGATCGGCGCCGCACTCACGCAGCACCTTGGCAGCCGACGGATTGTCAAGCAGCGCAAGCAGCAGGTGCTCCACCGTCATGAATTCAAATCGGCGCGTTCGCGCGTCCTTGAACGCGTTGTTCAAGGTGTATTCCAGTTCTTTACTCAACATAACCTGGTTCTGCTCTCGCCTGGTCTGGGGTCCGGGAATTGATCGAGCATGTGCTCAGTCGTCTGCCCTTTCCATTTCGCACAGCAAAGGATGTTTGCATTCGCGCGCGTACTGCGTCACCTGTGCCACCTTGGTCTCGGCAATCTCGCGAGTGAAGACCCCGCAGATGCCCTTGCCCCTCTGGTGCACGTGCAACATCACGCGCGTGGCCTGTTCTCGATCCAGCCGAAAGAACTGCTGCAAGACTTCGACCACAAACTCCATTGGCGTGTAATCGTCATTGAGCAGGAAAACCTGCCAGCGTGGCGGTCTGGCCAGTGCCGGCCGGGCTGGCTCGACCACCAGTCCACCTTCCTGCTCATGCTCGTATTCACTCATCTGGCGTGTCCAGTCTCGAAATACCTGCCGTTTTCATCACATCACGCCCGGCAACTGCCCGGTGCAATCAACAATCGATTCCGACCACATGAATCACGCAAGGTTCGAGTGCCTGACGGAACTCTTACCCGTGTCGTCAGCGTCGCAAGTTTCGTACCCCATCGCCAGGGTGCCCCGAACAGCGATCCACAGTGGCTTGAACCAGCGCACGAATCAAGTATCCGCGCGTCTCCGTGGGAAGTGTAGTTGACGGCAGCGCGGGTCAGACGCCGCGATTCTGACGCAGCCGCTGGCGAGCGCCCGCACGATCGACGGCCGCGCGCGTTCGGCGCTGGAGTTCGCTGACGCCGTCTTCGTCGGCAGCCCCGTCAACCGGCGCCTGCCGTGTCCGACTCGACGGCAGGGTCGTGGCCGGTGGCTGCGCACCGCGTAGCCGTTTCCGGGTTCGCAGAGGCTTGCGTGGCCGACGAGGTTTCCGGTGGCGCCCGCCCTCGGTCGACTCAACTGCGGTTTCCGGCAACCCCTCGTCGTCCACCTTCCGGACGAGTACGGCATAGCCCTTGCCCTGCGGGCGTCTGCGCGGCCGCCCCGCAGCCGCCTTCGCGCGCACGGGAACCAGATCGGGGACTTTCATCCCCGGCTTGCGCAACAACACCTGCATGACCACGAACCAGGTCCAGAAATACACGGTCACGTTCAGCGACACGGCACGCGAACCGAATATGCAGACCACCGCGAAACACACGGCAATGGCCGCCCCCGCGATACCGATGGTGCGCTCGAACGGATCCTGCCCGTGCAGCGCCAGTCGCCGCCCCATGAAGAAGCAGTGGGCGAGAATGGCAAGAAAGATCAGCAAGCCGGGAACACCCATCTCGGCCCCGAGCATGAAGTACATGCTGTGTGGATCACTCTCCTCGACCGGCTGATCGACGTATTGATCCTTCAGCAAGGGAAAGCCCTTGAAACCCTTGCCCATGACCGGACTCTCCTGCATCATCTCGGCGGCCGCTTCCCACATGATCAGGCGTGTGTTGGCACTCTTGTCGATGGCTTCCTCGTTGCCGCGGGCCTCGTCGCCCGCCAGCGAGGCCATGCGGTCCGTGATGGAATCGGGAATCGCGCTCGGAAAGGCGAGGAAGAAGCTCAGCGCGACCACCGTCCAGAAGGCCAGGAAGCCCTTGCCGCGATACCAGGCCGCGACCAGACCACCGACGGCCATGGCGAGATAGGCACCACGCGAGAATGTCGCCAGCAGGAGCTTCAGTGCCACCAGAAAGTACGGCCCCAGCAGCCACACGCGCCAGTCGCGCATGTAGACCATGAACACCGACGCCATCGGCAGCAAGGTATAGGCGAGAAAACCGCCGTAGTTGTTCGACTGCACGTGCGGTCCGTCGAGACGGCTCTTCTCGATCGAGGATCGTCCGGCCTTTTCAAACAGTTCCGGTATGCCGTGAAACGCCACGAGCACGATGCCGATCATCATGTAGAAGACCATGCGCTTGGCCATTTCACGATCGCGAATGCACGAAGTCAGCAGGGCGAAGAACACGAACTGATCCATGAAGGCCTTGAAATTCCAGATGTTGTCGTACCAGAACCAACCCCAGCCCCGGGGATGCTGGATGACCGTCACGGCCGAGATCAAGACGGAACAGCGGATCGCGATGTGCATTCGCCTGCAGCACCGCCGCCGCCATGCCCAGCAGCAACAGGGCGTTGGTGCCGTTGATCATGGGCGCCAGGGGAATGACGTAAACCTTCGAGAACGGCAGATAGAGCAGCAGACAGGCGAGTATGAGTTCGGAGGTGCGCAGTGCACTGGCCGCCACGAAGGCACCGAGGAGGATGGCGATGGTGTAGAGCAGCTCCTTCGGCCACTGACCACCCGTGATCGTTATCGCCAGCACCAGGATCGCGGGAAACAGCAGGAACAGCATGACCATGCGCAGCCCTTCCCACGCGGGAAAGCCTTCGGGCAAGGCAAACAGCGTCGAGCCCCCAGGCTGCTCTTCCTTCTCTGATGTGGCGGCGATCTTCTCGGTCCCTTCCAGGCGCAATCCGGCCCTCTCACGATAGGCACGTCCCAGCGCACCTCGCTTGCGAGCCCTGCGAATCTGCCATTTCAGGCCACTGAAACTGCCAGTTGCGCTGCTCATCATGCTTACCGCGCTGCCATCCGATACAAGGCATGGTACAGGCGATTGCCGAGCAGGCGACGAACACCCCCCTTCACGGCGGCCACCCGTTGCTGTCGGCGATACCAGGCGAGATCAGGCTCGACCATCCGTCGGAATTCTTCCTCGCTGGTGCTGGCTCGGATAGCCGAACGCGGCAGAGGTTCCAACCGCTGCCATCGCAGCCGGTCGTTTCCGGCCACTCCGTCTGACGGTTCGGCCTGCGTCATCGTGACCTCCCTCATCGCGCTCTTCGTCATCACGGCCTCCTCCATCGCGCTCTCCCTCATCGCGTTCTCCGGCGACAAAGCCTGCAGTGGTGCGGCCTGCAACGGCACGGTCCCGTTTTTCGGCGTCGCGTTTTCCGGCGACACGACCTGCAGCGGCAGGGTTCCCGTTGCCGGCAGCGTGAGCTCCGGCGTCACGGTTTCCGACGATCTGTCCACAAAGTGCCGCTCGTCGATGAGCCCTGTCGCCGAGCCATACCATTGGTGGTAGCCGGTCTCGGGCAGCAGACGCAACGTTGCGGCGGTGAAACGCCCTCCCGGAAACGAAAGGCTCCGGCATTCGCGTCCGGTTGCCGCCTCGAGGAACGCGCGACTGTCAGCCAGTTCGCTTCGAGCTTCCCCGGGCGTCATGTCATCGAAGAATCGGTGCGTGACCCCGTGGCTGCCGATCGTCATGCCCGCGTCGGCAAGCGCCGCGAGTTCGTCAGACCCGCAGAAATGCGCGCGCTTGCCGGTGAAGCCGGTCGTGATGAAGAACACCGCCGGCAGCCCCCGGGCAACAAGCTCCGGCAGAGCCAGTTCGGCATTGCTGAGGTGGCCGTCATCGAAGGTGATGATGTAGTCGGGCAATGGCGTACCCGGCATCGGTATGCCGACCCGCCCGCTGGCCTCGAGCAGATCGAGTTGCCGACGGAAGGTATCGAGATCGATGGCGTAGGGGCGATCCTCCGCGTCGATAGTGGCGAGCGAGTGGCCTTCGTACAGTGCGTGATACATGAGCGCGACGGTCATGAGACGCGCTTCCAGCGCACACCGGCGGTGCCGGTCAGTGCGCGCCAGGCACCGAGCACGGCGGCGGCGTTGAGTTGCAGAAACACCGCGATCACGTTGGCGAGTCGCCCACCGCTACCGTCAAGGCCCCAGAGACCGAGAGCATAGAAGGCGATCTGCAGCCAGAAAGCGGTATCGAGCAGGATGCCATCGCCCAGCAGCGAACTCACGAGCGCGAGGCCCATGGCAAAGGGCACCAGCAGGCGAAACACCTTGTGCGACAGAAACTGCCACCAGACCGGGTTCGTCGCGGGGTTGAACAGCCAGGGATGGCGCCGGAAGGACTGGTAGTTCCCGGCGAGTGTGCGCACCTTGCGACGAAACTCGCCTGCGGCACTCGCCTCGGCCTGGTCGAAGACCTTCGCCTCGGGTTCGAACAGGGTGCGCCGCCCCTGCCGCAGGAGGCGTACCGGTATGTCGAAATCGTCGAGGAGTGTGTCGGGTGGCAATGGCTGGAAGTCCTCATGGCGGATGGCATACAGCGCACCGGTAGCACCGGTGGTCGAGAACAGTCGGCTTTCATTGGCGCGTATCCAACGCTCGTAGCGCCAGTACAGGCCCACGTTCCCGGCTTCGCCGCCGGCATCGGTGGCGAGTACGAGTTCACCGCTGACCGCGCCGACCCCGGGCGTCAGAAGCCGTGCCACGAGCGCCTTCGCCGCATTGGTTGATATCGGCTGGCGTGCATCCATCATGAGCAGCACCTCACCCGCCGCCGCCGCCACACCACGATTGAGGGCACTCGGCTTGCCGGCCGCGGGGGCCTGCTCGATCAGTCGCCAGCCTGCCCGCTCGGCCACGGCGTCGCCGAGAAGCCGGTTGGTGGCGTCGCTCGAACCGTCGGAAACGAACACCACTTCGAGCCTGTCGGCCGGATAGTCGAGTGCATCGAGCGAACGGATCTTCGCCGGCAGGTGCCGCGCTTCGTTGTGCGCGGCAATGATCACGCTGACAGACGGCCAGTCATTGCCCTTTGCCGGTGGCACGGCAGCGGGCAACGGTGGCCGCTTCGATGCGCGCCAGTGCAGCCACAGCGGAAAACCCGCGTAGGTATGGAGGCAGAACAGCACGCTTGCAGCAAACAGCAGCATCATGCGCCTTCGCTCCGGGTTCGCGCCAGACGCGAGCGGAGCAGCTCCCTCCCCCGCGTCCAGAGGGAAGGCTCGGCCACCAGCAGCGCCATCAACAGCACGGGTGTTGCCACGAGACCCTTCACGAACAGCGCCTGCCAGTGGGACGACAGGTCGATGCCGGCCACCAGATACCAGAGCACGGTACAGGCCGCAGCCAGCGCCAGGGGTACTCCCGGCGCTATCGGAAACCGCACATGGCGAAACGCGGCCCGCCCGACCCCGAGCATGAAGATCAGGTACGAGAGCACCGTGACCATGGCCGCGCCGGAGATGCCGAAGCGCGGAATGACGAACAGGTTCAGGCTCACGTTGACGAGAGTGGCAATGAAGCCCCATTTCATCAGGGTGGTGGTGTCCTTCTGGATGTAGAGCCCGGCGGCCAGCCAGTGCATGGCCCCTTCGAGCAGAAAGCTGGCCGCCACGAAGGGGATGATGACCGTGCCGGGGTAGAACTTGTCGCCCGCGAAAATCGCCAGCATGTGCGGACTCACGAGCGAAAAGAGCGTGACGAAGGGTATGCTCAGCAGCAGATAGAGCCGCAGACCGCTGGCGAGAAAGCCACTGACTGCCTCGGTACCGCCGCTTTCCCAGAGCTGCATGTAGGCTGGCCGCAAGGCCTGCGCGATGGCGGCGAGGATGATCAGATCGAGGTAGCCCGTGAGATTGTAGGAGGCCGAATACTGACCCAGCGGCACCACGCCGAGCATTGCCTCGATCATGTAGCGGTCCGAGAGCCGCAGCACGAGTCCGAGCGATTCGAGCATCATCAACGGCAGACCGTAGCGAATCATGTCGAGCAGCAGACGGCTGCGGAACTCGCGCATCGAAATGTCGAGGTGGTCGCGCCAGCTCCACAGCGCGTAGGCCACACAGAGGAGTTCACCGAGCGCCATGCAGATCAGCGCCGTCGCCGGATCGAGATCGAACAGCAGCACCGAAACGATGATCAGTGCCAGATTGCCGACACGCGCCATGCTCATGGCCACCGCCACGCGGCCACTGCGCTGCTCGGCGCGCAGGAAGTTGAGCACGCTGCTGCCGAAGAGGCGCAGGAACAGCAGCGCTGCCGCGACCATGAACAGTTCGCCGATTCCGTCGTAGCTCATCCAGCGCGGCAGCAGCAGGAATCCGCTGAGAATCCAGAGCAGCGTGGTCAGCACGGCGAGCACAACGAAGGTGAGCAGCACGGTACTGACCATCTGACGATTCGTGAACTCGCTGTTCCCCTCGTTGATCTGGGCGAAATAGCGGATCACGGCGTGTTGCAGACCCAGCTTGCCGAAGGCGACGTAGAGCGTCAGGGTTGCGGTGACGAGGCCGAGGATGCCGTACTGCTCGACGCTCAAGGCGCGCGTGAGAATCGGGAACGACAGCACACCGACCAGCGCCGTCAGGACACCGGCAGAAAGATAATTTCTCAGATGCACGAACAAGCCGGCACGCGACGCGGTTGCAGCACCCACAGACTCAGACCCCGGCGGCAGAAGGCGCCGAAAGGTTGCCACGATAGGCCTTTTCGAGGTCGCTCGTGACGGCATCGATGCCGTAGTGGCGCGCCACGAAAGCCCGCCCGTCTGCCGCCAGCCGCACCCGCGCGGCCGGATCGTCGATGAGTTCGACGAGCTTGCGGGCAAGCGCGTCGTCGTCACCGGCCTCGAACAACAACCCCGTACGATCGTTGGTGATCAGGTCATTGTTGCCGCCGATGTCACTGGCCACGACCACGCGTTCCGCTGCCATGGCTTCGAGCACCGAATTCGGCAGCCCCTCGGCAAAGGAAGGTTGCACGTAGATATCGATGGAACGAAAGAAGGGTGCCGTGTCGTCGATCTGACCCAGCCAGTGCACCTTGTCGGCAAGGCCGAGCTTTTCGCTCTGTGCATGCAATTCGTCCCAGGTATCACCGTTGCCGGCAATCACGACTTCCGCGGCACCGGGGCGCATCTCTTCGACGCGGCGCAGGGCATCGAGCAGCACGTGCACACCCTTGACGTGACGCAGCCGCCCGCAGTATCCGATGCGGAGAGGTCTTGCCGACGGCGGCGGCGGCGGATCCGGATCGAGCCGGATGCCGTTCGGAACGAAGAGGATCTGATCCTCTCTGAAACCGGCTTCCAGGAGTTTTCTGTGGGTCTGTTCACTGATGGTCTGGACATGGTCAACGCGATGCAGTCCGGTCCGTACCAACAGGTTGACCGGACGAAAACGCAGACGCCGGTCCAGGACACCGCCTTCGAACTCGTAGAAACCCGAGATCTTGGTGATGATCGGCATGCCGGTGAAGGGGCGCGCGTAGCCGGCCGCGGCAGCGAACAGATGGGTGATGTGGATATGCACCACGTCGAAATCCCTGCGACGACGCCAGAGATAGCGGGCAAACCCGAACATGAGCATGATCGAGCCGAGGAACCGAATGTGCGGGTAATTGATGCGCCGCAAGCGAATCCCGTCGACCTCGTCCTCGATGCCTTCCTCGTCGAGGATGCGCGGCGAGACGAACTCCACCTTCACGCCCTTGTCCCGCAACGCGGCGGCAAGCTTGCCGGCCTGACTCTCGGCACCGCCCGGCCCGGGAAAACGGCTGTCGATGGCGTGGAGAACACGCAGCGGACCGGCACCCTTCTCAGGCGCCGACACAGATATTGCCGACGCTGCCTCGGGTGGCGTCTCGGCCTCTGCTTCCGCTTCGCCGACGTCCCTCATTGCAGCAGCGATTTGAGCTCGATCGTCAGTTCCTTGCTGGCTCGCGACGGCGGCGCCCAGCGAAGCCCGAGTCCGAAACGGTTCTCGGTGGTGTCGACAGTCTCGAGCATGTCACCGCGAGTGCGTGTCCCTTCTGCCCGATCATGAGCCAGCGACAGGCCCAGTTCCAGGCTGCGATTCAGGCGGTAGAAGACGCTGCCTTCGAACAGCAGGGATTCACTTTCATCGGCGCGGTTGTCGTAGGTCTGACGCTCGTAGCTCGAGCCGAACGAAATGCGCCACCGCGCGCTCAGATGGCGTCCGTAACCGAGCCAGACATTGGCCTTGTCGCGGTCCTCGCTGGCGGGATCCACCGCATCCAGCCCGGTGAAGAGCTGCTCGTACTGCATGACGGAATAGCCGCCGCCGACATCGAAGCTCGTCCGCCGGGAGTCGAAACCGTAGGCAGCCTCGAGCCGGGTATGGTTGAAGTAACCACTGCTTTCGGGTTGCACGCCGATGGCATTCGCGCCGCTGCCGATGATGCTCTCGACGGTGCTCAGCGACTGGTCGGTGAGGTCGTGCCACAGCGTCACGGAAACGCTGCTGGCAGGCCCGATTTCGCGTTTGGCGGAGAGCAGGGCACTGAATCCGTCGAGGGAATCGTCGTCGACGGCATAGCGCGTGGCACCCAGTTCGCCATAGAGGTTGGTCACGCCGCGCTGACGGTTCCAGAAACCCAGTATCGACATGCGATTGACGTCATCGGCATCGTCGTCGGCGCGCAGCGTGTAGACATCGTTGAGCCGGAACCCGAAGAAACTGCCGGGCAAGGTATCCCGCACCCAGCGCGTCGAGAAGTTCACGAGATCGTCCACTGGCTCATCGGCTTCGGACTGATCGACATAGAAGAGACGGCCTTCGATACGCTGATCGGGGCCGGTATCGAAGGTGAATCGCGGGCCGGTGACGAAGACATTGCGACGCACCGTGTCGGCATCATCGATGGGCTGAAAGGCATCGTCGGCACGTACGCCCGCGAGGATGTCACCGGCGTACCAGTAGAGCCGCCGCGGTGACAGTGTGAATTCGGCGGCCCCGAGGAACCGCGACAGGGAATCGAATTCGTCGTCCCGGTCGAGTCGACGTCGCGTTTCGAGTTCACCGACAAAACCCGCCTGAAGCTTCTGCCCGCGTTGTTCGCCGTAGATGCCGACGATGCCCGTGAGCAGACTGCCGTCTTCCTCGAGCGGCGGGTTCGCGCTGTCGATGTTGTCGGAGCCTTCCACGCCCAGATAGCCTTCGAGGCCCAGCTCGAGCGTTCGAGCAGGCTGCGAAAGGACCGTCAGCAGAGCGGCCAGAGCAACATGAATGATTCGGTTTCGCACGACACCTGGTTTCCGTACTTAGTGACTCAGACTGGCTGGTTGTTGATGACCACACCGGCAAGCCGGCTTTCATCGATTTCATCGACGATGGAATCGAGCACACCCGGCGTCACGCCACCGTAGGGAACCACCAGCACGGTGTAGTCACAGATCTCGGAGAGGATTCGAGCATCGGTCGAAGACGACATGGGTGGTCCGTCGACAATGATGTAGCGGTTGTCGTAGCGCGCCTGGATATCATGCATGAGCTGACGGTAACGTGCGCTTGAAAAGTGTTCGTCACTGATCTCGACATGCTGGCCCATGGGTATCACGCGCATGCGCGGGATGCCGCTGGGACTGACGATGTGCTCGATACCGAGTTCGGGGTGCTCGAGATACTCGAGCAGACCGTGCGCCTGCTCACGCCCGATCAGTTTCATGAGCTTGTACAACACCGGCGAATGCAGATTGGTTTCCACCAGCATCGAGGTCCTGGACTTGTCGAAGGCAATGGCGGCGGCGAGGTTCAACCCGACATAGCTTGCGCCACCCTCGGGAACGACCGAACTCACGAGGACGGAGAAATTGCTGTCCGGCCGCAGTGCGTAGAGCTTGGTTCTGAGCTGGCGCATCGAGTCGACCATCGCGTGATTGCCCGAGCGCGGATGCACGATGCCAAGCAGGTCCAGCTGTCGGTCGGTGAAAACCCGTGCCTCTTCCATGTTGGCAAGATCGGCACGTGCCTTCTCGGCGAGACTGATCGAATCGTTGCCACGCCGGATATCCCGCCGCCGACTGTCGCTGCTTCCGAGCGGCACCATCGACCGCTCGCGCTTGAGATGGCGCCGTTGTGCCTTGCCCTGCTGTTGTTGCAGCACCGAGCGGACGTTGGCGATCTTGGCTCGATCGGTCATGCCACGCCTCCCACGGCTTCCATTTGCGATTTGACGAAGTAGATCAGCACGTAGAGTATGCAGATCAGGGTAATCAGAGAGACGATGAACCACGGCCTGCTGCTGAGCTTGACCCGTTCGTTCGGCGCCGGCACGTGCGGCACGGTGGCCAGCAAGGGCAACTGCAACTGATCGGTCACGGCCGAAGCGGTGCGGATACGCGGGTCGAGTTTCAGAAACAGCAGCAGATACGCGAAGGGCAGCAGCGATGCCAGCACGATGCCGGCGATGGCAATGTGCAGGAAGCGCAGTCCGGTAGGCAGCACCGGATAGGTTGCCGGCTGATGAATACGATACAGCACACCCTGCTTTTCGGAACCGAGCGCCAGCGTCAGACGCGCGTTTTCCTGCTGCCGCAGCCGCTCCTCGAACAGTTCCTTGTTGATCCGGTAATCGCGCGTCAGCTCGGCGAGTTCGCGTTCGACGCGCGATGAATGCGCCGAGCGTTCGATCTCGTTGTCGAGCATGACCTTGAGCTGGTTCATGCGTGCACGCTGCGCCTCGACTTCGGCGGAGGTACGGGCAAGATCGCTTCTGAGCTGCTGGTAGACGGGGCTGAGACTGGCCGAACCGGTGTAGCTCTGGCCACCGATGTTGAACACGGCCTGCCCGTTGCCGCTGCTTGCCACGGCGCTGCTCTGGTTCTCGGCCATCTGCTTGAGATCTTCGATCTGCTGCTTGAGCCTGACGATGTCCGGATAGTCATCGGTGTAGCTCAGTCGCAGCACCTCGATTTCGGCCTGCAGGCGAGCGATCTGTTCGCGCGTCTGACCGACCTTGTAGTCGCGTGCAAGCGTGGATGATTCGCTGGAAAGCTCGGTTTCGAGCGCGCGTTTGCGCTGCAGCAACTCGTTGTACTGAAGCGACGTGCGTTCGAAGTCCCGCTGCAGTTCGACGATGCGCGCGTTGACGTTGGAGTCGGTATTCGACGTGACGCCGGGATGCTGCGAACGGAAGCTCTCGAGGCGTGCCTCGGCGTTTTCGAGCTTGTCACGTTTCAGCGGTGGTCGAACGCATGGTCTTGTCGAGAAACAGTTCGGCAAACAGGCTGCAGGTCTCGAACGCCATTCGCGGCGACTTGTTCTCGCACTGGAACTCGAGCAACTGGTTGTTGACGTTGATGACCTTGGTGTGCTGAACGATCTGGATCTTGATGCGTTCCTTCTCTGCCGCCGACATGCCAGCGGCACCGTAGCCGACCTTGTCGAAGATCTCGTTCAGGATGTCGTTGGCGAAGAGCTCTTCCTTGGCCACGTTTGCCTGATCGCGGCTCTGCATCGCACCGGATTCGAGAATCGGGCTGATGACCGCGTTGCTGTCATCGACGTAGAGCTGTACGTAGGAGGTGTACTTCTTCTGCCAGATGAACGCCAGAATCAGGAACAGCAGGCTCACCACGACGAAGATGAGCAGCATGCTGCTGCGGCGCATGTTTGCCTCACGCGAGAGCAGTGGCATCCATTCATCGAGTGTTACGTTGCTCATGAGGATCTGCGATGCTTGAACGTTACGGATCGGAAGGAAACGATCGGATACGTCATCAGAAACGGCGCTCGGGAACCGTCAGCACATCGCCCGGCGCCAGAAGATAGTTGGTGTCCAGAACGCCATCCTGGAGGATGTCCCCGAGGTACACCGGATAGACACGAGTCTGGCCTTCTACCTGTCGATACAGTCTGGCCGCATTGGGCGAGGAAAACTCATTGAGACCGCCCGCTTCAAGCACCAGGTCAATGATACGCATTCCCTCGCGGTGCGACATGGATTTCGGCTCCGAGACCCCCCCGACGATGCGCACCCGGTTCTTGAAAACGGAACTCGAGATGTCCTCGACGATCACGGATACCTTCGGCGTGCGGATGAACTGGGCCAGCTTGCCCTCGGTATCGGTCACGATTTCTGCCGGTGTGCGGCCTCCCGCGCGCACATCACCGACCAGAGGTACCGAAATGAAGCCATCGGGACGCACCGGCACACGCACCGACAGTTCCGGGTTCTTCCAGACGTTGATGCTGACCACGTCACCCGGACCGAGTCGGTAGACCGGCGCTTCGGATTCCGTCATCACGGGGGGTTCTTCTTCGACGCTCTGGTGGCCACCGGCACAGGCGCCGAGCAGCAGCGTCAACATGACGACGGGCAGGCTGATGATCTGCCGCGCGCCGGCAGGCATCCGCAACGCACGCGGGACACGGCTCAGGTACAACATCACTTGTCTGTTGAACATCTTTCGGTGAGAATCCCTGTCAGAATGGCTCCCCGGCAAATCGCGACAGCGGTTGTCGGAGCCCTGCTTCAATTAACGGCAACAACGATATGAACATTGAGTTCATGTTTCCATATCGCTGACCTGCACTGGTATCGACCGGTGTCGATATTAGCGAGGCGTCGAACACGGGTTCGTGCGTTACTTCCGATTGAGCGACGCCCGATTCGCGTTCCACATCACACTTTGCAACCTGACTTTATAACAGCCGCAATGGTCATCGGGGCCACGGCGGGTTCGGACAAGTAACAAACACTGTGTCACACGATTACAAACTGGACTACGAGGCACTGGATCTCGATGATCATGACCCCTGGGCCGTGGCGCAGCTGCGCTATCGCCGGCTGGTTCAGGAATGGCACCCCGACCGCTATACCAACCGGCCGCGCGAGAAGGTGCATGCCCAGAACCAGTTCATTCGAATCACACGAGCGTTCGACAACCTGCGCGCATTCTACCGCCAGAACGGCCGCATGCCATACGAAACGCTCACGCAAGCGGCACATTGCCGGGCCGAGGCCGGCCTGGACGATGGATCGTCAGAATTCCGGCACGCAGACGTCGCGGATGCCGATGCGCTGTCAGCCCCCGCCGGTACGGCAACCGTCAGCACCGCCAGACCCAACGGCGGCATCGGCTACCACATCGACAGGCGCTTTCTGTCGCGCCACGCCTACCTGAAATGGCTGACACCGGTGCTGCTGGTGATGCTGGCTACCGTGGTGCTGGTCCTGAGCTTCGAGCAACGCGAGAAGAAGCAGGCGGAACTCGTCGGCAAGGAGGTGGTGCGCGAGGCACCGCCAAGCGCATTCAAATCGGACAATTCACGCATCCGTGCCCAGGAGACCAAGGAATCGATGATTCGCGACCATTGAGGCCGTGCCCGCCGGCGCTCAGCGCGCCCCCTTGCCCCGGCGTTCAGCGCGCCCCCTTGCCGAAGAGCACCACCTCGGCCGTCTGCCCGAGAATCAGCAGATCGAGAAAGATCGTGTGATTCTTGATGTAGAAGAGATCGAACTCCTGCTTCTGCACGGAATCCTGCAACGACGCACCGTAGGGATAGCAGACCTGTGCCCAGCCCGTGATGCCCGGCTTGACCGCGTGACGCTCGCGGTAGTAGGGAATCGACTCACTCAGTTCCTCGACGAATTCGGGGCGTTCGGGCCGCGGGCCCACAAAGCTCATGTCACCGCGAAAGACGTTGAGAAGCTGCGGCAGTTCGTCGATGCGCGTCTTGCGGATGAAGCTGCCCACACGCGTCACGCGTGAATCGTTCAGGGTGGCCCACTGCGCCCCCGCCTTCTCGGCGTCCACGCGCATGCTGCGAAACTTCAGCAGCCTGAAGGGCTTGCCGAGGTAGCCGACGCGCACCTGGCGATAGAAGACCGGCGCATTCAGCCCCTCCTCGACCTTGATGGCGAGCATCGTCAGCAACATCAGCGGCCAGGTCAGAATCAGTATGACGAGGCTCGCGATGATGTCGAAGACGCGCTTGATGACGTCACGCAGGGTACCGCGCTCGAACCCGTCGGAATAGATGAGCCAGTCGGGGCGCAGGATATCGAGTGGCAGCTTGCCCTGCTCGCGCTCGAAGAAACTCAGGAGTTCAAGCACATCCACGCCGTAGAGCTTGCACTCGAGAAGCTGCTCCAGCGGCATGCCGCTGCGCCGGTCATCGGCCGCGACCACCACCTCGTCGACCTCGTTCTCGATGGCGTAGGCCAGCAAGGTGCGTTCGCCGAGTTCGACGACGTCCGAGTTGTCGAGCGCACGTTGCGTGTCGGTTGGCAGGGGCACGTAGCCGAGGATCCGGAAACCCCGGCGATCGGCACGCCGCCGCAGCCGCCGCTGGATCGACGCGGCTCGGTCGCCCGCCCCGAGCACCAGCACGCGCACCTTGAGGATGTCCTTGTCGACGTAGTGGAAGAACATCGGACGGATCGTCCCGACCACGAAAAACGCGATGACGATGGCCATGGCGAACACGCCACGCCCGAGGTACAGCGGCGGAATCAGGTAGTAGAGCAGTGCCAGAATGGCGGCTCCCACGAAGAATCCGATGACCGAACGCAGGAACACGCCGAGGATCCCACCCCGAAAGCGGCTCTGGTACAAGCCCATGGTCATCATCGTCACGGGCATGACGATGCCGAACAGCAGCGAGGTCATGACGGGGGAGCGGATGCTCTCGATTTCGGTGATCTGGCTGCCATCGAAGCGCACGTATACCGCCACGTAGACCGCCGCCACGCAGATGCAGAACTCGAGCAGCGCGAGCAGCAGGAAAGGCACCCTGAGGTGCATCTTGAACAGTCTGAAAGTGCCCACTGTACTAGCGAAAGGCTCCCTGTAAACACCGCTCGGGCCACACCTTGTCCGACAAGGCCGGCCCGGCTATCCCAAAGACGAATGCCGGACGACGCGGTCGTCGGCACCACCAGTTCCGTCGCGACCATCGTTTCGATGTCGCTTGTCCCGTCATCCGAAGTGGCGGCGTCATTATGAGCGAATTGATCGCCAAGCGGCCTTGTTGTGACACAGCCGATGCAATCTGATGCGAGATTGCCCGGATCCAGTCCGTATAATCCGCTGATCATCGACAGTCTCAGAGAACTGGAGCGGCCGGATCATGTTCAGTATCAGCAAGGAAGACCGTATCGCCATCATCGGTCTTGGCTACGTCGGCCTGCCGCTGGCAGTGGAATTCGGCAAGTCGGGAACCCCCGTCATCGGCTTCGACATCGATGCCCAGCGCATTGCCGAACTCGAACGCGGTCTCGACCGCACGCGCGAGGTCTCGAGCGAAGAAATTGCCGCGGCCACGACCCTCACCTACACCGCCGACATCGAGGCGCTGCGCGGCTGCAAGGCCTTCATCGTCACGGTACCGACGCCCATCAACCGTCACAAGCAACCGGACTTCACGCCACTCGAGCGGGCGAGTGAAACCATCGGCAAGGTGCTTGCTGCCGGTGCCGTGGTCATCTACGAATCCACCGTGTACCCCGGCGCCACCGAGGAAATCTGCGTACCGATCCTCGAGCGCGAATCCGGGCTGCGCTTCAACGAGGACTTCTACGCCGGCTACAGCCCCGAGCGCATCAACCCGGGCGACAAGGTGCATCGTGTGGCGAACATCATGAAGGTGGTTTCGGGTTCGACACCCGAGGTCGCCGAGGCCGTCGAGGCACTGTATCGCCGCATCATCCAGGCCGGCACACATCGCACCAGTTCGATCAGAGTGGCCGAAGCCGCCAAGGTCATCGAGAACACTCAGCGGGACCTCAACATCGCACTCATCAACGAACTCTCGCTGATCTTCAATCGACTCGGCATCGACACACTCGAGGTGCTCGAAGCCGCCGGTACCAAGTGGAACTTCCTGCCCTTCCGCCCGGGCCTCGTCGGTGGTCACTGCATCAGCGTCGACCCCTACTACCTCACGCACAAGGCACAGGAGATCGGCTACTACCCGAAGGTGATTCTCTCGGGCCGGCAGATCAATGACGGCATGGGCGCGCACATCGCCAGCGAAGTCATCAAGATGCTGACCCAGCGCCGCATACACGTGGTTGGCGCGAACATTCTCGTGCTCGGTCTCGCCTTCAAGGAAAACTGCCCCGACCTCAGAAACACGCGCGTGGTCGATATCGTTGCCGAACTCGAGAGCTACCACGCCATGGTCGACGTGCATGACCCCTGGGTCGATGGCGAGGAAGCCGAGGAAGAATACGGCATCACCCCCATCGACACGCCCGTGAACGGCAAGTACGACGCCATCATTCTCGCCGTCGCCCACGACGACTTCCGCGAACTCGGTGCCGACGGCATCCGCGCCTTCGGCAGGAAGGAACACATTCTCTACGACATCAAGAGCGTACTGCCGAAAGCGGCTGTTGACGCACGACTCTGACTCACGGACACGACGAACAATGAAGGTACTGATTACAGGCACGGCAGGCTTCATCGGCTCGACTCTCGCCATCAAGCTGCTCGAGCGTGGCGACGAGGTCATCGGTGTCGACAACCTCAACGACTACTACGACGTGTCGCTGAAAGAGGCCCGCCTCGAACGCGTCAAGGCCTTTGACGGATTCACCGAAGTCCGCGGCGACATCGAAGACCGCGCGCTCATGGAGAAGACCTTCGCCGATCACGAGCCCCAGCGCGTGGTGAACCTTGCCGCCCAGGCCGGCGTGCGCTACTCGCTCGAGAACCCCTACGCCTACATCGATTCGAACGTGCTCGGGTTCACCAACATTCTCGAGAACTGCCGCCACCACGCGGTCGAGCATCTCGTGTATGCCTCGACGAGTTCGGTCTACGGCAACCACACCAACATGCCCTTCACGGTGCATGAATCAGTGGATCACCCCGTGAGTCTGTACGCCGCCACGAAAAAGGCCAACGAACTCATGGCACACACCTACAGCCACCTCTTCGGCCTGCCCACCACAGGTCTGCGCTTCTTCACCGTGTACGGCCCCTGGGGGCGCCCCGACATGGCGCTGTTCCTGTTCACGAAGAACATCCTCGCGGGCAAGCCCATCAACGTCTTCAACTACGGCAGGCACAAGCGCGACTTCACCTTCGTCGACGACATCGTCGAGGGCGTGGTGCGCACACTCGACAAGGTCGCGACACCCGAACCCGAGTGGGATGCGAAAAAGCCCGACCCGGCCACGAGTTCCGCCCCCTGGCGCATCTACAACATCGGCAACAACCAGCCGGTGGAACTCGAGCACTACATCGCGACACTCGAAAAGTGCCTTGGCCGGAAGGCCGAAAGGAACCTCCTGCCACTGCAGGCCGGAGATGTGCCCGACACCTACGCCGATGTCTCCGACCTCGTGCGCGAGGTCGACTACAAGCCTGACACCTCGGTGGAAGACGGTGTGGCCCGCTTCGTGGAATGGTATCGAAGCTACTACAGCGTGTAGTCATGCGCTCGCTGCCCGCCCACATTCTGCTGTGCATCACCCTGTTGCTCGGGCACTGGGTATCGACACTGCACATGCTCGGGCACGTGCTCGACGATGCGGACGGGCAGCAAGGTCATGTCCATGCCAGCGTTCACGGGCCAGACCGCGGACACGGCCACGGGCCAGACCAAGGGCACGACCACAGGCAAGGCAGCCACCCTGATGGTCATTCCGGCAACCACACCGACGGCAATCCCGGCAACCCCTCGGGTAACGATACCAACGCCGATTGCAGTGCGCTGCATTGCCTTTCCTCGCTGACTGCCGTGGCCCGTGCGGCGCCTCCTGCGCCGGCGCTCGACACGGCATCGGCCATGATGGCCACGACGCCTTTCACGACAGTACCGACGAAACGCCATCTGTCGCTGCCGATTCGCGGCCCTCCGACCTTCTCCTGATCGATCCCGACAGCATCGGCCGCTCATTCCGGCCGTCTCCCCTGTCTTCCGGTCACGTCCGACAGCCACGAGCGTGACACACCCATTCCGTCGGCCCTGTTCCAGGCATCGAACCTGGCCGCATCGATTCCGGAGAACCCATCATGAGCCTCTCTCGCGCAACTGCATTCATCGCCTGCGCGCTGTCGACCGGCGCCAACGCCCATACCGAACGTCAACATGGCACCCATGAACATGGCGCTGCCCACCTGACGATCTCGCAGGACGGCAGGCAACTCGCCATCGAGTTCGAATCACCCTGGTACAACCTCGTCGGCTTCGGGCATGCCCCCGCTGACGAAATACAGCAGGAGACCGTCGATACAGCCCTCGCCGCCATCGAGGATGGCGAGCGCCTGTTTGCACCGGGCAAAGGCTGTGCACTGCTCGAGGTGACACTCGAGTCGTCGATGGCCCGACCCGGCGAGCACGGCCATGGTGAAACGCATGCCGCAGGCCATGTTGTGCACGACCATGACGAAGCACACGGCGCAGATGGTCACTCCGACCTGCGCGCAAGCTACAGCTTCGAGTGCGACACCATGCCCACGGTGCTGAATGCCCATCCGGGCATGTACTTCCCGCGCATCGAATCGATCGAGGTGCAGATGGCCGGGCCCGGTGGCCAGGACGCGCAGCGCCTTGACGCAGACGACACTTCGATCTCGCTCGAGCGTATCCAGTGACGCCACTGCTAACCATCGACAAGCTCGAGTTCCGCTGGCCGGGCGATTCCGAGCCGACGCTGGCAATCAGGAACTTCGCGATCGACACTGGCGAACACGTGTTCCTTGCCGGGCCTTCGGGCTCCGGCAAGAGCACGCTGCTCGGCCTCATCGGTGGCGTGCTGGAGCCCGGCAAGGGTGCGATCAGCCTGCTCGGCACCGATCTCGGACAGCTCGGCGCGGCACAGCGTGATCGTTTCCGCGCCGATCACCTGGGCATCGTCTTCCAGCAGTTCAATCTGCTGCCCTTTCTCTCGCTGGTCGACAACGTGCTGCTGCCCTGCCGCTTTTCGAAACGGCGACGCCAACGCGCAACCCAACAGGGAAAGCGCCTCGGCGACGAAGCGAAGCGCCTGCTCGAGCGCATGCATCTGCCCATCGACACCATCGTCGGCACCGCCGCGATCTCCAGGCTCAGCGTCGGGCAGCAGCAACGGGTAGCGCTTGCGCGCGCGCTCGTGGGGGCACCGGAACTCATCATCGCCGACGAGCCCACCTCGGCACTCGACGACAAGGCACGTGACGCCTTCCTCGAGCTGCTGTTCGAGCAAGCCGACACGGCCGGCTCCACCATTCTTCTCGTCAGCCACGACACGCGCATCGCCGGGCACTTCCCGAAACGAGTGTCGCTGACCGACCTCAACCGAGCAGACGTCCGATGCTGAAGATCGCCTTTCGCAGCCTCGCCAGCCGCTGGCGCACGGCCACTCTCGTTGCCATCACCATCGCCATGAGTGTCGCTCTGGTGCTGAGCGTGGAGCGCCTGCGTCACGACGCACGCACCAGCTTCGTGCAGACCATCTCGGGAACCGATCTCGTCGTCGGTGCGCGCTCGGGTGCCATTCAGCTCCTGCTCTACTCGGTGTTCCACATCGGCAACGCCACCAACAACATCAGCATCGAGAGCGTCGAAGACATCGGCAACATCGCCGACGTGGACTGGCTGATTCCGCTCTCGCTCGGTGATTCGTACCGTGGCTATCGCGTGATCGGTACCTCGCGCGCCTTCTTCGAACACTACCGCTACGGCAAGGAACGCGGTATCGAGGTCGCCACCGGCAAACCCTTCGACGACGTGTTCGACGCGGTGCTCGGCAGCGAAGTGGCAAGCGCGCTCGGCCACGCCGTAGGCGATCCCATGATCGTTGTCCACGGCACGGGTTCCGCGGCCGTCATGACACACGAAAACCAGCCATTTCAGGTAGCCGGCATTCTTGCCCCCACCGGCACACCCATCGATCGCGCCGTGCTCGTGAGCCTCGAAGGCATCGAGGCCGTGCATGTCGACTGGCAGCGCGGCGCACCGATCGCAGGGCAGGTCACGAGCATGGACGAAATCCGCACCATGCCACTCGAACCCGAAGCCGTGACCGCGCTCCTGGTCGGCCTGAAATCCCGTGTGGCCGTGTTCCGCGTGCAGCGGCGCATCAACGAGTACCGCGAGGAGCCGCTGCTGGCCGTACTTCCCGGGGCAACGCTGCAGGAACTCTGGCAATTGACGGGGGTGGCCGAGAACGCGCTGCGCCTCATCGTACTGGCCGTGCTCTTCGCCGGACTCGTGAGCCTCGTGGCGGTACTGCTCGCCGGACTCAACGAACGGCGACGCGAGATTGCCGTACTGCGTGCCTCGGGGGCAAGGCCCGGTGACATCTTTCGACTGCTGACGCTCGAATCAAGCCTGCTCACGGCACTCGGCATCACCCTCGGCATGACCCTCCACGTGGTGGTCATGCTGGTGCTCGGTCAGATCCTCCGTACCCGATACGGCATCGTGGTCGAAACCGGCCTGCCCGAGATACGTGAACTCGCCATTCTCGGCGCCATTCTCGGCGCCGGCACCCTCGCCGGCCTCGTTCCGGCATGGCGAGCCTACCGTAACGCCCTGAGCGACGGTCTGTCGCAGCCCTTCTGACCCTCTTCCGGAGGAAACCGACATGAACAGACAGCCCCCGACTCGCCGCATCGGTGCCATCGCGCTCGGTGCGGTGCTGAGCCTCACGGTCATGAGCGCATTCGCCTGGTTCTGGAATGACGAGAACGAAGGCTTCGGCGACGAGAAGGAACTCACCTGGCAGGATCTCGTGCCCGAAGGATTCGTCCCCCCCGAAGACCCTCTGCAGAACATGACGCTCGAGGAAATCGACGCACTCTGGGACGAAACCCCCGAAGCCGAGGCAAAACTCAGGGAGATCGAGGAGATTCTCTCCTACGCACCCACCAACCCCGACATCGACAGCCTCGATGTGCGGCTTCCAGGCTACATCGTGCCACTCGAATTCGACGAGCAGACCGAACTGAACGAATTTCTGCTCGTGCCCTACTACGGCGCCTGCATCCACACCCCACCGCCGCCCGCAAACCAGGTGGTACACGTACTGACGGGAGAGAAGCCACTCGTGATCGAGAACACCTACGACCCCGTGTGGGCCATCGGCGAAATGAAGGTACAGACCATGGTCAGCGGACTGGCCGAAGCCGGGTATGTACTGGAACTTGAACGCGTGGTGCCTTATACGGAGACGAAAACGGGTATGGAAACGGGTATGGAAACGGGTATGGAAACGGGTATGGAAACGGGTATGGAAACGGGTATGGAAACGGGTATGGAAACGGGTATGGAAACGGATATGGAAACGGATATGGATGCGAGCACGGATACAAGCGTGGGAACGGACACGAGTACAGGCATGGAAACGGGCAAGGACAGGGATGCCAACTGAACACTCGATCAGAGTACGGAGGATGGCGAAATCAGATCGAGAACCCCAGCCGCGCCGCCGCCAGTCCCACCACCTCGTGCAGCAGCACGTTGAACTTGTCGAGCGCCGTTACCTGCGGCATCCACGCCCAGACCGGGATATCGGGAACGGCAAGATAGTCGACGCCAAAGGGGCACGGATCGAGCCCCTGTTCCCGAAAGTGGAGCATCACCCGCGGCAGGTGCCGCGCTGACGTCACGAGCACATCGTGGTTGCCGCCTCCGCCATGCGTGGCCTTGTCGGCAGCCAGCAAGGCCACCACTTCCCGGGCGTTGCCCGATGTCGATTGCGAGCGGGATTCGAGGACCATGCGCTCGCGTGCAATCCCCTCGCGTTCGAGGAAATGCGCCATGACCTCGGCCTCGCTGACCGCCTGTGGCCCGCCACCGGCGAGGATGAGCCGGGAACCCGGCCACTCGCGCGCCAGTCGTGCAGCCGCCGCCACCCGTGCAAGCGTTGGCGGATACATGCGTTCGTACTCATCGACGTTGCGTATCGCGGATGACACGCCACCACCAAGCACGATGATGTGATCAGGTGATGCCGCCGCGCAGGACTCACCCTGCGTGTACCGACCTTCGAGCACACCGAGCATCGGATTGACGATGATGGGTGCACTGACGAACTGGAAGGCGGCAATCAGACCGAGGAGATACCAGCGCAGCCATCCACCAAGACGCAAGCTCCAGAGAAACCCGACACAGGTGGCGATGAAGAGCAGCGCGAGCGGGTCGAGCAGCCAATCCTTGAGGAGCTGTAGAGCCATGTGCGCGAGAACCATTATGCGCGAAGGTTCGTTGACGGCCTGACGCCGATCAACGGGCGGATGTGACGGCTTTCAAACTGGCGACTTCGTTTCGGTACTCGGTACTCGGTACTCGGGACTCGGGACTCGGTACTCGGTACTCGGGACTCGGGACTCGGGACTCGGGACTCGGGACTCGGGTCAGGAAACGGAAACAGGAAACGGGCAGCGAAGTTACCCTCACTGCCCGTTGCTGTGCGATTGCCACGGCGCCGCGCAGGACATGCGCGCCTCGACGGCGAACCGGCTATCTGCCGAGCCACGAGGCCCGGCAGACATCATCAGAACTGCTCTATCAGAACTGCTCTATCAGAACTGCTCTTCTTCGGTCGAGCCCGTCAGTGCCGTGACGGACGAACTGCCGCCCTGGATCACGGTGGTGACATCGTCGAAGTAGCCCGCGCCCACTTCCTGCTGGTGCGCAACGAAAGTGTAGCCTTTTTCTGCGGCCGCAAATTCGGGCTCCTGCACCTTCTCGACGTAGTGCTTCATGCCTTCGCCCTTGGCGTATTCATGCGCGAGATCGAACATGTTGTACCACATGTTGTGGATACCGGCGAGGGTGATGAACTGGTACTTGTAACCCATGTCGGCGATGGCCTGCTGGAAGCGTGCGATGTCGGCGTCGGAGAGGTTCTTCTTCCAGTTGAACGAGGGGCTGCAGTTGTAGGCAAGGAGTTGATCCGGGTACTTCTCGTGGACCGCATCGGCAAACTTCTGCGCGAATTCGAGGTCGGGCGTGCCGGTTTCGCACCAGACGAGATCGGCATAGGGTGCGTAGGCCAAACCGCGCGAGATGGCCTGCTCGAGGCCGTTGTTGGTGCGGAAGAAGCCTTCGGCCGTGCGCTCGCCCGTGAGGAAGGGCTTGTCGTTGGCGTCCACATCGGAGGTGATGAGGTTTGCCGCTTCGGCGTCGGTACGCGCCAGGATCAGCGTCGGTACACCGAGCACATCGGAGGCAAGACGCGCTGCCACGAGCTTCTGCACCGCTTCCTGACTGGGTACGAGAACCTTGCCGCCCATGTGACCGCACTTCTTGACCGCCGCGAGCTGGTCTTCGAAGTGGACGCCGGCAGCGCCGTTGACGATCATGTTCTTCATGAGTTCGAAGGCGTTCAGGACACCACCGAAACCGGCTTCGGCGTCGGCAACGATCGGCAGGAAGTAGTCGATGAACTCGTCGCTGCCGGGCTCGACACCGCGCGAGGTCTGGATTTCATCGGCGCGCTTGAAGGCGTTGTTGATGCGGCGCACCATGGTCGGCACCGAATCGTAGCTGTAGAGCGACTGGTCGGGGTACATGGTTTCGGACGTGTTGCCATCGGCCGCGACCTGCCAGCCCGACAGGTAGATGGCTTCGATGCCGGCTTTCGCCTGCTGCACGGCCTGACCACCCGTAAGGGCACCAAGGCAGTTCACGTAGCCCTTTTTCGCTGCACCGTGCACAAGATCCCAGAGTTGCTCGGCACCACGGCGCGCGAGGGTGTATTCGATGGGCAGCGAACCGCGCAGGCGCACCACGTCTTCGGCGCTGTAGGGGCGTGTGACACCTTTCCAGCGGGGGTTGGTGTCCCAATCCTTCTGCAGTTCATCGATCTGCTGCTGGCGGCTGGCGGCCTGGGCTTGCTTGGGGTTGGCGCTCATCGTGATGTCGAACCTCGGGTCTTGTAAAGAAAAACATGAAAGGTGCCACGGCAGCAGCCGGAACTGGCCACCGCTGTTTTGCACCGCACGATGTTCACCCTTGCCCGCTTTTTTTTCAACACTATGATGATTATTATTATGATTGTCCGTGACAATACTTGCGATGTAACCCGTGCCCCAGGCTGACGCTCATCTCAATCAACTCCGCCAACTGCGCGCCTTCTGCCACGCCGCGCAGACCGGCAGCATCTCCAAGGCGGCCACCCGCCTCGGCCTGAGCCAGCCTTCCGTGTCACTGCAGATCCAGGCGCTCGAGAAGGAACTCGACACGCTGCTCTTCGAACGCGCCGGGCCGAGAATCCGCCTGACCCCCGCCGGGGAACTCCTGCAGGACATGGCGCAGCCGCTCGTCGACGGCCTTGCCCGCCTCGCCGACAGTTTTGCGGCGCGTCTCGGTGAAGTTCACGCAGGGCCACTCGATATCGCCGCGGGTGAAGCCACCCTCCTCTACATCCTGCCGGACGTCATCAAGGCCTTCGCCGACGAGTACCCGCAGATCGACATCCGCATGCACAACGTGACCGGTCATGACGGGCTCGAACTCCTCCGCGCCAACGACGTGGACTTCGCCGTGGGCTCGATGATCGATGTGCCGGATGATCTCGTCTATCACCCGATCTACAACTACGAACCTTCCCTGATCACGCCGCGCGACCATCCGCTGGCGAAACTCGAGGAAGTGAAGCTCGCGGACCTCAGCCCCTACGGCCTTATTCTCCCGCCGCGTCACCTCAGCACCTGGAACCTCGTCGATCTCGTGTTCGAGCAGCATGGTGTGCCCTACAACGTCGTGCTCGAAGCCGGTGGCTGGGAAGTGATCAAGCGCTATGTCGAAAACGGGCTCGGCATCAGCATCGTCACGAGCATCTGCCTCGAAGGCCATGAGAACCTCGAGGTTCGCCCCATGGACAACTACTTCCCGACACGCAGCTACGGCGTGGTGATTCGTCGTGGCAAGTTCCTGTCGCCGCAGGCGAAAGCCTTTCTCGAACGGATGGACCCCGACTTCTTCCTGCGCCAGAGCGTACCGCCCAAGCGTCTGAAGGGACGAAGCCCGCGCAGAACGGGTGCGATGGATCGGTGATCATGACAGTTTTACGTTACCTTTTGGCTTGTCAAGTGCCGTGCTTCACATCTTGAAGAAGAACAGGAACATCCTGCCGGATACGGCAGGCAACACTCCAGCCTGCCTGCGCGAGGACCACGCCGGCATGCGGGTCATCGTGGGCATGTCCGGCGGTGTGGATTCCTCGGTGGCGGCGCTGCTTCTCAAGGAACAGGGCTATCAGGTCAGTGGCATCTTCATGCAGAACTGGGAAGATGACGACGAGCACTGCACCGCGCGCCAGGACTACCGCGATGCCGCGGGTGTGGCCGATGCCATCGGTATCGCACTCGACACGGTGAACTTCGCCGAGGAATACTGGCAACGCGTGTTCGCGCACTTTCTCGACGAATACAGCGCCGGCCGCACGCCGAACCCCGACATCCTCTGCAACAAGGAAATCAAGTTCCGGGCCTTTCTTGATCACGCGAGAAGCCTCGGTGCCGATGCCATCGCCACCGGACACTACGTGCGCGTGGGTGCAAGCGAGGCCGAGGGCGTAGCCGGAGGCGTCGACCTTCTCCGTGGTCTCGATACCAACAAGGATCAGAGCTACTTCCTGCACACGCTCGATCAGCAGCAGCTCATGCCGAGCCTTTTTCCGATCGGTGGGTTCGAGAAGCCATGGGTGCGCGCGCGTGCGCGCGATGCCGGGCTCGTGGTGCACAGGAAGAAGGACTCGACCGGCATCTGCTTCATCGGCGAGCGGAAATTCACGGCCTTTCTTGCCGAGTACCTGCCCGCACAACCGGGCAACATCGTCGACGAGCACGACACCGTGATCGGCCGCCACAACGGACTCATGTATTACACCTACGGGCAGCGACAGGGGCTCGGCATCGGCGGCATGGCGAACGCCGATGAATCACCCTGGTTCGTGATCGAGAAGGACCTTGCCGAGAATCGCCTCGTGGTGGCTCAGGGGCACGACCACCCGCGACTCCTGCGCGATTCGCTCGATGCGCACGACGTCCACTGGGTACATGGGCAGCCGCCAGCGAATGCATTCCGTTGCAGCGCAAAGGTTCGCTACCGTCAGGACGATCAACCCGTGAGCATCGTCGCCGACGCCGCGAACGCTACCCTGTCGGCGCATTTCGACAAGCCCGTACGCGCGATCACGCCCGGGCAGTCGATCGTGCTGTACGACGGCGAGCGCTGCCTCGGGGGCGGCATCATCAGCGATTTCTGAGGCGCTTCGGTACCGCGCGCGGGGATGACGGCACGCCATCGACAAAGGTGCATTATCCTACTGCCGATGGTGCACGCCGGGCGGCTATACTGTAGGCGATGAGCAGCCTGGCAACCCCCGAACACCAGACCATTGCACTGGCCGGCATCTTCCAGTCGGTGTCCCTGTGCAAGAGCCTTGCAACCACCGGCACCTGCAACCGCCAGGACCTCGAGCGTACCCTCGCCTCGGTGCTGACGCTCAACACCGATCGTGTCATCGACGCCTTCGGCGGGAGTTACGGCAACATCCAGGAAGGGTTGCGCGTTCTGAGGAACCAACTCGCGGGCAACAACGAAGCGCGCGATCTGGACCTTGCCCGCTACGCCCTCGCGCTCATGCAGCTCGGCACCAACATCATGAACGACGAAAGCACCGTCGAGCAGCTTCGCATCGGCATCAGCCGCGCGCAGTCGCTGGACTTCGCCATCGCCGACCAGACCATGATCAGCAACTTCGCCAACCTCTACCGAAGCAGCATCAGCCACCTCTCCCCGCGCATCATGGTCAGTGGCGATCCACGGCATCTGAACGACAACGACACGGCCTCGACGATTCGGGCGGTGCTCCTCGGCGGCATTCGGGCGGTCGTGCTGTGGCGTCAGTGCGGGGGAAGCCGGCCGAAGCTGCTGCTCAACCGGCGACGCTATGCAGCACTGGCCGAGGACATGCTGGAGCGGATCTGAGTCGGGGCTTCAACCCGTCTCGAACAACTGCTCTCTCACCACCTCGAGCTCATCCCGGAGTACCGCGGCTCGTTCGAACTCGAGATTCCGTGCTGCCGCGAACATCTCCTTCTCGAGCTGCCTGATCTTCTTCGCTGCCGCATCGGCGGAAAGCGGCACTTCGGACCGGGTGGCGGCCTTCCCGTCTTCCTTCCCGCGCCCGCGTTTCCCGCCGGGCCTGCTGCGCGCCCCGCCCGTTTCCATGACGTCGGCCACTTCCTTCACGATGCCCTGCGGCGTGATGCCGTGCGCCGCGTTGAAGGCCATCTGCACTTCCCGGCGCCGATTGGTTTCGTCCATCGCCCGCTGCATCGAGCCCGTCACCGTATCGGCATACAGAATCGCCTTGCCGCGGAGGTTCCGGGCGGCACGGCCAATGGTCTGGATCAGCGAGCGTTCGGCGCGCAGGAAGCCTTCCTTGTCGGCATCGAGAATGGCGACGAGCGAGACTTCCGGCATGTCAAGGCCTTCGCGCAGCAGGTTGATGCCCACCAGCACGTCGAACTCGCCAAGGCGAAGATCACGGATGATCTCGCTTCGCTCCACCGTATCCACATCGGAGTGCAGGTAGCGCACCCTCACGTCATGCTCGCCGAGGTAGTCGGTGAGGTCTTCGGCCATGCGTTTCGTGAGCGTGGTGATGAGCACGCGCTCGTTATCAGCCACGCGGAGGTTGATTTCCGAGAGCACGTCGTCCACCTGCGAGCTGGCCGGACGCACTTCCACCTCGGGGTCCACCAGGCCGGTCGGGCGCACCACCTGCTCGACCACCTGGTCAGCGTGGGCTTTCTCGTAGTCGCCCGGTGTGGCCGAGACGAAGATGGTCTGCGGTGCGAGCAGCTCCCATTCGTCGAAACGCAGCGGCCGGTTGTCGAGCGCCGATGGCAGACGGAACCCGAAGTTCACGAGGTTTTCCTTGCGTGATCGGTCGCCCTTGTACATCGCCCCGAGCTGCGGCACGGTCACGTGGCTTTCGTCGATGAACATCAGCGCGTCGTTCGGCAGGTAGTCGAAGAGACACGGTGGCGCCTGCCCCGGCGCGCGGCCCGATAGATAGCGCGAGTAGTTCTCGATGCCCGAACAGTAGCCGAGTTCCTGAATCATCTCGAGGTCGAACTGGGTGCGCTGCGAGAGCCGCTGCGCTTCGACGAGCTTGCCAGCGTCGGTCAACACGGCCACCCGCTCCCTGAGTTCCTCGCGAATCTCCTGCGAGGCGTCGAGAAGGCGCTGGCGCGGCGTCACGTAGTGGGTTTTCGGGTACACGGTAAGGCGCGGGAGACGCATCAGCACTTCGCCCGTCAGCGGGTCGAAGTGGCTGAGCGACTCGATTTCGTCATCGAAGAGCTCGATGCGGATCGCCTCCTTCTCGGAATCCGCCGGGTAGATGTCGATGATCTCGCCGCGCACGCGATAGGTGCCGCGCTTGAGATCCATGTCGTTGCGGCTGTACTGAAGCTCGGCAAGACGGCGGAGGATGTCGCGCTGGTCGATGATGTCGCCGCGTTTGAGGTGCAGCACCATCTTGTGATAGAGCTGCGGATCGCCGAGGCCGTAGATCGAGGAAACCGTTGCCACGATCACGGTGTCGCGCCGCTCCATCAGCGCACGCGTGGCCGAGAGGCGCATCTGCTCGATATGCTCGTTGATCTGCGCGTCCTTCTCGATGAAGAGATCGCTCGCCGGCACGTAGGCTTCGGGCTGGTAGTAGTCGTAGTAGGACACGAAGTACTCCACCGCGTTGTCGGGGAAGAACTCCCGGAATTCCCCGTAGAGCTGCGCCGCGAGTGTCTTGTTCGGCGCCAGCACGATTGCCGGGCGCCCTTCGCGTGCGATCACGTTCGCCATCGTGAAGGTCTTGCCCGAGCCCGTGACGCCGAGCAGCGTCTGCCAGGCGAGCCCGTCCTCGATGCCCGCACAGAGCGCTTCGATGGCCTCGGGCTGATGCCCCGCGGGGGTGTGGACGGCGGCGAGACGGAAGGCGTTTCCGGATGTGCTGGGCTTCGGCATTGGCACAGTATGGCGGCAGTGGCCGCAGATGTGGCATCAGGCATTCCCGGCCGCGGTGGCGCGCGGTTTGCATTGCCCCGGATGTCGCCACGGCGCATGGTTTTCACTGCGCCGGGTGATCATTTTTTTCACTTCCTGCCGTTGACGTGGCCGGAAGTGGACGATATCATTGCCTGCTCAGTTCCCCGGTAGCTCAGTCGGTAGAGCAAATGACTGTTAATCATTGGGTCGGCGGTTCGAGCCCGTCCCGGGGAGCCATTTCTACTCAGGGCTAGTCAGCCCATGCACTCTTCCTGACAAGACCCTCGTCGGCTTCGCTGGCGGGGGTTTTGTGTGTTTGTGGCGTTGTGGCGGGAGTTTTCGGGCGGTCGCTGGTCGACGCGCGTGCTCTCCGGAGTCTCTGGCGTGGGTGGAGAAACTCTTCGAGGCGCGGGCGCTCGTGGAAGAATACGCCTGCTGCCTCCTGGAAGCTCGGACATTGGAACGCCGCCGCACCAGCCGCTTCGACTTCGCCCACACCGACGCCCACCCGCCCTCCGCGATGGCCTGGCGGACGAGCGCCGTGTCCTTCGGCCGCTCAGCGACGATTAGGTGGCCGCCCGACGTGAAGGCATCCATCGCCGTCCTGAAAGTCGCGATGCGGGCGTCACTGTCGCTGCTGTCCCACATGGTCAGCCGGAAAGCTCTCGCTCGAGCGGCGTGCGTAAACGCGGCTTCACCGGGACTCCCTCGCCATCGACTGCCCAGCCTCCGACGATCCGTCCGTCGACCCAGATCGTCGGACCGACGTTTCCGTTGCGATCGAAGAGAACCCCGCCATGGTTACCGAGAAACCAACTTCGTTCCTTGTACCCCATCGGGGTCGGATCCAACTCGGGCAGCAGGCAGACGCCCAGCGCCTCGGGTAGGAGCTGACCGGGAAGGATCCATGCCTCGCCGTCATCGACCGCCACTGCCTCTACGTCGAGTGCGTCGAGTGCCTTTCTCACCTGAGCGGCCGTCAATCCAGTCCACCACCGGATGTCTGCGGTCGTGACTGGGCCGAAACGATCGAGGTAGCGCTGAACCAGCCAAAGGCGCCCTTCTTCGACCGATGGACGCTGCACGTCGGGTGCCTGGCACCACCCGTACTGCGACGTCCTCCAACTCCCGCTGGTCGCTGCCCGCGCGATTCTGAGCTGCATCGCGAGGCAGACGAGCAAGCGACTGCCTACCGGCACCTCCGATGTCCACTTGCCCGAGCCGACGGTGATCTTGGTCGAGAGTTCCGGAACTCGCTCATGCAGCTCGCGTGTGTGGATGCCCGGGTTCGCTGCCACCTCCGCGACGACCGCGCCGGAGAGGTGCAAGGAGCGCGCGGCGAAGAAGTTGTCGCGCACGTAGCGGATGGCCCGCTCGACGCGCCCCTTCTCGTTCCCGCGTGCCGGTGCCACCGGTCTCGGTTCGAAGCGATACCAGGTACTCAGCTCGAGCAGGGTCGGGTGGAAGCGGATGGCATCGCCCTGCCGATCAAGCACGGCCGATTTCAGGTTGTCGTAGAGCAGCACGCGCGGGACGCGGCCTTGGTACTCGAAGGCCGAGCGGTGCCCGTGCAGGAACCCCTCCATGCGCTGGTTGAGGTAGAAACGCAGAAAGAGCCGGCGGCTGTAGGAGAGCACCATCACGAATGCCATCAAGGGGCGCTCGGCCCGGCCGATCGTCACCTTCCCGAAGTGACCCCAGTCGACCCGGGCCTGTTCGCCGGGGAGTGTCCGGAGGCGCAGGTGCGCTTCCGGTGTCGGCCGGGGGCGCAGCTCGGCCACGCGCGCACGGAACAGACTCGCGCCACCCTGATGGCCCCGGTTCACGCACATCCGGTACAGCCGCTGGGCAGTGAGGGTGGGATACTGCTCGAGCGTCTCGATCATGAACGGCAGCCAGGGATCGAGCTTCGAGGGACGCCGCGTTCGCTCGGCGCGGGGAGGGCCCGCGCGCGCGAGCACGCGCTCGACGGTGGTGTGGTGGATGCCGAGCTGATCGGCCACGGTGTTCACTCCCCAGCCTTCGGCGAGATGCAGTCGCAGAATACGGGCCTTTTGTTCGTTGCTGATACTCATGTCGGTGTGAAGCCTGTCGGTGGATCGGCACCGCGACGGTGCCGGAGAAACCCCTGACGGCGGTACGGTGAGCACAATCGCCCGCAGCGGGAGCATCGACCTTCACGGAAGCGTGAACGCTGTCTCGTCCGCGCGGTGCTCGTGTTGCCTGATGGGCGTGTGTCCGGCAGTGAATCAACTTTCGGCAACGGCGGTGAACCCTGATCCGTTACTTTTCGGCGTTGTCGTGAACGGTGTCGGGCCTGACGGGCAGCGGCATGCTCGCGTCCCTTGCGCGATTGCTGATGACGACGATTGGCGATGCGATGTCGTTCCCGACGAGCGTCGGCGGCGCAATGACCATTGCAGTGGATCTGCCCCCGGTCGCAACCGCTGCAGATCAGCGCAGGATCGCGACAGCGGACACACAGGAATTGTCGAACACTTCGGCACATTGACCCATCCGGGCCAGTGCAGCGGTGGTGCTCCTGCAAGATCAATCGACCGGTGTCACGCCTTTCCGCTCTGGCCGACGCCTTGATGACCGAACGGCCTTTCTGCCGCCATGCGCCTTCTGGACACGGCCTTGAGTCGGGACGTCCCGCGGACGGCCTCCACCTATTCACGCTCGCCGCATATTTCTACCCAAGGCCAAAGCGGGTTTACTCAAAGTCGAGGACATCATCCGACTCCTGCGCTGCCATCACGTCTAAGACCGTGTTATCCAGAACCAGGCGCCCCATCGCAGGCATCCACCGCTCGCGGTCATCGAGCAGGTGCCGGGCCGTGGAAAACACCGCTGCGCGGTCAACCAGAGCCCCAAGCTCGGGGCTTCGGCCAAGCGCGACCGCAGCTCGGCGGTGCCGGACGCCACCGGCCGCAAGCACCTTCGCGGCCGGTGTGGGGACGCCGAACCGTAGGTGCTCGGGGAAGTCGACGACGGCTTGTGCCAATCCGCGGTCACTCGCTTCAAGCAGCTTCTTGAGCAGGCCGACACCCTGTTCGACAGCCACCTGGAGGACGTAGCTGATCACCTTGGCGTGAACTCCCAGCATCGTGTCGATGTCGATGCCAGCTCGTCGAGCCAGCTCGACCAAAGGCTGACCGTCGATCCATGCCTCCAGTACCCGAGTGAAGTCCGTGCGCGACGGCGGTGCGTCACGGTACGCCTCCTTGACCGCTTCGGCCACCTCCGGAAGGTCCCATGCCCACGTCAGCAGCGCCTCCGCGAGCTTTGGATCCGTTGCGGCCTCGACGTCGTCCCATCGCTCCCGCATGGGCAGCAGCTTCGCCTCCACGGACTCGAGCATGCGCGCCCGCGTTCCGGTTTCTCGGATCCAGCCGAGTCGTCCAGCCCCCTTGATCGCGGCGACCCGTTGAGCACGCAGCTCGAACACCTGTTTCATCAGGGCGGTGGTCGCAGGCTCGGCCTGACGAGCCGCAAAGGTCTTGCTCGACAGCTCCCCGGCGATCCGAACCAGTTCGTCTTCCCCAAGCTCTTCGGCGGCGAGGTCGATGAGCGTCGCGTCGATGCCGTCGATCAACGTATGAAGCGCGGTCTCCCCCTCCAGGATGTCGTTCGTGAGCGTGAGGCTTTGCTGAGTCAGCGCCGACTGCAGAAGGCGCATCAGCTCCAGCAGTGCCCCAGAAACGCGCTCGCCCGGTTGCTGCTGAGCGACGGGCGCCACCAACGGCCACTGTCCGGGGTTGGCGCAGATAACGAGGCCCTTGGTGGTTGCTCCAGCCCTTCCCGCGCGTCCAACCAGGTTCTTGATGTCGCGCGCAAGCAGGTTCTCAGCGGCCCCGTCTGGCCCGCGGCGTTGCACGGAGTACAAGACCAACGTCCTGATCGGCAAGTTGACGCCCTCGGCCAATGTGCTCGTGCAGATCGCCAGTCGAAAATCCTCTTTCCGAACCAGGCCCTCGACGACTTCCCTGCTTTCCTGCGGGATGTCTCCGTGATGAAGCACGGCTCCCGCCGCGAGGGTTCGCGTTCCGACCCATGCAGCGCCGTACTCCAGCGTGAAGTACTCCACCACGGCCTGAAGCTTTGCGGCGTCCTCAACGAACTCCATCGGAGCGGGCATCCGCAACGGGTTTGCCAACTGAGCCAGCAGCTCTTCCGCAAGCCCCACTGCGCCCTGGTTACCCCGCTTGTTGGCGGCGAACACGGCGACCGCCCCCATCGAGAGCGCCTTCCGTGCCGCGGCGATGGCCTGGGTCTTCACGGAGTTGAACGAGTAGGTATTCAGCCGACCGGTCGAGGCATTGCGGTAGCGAAAGTCATCGCGGCTCAAGAAGCGATCAATGGAGAACGTGGATGCGAGGTGATGCGGATGGAGCTCGAGCGCCACCGTTGCGCCGGCGTTCTGGCCGGCAACTCGGAGCACTGAGAACTCAGCGAGTGCTGGGCGGTAATCGCTGCGAACGACGGTCTCGTCCGTGCCACCGAGCCACGTATTGATCTCCTTGATGTTCGGGACGATGGCAGAAACGAAGACGAACTTGGGCGGGCCGATCTCGCGAGCTCGCATTCGCGCGAGGAGCAGCTCCAGTCCTACCCCACGTGCTTCGCCGTCGAGAAGGTGCCCTTCGTCGCAAATGACCAGGGAGACGCGGGCGAAGAAGTCCGGCTCCGCACTGAGCAGACCCGACAAGGCCTCCGGTGTCGCGACGATCGCCCGCGTGTCATCCAGGTCTCGAACTTCATCGCCCGTCGGCACAGTTCCCCCGTACGCGCACCTGGCGGGGAGGTCCATACGGCCCAGGCGCTTGACGAGGCTGCCGCGCAGTTCCGCCGCGAGCGAGCGGTACGGAACGAGCAGGATCGCCACATCCTGTGGGTGGCGGTTCAGATGATAGAAGAGCAGCGTCTCCGAGAGCGCCGTCTTGCCGGCGCCGGTCGGCATCTGGATAGAGAATGACGTCGCGTCTCCCAGTAGCCCGCTCCTGATCGCGTCGATCTGCGAGGGGAAGAAGTCCCATGCCGGCGGGTCTCGATTGAGGAGCGACCGAACCAGAGGATCCCAGAAGTCGGACGCGCCATCCGGAAGGACGGCACGGATGTTCGTCTCCTCGAACCTGGAGAGTATCCGTCGGAACAAGCGCCATCCGACCCATTCATCGGGATCGGCCTGTAACGCGGCGGCCTCCAGCTCTGCAGCCTGCTCGCTCTGCGCCCGAATCGCCTCCAGGTTGCCTCGGCGCACAGCACCAACGAGGGCAAGCACGCGTGCCGACTTGATCGTCATCGTCGATGGCCGCGATAACAGCTCGTAGCAGGCTCGCTGGATCTCGCCGAGGGCATCCGGATCCGCGGCCTTGAGCGTGAGGTACGCCGATGCCGAGTAGCCGCCGAAGTAGAATGCGGCCGCCGCAAAGACAGCGGCTTCCGGCGCCAGAATCCCGCGATAGGCAGGTGTCTGATCGCCCCCCACACCGCCCGCCTGAGTGATCGCGTTGCCTAGGCGTGACCAATCGACAGAATCGCTGTACGGTTGACGAATTCGGTCGAAGAGCTCGCCAACAAGCGAGATGTAGTAGTCGTCGCCTCGATCACGAAGGTAGCTCAACTGCGGCGACGATTGCGAGAAACCGAACTGCTCCACGTGATGCAGGGCATCAGCGTCGCTCACCCATTTGGCCAGAGTCTCCCTCATGTGCCGTCCCCGGGTTCCGCGACGGTGGCGTGAACGGCGTCGAAGACATCCCCGTAGCGTTGCTTCAGTTTTGGAACGGCGATCACGACCACGGTGTGGTCAGTGGGTTCTTCCTCGGGCGCGTCTTCGAGCTCGTCATCGACGAGACTCGCACATACAACCGCAACCGCTCGAAACTGCTTCTGGGCTTCGGGGTGGTCGGTGGCCTTGGTGAACCGCTCGAGATGAGTGACGGTCGTGGTGCCGAGATCTTCGTGAAGGGCTCGCTCCTTGAACCACACCAGCGTTTTTGCCAGTCGACTTGTCCGGTCCTTCTCACAGTCAGCAACTGCCGAACTAACGGGCGACGAGTTCCCGGCTGTCGACTTGGTCTTCACCTCGGAGCAGAGAATGCGGTCGTCGGCCGATGAATCCGGCCAGTTCGGAAGCACGAAGTGAACGACATCTGAGTATGGCGCTGGCTTCGTCCGGTCCTGCTTCAACCGCCACTTCTTGGGACCGATGAGATCGACCCCGGGTTCGACTGCTGCGTGGTACAGGAAGACGAGAATCTCCCCGAAGTCGCCCGCCATCGTGGATCCTTGATCCGGCAACTTGTCCGCGACAAGTTCCGACTTCGGGCGCCCGGTGGTCGCCGCACGTTCGTTGAGCAGCGCATCGTCGATGTAGCACCGGCGAACTGGCACCCCAAGGACGTCCGCCCACGCAGCAGCGTGCTCGTCCGACACGCGAACCAGGACGTATGGCGACTGATGCTCGTCTGCGAACCATGGCGCGATGGCCTCGATGTCGACGCCGAGGTCTTTCAAGCGCTACTCCTCCCGGGTCCGGTTTGAATGTCTCATCATGCGAACGCCGATACCGTGCTTGATCAACAATTCTATTAGCTTGTTGCCGTCTATGAGGGCGATGGGCGCGGCGCCTTCGGCGAACGTGGCCTCCTCGATGCCCTTCGAGAGGCGCGAGGTGGCGAAGATGGTGCCCCGGACTACGTTGAAATCGACGATGCCGTCGCAAGACCGCTTCGTGACCTCGACGTTCTGATAGCTCATTTCGATGAAATCACGACTGGAATTCCCCGGTTTCGCAGACACTGGGTCAAGTTGACAGGGCCGGACTTGCATCTTTCTTCAGTCGCTAGTCAACAAGACTGCAAAACCCGATGGCCGAATGCAGGCGAGCCGGATTGTAGAACATTTCAATGTACTCGAAGATGGCGAGCTTGGCCTCGGCGTGAATCGCAAACAAGCTCCGATGAATCGTCTCCTTCCTGATTGTTGTTTCCAACAATATCCCGACAGCATTTTCCAGCGTGATTTCGCAGACATTGACGTGAGTTTTCCCACACTGTCGCTCACGTCGGTTTGATGCCGGAGAATGGTTCTTTCCGGGATTCGACCGGCACTCCTTGACAGCGCCCGACCGCCTCGGTGGCAGCCGGACACTCGTCGCTTCAGTACTCGAGCGGTAGTTCGAGCGTGTTCCGGTCCTGCTCGCCCGTCATTTCCCGCCACTCTTCGTCGAGCTCGAGCATGCGCCTCGTCATCTCTTCGCCATGGCACCGCATCAGCGCCTCGGCAAGGCTCTGACAGAGATCGTGGACCACGATCATCCGGTCGATGCTCCAGTGCTCGCTGCCGTGAACGACAAATCCGAAGTCATGACTCATGGGTCGGTCTCCGTCAGTGCCTGCTGCACGTGTTCGGCAGAGACGTTGTGTTGCTTCCCGGCAGCGGCGGCCACCAGCGCGCAGTGGGCCAGGCGGTTGATCCGCCGTGGCAGGCCGTGGGTGGCCTGATGGATCGCCTCGATTGCCGCCGGTTCGAACAGGGGCAACTCACAACTCACCTGCCGGAGCCGATGGGTGAGGTCATCGGGGAGTTCCTCGCGCGCGAGTCCCGGCAGCTGGTAACGCACCACGATGCGCTGGTCGAGAGACTCGTGTACCGACATCTGCAGCCGACGCCGCAACTCGGTGAGGCCGACGAACAGCATGCAGAGACGGTTCTCGGAGTCCATCTCGTCGTTGGTCGGCAATCGAAGATCCTCGAGGACATCGTTCCGGAGATATTGGGCTTCGTCGATGACCGGCAGAGGCAGCTGCTTGCCCTCGATCAGCAGCCGCGAGAGCTCGGCACGGATGGCGCGGAAGGCCGCTGCTCGGTTTCTCTCGGTGGGCAGCCCGAGGTTCCAGGCCACGCACTTGTACATGTCCATGACGTTGCCGGTGGAGAGAGGTACGTAGAGCACCCGATACAGACCCGGATGCAGCGATTCGGTCAGGCGTCGACACAGGGTGGTCTTGCCGCTGCCGGACTCACCGGTGAGCAGTCCGATCCCGCGGAGTTCGATCAGGTGGCGAAGCCGGCTTTCGGCTTCGGCCTGCTCGGCCGAGGGGAAGAGCGCATCGGGTTCGAGGATGTGGTCGAAGGGGTAATGGGTGAAGGCGAAGTGCTTGAGATACATCAGCACACCTCCTCGGCATCAGGCTTTTCCGTGCCGTTGCCGGTGTCATCACTGGTGAACGCACGCATCGAGAGACGTGCATGAGTGGCAGCATGTCCGGTATCGGCGTCGATCACGCCACTGCGGCGATGACGACGCACGTGGCAGTTGGCACAGGTGTCGACAAGGTGTGCCTTCTCGATGAACCTGCCATCATGCCAGACGTTGACCGGCGCGTCGGGGCGCGAGGGGTCGTGGCGCAGTGTCACACGCTCGCCGACCAGCACCGCCTCGACCTCGAACAGACGCCCGTTGAGCGAGACCGCGCGGTCATTGGTGACCTTGCGCGTGCATTCGAAGAGAAACAGCTCCTCAAGATCGAGCGTCGGAAGCGACGACAGCAGGAGCGCGACAGGCATGTCAGGCGCGTTTTCGAACGGCACGGGGAACGCTACGGTGCACCGAGGATCCAGCGCGAGCTTGCAGCAGAAGGGCTGCACGCCAACGAAAAGACGATAGCGGCCATCCTCGGCCGTCAGGGCCTGAAGGCGAAGGCCGCCAGAAAACTCAAGGCTACGAAGGAGAACCGGAAGTGGGCACTGCGCCAGCGATGACTCACATGAGTGCCCTCACGTTGAATTATGGCATGAAATTAATGATTTGACATCCATCCGCACATCAGAGAGAGACGAATTGCACACAGAAACTAATCCTGAGTCTTGACTGAGTCAGATCACACGTGCAAAGTGCCTTGTGAGAAAAGGCATTTTGCAGATGAATTCAGACAAGCCTCTCAAGACCCTCGGCACCCAGGCTGCCCGACTCGTGACAACGCTTCATGATCGGGGCAACACCATCTTCTCAAACGCCGACGTCCAGAACATCACCGGACTCACCCCGAAAGCGGCGCGAAACTTCGCCGCCGCCCTCGTTCGCCGCGGCGTGACGACCCGACTGAAGCCGGGATTGTTCATCCTCGTGCCCTACGAACTCGGAAGCGAGTGTGAGTACATGGGCAATCCCTTCGTCGTGGCGCGTGAACTGGCGGGGGATGCCAGCTACTACATCTCCCATGCCTCTGCGATGGAATTGCACCAGATGGTCACTCAACCGCAGCTCGTTGTCTATGTGACCTCTCCACGTTCCATCCGCCCTCGGATGGTGTTGGGGACCGAATTCCGCTTCGTTCGGTGCAAGCCGAACCGCATCTTCGGCATCACCGATCACTGGGCAACCAGAACTCAGACGATCAGGGTGAGCGATCTCGCGCGAACCATCATCGACGGACTGGAGCAATCCGAGTACTGCGGCGGGTTCACCGAGGTGGCCAAGGGCTTCTGGATGAGAAGGGACGATATCGATCCCGACCGCCTTGTCGACTATGCACTTCGCATGAACGTGGGTGCCGTGATTCGCCGGCTCGGATTCCTCCTCGAAACCTTCGAGGTGAACGCTCCACATGCATTGAACCGCCTGCACGAACGACTCACGGCAAGTTACGCTGTGCTGGATCCCATGATGCCCGATGAAGGAAAATATCTCGCTCGCTGGCGGCTCAGACTCAACGTCGAGCCCGAAGAGCTTGAGTCGGTGGTAAGGACCTGAGTCATGATTCCGCAGAGAAACATCTCACTCCTTTCCAACCGCCTCGCTCGTGAGGGTGGCCGCCGCATCCCGGAAACCGTGCTTGAACGGGACTACTGCCTCGCCTGGTTCCTCGTGGGCTTGTCACGCTCGCCACTTCGCGAGCAACTTGCATTCAAGGGCGGCACAGCCCTCAAGCGCTGTTACTTCGGCGACTACCGTTTCTCGGAGGATCTGGACTTTACACTTACCGAGGAGTTGCCTCTCGATGACATCCTTGCCGCTCTCGATGACATCTACGCCGAGGTTCAGCGCGCCTCAGGCGTCGTCTTTCGGTTCTCACGCGAAGATCGGAAGAAGCACCAGAACAGCCACACGTTCTACCTGGTCTATGAGGGACCACTGCCGACCAGTTCCATGAAGGAGATCAAGGTTGACATCACGATCCGCGAGCGCATTGTCTGTCCGCTTCAAGAGCGGCTAATCGTGAGGGGCTACAAGGAGTACGACGACCTACCGGATGATTGCGCGATTCGGGCGTATGCGCTGGATGAGATCATCGTGGAAAAGATCGTGGCACTCACCGACCGAGCCCGCAATGAACCGCGCGATCTTTACGACGTTTGGCACCTCACCTCGGAAGGCCACGTCGATCTCGATATGCTCTTGCCCGAAATCGACAGCAAGCTCGGGTTCCGCAACCGAACCCGAGATGGTCTCGGCGATGAATTGGAGCGCAAGGAGAAACGATACAAGCAATTGTGGGCGACTCGGCTTGGTGCCCAGATGGCCGACCTCCCTCCTTTTCACCAAGTCTACCGCGCAGTATCACGTGCGATGCGAGTTGCAGGTTTGATGGACTGACAGACTCGCATTGAAGCTGCTTCAGCGCCCGCCACTGATCACGCACAGAAAGCGCATCCACCGCCTGATTCCGCGGAAAGTGCTCCCTGAAGACACCCCGCAATGGCAAAGCACCAGATTCCCGAAAACCAGCAACTCTTCCGTCGTCAACCCGCAAACCATTTACAACCAACAAGAACCTTGAAATCACTCACCCTCCCAACCCTCCCCCATTGCAGTTACGATGTCCACCAATGAACACCGCAGCTGCCACCACACCTCAGAACGTCAAGGCGCAATCGCAGGAAAGCCGGCGAACCACCCTGCCGATCGGTGGCATGTCCTGCGTGAACTGTGCTGCCCGCATCGAATCGGTTCTCCGGCACATCGACGGCGTGAGTGAAGCCGCGGTCAGTTTTGCCGGTGAGAACGCCACCATCGACTATGACGCGAGCCGTGTCGATCTCGAGCAGTTGGCGTCCGCCATCGAACAAGCGGGGTTTCAGGTGCTGCCCGAAACGGTTCGGCTCCGCATCGACGGCATGACCTGCGCTTCCTGCGCAGGGCGCGTGGAAAAGATGCTTCGCGAGCAGCCCGGTGTGCTCTCGGCGCAGGTCAACCTCGCCAGCGAAATCGCCACCGTTGCCACGATCAGCGGCACAAGGTCCACCGCCGGATTGATCGAAGCCGTCGAGCAAGCCGGTTTCGGCGCGAGTCCGGCGGTATCGGCCGCTGCCGAACGCGAAGCCGCCGACAAGGCCGAGCAACGGCAGGCCAGACGCGAGCTGTGGGTGCTGATCGGAGCGGCGGTGCTCACTGCCCCGCTGATCATGCCGATGCTGCTGGCGCCCTTCGGCATTCACTGGATGCTTCCGGGATGGGTACAGCTCGCGCTGGCCACGCCGGTGCAGCTGATCGCCGGTGCCCGATTCCATCGCGCTGCCTGGGCGGCGCTGCGAGCGGGTGGCGCCAACATGGATGTGCTCGTGTCGCTCGGCACTTCCGCGGCTTTCGGCTTGTCCCTGGTCATGCTGGTCTCTGGCGGGCACCTCTATTTCGAGAGCGCCGCGGCCGTCATCACCTTTGTCCGTCTCGGCAAGTGGCTGGAAGCGCGGGCCAGGCACGGCACGACGCAGGCAATTCGGACGTTGATGGCGCTCAGGCCGGAAACCGCCCGCGTCCGCCGTCAGGGTCGGGAAATCGAGGTTCCCGCCGAAGCGGTCGGTCGCGGCGAGATCGTCGTGATTCGGCCCGGCGAGCGGGTTCCCGTGGACGGGAAGATCATCGACGGCGAGAGTCAGCTCGACGAATCCCTGATTACCGGTGAGAGCCTGCCGGTGTTCAGGGGCGTCGGTGGGGCTGTCACCGGTGGTTCGATCAACGGCGACGGGCTTCTGGCCGTGGAGACGACGAGCGTCGGCGAGGAATCGATGCTGGCGCGGATTGTCGCGCTGATTCAGGATGCCCAGGGCTCGAAGGCGCCGATTCAGCGAACCGTTGATCGCGTGGCTTCGGTCTTCGTTCCGGTCGTGGTCGGTATCGCCGCCGTGACGCTGGCGGGATGGATCTTCGCGGGTGCGAGCATTGCAGACGCCGTCATCAACGCCGTGGCGGTGCTGGTCGTCGCCTGCCCGTGTGCTCTGGGGCTGGCTACGCCAGCGGCCCTGATGGTGGGCACGGGCATGGCGGCGCGTGCCGGCATCCTGATCAAGGATGCGCAGGCTCTGGAGCTGACGCAGGCCGTCGACACCGTGGTGCTCGACAAGACCGGCACGCTCACCGAAGGCCGCCCCGAGGTGCACGAGGTTCTGGCGGATGACGAGGACGAACTGCTGCGCCTCGTGGCTGCAGCCCAGCACGGCAGCGAACACCCGCTTGCCGAAGCCGTGCGCCGCGCTGCGGCCGAACGCGGGCTCGCGATTCACCGGGCCGCCGAGTTCAAGGCGCTCCCCGGAAAAGGCGTCGCGGCACGGGTGAATGGTCGCGAACTCGTTGTCGGCAGCCCGCGGTTGATGGCAGAGCGCGGGATCGACCTGCGTGAGTACCGGGCCCGGGCGGACGAGTTCGAGACAGCCGGCATGACCGTGGTCTGGGCCAGCGACGGTGATCGTCTGCTCGGAGGCATCGCGCTTGGCGACAAGCCACGCGCCTCCTCCCGCGATGCCCTGTCTCGCCTCAGGGCCGAAGGGGTGGCAACGGTGATGCTCACCGGCGACAACCGCGCTGCGGCCGACATGGTGGGCAAGGCGCTCGGCGTCGCACGGGTCATTGCCGAGGTGCTGCCTGCCGACAAGGCGCGGACGATCGAGTCACTGCGCGCCGAAGGCCGTACCGTGGCCATGGTCGGTGACGGCATCAACGACGCACCGGCACTGGCGGCAGCGGACGTGGGCTTTGCCATGGGCACCGGCACCGACGTGGCCATGCACACGGCAGGGGTGACGCTGATGCGGCCCGAACCCACGCTGATCGCCGACGCGATCTCGATCTCCCGGGCCACGCGGCGGAAGATTCGCCAGAACCTGTTCTGGGCTTTCGTCTACAACACGATCGGCATTCCGCTGGCCGCCTTCGGATTCCTGACGCCGATGTTCGCCGGGGCCGCGATGGCACTCTCGAGCGTCAGTGTCCTGACCAACGCGCTGTTGCTTCGGCGCTGGAAGCCAGCGGTGCCGACGAAACCGTCGCACAGGCGGTGGCGGTGACGGCGGTGACAGGTGGTGCGGCGTTCAGCGCCCGCCCCGTTGCTCCGGCGTTCAGCGACTACCGTTGCCGATCGCTCGCAGCAGTTCGTCCACTGCCTGGTTCTGCTGCAAGCGCGTGGCAGGGTCATCATCAACCAGACCCTGACTACCCGGCATCGGCGGGCGGGCACCGTTGACTGCGCCTGGATGAGCGGCACCGTTGACGGCAGCCGAATGAGCAGCGCCGTTGACTGTCGGCGGATGAGCAGCACCGTTGGTGCCGGTGGCACGACGGTTCAGTATCGGTGGAACCGTCTGGTCGAAGCTCACGTGCGCGTGTTCGACACTCTCGAGAATCACACCACTCTCTAGCGTGAGGAGTGCGCCCTGATACATCGCTTCGTTGATGTCGCGGAAATCGTTCTCGGGCAGGCGGCCGCTGCGGGCAAGCACCTTGAGATCATCGAAGATCGGCAGCGACTGGATGATGCCTTCGAGATCGATGTCTTCCTCGTCCGGGTCGAGATCGGCAAGGGCTTCGGGGATGGACTCGAGCACCGCCTGCATGGCTTTCACGGCTTCGGTCTGACCGACGAACTCGATGATGCGGCTCTTGCCGGGGCCACGCCCGAGTTCTTCGAGGCGCAGGTCGATGGCCGGACGTCGCGCAAGGCTCGCCGAGGCCGTGTATACCATGTCGATGCCGTCGATGGTGCGGGCAATGCGGTCGGGGTCGGTGGCACGTTCACCGGCATCTTCGAGCCGCACGCGAATGCGTGACTCACCGGCACGCAGCGGCTCGGCGGCATTGCCGGTTCCGGCTGCCCGGCCACCCGGGGCTGCGGCATGAGCTCCGCTGAGTGCCGTGTCGGCAGCGCCGTTGACTCCGTGACCATTGACACTCGCCCGGGCAACGCCCGGCAAGGCAGCGGCGGTGGATTGCTTTTCGTTGGCAAGGGCTGCGACACTGGCTGCAGCGAGCGCCTCGGGATTGTTGCCCGGGCGGAAGAGACGCACGTGGTGCGGCACGGTGGCCAGACGACCGTTCAGATTCATGAGCACCTTCACCAGCGAGGGCAACTGGCTGGTGGCGAACATGAGGCGTGAGCCGAGACGCACGATTTCGGCCTGGCGCTCGTGCGGGTCGATGCTGTCGCCGAGCAGCCGCTCCCAGTAGTCGGCCGTGCCGAGCGCTTCGATGTGCATGGCACGGGCAACGAGGCGTTCGGGACGCGAGACCATGTCCATGCGCTGGATGATGTGGTTCGCGGCGCGCGACAGTTCCCGCGAGGCCTTGTCCCGGTCGTTGATGGCGGCGGATCGATACTGTGACAGCGCCGGCAGAATACGGGAGCCGTCGAGAATATCGACAATGTTCGTGACCGCAATATGCAGTTCGTCTGCCAGCATGCTCTTGTTCCCTCGCCTGGAATTGATCTTGACGTCGTCTTCTGTGACTCGGCTGACGCAATGAATACTAGAGGCTGGGCTCTCCGGAATGTTGTGTCATGGTTCCACTTCTACCATATTGAGCATGATAATGCAGGAAACGGGTGACCGTCGCACGGATCGGTGACACGACGGATAGAAGAGATGGCACGGTGTCACCCTGCTTGCCTGGTCGGGGCGAGAGGATTCGAACCTCCGACCCCCACAACCCCATTGTGGTGCGCTACCAGACTGCGCCACGCCCCGCCAGAGCCGAGCAGAATAGCACAAACGCGATCGGGATTACCGTCTTGCAGGTGCACCTTCGCAGAAAATTCCGCCCGCGTTGATCTGCGGCAGTGCGAGTTCAGGACTGCCCGCGGGACTGCCCCACCGTTCGAGGGGCATGGCAGGTTGCGCTGCGCCTCAGGTGCGGAGGATCTTGCGCACTTCCTCGAGTTCGGCACGCAGCTGGCGCATGAGCTGCTGCGACTGGGTGTTGTCTTCGCGTGCGCCATCGCCTTCGAGGTGCTGACGCGCACCGCCTATCGTGTAGCCCTCGTTGTAGAGCAGGCTGCGAATCTGACGGATCAGCATGACGTCGTGGCGCTGGTAGTAGCGGCGGTTGCCACGGCGCTTCACGGGTTCGAGGCCCGGAAACTCCTGCTCCCAGTAGCGCAGCACGTGCGGACGCACCTGACAGAGCTCGCTCACTTCACCGATGGTGAAGTAGCGCTTGCTGGGAATTACCGGCAGTTCGTCATTGTTGCTGATTTCCAGCATAGGCCTCTACGCGTGCTTTGAGTTTCTGCCCCGGGCGAAAGGTGACCACCCGCCTCGCGGAGATCGGAATTTCCTCACCGGTCTTGGGGTTGCGCCCCGGCCGCTGCTTCTTGTCGCGCAGCGTGAAATTGCCGAAGCCGGACAACTTCACATCATGCCCCGATTCGAGTGCCTCTTTCAACTGCTCGAAGAATTGTTCTACAAATTCTTTGGCTTCACGCTTGTTCAGTCCAAGTTCCTCGAACAAGAGTTCCGCGAGATCTGCCTTGGTCAGTGCCATCTCAACTCCTCAGCGTTGCACCCAGCGACGCCGCCGCCTGCACGAGGTTTTCCACCACCTCATCGACGTCGGCATCCTCGAGTGTCTTCGACATATCCTGTAGCACAAGCGACAGTGCAATGCTCTTTCTGCCCGCCTCGAGATGCTCTCCCTGGTAGATGTCGAACACCTGTACCTCGCGAAGCGTCTCGGGTGCGGCTTCGCGGAGTGTCGCTTCGAGTTCACCCCAGGTCACGGCCTCGTCGACGACCAGTGCAATGTCCCGTCGTACCGAAGGATAGCGGGAAATCTCGCGATAGTGCATGAGCGGACGCAGTTGCAGCGCCAGCTGCGAGATTTCGAACACGAGCGGCAGCGCATCCAGGTCGAGCCGGGCTTCGAGCGCGGGGTTCAGCCGCCCGAACCAGCCGACGGTCTTTCCGTCCAGCACGATTGCCGCACGCTGCCCCGGGTGCAGCATGTCGAAATCGATGCCGGTGAAGCGAGTTGCGCCGATGTCGGCCTCGGCGAAGAGCGCTTCGATGTCGGCACGGAGGTCGAAGAAGTCCAGTTCGTCCGCGGTCGCGTTCCAGTTCTCGCCGGCACGGCGCCCGACGATGAGCCCCGCGAGCATGCTCTGCTGCTGCAGCCCGTCACCGATCTGGAGATCCTCGCCATGCGTGGGGTCGATCACCGCGTCGCCCTTCGTCAGAAAGCGCAGCCCGCTCTCGAACAGTTTCATCGACTGCCGCTGGCGGCTCTGATTCCGTCGCATGACCTCGAGCAGGCCCGGCACCAGCGAGGTGCGCATGACGGCAAGGTCTGCCGAGATCGGGTTCGCGAGCGGCAGCGCCTCGAGATCGGGGCGCAGGATGGCCTGGCGTTCGGCGTCGACGAAGCTGAAGGTCACGACTTCCTGATAGCCGCGACCGGCGAGCTGACGCTTGATGTCGTTCAATGGCCGCCGCCGTTCATCCACGGGCTGGAAGCTCGGACGCACGCTCGCGGTCGTTCGCGGCAGCGACTCGAAGCCGATGATGCGCGCGACTTCCTCGATGTAGTCTTCCTCGATGGCAAGATCGTAACGATGGCTCGGCGGTGTCACGTGCCACTGGCGGTACTCGGCACCGTCCACCATCACGGGCTCGGCCGCCGTGACGTTGATGCCGAGCCGCGACATTATGCTTTCGATGGTGTCGAGTTCGGGGGCAATGCCGATGACCTGATTGAGGCGTTGCTGGCGCAGCAGCGTCGGCTCGCGCGCCGGCAGACGCGCGCTGTCCACCCACTCCTGCACCGGGCCGGGTTTGCCACCGGCGATCGACATGAGCAGTTCCGCGGCACAGTGCTGGGCACGGAGCTGGCCGACCGGGTCCACGCCGCGCTCGAAGCGATGCGCCGACTCCGAATGCGCCGCATAGTGGCGCGGCTTCCCGGCGATGCCCAGTGGCAGGAACAGCGCCGCCTCGAAATAGATGTTCCGCGTGTTCTCGTCGACACCCGTGCTGTCGCCACCCATGATGCCGGCGATGCTGATCGCGCCTCGGTCGTCGGCGATGACGGTGGTGTCGCTCGTCAGCGTGACTTCCCGCCCGTCGAGGAGCACGAGGGTCTCGCCCGGCTTCGCGAGCCGCACCTGCAGCGGCCCCTGCAGCTTGTCGAGGTCGAAGGCGTGCATCGGCTGGCCGAGTTCGAGCATCACGTAGTTGGTGATGTCCACTGCCGGGTTGATCGGCCGCTGGCCCGAGCGGCGCAGACGCTCCTGCATCCAGAGGGGGGATTCACCACTCAAGTCGAGATCACGAATCACGCGCCCCGTGAAACACACGCAGCAACTGTCGGGAGATACCTCGACCGGATGCGTGTCGGCGATGACGCCCTCGATCGCGTTGCAGGCATGCTCCGACAGCGGTAGATCGTTCTTCGCCGAAAGATCGCGTGCCACACCGATGAGGGACAGGCAATCGGCACGATCGGGCGTGAGGTCGATGTCGATGATGGCGTCATCGAGTTCGAGATACTCGACGATGGACGTGCCCACGGGAGCATCGGCGGCGAGTTCCAGCAGCCCGTCGGATTCTTCACTGGTACCGAGTTCCTTCGCCGAACACAGCATGCCGAAGGAATCGACGCCACGCAGCCTTGCCTTGCGGAGTCTGCCGAAGCCCGGCAGCGTGCCGCCGACCGTGGCGAGCACGGTCTTCATGCCGGCGCGCACGTTCGGCGCACCGCAGACGATCTGCAGCGGTTCGCCACCCGCGCCGGCGTCGACACGGCAGACGCGCAGCCGATCGGCGTCGGGGTGCGGCTCGACGCTCAGCACTTCGGCCACGACCACGCCCTCGATCTCGCCACCGAGTTGCCTGACCGTGTCGACCTCGAGGCCGAGCGAGGTCAGCTGTTCGGCAAGCGTGCCGGTATCCACGGGCGGATCGATCCATTCCCTGAGCCAGCGTTCACTGAACTTCATGACGAGGCCTCCTGCGTTGTCGCTGTCCCTTCGGTTGCCGTGTTGCCGGCCGTGGCGTTGTTACCAGCCGTGGCGTTGCTGCCGGGCGTGGCGCCACCCCGACCCACGCGGCGGCTGAACTGCTCGAGAAAGCGAAGATCGTTCTCGAAGAAGAGGCGCAGGTCGTTGACGCCATAGCGCAGCATGGCGAGGCGCTCGACACCGAGGCCGAAGGCGTAACCCGACCACGCCTCGGGATCCACCCCACCTGCGCGCAACACACTCGGGTGCACGACGCCGGAACCCAGCACTTCGAGCCACGGGCCCTGGTTGATGCTGATGTCGACCTCCACCGAAGGTTCGGTGAACGGGAAGTATGACGGGCGGAAACGGATGCGGCAATCGTCCTGGTCGAAGAAGCGTGTCAGGAAGCCTTCGAGGTCGCCCATCAGGTCGGTCAGCGCGACGTTGCGATCGACGAGCAAGCCTTCCACCTGATGGAACATCGGCGAATGGGTCATGTCGGAATCGCAGCGATACACACGGCCCGGCGCGAGGATGCGGATCGGCGGCTCGTGCGCTTCCATGTAGCGGATCTGCACCGACGAGGCATGCGTGCGAAGCAGCCTCCCCGCGTCGAAGTAGAAGGTGTCGTGCATGGCACGCGCGGGATGATGCGCGGGAATGTTGAGCGCCTCGAAGTTGTGGTAGTCGTCCTCGACCTCGGGGCCGTGGGCAGCGATGAAGCCCACTTGCGCGAAGATTGCCGAGATGCGCTCGATGGTAAGCGTGACGGGGTGCAGCCCGCCGCTCGGAACCGCCGCCCCGGGCAGCGTGATGTCGAGCCGGTCGGCCGCAAGACGCTCGGCAAGGGCTGCGTTCTCGAGTTCGGCGCGGCGCACGTCGATGGCGCCGGCAATCGCGCCCTTGACGACGTTCAGCGCCTGGCCGGCGGCCTTGCGTTCCTCGGGTGGCAGGCCACCGAGCGCCTTCAACGCCGCCGTGAGAGCGCCTTTCTTGCCGAGCAGGGAGACGCGGATGTCATCGAGTTCGCCGAGCGAACCCGCATCCCGGATGCGTGCTTCGGCATCCGCCTGCAGTGATTCAGGTGAGGTGTTCATGCTGGAACCATGAAAAAAAGGGGCATCACGCGAACGTGACGCCCCGGAGCAATGTACCTTTGACCGGCCCTGCCCTCGCTGCTTCTGCCGTGATGGCCGAGGCGCGGGCACGCCGGACGTGAACTGCAATCAGGACGGCAGCGCCGCCTTGGCCTTGTTCGCGATTTCGGTAAACGCCTTTTCGTCGGCGATGGCGATGTCGGCCAGCATCTTGCGGTCGACCTCGATGCCGGCAAGCTTCAACCCCTGAATGAGGCGGCTGTAGGTGATGTCGTTGGCACGGGCCGCCGCGTTGATGCGGGCAATCCAGAGCTGGCGGAAAGCGCGCTTCTTCGCCTTGCGGTCGCGGTAGGCATACTGACCGGCTTTCGTGACCGCCTGCTTGGCGACGCGAAAGACGCGGCTGCGGGCACCGCGGTAGCCTTTGGCCTGCTTGAGAACTTTCTTGTGACTGGCGCGTGCGGTAACACCGCGTTTGACTCGTGGCATGGTTCGTCTCCTTCGTCAGCGTTGGATCAGCGGTTGTTCGGCAGCATGCGGCGGATCAGCACGACATCGCTCTCGTGAACCATGTCGCCGCCACGCAGGTGGCGCTTCCGCTTGGAACTCTTCTTCGTCAGGATGTGCCGAAGGTGCGAGTTCTTGCGCTTGTAACCGCCGGAGCCGGTTCGCTTGAACCGTTTTGCGGCGCCCGAGACGGACTTCTGTTTCTTCGCAGACACTGTTTTCTCCCGTACTGCTGGCAGCCAGATGGGCTGCGGGTTGATGAACACCGGGAACGTCGGAGTGTCAGGGTACGTTCCGCGATGGAATCGACACAGCGGTGGCGGCGTCGACCAAGGCAGCGGCCGGAACCTGGGTTCGCCGCTGATGCCCGGACGGTACGAAGCAACGCCGGGCCGCGTATTCTAATCGGAATTGAAGGCCCGAGTCTGTAAAACCGGAGAATATATCCTTCTCCGGCCCTGCCTGAATCTCGCTCGCTGCCCGGGGTTGATGCTCACCGGAAACCTCGAACGGCATCTGCAACCTGTCCGCACGCCACCGCTCCACCGAGACGATGTGCGGAGACGATCAGCTGCGATCAGTGCAACTGATCAGCCGCAATCAGATCAGTGCTTCTTCGGTGCCAGCACCATGATCATCTGCCGCCCTTCGAGCTTCGGAAACTGCTCGACGGTGCCGAGTTCGGCCAGATCTTCCTCGACCCGCTTGAGCAGCTTCGCACCGAGATCGCGGTGCGCCATTTCGCGCCCGCGGAAACGCAGCGTGACCTTGGTCTTGTCGCCGTTTTCAAGAAACCGGGTGAGGTTACGGAGCTTGACCTGGTAGTCGCCTTCCTCGGTGCCCGGACGAAACTTGATCTCCTTGAGCTGCGCGGCCTTCTGCTTCTTCTTGCCGGCGTTCTGTTTCTTGTTGGCCTCGAACATGAAGCGACCGTGATCCATGATCTTGCACACGGGCGGCGCGGCGTTCGGAGAAATCTCGACAAGATCGAGGTCGTTGTCAGCCGCTTTCGCGCGCGCAGCCGCAATCGGCAGGATACCGATCTGGTCGCCGTCGACGCCGATCAGACGGACTTCGGACGCGGTGATCTCCTCGTTCTTGCGGTTTATCTTTTTCGCAGAAATATGTCAGCCCTCCAGCTTGTCTGCCAGCGTGGAACCCCCACGCGATGTGTTCTCGATGGTGAGGCCCGCCGCGAGTTCTTCACGTGTGACGACGCCGAGATTCCTGCCGTCACGAGTACGCACTGCGAGCGAACCACTCTCGACTTCGCGCTCACCTGCCACCAGCAGATACGGCACGCGTTCGAGTGTCCATTCACGGATCTTGAACCCGATCTTCTCATTGCGAAGATCAGCCTCCACCCGCAATCCCTTATTCTGCAACACTTCGACCACGTGTTCAACGAATCCGGACTGATTGTCGGTGATGTTCATGACCACGGCCTGCAGCGGCGAGAGCCACATCGGCAGCTTGCCTTCGGTGTTCTCGATGAGGATGCCGATGAAACGCTCGAAGGAACCGATGGTTGCGCGATGCAGCATCACCGGCACCTGTCGTTCGCCGTGGGCGTCGATGTAGCTCGCATCGAGCCGCCCGGGCATCGAGAAATCCACCTGCACGGTACCGCACTGCCATACCCTGCCGATGCAGTCCTTGAGCGAGAACTCGACCTTCGGTCCGTAGAAGGCACCTTCGCCCGGAAGCTCCTCCCAGGGGAGCCCGGCCGCGTCGAGCGCGTCGGCGAGCGCCTTCTCGGCCTTGTCCCAGGCTTCGTCGGAACCCACCCGCTGCGGCGGGCGCGTGGACAGACGGTAGATGACTTCTTCGAAACCGAAGGCGCGATACACCTCGTGCAGGAAGTCGATGAAGGCCGCCACCTCGGACTGGATCTGCTCTTCGGTACAGAAGATGTGTCCGTCGTCCTGGGTGAAGCCGCGCACACGCATGATGCCGTGCAGCGCACCGGACATCTCGTTCCTGTGGCAGGAGCCGAACTCGGCGTAGCGCAGCGGCAGGTCGCGGTAGCTCTTCAGGCCCTGGTTGAAGATCTGCACGTGACAGGGGCAGTTCATCGGCTTGATGGCGTGCTTTCGGTCTTCGGTTTCGACCGTGAACATGTCGTCACCGAACTTGTCGGCATGACCGCTCTTCTCCCAGAGCGAAAAGTCCACCACCTGCGGCGTGCGGATTTCCTCGTAACCGTGCCTGTTCTGCATCCCGCGCATGTAGTCTTCGACCGCACGGTAGATGGCCCAGCCCTTCGGGTGCCAGAACACCATCCCGGGCGCTTCTTCCTGCAGGTGGAAGAGATCGAGCTGCTTGCCGATGCGGCGATGGTCGCGCTTCTCGGCTTCGGCAAGGTTGTGCAGATGCTGCTTGAGCTCCTTCGGGTTCATGAAGGCCGTGCCGTAGATACGTTGCAGCATCTCGTTGTTCGAGTCGCCACGCCAGTAGGCGCCGGCGAGTTTCGTCAGCTTGAAGGCCTTGATATGCCCCGTCGAGGGCACGTGCGGGCCGCGGCAGAGGTCGGTGAAGTCGCCCTGCCGGTAGAGCGAGAGTTCCTCGTTCGACGGGATGCTCGCGATGATCTCGGCCTTGTAGTCTTCGCCGATGCCCTTGAAGTACTCGACCGCCTCGTCGCGTTCCATGACCGAGCGCTCGATCGGGATGTTCTGCTCGACGAGTTCCTTCATGCGCGCCTCGATCGCCTCGAAGTCTTCGGGGGTGAAGGAGGTTTCGCGCGAGAAGTCGTAGTAGAAGCCGTCCTCGATGACCGGACCGATCGTGACCTGGGTTTCGGGATAGAGCTGCTTCACCGCCTGGGCAAGCAGATGCGCCGTGGAGTGGCGCACGATGTCCACCGCTTCGTCGCTCTTGCTGGTCACGATGGAAAGTGATGCGTCGTTTTCGAGCCGGTGGCTGGCATCGACGAGCTTGCCGTCGACGAGCCCGGCGAGGGTCGCCTTCGCCAGCCCCGGCCCGATGTCGGCCGCGACTTCCATGACGGTGAGGGGGTTGGCGTAGGAACGGCGGCTGCCGTCCGGGAGCGTGATCGTTGGCATGATGCTGATCTCAGTGGTGACCCCTACGACGGGCCACGTGGTGGTTGTCAGTGGTGACCCTTACGAGTGGGGCACGTGGATCGTTGCTGCGGCGTGCATGGCGTCGAACCATCGCCCGCTGGCGATGGCCGTCGTCACGACGATGCTCGAAGTGTAGCGGGTTTCGAATCCTCAGGCGGCTTCGAATGCAGGAAACATCTGCCGGAATTCCTCGCGTAAGGTAAGCGCATGAATGAGCGCATCTTCCAATGGTTCGAAGCCCTGGTCGACCCCCTGGCCGAGCGCGCCGCCGAGCGCGCCGCCGTGCGTCCACCGCCTGAAACGGTCCGCTTCTTCCGCTTCTATCTCGAACCGATTCGCGGCGTGCTGATCCTGACCCTGGTGGTGTTTCTCGTCGCGACACTCGCCGACATGGCGATCTACCTCTTCATGGGCCGGATTCTCGACTGGATGCGCGAGACGCCGCCCGAGCATTTCCTCGCCGAGCATGGCTGGTCGCTTTTCGGCATGTTCGTGATCGTCGGCATCGTGAGACCTGTCGCCACCCTCACCTCGCGCGCACTGCTGACGCTAGCCATCGCACCGGGGCTGACCAACGCCGTGCGCTGGCACAACCACCGCTACCTCCTGCGTCAGGGCATCGACTTCTTCACCAACGACTTCTCGGGACGCATCGCGCAGAAGGTGCTGCAGACCGGCCGGGCGCTCAGGGACGCCATGACCAATGTGCTCGAGGGCATCTGGATGCTGGTGGTGTATCTCATCGGCATCGTGCTGCTGTTCGCCGCCATGCACCCGATCATGATGATTCCGGTGCTGATCTGGGTCGGCTTCTATCTGCTCGTCATTCGCGTGCAGGTGCCACCCGTGCGCCAGCGCTCCGAGGCGCTGTCCGAAGCCACCTCGAAACTCACCGGTCGCATCGTCGATACCTACACCAACATCCAGTCGGTGCTGTTGTTCGCACGGCACGATCGCGAAGCGAACTACGCCGCCGAGGGCATTGCGCGTCACACCGCTGCAAACCACGCGCTGGTGCGGCGGGTGCTGTCGATGGTCACGAGCCTGACCGTCATCAACACGATGTTGATCGTGTCGGTGGCGGCGCTCTCGATCTGGCTCTGGTCGGAGAATCGCATCAGCGTGGGCGAGATTGCCGTGGTCAACAGTCTCGTCATCCGCGTCAACCACATGTCGGGATGGATCCTCCGCTCGATCGCGAACCTCTTCGAGAACATCGGCTCGGTGGAGAACGGCATCAAACTTGTCTCGCGCCCGCTGGCGGTCACGGACCGCGAAGATGCGGGCAGGCTCGCGGTGAGCGACGGCCGGATCCGCTTCGACGCCGTGAGTTTCGGGTACGGCGCTGCCGTCAACGGCACCGACGTGGTCCCGGCTCACGTCATCCGCAACTGCAGTTTCACGATCGAACCCGGCGAGCGTGTCGGGCTGGTCGGCCGCTCGGGTGCCGGCAAATCCACACTCGTTTCCCTACTGCTCCGCTTTCACGACGTCGATGCAGGCGCCGTCACCATTGACGGTCAGGACGTGCGCGAGGTGACTCAACAGAGCCTGCGACGGCAGATTGCGGTCGTCAGCCAGGACACGTCGCTGCTGCATCGGCCGATTCGCGAAAACATCGCCTACGGTGCGAGTGACGCAAGCGAGTCCGACATCCTTCATGCTGCCGAACGCGCACGCGTGACCGAATTCCTGCCCGATCTCGTCGATCCGCAAGGACGCAAGGGGCTCGACGCCTTCGTCGGCGAACGCGGCGTCAAGCTCTCGGGCGGGCAGCGGCAGCGCATCGCCATCGCGCGCGTGTTCGTCAAGAATGCCCCCCTGCTGGTGCTCGATGAAGCAACCTCGGCGCTCGATTCCGAGATCGAACACGAGATTCAGGCGTCGCTGCTCGAACTCATGGAAGGCAAGACCGTGCTGGCCATCGCGCACCGGCTCTCGACGCTGAAGGCGATGGATCGGCTGCTCGTGATCGACGCCGGGGAAATCGTCGAATCGGGCAGTCATCAGGAACTGCTCGATGCGGGCGGCATCTACGCCGCACTGTGGCAGCGGCAGACGGGCGGCTTCGTCTGACCGATACCCGGATATGGCTCAGGCAGGCGCCGACACCGGCGTCGACACCGACATCGGCGTGGTCATCGACAAGCTTCCCCCTTTCACGAACGACAACGCGCGGGCCATGAGACCCGCGCGCCGCGTTACTGCGCGCCGTGTTACTGCCTGATGTCGACGTTGTGCCTACACGAACCACCAGCGCTCGGCCCAGCGCTCGCCGTCCACATCCTGGTTGGTGGCAAAGGTTTCCGGCGTGCCGACCTTGCTGTTCGTGGCGAACACGAAGTTCGCGAACATCGGAATCACGGCGCCGCCGTCCTGGTTGAGGATGGCCTGGAGCTCCCAGTACATTTCACGACGCTTGTCTTCGTCGAGTTCGGCACGCGCCTGATCAAGCAGCTGATCGAAGGTCTCGTTGCTGTAGAAGGTGTCGTTCCACGGCACACCGCTCTTGTAGGCGAGCGTGAGCATGGCGTCTTCCACCGGGCGGCCACTCCAGTAGACCGCCGAAAAGGGTTTCTTCATCCAGACGTTGGACCAGTAGCCATCACCCGGCTCTCGCACCACCTTGATCGTTATTCCCGCCGGGGCAGCTGCGGCCTGATACAGCACGGCCGCATCGACGGCACCGATGTAGGCGGCGTCGGAAGCCGACAGGTTGACTTGCAGCGTGTCCATGTCGGACTGCTTGAGATACCACCTGGCCTTGTCGGGATCGTAGGTCGTCTGTGCAAGTTCCGAGTTGTAGAAGCGCTGCCCTCGGCTGATCGGGTGATCGTTGCCGATCTCGCCGTAACCGTAGAGGATCTTGTCGACCAGTTCCTGACGGTTGATGGCGTGCTTCAGGGCCATGCGAACGTTGTTGTCGGTGTAGGGCTCCTTGTTGGTGGACATCGCAAAGGTGAAATGCTGGGTTCCCGCCACCGAATGCACGTTCACGTTGGGCTGCCGCTCGAAGAGCGCCACGGTCTTGAGGTCGAGCTTGTCGATGGCATCCACTTCACCACTCTGCAGCGCCACCATGCGTGCATTCGGGTCGATCAGCACGAGCATCTCGATCGAGTCGAAGAAGCCGCGATCGTCAAGCCAGTGTTCCTCGTTCCTGGAAAGCCTGGCCTTCACGCCCGGCTCGAAGCTGTCGAGCTTGTAGGTACCGAGTCCGTTGCCGGATTTGAAATCGACCTTGCCGTCCTTCAGGGGCAGGATCGCCAGGTGGTAGTCGGACAGCAGGAAGGGGAAGTCGGCGTTGCCACCCGAGAGTTCGAACACCACCACATTGTCGCCGTCGGCGCGCATGTCGGTGATCTGCGCCACCAGAGGCGCCGCCGCCGAGGTACTGTTCTCGCCACGGTGGTAGTCGATGGAAGCGATGACGTTCTGCGAGGTCAGCGTATCACCGTTGTGATATTTCAGACCCGGTCGCAGCTTGAAGGTCCAGACGGTGGCGTCATCATTGGTTTCCCAGCTTTCGGCGAGCAGCGGCAAGACCGTTCCGTCCGGCGCCACCTCGGTCATGTGACCATGGATGGCATGGCTGAGTGACGACATGAAGCCGTTTTCGAACGTACCCGGATCCAGGCTGTCGGTGGTCTGTCCGTGGCCCTTGCCGATGCGGAAATGCCCACCGCGTTTCGGCTGGGCAAGCGCCGGGCCTGAAAACCAGGGTGACAGCGCCAGGCCACCGGCAATGGCCGCCGAACCGCCGATGAATCGGCGCCGGCCGGGGTTGCTGGCCTGAGCGGCCGCGCGGTTGGTCGCCTGACTGGCCGCCTGATCCGTTGGCGAGGTGATGATGGGCGAACGGTACTTCTGCATGGATTCTCCTCCGGGAGTGGGTCAACGTACACGTTGTGCCGAGTCATCATACACGCCGTGAGTACCCGGCACGAGTCAGCACGGATACACGCCCGATTTCCGGCTCCGGCCGGCACGCCAACGGGCTATGGTGATCGCTGCCGGTTCCGATCCCGAACACACCTTGCCAACGAGAGCCCCATGCGCTTCACCCTGCCCGACCGCGATACGCTCTACACCGCCCTCATCGAGCGTGACCCCCGCTACGAAGGCCGCGTGTTCGTCTGCGTGCAGAGCACCGGCATCTTCTGCCGCCTGAGCTGTCCGGCGCGGAAACCGAAGCCTGAAAACTGTCTTTTCGTCGAAACCGTGGCCGAATGCCTCGAAGCAGGTTTCCGACCCTGCAAACGCTGCCACCCCTTGAAGGGTGCGGACGACACCACCGAACGTCTGCTCGCCGCGCTGGACGAGCGCCCCGCCCATCGCTGGCAGGAATCGGACGTGGCCGCGCTCGGCATTGACCCGTCGACCGCACGCCGTTCCTTCAAACGCGCGTTCGGCATCACCTTTCTCGAGATGGCTCGGCTGCGGCGCATCGGCGCTGGCTTCACCTCGCTGTCCGACGGCGAGAACGTCATCGACGCACAGCAGAGCGCCGGCTTTGCCTCCGCTTCCGCGTTTCGCAACGCCTTCGCTCGACTCGCGGGCCAGTCACCGGGGCAGTTCTCCGGCGCGGATGCACCTCTCCGGGCCGACTGGATCGACACCGTGCTCGGCGCGATGGTGGTGGTGACCGACGAGCACTCGATCCATCTGCTCGAGTTCGCGGATCGCCGCGCACTGCCCGGCGAACTGAAGCGGCTTCTGAAGACCAGCAAGGGGCAACTCGGCTTCGGGCGTTTCGACATCAACCAGCAACTCGAAGCGGAGTTGTCGGCCTACTTCGCCGCAAGCGCTGCCCGCTTCACCGTGCCTCTCAGCTACCACGGCAGTGCCTTCACATCGCGCGTGTGGGACGCCCTGCGCGAGATTCCACCCGGTGAAACACGATCCTACAGCGACCTCGCGCGACAGCTCGGAAACCCCGGCGCCAGCCGCGCGGTGGCCCGCGCCAACGCGGCCAATCAGATCGCGATCATCATTCCCTGCCATCGGGTGATCGGCAGTGATGGGTCGCTGGTGGGCTACGGTGGCGGGCTCTGGCGGAAGCGGCGGTTGATCGAGATCGAGCGTGAACTCGTGGGTAGGAGGAACGGTGAATCCTGAACCATAACTACTCCCACATATCGGCATATTGCTGACCAATGAACACCATCTCGATGGCAACCAGAGGATTGATGCCGTTGCAGGCCATCGACTGAAAGGCAACTCGATATGCGGCAGTACGCCTGAGCATGCGGCATTCGCTCTCGCCGCGGGTCAGCAGGGTTCCAAGGAGTTCCTCCCAGTCCTGCAATCATCAAATGAATGGCACAAGGCCAACTCTTTGATACTTCTAAGATTAATACCCATGCCTCCACTGGGCAGGTGTTGCCCATCAAATGACCGTCAAATAGACTCTACTTGCTCATTTTGCCCATTTTGGCAGATATTTCATGTACTTACGAGCAGCATTCTCGTCGTAGGGGACAATCAGACCGGTTTCCAGCGCCTCCTTGATCAAACGGGAAGCCGTGGCGCTGTTCTTCTTGTCGATCCCGAATCGTTTACGCAAAGTGGTGTTGGTCATGTAGTCCCGCTGTACGTAGCGCAGGCAAGCGTGCAGGTAGCAGGCGCGGATGCGGTCGGCCTTGTCCATCTCTTTCAACTCACGATAGGCAAAGAGAACCGCCCGTGTGTGATCGTTGGTAGTTTCGAAGAGTGGAGCGGGGAGCTGGCACAGTTCGGTCTGAAAGACCACTTTATCCACGCCGCTGCCACGTTCTTCGCAAACTCCTATGCGGCGCATGAAGGAAGCAAGCGCTTCGTTGCGTGAGTGGGGAGGACTATCGAGGAATCGGTCGGTTTGTACCAGCGGCAGGCCGGGGTTGGTTATCTCCATGCGATTGGAAAAAATCTCCACCATGGGTCCAGTACCGGTCAGGTGAAAATTCTGGTGAATGATGGCATTGGCCACCAGTTCGCGGATGGCGAGTTCCGGGAACATTGGTACCTGTTTGCGCAAAGCCTGACCGATCACTTCGTTACTGGGCAACAGATTGGTGACGAAGCTGATCAGTCCTTCGAATCCAGTAGCGTAGCCCTTTCGAAACTCTTGCTCCCGCTCGGCTTCCATCCGGTTCTCGCCTTTGTAGAGCACCACGCGCATCACCTTGCGGGCAAGAGTGCGGAAATCGTCCAGTTGCTTGGCAAACAGTACGGCTCCAAGGTTGGTGATATTCCACTTTCCACCCTTGCTCGGGGCAATCATGTTGTCAGCCTCCAAGGCGGACAGAATGCGCTCCCGACCTTCGGGAAACGGCAGAGAGAACAAATCAAAATAGGCGGGATAGTCGATTAGCCTGAGAACCTCTTCGGAAGCGATGTTTTCGGCAGCGACCTCTTCTTCGAAGGGCATGCGGTCGAACACACGCCATAGTTCACGCTCCTTTTCCTGGAAGTCTTTCAGCTTCTTCTTGTACGAACCTATGCGGATGAACTCTGTCCCTTTGAACTGCACTGGATGACGGAAGGCCGCACCGATCTCCAGCAGAACGACAGGTTTTTCGTGGGATTCAAAACAATGGAACCGGAAGTCGATCTTCGGTGAAAGTAGACGTAGTAACCAGCTTTCCAGCTCCTCGTTGCCGACTTTGACAGTTGCCGGATCGAACGAGGTGCCGATAATCTCGTGGGTGTCGTTGTCCAGGCCCCAGACAAGCCACGCTTTCACCTTGCCGGCCAGGGCGGCAGAATTGGCAAGAGCGGAGAGATATTCACCAATCTTTTCCGGGTCGGCATTGTTGTGCTTGAATTCATGTCCTTATACACAAATCACGTGCTGTCTTCGAGGCGACGCATGAATTTCATGCCGGCGGCGCATGATGCCACCTGTTTCATCCCCTTCCAGATGG
>PDPU01000041.1 GCA_002746645.1 Gammaproteobacteria bacterium | reverse complement strand
AGTTGAGACACGGCGACGTCATGCTCGACAGGTTCCTGACACCTTCAAGCGTAGACTGACAGCGCGCGGATGCAAGTCAGCTCGCCGTGAACGCTTACGTTCCTTTCCTGACCGACCTGTGCCCTGCCAACTCGCGTATGTTGTCATGATCGACGGCGCCCATGAGCACTCCTGGGCGCTGCCGGTTCGATGCGGCAAGGGTTCCGGGCCTTTCTCCCGGAGTTGCAGAAAGCGGCACTGCACAACCGTTCTTCCAGAGAAACCATCGCTGACGCATCGCAAATCAGGAAGTGAATCGCCTGGAAACCCGAATCATCGAGATGGGAGGAGCGACAGCGCAATTGATCAGCTGGCACTGCTGGCAGAATCATCCACAAGTCAGCATTGTTTCTTGGTTGCCTGATCTCTATCTTGCCTCGCCGAATACCTTGCTATCCATCGTGCAACAGGCAAGCGGTCGCAGACGCATGCTGATTGGTCACCGCATGCAACCCGGGCATCGGCGAATTCGCCAACCGCCTGCTGACGAAGAAAGCACTGAACCAAGAAGATTTCGAACGTTTTCCGACAGCGAACACCCTTGTGGTGGAGTTCCCGATCACGCTCTGAAACAAACTCGAATTCGGCACCAGCAGCACACAGCTTTCGTCACCCTGACCGAACGAGGCGGCAATCAAGTTGCCGACCCGCAATCTTCGAATACTGCCCACGGAGTCTATGGACGGTAGTATCCCCACTTGATCACGGCTACGACTATCCAGGCAAGCACGCGACTACACGGAAGACAAAATTACCTTGAAAAACTGTGAGGCGTGTATTTAAGGATCAAACGGGTGTTCGAAATCACCGAAGCGTGCTTCGATGAATACCTGTGGCGCGTACGGAATCATCAATGCGCACATTCACGGTCATCAACAGGAGAAAGGCTTTGAACAAATCTCAGATAGTCTTCGCCATTGTGGCACTGTGCATCGGCGTTATCGGTTGCAATGATAGCGGCAGCAATTCCCCACCTGGCCCCGTAGACGACAGTCCCGGCACTGGCACCGGAACAGGCACTGGCCCCGTAACAGGCACTGGCCCCGTAACAGGCACTGACCCCGGAACAGGCACTGACCCCGGAACAGGCACTGGCCCCGGAACAGGCACTGGCCCCGGAACAGGTACTGGCCCCGGAACAGGTACTGGCCCCGGAACAGGTACTGGCCCCGGAACAGGCACTGACCCCGGAACAGGCACTGACCCCGGAACAGGTACTGACCCCGGAACAGGTACTGGCACCAGTCCAAATCCGAATGATTCGCTCAGCGACCTCTCAAACGGCCCGGCCATGCCTGAAACCGCAGACAACTACTGGGTATGCGACAACGCTGCCAGCGGCTCCGGATTCGATATCGCCTTCTACGATTCGGGTGAGGCCTCCTACTGGCCGAATCACGCCGCCGATGGTGGTTACACGCTTGAGTGGCAAGGGAACGGCTACGACGTTGTGCTGAGTGCGTCCGACTCAAAAGCGGGCACCATGACTGGCATCAGTATTTCAGACAATTCGATGAAGGCAACCAGTGTAGACATCGTCGGTCAGGACTACGGTCAAGTTACATGCCAACTGTTCACCGCCAACACCAATCCCGAACCTGAAGGACCTGACGGACCTGAAGGACCTGAAGGACCTGACGGACCTGACGGACCTGACGGACCTGACGGACCTGAAGGACCTGACGGACCTGACGGACCCGACGGACCCGACGGACCCGACGGACCCGACGGACCCGACGGACCCGACGGACCCGATGCCGGCGGCAGTATCGACGGCCTTGTCAACGCGGACTCGGCAGAAAGTGATTCCATCACCTACTGGCAATGCCTCTATGACACGAAAATGGGTTTCGAAATCGTGTTTCTGGGCGACGGCTCGGGGTTTGTGTGGCCTGGAAATGGACTGAGTACCGGGACAGGCGACCCAATGGCACTCACCTGGTCAACCGACGGCACCAACATCTACATGCAACTGAATGTCGGGGACGCTGTGCTGACGGGGGTACAGGTCTCTGGCTCGACGATGACAATCGAGCAGATGAGCGACGACACCAATACCGTTGACTCGATCACCTGTACGTTGCTTCCCTGAGGTACCTGCCAGCTTGCCGCATCACCATCGGTCCGACAGCACCCATGCTCACCTCTGGGTGCTCGTCGGATCGATACGGCAATATCGGTTGCGTGAAACACCTCCTGCGTGCCAATCGGATGGGTTCCTCCAGAGCCATGGGACTGCTTGTCGACGGTTTTCGAGGGTCTGTTGAAGCAGGTCGACGTGTTCGTCCATGGCTATCGGCCGGGGGCATTGGCCGGTCTCGGGTATGACCAGGCCAATCCGAATCGGACAAACCCGGCTCTCATGGATGTGAGTCCAGGCGCATACGGTTGGCAAGGCCCTTGGGTGCTGCGGCGCGGATTCGACAGCCTGGTGCAATGCAGTTCCGGCATTACGGACATTTGCAGAAACGGCAATGGCAGACTCGGGGAATTGCCTGAGCAGGCTCTGGATCAGCAGGCAGGCCATCTGCTCGCCGCTTGCGTATTCGAAGCTCTCCGCTAGGCTCGGAAAGGTCGGATCGTCTCTCGCGCACTCCGGAGAACGCCGTTTTGAGAAGTACGCCACCTTGAACCACACCGACAAGCTATTGAACGACGAAGCGCTCCTCGACAAAGTGCAGTGCCTCACCTGGCAGTTTTTTCACGACACCACCCATCCCTTTTCGTTGCTTGCACCCGACCGCGCGATTCGTCCGGACAGGTCGGCGTGGCAGGGAACAAATGTCTGCACCACCGGCGGCACGGGTTTCGCCGTGGTCGCCCTCGTCATCGCCAGTGAACGCGGCTGGCTCTCTCGGGACGAGGCTCTGCGTCGGCTGCTCCGCCTCGTCGCATGCCTTGAGCGGGCAGATCGCTTCCACGGTGCCTGGCCTCACTTTCTGCATGGGGAAAGCGGCAGGGTCATTCCCTTCTCGGCGATGGATGACGGTGCCGACATCGTCGAAACCACCTTCCTGATTGCCGGGCTTCTCGTCGCCCGGCAGTATTTCCATCACCCTGGCCGCGAAGCCGAATTGCGCCGGCGCATCGAACGGCTCTGGCAGACGATCGAATGGCACTGGTTCGAGCGGCCCGTAAGCGATGCGCACCCCGTACTTCGCTGGCACTGGAGTCCCGTGCACGAATGGTCGATGAACCTCGACGTGCGCGGCTGGAACGAGTGCCTGCTGAGCTACATACTGGCGGCCGCCTCACCGACTTCACCGATCAGTAGCGATGCCTATCACCGGGGTTGGGCGACGGGCGTGAACTTCCGTAACGGACAGCGCTTTCATGATATCGAACTGCCGCTCGGGCCGGATGGTGGCGGACCGCTTTTCTGGAGCCAGTACGCCTTCCTGTTTCTGGATCCGAGGGGCCTTGCCGACCATCACGCCAACTACTGGCAGCAGAACCTTGCTCACACCCGCATCAATCGCGCACACTGCATCGCCAATCCGCATCATCACTCAGGCTATGGTGAAAACTGCTGGGGCCTGACCGCCTCGGACAGCCCGGAGGGTTACGCCGCCCACGAACCGCGCCTCGATCTCGGCGTGATTTCACCGACCGCTGCCGTGTCGGCCATGCCCTACACGCCCGATGAATCGATGCAGGCCCTGCGGCATTTCCACGATGAACGCGGCACGGAACTGTGCACCCCCTGGGGGTTCATCGACGCATTCTCGCCGGACGCCGACTGGTTCGCCGACACTCACCTTGCCATCGATCAGGGGCCGATCATCGCCATGATCGAAAATCATCGCAGCGCTCTTGTGTGGGAACTCTTCATGAGTTGTCCCGAAGTCCGTGCCGGACTGGCCCGCTTGGGGTTCCGGTCCGGCATGACCTGATGCCTTCGATCGTCAACCAATCAAGGTGACACTGCTGCGTCCAGCGGCGCCCTGGCCCTACTCGTAGTACGGCCCTTTCAGTCCGAGATCCTCGACCAGCGCAACATAGGCATTGGATGCCTTGATCAGCTCCGCACCGTGACGCGCCAGCAGGGCTTCACGACGAGCCGGCACGGCTTCGGCAGCCAGCGCTCCCCAGCTCGCGGCGAGTTCCTCGGCCAGCAGGCGCAACTCGCCGACCTTGTCGCTGTCGTTCGTGGCCTCGCCGAGCAACCTGCCGGTGACCTTGCCGACCCCGGGAACGCTCATGGCACCGGCACTCGTGTAACCCTCGGGCAGATCGCCCTTGAGGTTGGTGACACGACGGTAGCGGATGCAGTCGAGAATCTGATCCACCGCCTGACAGGCACCGGCAACACGCGAGCGATGCTCGGTGTCGGCAGCGGCATGCGGCAACAGTTCGAGCTGCTCGGGATACTTCTCGGCCAGCGCCAGGAAAGGCACCATCGGGCCGGAGCAGTTGCCGTCATCGTCGACGAACAGATCGGCATCGATTGCCGCGTAACGCACCCGCCCGCTGGCGAGTGCCGCATCCAGCGCCTCGGCGTCGACCACTTCGCCACGGTCGTAGTTGACCACGATCGCGCCTTCGTTCAGGGCGTCGAGAACCTCGCTGTCGATGAGTCCGGCATTGGCGAACGTGCCGGTTGCGGCATCGAGGTTGCCGAGACCGGTGTGCGGACTGATGACATCGGCACCGCGTGCGGCATCGAGGACGGTAGGCGCAAATTCGAAGCCTTCCGATTCGATCCAGGTCTGGTGACGTTCGCGGGCATGTACCACCACTTCCATGCCGAAGGCACGCGCCAGCCGCGCCAGTTCACGACCGATGTTGCCGAAGCCGATGACCGCGAGCCGCTTGCCCTCGAGCTTCTCGGTGGGGTAGTCGCGCAGTTCCTTGCCGGTGTCGAACCTGCCGGCGGCAGTCAGTTCGTGCAGCTTGCCGACGGGCAGATCCGGACAGACCTTCAGCAGCGCCTTCATGGCCATCTGGGCCGTGGCGCGACTGTTGAAACCCGGCGTGTTCATGAGCGGCGCCTTGCCGCCATTGCCGTTACCGCCACCCCAGGACGCCGAACCCATGTTGCCGGTACCGGCACCGATACGTACACCGCCTTCCTCGAACACCGAAGCCTCGGGAAGGAAGGTGGCGGCGGCAATCACCGCATCGTACTGGCCCTTGTCGGTTATCGGCAGCAGCTCCTCGGCGGTGCTGAGATCGGGCTGATAGAAGAAATGCACGCGACCGGTTTCAAGCTCACCTGCATCGGCGAGCTCGACGTCGTGCCAGACACCGCCCTGTTCGGCCACGTGCGCACGCACGGCCGAGGGGTCAGGCTTGCCGTTCGCGTCGAACCTCAGGCCGACGAGATCGGCCACGAGCACCTTGTAGGCACGGTCGACGTCATCCACACGTTCGGCTTCGCTCGCCGCGGCGGTGGATTCGAAGGTTTCACCGAGTGCCGCCAGTTGCTCTTCCAGCACCACGATCTTGGCGCGGAGCCACGCGTATTTCAGGTTCTCGAGCAGCGCGATGATGTCGTCACCGTGGCGAATGCCGCCGATCCAGGCACGGTAGTCGCCCGGTGTGCCGGGGAAGGCATTGACGTAGCGGGCGGCATCGAGCGGCGCTTCGTAATCGCCGTTGGGATGGGTGAGGCCCTCGTAACCGAGAAGTTGCTTGGAGCGGGCAACGATGTCCGCATGGGTATCGGCATCGGTGATGTCCGGGTCGTTGACCGCAAGCAGCGTGACGGCGGCACCGCGACGTTCGACATCCTCGACCCCGGGCGCCAGCAGATCGTCATTGGCAAGCCACTCGTTGATCATCTTCCGGTTGGCCACCGACTGCGCGTTCATGGCACTCACATCGCCAACCAGCCTGCGCGCCCGCTTCAGGCCGTAGGTGGTCTCGGCAAAGGCAAGCGTGCTGTAGGTGTTGATGATGCCGCCGAGCATGCGATCTTCCATCGGATCGTAGATCGGACCGAGCGTCCAGGTCTGTTCGCCCGAGAGCGGCATCTTCGGGTCGGCCGGCACGGCAATCTTGAGTTGCCGCGGAATCGCCCAGGAAGGATCCTTCATGTTGGCGTCGATGAGCGCGAGCGACTCGGGCGTCAGTGACGCCACGAGGTAGCCGGACACACCACCGATGGCCTTCTGAAAGGGCGAGAACATGCAGCACTTGTCGAGCACGGCGGCCACGGTTTCGGCCGACCAGGGCATGGCGCCGAGCATGGAGGTACTGTCGATGACGGCGTGGTGACTGGCCGGATCGAGATCGATCCAGGCAAGCAGGTTTCTGATGTCGTCTTCGGTATACGTGGTGGCACCGGTGGTTTCGTGCCCCACGCCGATGAACAGCTTGATGCCCATCTCGCTGAGCGTCTCGGTGCTCGGAATGGTGCCCTCGACATCGGCAAAGTGCACGCGCGATTCGTCACCGTTCCGCGCATTGCGGTGCATCTCGATGATCTGCGCCCCCCAGGACTGGCGGAAGAAACCGCCGGCCTTGCCGGCATCGGTTTCGGGCCGCGGCGTGTCGACGAAGATCTGCTGTTCGGCGTCGTTGGCATTCAGGAGATGCATCACGCATACCGTGAAGCCGGCGTGACCACCGCCGAGACCCACCGCAAGCCGGTTCTTCTTCGGGAACTCGAAATAGCCGTGGATCTCGCGCATCATGTCGAGCAGCACCTTGTCGGCCGGATAGCCGCGGTGCATGCTGCGGCCGAGTTCCGCCGTCGTGAAGGCACCGACATCGTTGCCCTTGTCGTCGAGCTTGCGATAGTTCTGCTCGAGCCAGCGGTCGAACTCGAAGCGGTTCCTTCGCCCGTCGATCTCGCCCCGCACCATGTCGGTGATCGGCCCGACGCCGAAGAACGGGTTGCTCGTGCAGGCCGGCGGACCACCAGCCGTGGCTTCGAGTGCGGCAGCGCGCTGCGCCTTGAGCGTGTTGATATCGCTCATGAATGTCTCTTCCTGGGTGTGCGTGTATTCAAGCGGGAAGCGCCATGCAGGCAGGGGCAGGCGCACGGACCGCTCCAAGTATAATCACCTCGAGGCCGAAAACGGTTCAGGGAATCGATGCGTGCTGTTCCGCATGCGTCATGCATGGTCATGTACGTCATGCAAGGCCACATGCGCCATGGACAGCCGGTTTCGACCCCGCAACGCTCATACGGGTCACGAACAGGTTGGAATTGGCGCGAATGCAACCCGACCTGCGGAAAGTGAGCGACAATCCGCACAGACGACAATGAATTGGAGCGTGGACATGTTCAGTGTCCGTGCATGGACAAGGAAAGCAAGATCATGATCAAAACCGTATTGGCGACAAGCCTGTTGCTGGCCGGCCTCTCCATCGCCTGCCTCAGGCCAGCGCTGGCCGATGATGCCATCGCCCCGGAGATGCGTACCGAAGTCCTGAAGCTCCTGGATGCACTCAACGCGCCGGAAAACATGCTGCAGCAAAGCAAGACGATGTTATCGCCGATGGTGAAGTCCCTGACCGCCGACAATCCGGACATCACGACCGAGCAGTCTCGCGCCATCAAAGAGGAAATCCTGGCAGTCTTTGCCGACAATTTCGATGACATGATGGAGCAACTGGTTGTGGTCTATGCACGCCACTTCACGCTGGAAGACATCCAGGGGTTGAACGAGTTCTATGCAACGCCCCTCGGCCAGAAGTTCATCAAGAAAAACATGGCCTTGTACACGGAAAGCTCAAAGGCCGGCACGCAATGGGTACAACAGCTGATGCCGGAAATCAAGCAACGAGTGGAGAAGCGCATGGAAACCGAATGCATCAGTCTCGAAAAATAGGCAGCGACAGGAAAATACCCACCGCCAGCAGCAGCGGTATGCCCAGAGCGCAGAGCACGTTTGCCGTCAGCGCCTTGCCGAGTTCCGCGTCCCTCCCGAGTCCTCGCCAGGCGAAAAACCCGGCCGCCACCGCCGTCAGCACCAGCAGCGTCAGCGGAGGAAAGGCACCGCTGACAAGTCCGAGCAGCAGCATCGCCGAGAGGGCGACGAGCAACAACAGACAGGCCCGGGGTATCGCCGCCTTGCCGTGAACGATGGCCAGATGCCGGCGCCCCACCTGCCGATCCGGCTCGATGTCGGGTAGCTGATTGAGCAGAAGCAGGTTGCTGGTTGAACACAGCACCATCAGGCCCGCCAGCACCATTGCCGGCGTGGCAGGCGCACCAAGGGCAAGGTGGGTTCCCCAGAGCATCAGCGGCCCGAAACCGATACCCGGCGCCAGCAGGCAGGCGAGCGGATGCAGGTTGAGCACGCGTGTGTAGCTCACGATGATCAGCACACCGACAATGCCGATGGGCAACAGTGTGATGCCCTGCTTCGCAACGATCCAGAGCCCGGCCACAACCAGCACACCGAGACTGATCCACGAGAATGTCGCGACGGCGGCACTCGCATCCGGGTTGGCAGGGAGAGCGCCACTGCCACCGCTGAAGGGAGTGCGCTCGGTAAGCAGATCGAGACCGCTGGTGAAATCCTGATACTCGTTGATGACGTTGACGGCGATGTGTGCGGTCACGGCGGTGACCAGCACCACGGCCAGCATCAGCCAGTCGATCGGCGTTCCCGACAGTCTCGCCGTGGCCGCACCTGCCGCCACCACGAACACGCTCAGGGGCAGAAAGGCAGGCCGGGCGGTCTGGAAAACCGTGCCGACGTTCGAGTGTACTTCCTGATTCATCGCGGGCGGTGCCTGTTCACGCTGACGATTCGATGCCACCGGACTTTACTCGATTTCACCTTGCGAACGTACTGGCATCACATGGCAGCATCACGCCTGCCACTTCGAGTGCCGAGCAGGCGATGTGTCCTCACTCAAGGAACACATGGCTCCCGAAATCCACGCCGGCCCCGTAGTGCTCGGTGCCTTCGCCCTTCGCCAAGGCCGCCTTGATGACGCCCGCATGAGTCACGAGCAGTACACTGCCGGCGATCGCCCGCGGTCGCCACGCATCCAGCGCGTGCTGCGTGCGCGCCGTGAGCGCCGCCACGCTCTCGCCACCGTGCGGTCGCGCATGCTGGAAATCATCGTTCCAGGCATCAAGTTCCTCACGCGGAATGTCATTCCACAAGCGCCCTTCCCAGCACCCGAAATCCATCTCGATGAGCCGTTCGTCGATCATCACGGGCAGCGCCCGTGCCTTGCCGATGACACGGGCCAGTTCACGACAGCGGAACAGGGGGCTCGAAACGATGGCGGCGAGCGGCGGCAGTCTGTCCAGCACGGCGGCCGCCTCGTCCTCGAAACCGGCCGCGAGTCCGAGGTCGGTGCGGCCATAACAGGTACCCGGCGGCACCTCGGGCGTGGTGTGGCGAAGTGCGATCAGAGGCATGCCAGCAGCCCGAGATGGAAACCGAGTTCGCTGCACTGCTGTACGGCACCGAGCGTATCACCGGTGTAGCCGCCGAGTTTGCGCTCGAAGAACAGGCGCATGAGCGCGTGCCCCGCACCCAGGCCGACCAGCGCGCCGACCAGCGCAGAAAATGGCCACAGAAAGGCACCGCAGATCACGATGGCCAGACCGATACCGATGGCAACCAAGAGGCTTTCACGATCGATACCACGCGACACCGGTTTCGCGGTTCCTTCTTCGCGCACGTAGTTGCTGCTTGCAATCACCAGCACGCTGGACAGGCGCGAGAGCCCATGCGCTGCGATCAGCGCGCCCGCGACGACCCACACGCCGCCCGCACCGGGCAGCGTCTCCGCCACCGGAAAACCGTCCGGAGAGCCGTCGCTGGAACTGCCCGTCACGACCAGAGCCTCCGCACCCGTTCCGCTACCTGCCAGCGCCAGCAACGTCACGAACTTCGTGCCGAGAACAGCCATCAGCGCCAGCGCGCCGTAACTGCCGAGGCGGGAATCCTTCATGATCTCGAGCGAACGCTGGGGGGTCAGGCCGCCGCCGATACCGTCGAAAGTGTCGGCAAGCCCATCCTCGTGGAAGGCGCCGGTGAGCAGCAGGCCTGCCGTCAACGCCAGCGCCAGCGTCACCGATACCGGCCACCACTGAATACCGATTACCCAGACCAGCGCCATCAGCGCACCGATCAGACAACCCACGAGCGGATAGTGACGCACGGAAGCGGCCATCCGCTCGTCGGTGTAGTAACTTTCCGAACGTATCGGCAGGCGCGTCATGAACTGCAGCGCCAGCAGAAAGCGGGCGAGCCCGTCAGACATGTTGCACGGCCTCTTTTCGCTCCTCCGGAATTACCAAGGCGTAACACGCAAGACAAACCGTAACGGTCATCATTTGTTCCGTCAATCCACGCTCATGCCCAAGGGAATAGTACACGCCATGAATCGATATGTTCGCTCTCTGTTGGTCGCGCTGCTGGCACTGTCGCCTCTTGCAGTGCTGGCGCAGGATTTCAATGCCTTCCAGAATGCCGTTGCCGATGACAATGTGGCCGAAGTGGAATCGTACATTGCAGCCGGCGGCGATCCCGACAAACAGACCGATGGTCGCACCGCACTGCAGATTGCGGCGGCTACCGGTCGCGCAGAGGTCGCCAAGGTGCTGCTCGAGCACGGCGCCGATGCCAACTTCGCCAGCGAAGATGGTGCAACCATCGCGCACGCCGCCGTCATGGGCCCGGGCACCGAAGTGCTGGAAATGGTTATTGCAAAGGATGTCGATCTCGATGCCGTCGACGACAAGGGGCTCACCCCCATGCACTACGCCGCGATGCTCATGGACACCGACAAGCTGGTCCTGCTCAGGGACGCAGGCGCCGATGCCGACATGAAGCCCGAAGGGAACAAGTCAGTGCGCGAAATGCTGAGCCAGTTCGACATCGACCTCGATACCTTGTAAGGGTCGCGGTCAGGTTCAGATCGCAGCGAACAATTCCCACCGGTGGGTGGGTGACTCAACGTATCAACAATCACCCCCACCGGTCGGTGAAGGTCATCAAGACATGTGCCGCGATTCCTCGGCACGTGCCACCACACAACTGATCATGTTGCCGCGCCAGTAGAGCGCCTTCGCATCCAGGGCAACATTGTCGAGTTCTTCGGCAAGTTGCTCGCTCGCGGTGGCAAAGGCGGCCTCAAGCGGCCAGATGAGCTCGGCTTCTTCGTACAGCGGTATGCCACCATTCGATGGTGGCCGCCCGGCACCGGGTGACACCCTGGCGAACTGCATTGGTTGCGTCAACGCCAGTTCATCGAAGTTGATGAAACGCCGGCACAAGGGAAACATCGCCTTGTAGGCTGCTTCTTTCAGCGAGAACAGCGCAATGCGGTACCAGTCGAGGTGGGCCTGCGGATGTGCGCGCTCGCTTTCGACGGCGACCATGTTCCAGACACCCTGCTCGATCGGTCGTACCGGCTCGACATCAATACCGATCGACAGCAGGTCGCCCTCCGTTTTGCCACCCCGATCGCCTTCCCTTTCTCCACCCCGATCACCATCCGAACTGCCCGCAAGGCGCATTCGACCATCGAGACGCATGTCCACAGGCGAGGCCGCGGGCAAAGCCACGGGCAAAGCCACGGGCAAGGCCACGGCAAGCGCAAGCTCGTCGGTATGGGAAATGCAGCCGGCGATACCATCGGGCCAGAGGGGTTCGCCCGAGTCACCACGACCGACGATCACCGACGCATGGCCGAGTGAAGTCAGCGCAGCGCGAGCCGCCGCCCTGCCGCTCGAAAAGGTGCGCTGCCGTTTCGCCGATGCCCGTCCGAGCAAGGCCCGCTCCGCCGCCGGCAATTGTTCCACGCAATCCGACACCCACCTGACCGCAAAACCGGCATTGCCGTTCTCGGGCAGCATTTCCCCAAGCGCGATCTTGAGTTCGTCAAGCGGATCGTGGCCCGCGCACATCATGGATCCCTCACCATCGACAAGGACGTCACTGGTTCAGGCATCCCGTCAGTTTCAGCCTCCTGCCAACCTCCGGCCAGTTCACGATCAGCCAGGCCTCAATCAAGCGGAATGTCCTCGAACACCGCCGAGCGTGTTTCGGGAATGGGCGCATTGTCCGCTGCATGATAGGTGAACACCAGCGAACGCTTGATGGCATCGGTGGTGTTCTCTCCGGCCGCGTGCATGGTACGGCAGTGGAAGAAAAGCATGTCGCCCGCGTCGAGTTCGACGACCCTGGCGCGTGCGAGCAGGGACTGGTTTTCCTCGAGATCGGTTCTGAAAAAGAGTGCCGCGTCGAACTGTCCGGGATCGAACTCCATGGTGTGTGAACCGGGAATCACCAGCAATGCGCCGTTCTCCTTGCGCTCGGATCCGAGTGCCAGCCAGGTGCTGACGAGTTCGCGCCGATCAAAACGCCAGTAGCGCATATCCTGATGCCAGCTCGTGACACTGCTGAACCCCGGATGCTTGGTCATGATGCAGTTGTGATGATTCTGCGACAGGCGAATACGCGGGCTTTCCAGCAGAACCTTCATTATCCGGACCACCTCGGGGTGTTCGGCAATGGCACGAAACCGCTGATGGCGCGTACAGGCACACATGAGGCGGCGCGGCGTATGCCCGCCCGGGGCCTTGCGTGAAGCGGGCGCGCCCGGATAGTGCACGTCGGCCTCGTATTCGACCGGCGCGAGCGCCGGGTTCAGCGAATCATCCACGATCTCGATGAGCGCTGCAACCTCGTCCGGTGGCACGAACTGCCGCAGCACGAAATAGCCGTCGCGGTTGAAGTCTTCGATGGTGGTCTGATCAAGTGTCACTGTGTCCATACGCTCACTCTAGCGCGCTTCGCGGGCGGCGTCAGCCTTCCCGTACACTACGGCCATGAGCAATGCCATCCGCATACAGAACGCCCACCAGAACAACCTCCGCCACCTCGATCTGACGCTGCCGCACGGCGAACTCATCGTGATCACGGGTGTCAGTGGCAGCGGCAAGTCGACGCTCGCCTTCGACACCATCTATGCCGAGGGTCAGCGTCGTTACGTCGAAACCTTCTCACCCTATGCACGGCAGTTTCTCGACCGCATGGACAAGCCGCAGGTCGATCGCATCGATGGCATCCCGCCGGCCATCGCCATCGACCAGATCAACCCGGTGCGCACCTCGCGCTCCACGGTCGGCACCATGACCGAACTCAACGACTACATCAAGCTCCTGTTCGCGCGGCAGGCGTCACTGTACTGCGGCGGTTGCGGCCACCTCGTCGAACGGGAAACGCCCGAGCACATCGCCGAGGCGTGGCTTGCCCGTGACAAGGGTCGTGTGATGGTGAGTTTCGATGTCGCCATTCCGGAGAACTTCTCGGCGGACGAAATCACCGCCTGGCTGGCACGCCAGGGTTACACGCGCCTGCTCGAGCAGGACACCATGCACCTTCGTATCGTGCAGGACCGTCTCAGGCTCGACCGGCGCAACCGCAGCCGCTTCGTCGAAGCGCTGGAGGCAGCGTTCCAGCACGGGCACGGGCTGCTGAACGTTCACGCACTCGACGACGAACGCGAGATCACTGCCACCACGCGCCACTCGGCAAGACTGCACTGCGAACACTGCGACATCGCCTACCGCGACCCCCTGCCCTCTTCCTTCTCCTTCAACTCACCCATCGGTGCCTGCGAAACCTGCCGCGGATTCGGCCGCGTGATCGGCATCGATTATCGACTCGCCATTCCCGACGAGTCGCTGAGCCTCGCTGCAGGGGCCGTCAAGGTATTCCAGACGAAAACCAATCTTGTCTGTCAGCGCGACCTCGTGCGCGAGGCAAAGAAACAGGGCATTCCGCTCGACATTCCCTACGGTGAACTCGATGAGGCTCAGCGTGACTGGGTGATTCATGGCGATGGCCGGGATGACGCAAGGAAACACTGGTACGGCGTCAAGGGTTTCTTCGACTACCTCGAGGCGCGCGCCTACAAGATGCACGTGCGCGTGATGCTCGCACGCTACCGGCGCTACGACGAATGCCCCGCCTGTCATGGCGCTCGGCTGAAACCCGAATCACTGCTGTGGCGCATCGGCAGTCTCGATGACGGCAATGCGGTGATCAAGCCCCTGTCGCGCTACCGCGACCCGGCCAATCCCCTGAGCGATGCCGCGATGGCGCAGCTACCCGGGCTCAACGTGGCCGACATGATGCGCCTGCCGCTGGCGCGGCTGCAGACCTTCGTTGCCCGACTTGCGGATGACACCCCCGCCGTGGCCACCGTCACCGGCGAGATGCAGTCACGTCTTGCCTACCTCAACGAAGTGGGGCTCGACTACCTGACGCTCGACCGCCAGTCGCGCACCCTCTCGGGGGGCGAAGTGCAGCGCATCAATCTGACCACGGCACTCGGCACCTCGCTCGTCAACACGCTGTTCGTGCTCGACGAGCCGAGCATCGGCCTGCACCCGCGCGACATGGATCGCATCATCGCCGTGCTCGAACGGCTTCGCGATGCCGGCAACAGCCTCATCGTGGTCGAGCATGACCCGCAGGTGATGCTCGCGGCCGACCGCATCATCGACATGGGCCCCGGCCCCGGCAAGGCGGGTGGCAACATCGTGTTCAAGGGGCGCCCGACGCAACTCCTGTCACGCAAGCGTTCGCTGACGGCGCAGTACCTCAACGGCAACCGCGAGTTGCGTCTGCCCGAACGCCGTACGGCCATTGCCGCAGGAGATCCACTGGTACTGCACGGCGCGCGCGGCAACAACCTCGACAGCGTTACCCTGACGGTTCCCGTCAACCAGCTCGTCTGCATCACCGGGCCGAGCGGCTCGGGCAAGTCGACCCTCATTCACGACACGCTCCATCCGGCATTGCTCGAAGCCTTCGGCAAGCCCGGCGAAATGCCCAAAGCCTTCGATTCGCTGAGCGGGCACGAACAGTTCGGCGACGTGATCATGGTGGACCAGTCGCCGATCGGGAAATCGGCGCGCTCGAACCCGGTCAGCTACACCGGCGCCTTCGAGGCCATTCGCAAGCTCTTCGCCGCGTTGCCCGAGGCCAGGGAGCGCGGCTACAGGGCCAGCGCCTTCAGTTTCAATTCCGGCATGCGCTGCCCCGCCTGTTCGGGCAATGGCTTCGAACACGTGGAAATGCAGTTCCTGTCCGACGTCTATCTGCGCTGCGGCGAATGTCAGGGACGACGCTACCGGCCAGAGCTTCTCGAGATCAAGTGGTTCAACGCGCGCGATGCCGAAGGGCAGTCGATTGCCGATGTGCTCGAGATGACCGTTGACCGCGCGCTCGACTTCTTCGCCGACGAAGCTGCCGTGGTGCTCGCGCTGACATCGCTGCATGATGTCGGCCTGGGCTACCTCGAGCTTGGCCAGCCGGTGCCTACCCTGAGTGGCGGCGAAGCACAGCGTCTGAAACTCGCAGCCTACCTCGGCAAGGCAGCGGCCAGTCGGAAGAAGCGAGCGAAGACCGCAGAGAAGCCAATGCTGTTTCTGTTCGACGAACCCACCACGGGCCTGCACTTCGCCGACATCGAGAAACTCCTCGGCGCCTTCTCCCAACTGCTCGACGCCGGCCATTCGCTGCTCGTGGTCGAGCACAACCTCGACGTGATCGCGAGCGCCGATCACGTGATCGATCTCGGCCCCGGCGGGGGTGAACACGGTGGCCGTGTTGTCGCCAGCGGCTCCCCGGCCGAACTGATTGCGCACGGTGACAGCGCCACCGCCGTGTCCCTGCGCGACTTCGGCGATGCCAGCGACCGCCTGCGCCGCGAGGCGCGCTCGGTGGCCGAAGCTCCGGCGCGCGGACGATCATCCGGCAAGCATCCTGCGCGGCATCGCGGCAGGCGCTCGCCCGATTCGGGCAGTTCGGCCGGCGCCGATTCCGCCATCATCGTGCACAACGCGCGCGAGCACAATCTCAAATCCATCGATACCGCGATTCCGCGCAACAAGCTCACCGTCATCACCGGCAAGAGCGGCAGCGGCAAGAGCACGCTCGCCTTCGACATCGTGTTTCGCGAAGGTCAGCGACGCTATCTGGAATCGCTGAACGCCTATGCGCGCCAGTTCGTGCAGCCCGCATCGCAACCCGATGTCGATGCCATTCACGGTATTCCGCCCACCGTTGCCATAGAACAGCGCACCAGCCGCGGCGGGCGCAAGAGCACGGTTGCCACGATGACCGAGCTCTACCATTTCATCCGGCTGCTGTTCGTGCGGCTCGGCACTCAATACTGCCCCGACTGCGAGGTGCCGATCAGTGCTCAGACCGTCGATGCCATTGCCGCGCAACTGCAGCAGGCTCACCGCGGCAGACGTGTTGCCCTGTTTGCCCCCCTCGTGCTCGGCCGCAAGGGCTACTACACCGATCTGGCCAGGTGGGCACGCGGCAGGGGCTTCGACGAACTCAGGGTCGACGGCACGCTCACCTCCACTCACCAGTGGCCACGGCTCGATCGCTTCATCGAGCACGACATCGATCTGCCCACGGGCGAAATCGAGATCCTGCCGAAGAACGAGGAAGCGCTTCGGCAGATGCTGCAGCGCGCAGTCGATTTCGGCAGCGGCGCGGTCCGCGTCGCGGTGATGTCCGGCAGCGGCAAGACAGGCAGCAGCAAGGGAAGCGGTAAAAAGGCAGACAGCAGCAAGGCTGGCAGAAACAAGGCAGGCAGCGGGAACGGTGCTGGCAGCAAGCGCAACACGCGCCACGAAACACTCTACTCCACGACTCGCGCCTGCTCTTCCTGTCAACGGAGTTTCCCCGAACTCGACCCGCGCATGTTCTCGTGGAACTCGCGCCACGGCTGGTGCGAGAGCTGTTTCGGCACGGGCGAACTCATCCCGGGCTTCGACGAGGAACAGACCGGCGAGGAACGCAACTGGCGCACCGGCAAGGAAGACTCCCTGCCGTGCCCGGCCTGCGAGGGGCAGCGGCTCAAGCCCGAAGCGCTTGCCGTTCTCTTCAAGGACCACAACATCGTCTGGTACACGGCACGGAACATCGCCGAAGCAGGGGCCACGCTTGCAAAACTGAAACTCGACGAGCGCGAAAGCTTGATCGCGCGCGACATCCTCGCCGAGATGCAGACGCGGCTCGATTTTCTCCAGCAGGTAGGCCTGCACTACCTGACACTCGACCGCTCGGCACCGTCGCTCAGTGGCGGGGAAGCTCAACGCATTCGCCTTGCGGCACAACTCGGTTCGAGCCTCGAGGGCGTCTGCTACGTGCTCGACGAACCCACCATCGGCCTGCACCCGCGCGACAACCGCCAGCTCCTCGACACCCTCGCGCGCCTCCGCGACAAGGGCAACACGATCATCGTGGTCGAGCACGATGAAGACACCATGCAACGCGCCGATCACCTCATCGACATGGGCCCGGGGGCCGGTGTTCGTGGCGGGGAAGTGGTCGCCAGCGGCACGCTCAAGGCACTGGCACGCTCGAAGGACTCGATCACCGGCCGCTTCTTGCGCGAGCCGCTCCGGCATCCACTGCACCCGCCGCGCGCTCGTGCGCACGAGCAACTCGAGATCATCGGCGCCCATCGCCACAACCTCAGGAACGTCAACGTCGCCTTTCCGCTGCACCGCCTCGTGGCCGTTTCCGGCGTGTCGGGATCCGGCAAGAGCACACTGGTGCGCGACGTGCTGCACGACAACCTGGCCATCATCAACAAGGCGGGCAGACGCCGCTCGCTCGGCAGGATCGATGGCTGCGAAAGCATCGCGGGCTGGCAGTCGATCGACCGGGTACTGGAAGTCGACCAGACGCCGATCGGCAAGACCTCACGCTCCTGCCCGGCCACCTACATCGGCTTCTGGGACAACATCCGGAAGCTCTACGCCGGCACCACCGAAGCACGCATCCGCGGCTATGACGCCAGCCGCTTCTCCTTCAACACCACCGGTGGCCGCTGCGAGGAATGCCAGGGACAGGGCATGCAACGCATCGAAATGAATTTCCTGCCCGACGTGCGCGTACCCTGTGAACTCTGCGGTGGCCGGCGCTTCAACGAGGAAACCCTCTCGATCCGCTGGCGCGAGCAGAGCATCGGTGACATCCTGATGATGAACGTCGACAATGCCGTGACCTTCTTCGAGGCCCATCCGAGCATCCACCACCCGTTGAAGCTGCTGCAGGATGTGGGTCTCGGTTACCTCACGCTCGGCCAGCAGAGCCGCACACTCAGTGGCGGGGAAGCCCAGCGCATCAAACTCGTCAGCGAACTGGCGAAAGCGAAGCCTGGCCCTCTGGACAAGCGCGGCAAACCCCTCGCCGCCACGCACACCCTGTATATCCTCGACGAACCCACGGTAGGTCTGCACATGGCCGACGTGGAAATGCTCATCACGGTGCTGCAGCGCCTCGTGGACATCGGCAACAGCGTGATCGTGATCGAACACAATCTCGATATCCTGGCCGAAGCCGACTGGCTTGTCGACATGGGCCCCGAGGGAGGCGATGGTGGCGGGCGCGTGGTGGCGCGTGGCTCACCGGCGAAGGTCGCGCGGTCGAAGCGCTCGCGTACCGCACCATTTATTGTGGAAATGCTGGACCGATCAACGTCGACAAGGCCTCGATAGTGGTATCTTGATGTGGTTCTTGAGCATGGATTCACTGTTCCTTCGCCGTGTCGCCTACCATGACCGCTCGATCGATCCTTTGTACCCCACGAGCCAGAATCGCCGCGGTTCTGCTGTTTCTCGGCTTCGGGAGTCCTTTCTCGACGGCGGCAGACGCGTCTCAGGACAACCAGCAGGATGCCACGGCAGAAACCTCCTCTGCCCCTGAACATGCGGTACCACTGCCGAACAACACGGCACCACGGCTACGCCTCATCATCGACCCGGGCCACGGAGGCAGCGATCCTGGCTCGGTTGCCCCCAACGGTCTTCGTGAAAAGGACCTCACCCTCGACATCGCCCGGCGAGTGATGCGGTACCTGTCCGAAGTCCCGGAGATCGAGGTGCACACCACGCGCATCAGCGACACCGGCATGTCACGCCAGAAACGCGTCAACCGCATTCGTGCCAGTCAGGCCGACCTCATGCTGTCGCTGCATTTCAACCATCTGCCTCAGCACAACGTGAACCTTGTGGAAACCCACTACGCGGCCAGGGGCAACGTCGCCAGAAGCCATGCCCACGATCATGCTCGCGCCGCGGCCCGAACGGCGGCCGCCAACCGTAACGACACCGTCAACCTCGATTTCACCGAACACTCGGCCGCCTTCGCCACCATGGTTCAGAAGAACGTCCACAACGAGGTCAAGGCCGAGGACAGCGACGCAACCGATGCCGGTACCAAGGCGAACACCCTGTTCGTACTCACACGCAGCTTCACACCCGGTGCTCTCGTCGAAATCGCCTGCATCAGTCACCCGGAAGAAGCCGATCGGCTCGTCGACGTGAACTACCGGAACCGCCTCGCGGCCGCCATCGCCGACGCCGTACGACAGTATCATCGGGAAGAATTCCTGCCGGCGACACGAGACAAGGCTATCTAGGTTCGTACCGATGCCTTGTTTCCGATCTGAGAACAACTACACGACATCGCTGCGGCGGCCTCGCTAGACTGCTCCTCGTCAAGCCAGTAACGGCAGCGGCCTCATCGGGCAAGGCGCCGTCGGAAACGATTCTCCAGAGCGTTTCCCGCACGGCAGGGCACCGTCTTCACGGTGTCCTGCCAGATTCCGTTATACGATCACGCGGATGAGCATCGACTTTCGCGGGCGGGCCGAATTCTCGCCATGCAGCAACTACCGCTACCTGCTCGAGCGCCGCTTCGTCCCGCGTGCGCGGCGCGAGAACACGGTATTGTTCATTGGCCTGAATCCGTCGACGGCCGACGCCACCAGCAACGACCCGACCATTCATCGCTGCACCCGCTTTGCACACGACTGGGGTTTCGACCGACTGTTCGTGGGCAACCTCTTCGCCTGGCGCTCGCCCTGGCCCGAGGCACTGTTCGCCGCAGACGAGCCGGTTGGCGACGCGAACGACGAATGGCTGTCGAGAATGGCCCGCCGGAGTCGCGTGATCGTTGCCTGCTGGGGGCGGCACGGGCGTCGTTTCGAACGTGACGAGGCCGTCATTTCCCTGCTGCATCGCCGGCTCATGTGTCTCGCCATCAATGCCGATGGCACACCGGCGCATCCCCTCTATCAACCCGCGAATCGTGAACTCAGGCCTTACGTACCGGGAAGGACACGAAAGACTTGATGACGCAGGAGAGAACCGGAGACCAGGAGAGAGTCAGTGACCGGGAGAGAAGCGGTGGCCAGGAGAGAATCGGTGTGACCAGGGCGGAACCGGCAACCATCCAGGAGCCAGTGGCCATGAAAAGACCGGTAGCCTAGGATGACATCCTGACGGCTACTTGCCCGTCGCAGCTCCACTCCGACGCAACACCATGGAAATGCTCCACGGCCTTGTGCCCCCCGATTTCCTGATACTCGCCCTGCTGGCATTCACGATGCTGCTGTTCGTGCTGAGTCCGCTGCGGCACGATGTCGTCGCCCTGACGGCACTCATGCTCGCGGTGATTCTCGGGCTCGTGTCACCCGGCGAGGCCTTCGAGGGCTTTTCCGAACCCGCCGTCATCACCGTCGCCTGCGTACTGGTGCTGAGTCGCATGCTCCAGCATTCCGGTGCCATTGATCGCATTGCAGCCAGCCTGCTTCCCGACGATGCCGGCAGAATGCTCACCCTGTCGGCATTGCTCGGACTCGGCGCCGTGCTCTCGGCCTTCATGAACAACGTCGGTGCTCTCGCCTTGCTGATGCCGGTGGCACTGCGCGTGTCGAAGCGACTCGAAATGCCGCCCGGACAGCTTCTCATGCCACTGTCCTTTGCCACCATCCTCGGCGGCATGATCACCCTGATCGGCACACCGCCGAATCTGATCGTCTCGGGTGTGCGCGGCGACCTCGGACGCGGCAGTTTCGCCATGTTCGACTTCACCGTCGTGGGCCTGCCCATCGCCATCTCCGGCATTGCCTTCCTGATCTTCATCGGCTGGCGACTGGTCCCTGCCCGTACCGGCAACGAAAGCGTCAGCACGGGCGTCTACATCACGGAAGTCACCGTGGGCGAGGATTCATCGCTGATCGGCGAATCACTCGGCAAGGCCGAAGCCGCCATCGAGGCACAGGGAGCACAGGTGGTCGGATTCGTCAGGAACGACGTGCGCCTGTTTGCCCCGCGAAGCGCGCGTCGAATCCGGGAAGGCGACATTCTCATCACCGAAATCGAACTCGATGCGGTCGGGGAACTGCTGCAGGCACACGGCCTCACGCTCAGCGAACAGCCGAAGGGCGACAAGGACGACGAAAGCGAGGCGTCCGACGACCAGCAGGAACAGCAGGAACAGCAGGAACAGCAGGAACAGCAGGAACAGCAGGAACAGCAGGAACAGCAGGAAATCAACGATATCCACGAAACCAACGACCAGCAAAACCAGCAAAACCAGCAAAACCAGCAAAACCGGCGAGACAACGACGAACCGCACGAACACGACGAATCGCCGCCCCGATCCTCTGACCCCACGGGTGGCTTCGATGACATGATCCTGCGCGAAGTGGTAGTCATGAACAACTCGCCGATCATCGGCCGCAACCCGAGTTCCCTGAGACTGCGATCGGTTTTCGGCATCAATCTGCTCGCCGTGTCGCGCCAGGGCAAGCAACGCGTTTCGCGGCTGTCGCAAGCGCCGTTCCGCTCCGGTGATCTGTTGCTCCTGCAAGGAGACGAGAACGCCATCGCCCGTTTCTGCAGCGACAGGGGCTGCATGCCACTGGCGACACGCGAGATCGAATTGCCGCAGGTCGAAAACGCCTGGCGCGCACTTGCACTGATGGCGGCGGTGATCGCGATCACCCTGAGTGGTCTTCTGCCGACGGCCGTGGCCTTCATGCTCGGCGTGACGGTTGCCATCGTGACCGGGCTTCTGCCGCTGCGGTATTTCTACGATTCGATCGACTGGAGCGTCGTGGTGCTTCTCGCCGCACTCTTCCCCATCGCCACGGCGATGGAAAGCACCGGCAGCGCGGCGATGATCGCGGAGCTGGTGGTGGGCGCCATTGCCGAGCACGGTGAATGGCTGGCACTCGGCATTGTTCTGGCGCTGACGATGTTCCTCTCCGACGTAATGAACAACGCTGCCACGGCGGCCGTCATGGCGCCGATCAGCTACCAGATGTCGATCGCCATGGACGCATCACCCGATCGCTTTCTGATGGCGGTCGCCATCGGCGCTTCCTGCGCCTTCCTGACACCCATCGGGCACCAGAACAACACCCTGATCCTCGGCCCCGGCGGATTTCGCTTCGGCGATTACTGGAAGTCGGGCCTGCTGCTCGAAATCATGATCATTGCCATCGCACTGCCGCTGCTGATGCTGGTGTGGTGATCGACGGCAACTTGCAGAAACCCACCTGCCGCACGCAGAATAGGCGCTCGCACAACCTGAACCTGCAGAGACCTTTCACGTGACCAGCAACCCTTTGCTCAACTTGTCGAACAGCGGAGCCATCAGCCGACTCGCCGTCGGCACCCTGTGCGCTGCCGTGCTGTTCGGCAGCAACGTTCACGCAGCCGATCTCCCGGATCTCGAAGGCCGCGAAGTCGTGGTCGTCACCGAGAACGCCTACCCACCACTGCAATTCGTCGACCCGGCATCGGGCAAGGCCATCGGCTGGGAATACGACGCCATGAACGAACTCGCCGAGCGGCTTGACTTCGAACTCGTGATCCAGAATGCAAGCTGGGACGCGATGATTCCCGCCGTCAGCGAAGGACAGTACGACATCGGCATGACCGGCATCACCATCCGCGATGACCGGCGCGAAAAGGTGGACTTCTCCGACCCCTACATGGTGTCCGAGATGTTCATGCTGGTGCGTGCCGACGAGGATCGCTTCGACGATGCCGCGGGCTTTGCCGCGCTCGAAGACGGTCTTGTCGGTGCGCAGGCCGGCACCACACCGTTCTACGTGGCCGTCTACGATGTGCTCGACGGCGACGAGGCCAATCCCCGCATCAAGCTCTTCGAAACCTTCGGTGCATCCGTTCAGGCCTTGCGCACGGGTGATGTCGATCTCGTGCTCACCGATGGCACTGCCGGACGAGGCTATGTCGAGGCCAACCCCGATACCTTCAAACTCGTCGGCGATGCTCTAGGCACCGAGGAATTCGGCTTCATCTTCCCGAAGGGCTCGGATCTTGTCGCCCCGATCAACGCCGGCATCAAGGCGCTTCGCGAAGACGGCACGCTAGACGCACTCGACAGGAAATGGTTCCTCGACTACACGATGGGCCAGTAATCGACGACGGCGAATCGACACGGTCGACCCTCTCCCATGTCAATGCAGGCATCCCGGTCCGACAGCAAGCGGGATGACTTTCCCTGGTGGCTCGTGGCCGTCGTCGCCATCGGCGCCTGGCTCGGCTGGCGCATCGTCGCCGACGATCTCTATGCCGAAATCTTCGCGATCCTTGTCAAGGGCATCGGCGTCACGGCCTTCGTCACGGTCGTGGCCTTCTCGATGGCCAGTCTGCTCGGGCTGCTGCTGGCCAGTGCGGCGCTGTCGCCGTGGCTCTGGCTACGGCAACTCGGACGTTTCTACATCGAGGTGGTACGCGGCATTCCGATCCTCGTACTGCTCTTCTACATCGCCTTTGTCGGCACGCCGCTTCTCGTCGGTGCCATCAATGCCCTGGGCGATGGCTGGCTGCTCGAGGCGCCACTGAAGAACCGCGACATCTCGCTTCTCTGGCGCGCCATCATCGCGCTCACGCTCGGCTATGCCGCATTCATCGCCGAGGTGTTCCGCGCCGGTATCCAGGCGGTAGGCACCGGGCAGATCGAGGCGGCCCGGGCGCTCGGGCTCGGCCCCTGGCAACGCTTTCGCCACGTGGTGTTTCCGCAGGCGCTGCGCACCATCCTGCCTCCGCTCGGCAACGACTTCATCGCGATGATCAAGGATTCGTCGCTGGTGTCGGTGCTCGGCGTGGCGGACATCACGCAGCTCGGCAAGGTCTACGCCGCGGGTTCGTTCCGCTTCATGGAAACCTACAACGTGGTCGCCTACATCTACCTGCTGGTGACGATCCTGCTCTCACTCGCCCTCAGACGACTCGAGCAGGCGCTCGGCCGGCAACCGCCGGACGAGTAAGCGCCACCTCGACGAAGGAGCACCGCCAAGGGGGCAACAAGAAACGGCCCGGCTCGTACCCTACTTGCGCGTCTGCCGCTGCTGGCGTCGGCGCAGACGCTCGCTCTCGGCCTCGATCCGTGTGGTGCCGACACCCCAGTTCAGCAACACGCGGCTGCCACGCGCCGTTTCGCCATCGCTGAACTGGCCGGGCAACGCGACGCGACGCGCGAAGAACTGCACGCGCAGAATGCCGGCAACGAGTTCTTCATGATCGTAATGTCGAATGATGAAGGCGTCACGTACACGATGCACGCGAAGGTTGCCGAACTCACGTTCGAGCAACGCGCGCACTTCCGTGGCTGCGTGATCCCATTCACGCGACGGCAACAGGGCGTTGCGCGCACGCGCGGCGCTGCGGCCATGAATTTCCAGCGAGCCGTGAAAGACCAGGTGCTGACGCAACGACAGCAGGACAGCGCTGCCATTGCCCGGGTCGACCGAGGTTCGGGGCGTGCGAACTGCTCGCCTTTCCTCATTGAAAAAGTGCCTCAGATCGATGACATCCGCCTCTGCAGGCAAGGGCCGACCGCGCGACATGTATACCTCAGTTCGTGAATGCGGGTACCGCAGGGCAAGGCCGACAATGGCAGCGCCCTGGTGGTATCGAAGGAAACCGGAGAACGATGGTATCGCGCAAACACGTCGTTGCGCGCGACCGGTCTTCGGAATCGTGACCTGTTCTCGGGTTTGAACGCGCCATTGCCGGGAAACTGACGCCTGGCGGGCGGGTATCTGTCGATGTCTCTCCTGCGAATGATCCAGTAAACTCCGCGACGGACCGGCGCCTCTCTCGAAGCTCGACGATGAAAAACGATCTCATTCTCTTTGCCAAGGGGCTCGCCATGGGCGCAGCCAACGTGATCCCGGGTGTCTCCGGCGGCACCATTGCGCTCATCACCGGCATCTACAAGCGCCTCATCGCTGCGCTCAGCAGCATCGATGGCGAGGCTCTGACACACATCAAGGCGCGCGATTTCCGCACTCTGTGGCAGAAGGTGGATGGCCGCTGGCTGTGCGTGCTGATGGCAGGTGTCGTGGCGAGCATCCTGACCCTGGCGCGTCTGTTCGAATGGCTCCTGACCCATCACGAACGTCATACCATGGCCTTCTTCTTCGGTCTGATCCTGGTGTCCGTGCTCTACGTCGGCCAACGTGTCAGTGCCTGGCGCCCGACTACCTGGCTTGCTCTCCTGATCGGCACTGCCATCGCCATCGCCATCGCCACACTGGCACCTGCCTCACCCAATGCGTCTCCTCTGTACGTGTTTCTCTGCGGTGTTCTCGCCATCAGCAGCATGATTCTGCCCGGGCTTTCGGGCTCCTTCGTGCTGATCATCCTTGGCAACTACGCCCTCGTACTCGGCGCCATCAATGACCTCGATCTCGGCATTCTCGTGCCACTCGCCGCGGGCTGCGCCATCGGCCTGCCACTGTTCTCGTATGCCCTGAACTGGGTGTTCGAGCACCATGAAGACCTCACTCTCGCCCTCATGACCGGCTTCGTCATGGGGTCGCTCATGGTCATCTGGCCCTGGAAACACGTCATCAGCGAACGCGTCGATCGTGGTGGCGGCGAATTCAAGGACATCGTCATCGGCTACGACTGGTTCATGCCGTCGATGGCGGCGGGTGAAACGTGGATCGCACTCGGACTCATGCTCGCCGGCGCCATTGTCATCTGGAGCATGGAAACCGGCGCGAGCCGTCTGCAGTCATAGGGGCAAGACAGGTTCGAATCCGAACCGGAGGCAGTTTCAGACCGAACAGGAGACAGGTTCAAGACGGAACAAAAAGGCGAGTGCGTTCATAACCCACCCTTCGGCAACGCGATACAATAACATTCTGTAATCAATGCAATCGCTCTCCCGCGTTACCGGTTACGAGTTCGAGCGTGCGGGGACTCGGCAAAAGGAACCTGTCATGATCATTGACCTGATCGCCATCCTTGCTTTGGCCTGGTGTGTTTTCGTATTGTTCGGCGAAAGCCGCAACCCCTTTCGCGCGCCTGCCGAAGAGCGCGCCATGAAGCGCTGGAATCGCGGACGATTGCTGGCACTCTCGGTGCTGGTGAGTGCAGCCATTGCTGGCTACGTATATACGAAATCCTACCTGTCGTTTTCCCAGGCTGTACTTGCCGCCCTCGTTCTGTTCGGCTTTCTGGCCACGGTTCTCACTCCGAATTCCCCGCGTTCCATGCACTACGAACCCTACGTGCCCTCAGCGTCGAAACGCCGTCGAAAGAGGACTTCGATACAGACGGCAGACACCCTCTCGAACGCTTCATCAAGCGACTCATCAGACACGACCATGGTCGGGTCTGGGTCTGCAATCCCGGCAACCGGCAGGTCAGTGGCCGGTTCAACGGTCAACGCGGCAACCGAATCAGCAAACGCGGCAGCAGATGGAATGGCGGACAGTGCCAGGCCAACCCACCCGTGCAGCACACCTGTTGGAACGTCGACGCATGCCGATTCGATGCCTTCTGCCGTTCCTTCCATGGGGGCAATGCCTGCGCTCCGGGACGGTTGCCGTCTCCCGGGCCATGGCAATACCCATGACGCGATCACGATGACGGACACCACAGGTCCCGTCAACGGTACCGCGAAAGGCCCGGGTTCGGTAGCTACCATAGGCTTGTCGGAGACGATTCATGACATCTCCCTGGACGGCACATTCGAACCGACGGTCGACATGATCAAGGCAGCCGCCGCCAGCCTCAGAGGCAAGAGCGCCGAGGAACGACGCGAAGCCGCACGTCGTCTCGCCGCCGAACACGTCGCAGCAAGGCGTCTGGCAGCCGATCGCACCGGAAACAATGGAGCAACCACCGCAGACAAGGAAGCTGCATCACCCACGGTAACCAGCGCCAGCGTTGCCAACCGCCGCCTCCAGCAACTCGTCAGATCCGGCCAGCGCGAACTCGGGAAATCCACCTGAACGCATGCCGCTCATCCGTGGATTCGCCCCGCTCGTACCGGAAAAGCCGCACCTGCTGATCCTCGGCAGCATGCCCGGACAGCCGTCACTGAACGCCCGGGAGTACTACGCCAACCGCCAGAATGCCTTCTGGCCGATCATCGTTGCCCTGTCTCGCGATGAACAGCCCGATCGTGAGCGCGCCTTCGCCCTGAGCTACCGGCAACGCTGCACCGGGCTTGCCGAGCTCGGCATCGCACTCTGGGATGTGCTCGCGCACTGCCGCCGCGTCGGCAGTCTCGATGCCGCCATCGAACGCGACAGTGAATTCGCCAACGACATCGCTGCACTCCTGCACGAGCACCCCAGCATCCACACGCTGTGCTTCAACGGCCAGACGGCCGCAAGACTCTTCCGGCGCCATTTCGGCGAGCCGCCGTCAGGCATCGGCAGTCAGACGCTGCCATCGACAAGCCCCGCCTACGCCAGCCTTTCGCTCGACGAAAAGTACAAGCAGTGGCGCGACGCGTTAGGATTGCTGCAGCGGTAGCAACGAACCACCAGCATGCAGACTCCCGGCTTTGACGTCGTCGACTACATCGCGCTTGTCGTCTTCTTCGGTGCCTGGATAACGCACGACTTCATCGTCCAGCGCCATCCCTGGCGGGAAAGAACGTTGAGCGGCCACATGATTGCCTATCGCCGCCAGTGGATCGAGAACATGATCCGGCGCGATCCGAAGATGCTCGACGTGCTCGTGCAGAGCACCCTGCAACAGGGGGTGCTCTTCTTCGCTTCAACGTCGATCCTGCTGATCGGTGCCCTCATGGCCGGGCTCGGAGCCGCCGACAAGGCACTCAACGTGCTCAACGACCTGCCCATTACCGGCATCACGACACGCCGCGAATGGGAACTGAAGATCCTGCTCAGCACGCTGATCTTCGTCTATGCCTTCTTCAAGTTCGCGTGGAGTTATCGTCTCTTCAACTACTTCGTGATCATGATCGGTGCCGCTCCCGACACGAGTCGTGACGACACCCTGCCCGACGACGACGACATCGCCAACCATGCCAATCGAATCAGCGAGGTGCACACCCTGGCGGCGCGTCACTTTACCGCTGGCGTCAATGCCTACTTCTGGGCACTGGCCGTCATCAGCTGGTTCATCAGCGCCTGGCTGTTCCTCGCCGCCACCGCCTGGGTGTTTCTCGTACTCTACCGCCGCGCCTTCCGTTCGCGGACGCTCGCCATCCTGAACGCCTCACCAATGAATCCGAACCGGAAACGAAAGCCGACATCCATTCAGGAAGAAAGTCCGAACCGGGAACCGCACCCGAATCAGCAAGGGCAATAGCCGCCATTCTCCGCCCGCGTTGTCGTTCAGGTCTGCTCGGCGAAGAGTTCCAGCAGTTCGCGCGTCATGGCGCCAGCGAGCTGCGACACATCGTGAATGGTAGTGGCCCGCGCGTAGTACTGCCCCACATCATGCCCGATGCCGATGGCAACGAGTTCGACCTCATCGTCCATCTCGATCTGCCGGATCACGTACCGGAGGTGCTTTTCGAGAAAACGCCCGGGATTGGTCGAGAGTGTCGAGTCGTCGATGGGCGCGCCATCGGAAATCATCATGAGAATACGGCGCTGCTCGGGTCGCCCGCGAAGCCGCTGCCAGGCCCACTCGAGGGCTTCGCCGTCGATGTTCTCCTTCAGCAAGCCCTTGCGCATCATCAGCCCGAGGTTCCGCCGCGACTGCCGCCAGGGTGAATCCGCGCCCTTGTAGATGATGTGCCGGATGTCGTTCAGGCGCCCCGGGTTCGGCGGATGGCCAGCTGCCACCCACTTTTCGCGCGACTGCCCCCCCTTCCAGGCCGCGGTCGTGAATCCGAGCACTTCCACCTTGACACCGCAACGCTCCAGCGTCGACGAAAGCACATCGGCACACACGGCCGCAACGCGAATCGAGCGCCCGTGCATCGAACCCGAGTTGTCGAGCAGCAGCGTCACCACGGTATCGCGGAAGGGCATCTCCTTTTCCTGCTTGAAACTCAGTGGCTGCAGCGGATCCATGAGCACACGGGGAAGACGCGCGCTGTCGAGCTGTCCTTCATCAAGATCGAATTCCCAGGCGCGCTGCTGACGCGCCAGCAGCACACGTTGCAGGCGATTGGCGAACCGCCCCACCGAATTCTGCAGGCTCCCGACCTGCTGATCCAGCCGTTTCCTGAGCCGCTCGAGTTCTTCGCTGTCGCAGAGATCCAGCGGGCGCACCACATCATCGAACTCGGTGGTGTAGACGTGATAATCATTGACCTCGCGCCGACCGGCCTCGGTCAGTTGCTGCTGCCACTGACTGCCGGGGCTGTCCTCGCTCTGGTCGTGCAGCCGATCGTCGGGCTCGGAAACATCACTACCCTCTTCACCTTCGCCGGAATCGTCAGTGGCGTCGACATCGTCCCGCGAGGTGTCGCTGTCGCTGTTTTCCTGACTGTCGCTGTCATCGCTGGCGCCCGCTTCCTGTGGTTGCTCCGAATCATCAGGGGGCTCGTCATCCGAAACATCGCCGTCATCAATCGAGAGATCCTTGAGCAACGCGCCCAGGGCCTTCGCAAACGACGCCTGATCGGCGAGATCGAAACGGCTGGCATCGAAGCATTCACGCACATCCGATTCGATCCAGTCACGCCGATCGTCGAGCACGCGCCGAGCATGTGGCGGCAACTCCCGCCCACCGAGTCGTTCGCGTAGATACAGATCGAGCGCGTGTTCGACACCAAGCTCGGAGAGGTCGTCACCGATGGCACCGAGCAGGTCTCGATAGCGCGCGTCGAGCGCGGCATCAAGATTCTGTCGTACTCCGGCGAGACAGCGGGATCCGTGAAGTTCCACCCGCGTCTGCTCGGCCATGTCGCCGAGGTGCCGGGCAAGGTCACTACTACCCCGGTAGCGACGATGCACCCGTGCGTCGTGGTACTGACGATGCAGGGCTATCGCGTCGCTGCGCCCACGTGTCTCGGCCGATTCGACATCGAGATTCACGGCCTGGAGATCGGCATCGACACCGGTATCCTCGGCAATCGCTCGCGCACAGGCCGCGGTCGACTTCCGAAACAGCTCCTGGCGGTAGTTTCTCGGGGACGCCACTGCGGCTTCCTCACCTCTCCCTTCGCCCGCGGCGGCAAGCCCACTGCTCACGGGCAGAACCTCACCGATGCGACGCGGGTTGTCGAGCGCGGATGCTGCCCGAACCCGTGGCTTGCTCGCCTGATCGCGATCGCTCAAGTGAGCTTCCGCTACGATTCGAGCGCTGCCAGCTCGACACCGAAGACGCGCTGGTAGAGTTCGGCCACGAGTGCCTGCTCGCTCGGGTCACACTTGTTCAGGAACACGAGTTCGAAGGCCAGTGCCGGATCATCGAAGAAACCGAGTGTATCGGTCCAGTTGATGACCGTGCGCGGACTCATGACGGTAGCAAGATCGCCGTTTCGAAAGGCACTTCGCGTGAGATTCGCCAGCGTCACCATCTGCTCGACGAGCGCCCTGCCCTCCTCGTTCTGGAGCGCCGGCGCCTTGGCCTGCACCACATCGATTTCGCGCTCGGGCGGCAGGTAGTTCAACACCGTGGTGATGGTCCAGCGGTCCATCTGCGCCTGGTTGATCTGCTGCGTACCATGGTAAAGCCCCGTGGTGTCGCCAAGACCCACGGTATTGGCCGTGGCAAAGAAGCGAAACGCCGGATGCGGCCGAAGCACACGGCTCTGGTCGAGCAGCGTCAGTTGTCCCGTGGCCTCGAGCACACGCTGGATCACGAACATGACGTCCGGACGCCCGGCATCATATTCGTCGAACACCAACGCGATGTTGCGCTGATAGGCCCAGGGAAGGATGCCATCGACGAATTCGGTCACCTGCTTGCCGTCCTGCAGGACGATCGCATCCTTGCCGATGAGGTCGATGCGGCTCACATGACTGTCGAGATTGATTCGGAGGCAGGGCCAGTTCAGACGCGCGGCCACCTGCTCGATGTGGGTGGACTTTCCGGTGCCGTGAAAACCCGATACCAGTACACGCCAGTCGTTGGCAAAGCCCGAGAGAATCGCCAGGGTAGTGCGATGGTCGAAGAGGTAATCCGGGTCGATTTCCGGCACTCGATCGGTGCGTGTAGTATACGCCGGCACGGTAATGTTCACATCGAGACCGAAGACCTCGCGCACGGAAATCATGGTGTCGGGCAATGGGGCCGGCGAAGCCGACAACGATGTGTCTGGTGTCCTGTCTAGCATGAGTCTTCTGATAGGTTCCGCATGGCCTACACCCGGTTTCGTATGCCCATTACCGAACCGCTCTCTGCCGTGGCGTGGTTCAAGCCGGACTGCCGAACGGGCGTCCCGGGCGATGGACAATCTCGTCAACCGCTGGGATGTATGAAACCAGTATGCCGCCCTCTGGCCTGCGGGGCAACGACAAGACGGCAAAACCTGCCGGGCCGTGATGCGGCTGAAAGATGTGTCGAACGTTGCCATTCAGGCCGGACACCAAACAAGCAAACACCAATGGAGCACTACTCATGGGATATCTCGTCGCGATGGCTGTCGGTGCGGCAGCCGGTTACTTCTATCCGAAAATGTTCGACAACACCTCCGACATGCTCATGGCGGTCGTTCTGGGTGTGGTCGGCGCAATGATCGGCAGCACCATTCTCAAACTCGGACTGGCAGCACTCGGGTTTTTCGCCAATCTGATCGGCGCCGTGGTCGGTGCACTTGTTGCCATCTGGCTGTATACCCGAATGACGAAGACCGGCAACTAGAAGACCGGCAACTTATGAAGAGCGGTAACGCGAAGAACTGCGTGTCGCCGGGTCCGGATCCGCACTCATCAGCCAGCCAGCCAGCCAGCCAGCCAGCCAGCCAGCCAGCAAGCAAGCAAGCAAGCAAGCAAGCAGAAGCTACAAGACAGTTGCCTCAGTTGCCGCGGCGCCCGTAGACCACGTAGCTTTCACCCTGCCCCGAAGCACCGAAGAACACATCATCGATGCCGTCGCCGTTGAAGTCGCGGGCTCGACTCACCGAATGACCGGTGTAGTCGGTTGTGCCGGTGCCGACCCAGCGGAAACCGTTGTTGCCGTCGAGCGCGGTTACCGGCAGCAGAGCCGGGAAAGCGTCGCCTGCGGGGCGGCCGTAGACGACGTAGACACTGCCGTTGCCACGACGTTGTTCGTTGATGATCGTGTAGGGCGCGCCGATGATCATGTCATCGTGACCGTCGGCATTGATGTCACCGGCCACGCTGGCCGATACGCCAAGTCTGTCTCCCCAGGCCACGAAGCCCTCGCGTTCGGGTACGGTTCCGCCGCGCTCACCGAGCACCACGAATCCGTTCTCGCCATCGAGTGCATCGGCATCGAGCGTGGCGGGAATCGCAGCGCTGCCGAAGACCACCGCGACCTCACCCGGGTGTGCGTTGGGGTTGCCGAAGGGCCCCATGCCCGGAGCACCGATGGCGAGATCGTCAATACCGTCACCGTTCAGGTCGCCCGCGAGGCGTGCCGCTTGACCAGCGGCGTGTTCGACACCACGGCCGTTGAATCTGAATCCGTCGCTGCCGTCGAGTGCAGCCAGATCCCATCGGATCGGCATGTCTCGATTTCCGAAGATGATGTAGGCGCGCCCGGCATCATCGATGTCATTCACGTCAACGCCCGGCGCACCCACAACGAGATCGTGCAGACCATCACCGTTGAGATCTCCTGCCGCACCCACCGACCAGCCAAGCTGATCGAGCGTGTCTTCGCCGTAGGCAATGAAGCCCTGCGCAGGTCCGAGTGCGAAGGGCCGTGTGGCAGCAGGCATCGGCGTGGACTGGCCGAAGACGACGGTGAGCATGCCGGCATCACGAAACCCCGGCGCATCGGCCTCTCGGTTTCCGACGGCGAGTTCGGCCAGACCATCGCCGTTGATGTCCGGCACCAGCGCAACCGAGGTGATGCCGAAGGTTTCCACGCTGAATCCGTTGCTGCCGTCGAGTTCCTCGGCGACCAGCGCCGACGGAAACTCACCGCGGCGGCCGAATACCACGTGCGCCACACCGGGGCCCGATACCGCGATGTCGTTGATGCCGTCGCCGTTGAAGTCTTCGCCACCACCGACATGCGAGAAGTCGCCCTCGATGGAAAAGCCGCCTACGCCGCCCTGCAGAGTCACGTCGAGGCGGCCGTTGTTGCCCGTGGTTGGCCCGAAGACGACGCGTGCACTGCCCGAACCTGCAGCCAGCACGATGTCGTCGTGACCGTCGCCATTGACATCGCCGAGATCATGAACCGGACCACCGCGGTTGATGATGAGGTGCTCGTCGGCCGAAAGGCGCCAGAGATCGTTGGCGGCAGGAAAGGCATTGGCGTCGGCGCGCGGGGCAAGCAGACCTGCGGCGCAGAAGACGCCGGTGGACATGATGAGTGCTGTGACATTCATGAGCGCACCATAGCACTCATGCCGTGAGCTGTCGTCACAGCGATTGCCGCTATCGTGATCGGTCGTCACAACGATTGCCGCCACCGTGGTCGGTCGTCAGAGCAGTTGCCACGCTCCACCGGTTTCGTGACTGTCGGCCGCGGCATGCACGAACCGCACACCACGAATACCTGTGGCGATATCGGGCACCATCAGAAGATCTTCCGGCAGTTTCCACTCGTTGCGGCGAGCTTCGACCGCAATCGCGATCTCGCGGTAGAGATTCCCCCAGGCGTCCGAGAGCGCTTCACCATGGCCGCGCGGAAGCGTGACCATCCGTTCGGCTGCCGGCAGCATTCCCGCTCCGTGACCGCGCACGAACGTCTGCTCGGGCTCGTCGAGTGGCGTGTATCGCAGCACTTCGGGGGTTTCCTGATGCCAGGCGAGCCCGCCCTTTTCGCCATAGAGGCGCAAGGTCAGACCACCGTGGTTGCCGGGAGCGGCCTGGCTGATCCACAGGCTGGCCGGCACTTTCCGCGCACCGAGCCTGAGATTCATGAACGCGGTGTCTTCCATCGGCTTCGCGGCACCGCAGGTGTGGAAGTCGGCACGCAATGCCGTGACCTCGAGCCCGCTGACGCATTCGAGCAGCTGCAAGGCGTGGGTGCCGATGTCACCGGTAGCCGAGGCACGTCCCACTCTGGCCGGATCCTGTCGCCAGGCGTATTGCCTGTTGTCGTCGCCCTGCGCGGCCGTGGCCCAGTCCTGTGCATACTCCACCAGCGCCTGACGCACCTCGCCAATGGCACCGAGACGCACCATTTCGCGCGCCTGCCGCACCATGGGATGGTAGACGTAGGGGTAGCTCAGTGCGAACACGAGGTTCTTCCCTGACAGTGCCATTTCAAGGGCATCACAATCATCAAGCGTCAGCGCCAGCGGCTTGTCGCAGATGACGTCGATATCGGCCTTGATGAACACCTCGGCAATCTCGCGATGTGTCCAGTTGGGCGTGCAGATGGCTACCGCCTCGATACCGTCCTCACGCGCTGCCTCGGCTTCCGCCATTGCGTGAAAATCCGTGTAGATGCGGTCATCGGCAAGCTGCCAGTCCTTTCCTGATGCACGGGCACGTTCGGGCTTCGACGACAGCGCGCCGGCGACAAGTTCCCAGCGATTCGAGAGCCGCGCACCGATCCAGTGCCACTGGCCAACAAGGCCGCCGCGGCCACCACCGACGATGCCGAGCCGCAGACGACGCTGCATGGGAGGATAGGTTTCGCTGCCGACAAGGCCCATGACGTGTTCTCCCGGAAATCTGTTCATTGGCACGGCCCTGCACGGAGTATAAAGCCCGCTAGAATGCGCCTGTGACTGACAGGCGGCCGCAGGACGCTGATTGAGGAAAGGGGAACATGCCATGCCGATGAGTGGTACCGACGCGCTGTTTCGGTGGCTGGCGCAACGCGGGGTCGCTACGGTCTTCGGTACCTTCGATCCCGGGCTGCCGGACACGCTGCGGTTGCAGCGCGCACGTACCGGCCGCGGCGCCGCGCTCATGTCCGAAGGGGCGGCGCGTGCGAGCGGTGCACCGGCGGTTGCTCTGGTCCGCGCCGATGGCGAGAGCTTCGATGCACTCGCGGTGCTGGCCCAGGCGCGCACGGACAGTGTGCCGCTGCTGCTGCTCTCCCTGCAGACCGACACGGGACTGCTCGACCTCACGCCCCTGAGCCGACCACTCACGGCCGTTTCGCGTCGCGTGGAGCGACTGGCGGATCTGCCCGCCGCACTCAACGACGCATGGCGTGCTTTCGGTGAAGGACGCGCCAGACCCACGCATCTCGTGCTGCCACGTGCAGTGCTCGAGGCATGTCACGATGCACATTCGGACGACCCGAACCCGGCAACCGCCACGGATTCGGCAACCGCGGGGGCAATCGCCGCAACAACCGCAGCGACCGCCGAGCCAACCGCTTCAGCGACGGGCAGAACGCCGAGCGACCGCGACATCGAAGCCGCCGCACAGCTCCTGCGGACGACACCGCTGCGTCCGGTGATGATCATCGGTCGCGGTGCACTGGGTGCCGGTCAGGACCTTGTCGCCATCGCCGAGATGACCGGTGCACTTGTCGTGTCGAGCGTGGCCGGCAAGGGCATCGTGCCCGACGACCACCCGCAGTCGCTCGGCGCAGCGGTCGGGCGTGACGAACTACAGAACCGTATCGACAAGGCGGACGTGCTGCTGGTGGTTGGCTCGGCGCTCGATCCCGTCGATACCGGCCGCAACTCGATTGCATTCTCCGGTGACTTCATTCGGATCGATCACGACCCGGCACTCATGAGAAGCGGTGGCCATCCGGATATCGAGCTGGTCGGTGACGCCACCGCCACGATCGCGCGCCTGCGCAAGGCCATTGGTACGGGGGGCATTGCCGATCGACAATGGGTATTCTACATCTCGAAGGTGATCCGTGATGATATCGACAGCCGCCTGACGCCCATCGAACGCCAGCACGCGCACCTGATCAACCTCATTCAACACCATGCACCCGAGGGAACCGTCTGGAGCACCGACGCCTGCGAACTCGCCGCCAACGCAGCGCTGACACTGCCGACACGTTCTCCGGGGCACTTCCTGCATCCGAACGGTCTTGGCGTAACCGGCACCGCCATTCCTGCAGCGATGGGGGTGCGCGGCGCGTTTCCCGAAGCATCGGTCGCGGTGTTGACGGACAACGACGGACTGTTTGCTGCCGTACAGGAATTGCCGGTAGCCGGTGCACAGGGTCATGCCCTGCCGATCATCGTCTGGGAAAACGACGCGGCCTATGACATCGATCTCGTGGCCGAAGCCTGTGGCTGTGCAGTGGAGCGGCCCGCATCGAGCTTCGCGCTCGAAGGTACGGTGGCCGACGCGTTCAAGGCCGATCGCCCCTGGCTGATCCTGCTCGGTGGGGACACGCCGTGGCTGGGTTAGGGGTCGCGTCGCGCCTGGGTCGGGAGCCGCAGGAAGCTGGTGTGCCGAAACGGCATGGTGCTCAAGGCCAGCCCTGCCAGTTGTTTTTCGGCGGACAATGCAGTTGCAGAGTATCGCCCTTCACGAGGGTGCCGGGGCGCTCGACGTAACAGGTTACACCACGGCGACCAAGTGCTTCCCGAGGAAAGCGCGCTCCCTTGCCGGGAAAGCGCTCCTCGATGACCAGGCCCGGGAACCGGCAGGGCGCATTTTCCATGTCGATCACGATGGCGGTACCGTTCTCGGCAATGAGGCGCGAGGCGGGCGGCACATGCGTGAAATCCGGAATGCCCGATATGACAAGACTGGCACCGAGCCACGTCGGGTCGAGTTCGGCGATGTCCATGGCCTGCCGTATCTGCTCGATCTCCTCGAGGCTCAGCACCGACAGTTGACGGCAGTTGTGGATTTCGGTGCCTTTCGGGTACTGGCGTTGCACGCGCGCGCAGGAAGCGCGTGTGCTGCCGTAGTGGGTGTCACCGACGATGCCGCCGAAGTCGAGGGTCAGGCTATCGACCGCGGTGGATGCAATACCCTTCTCGCCCGATACCACGGCGAGGAATTCGATCCGGGCCTGCTGCCCGGTGGGGTTCAGTATGGGCATGTCGATTCGAACTCAGGTTTCGCCCACCGCCCTTTGCTGGCGGGCACGGTTACGCCGACAGTCTCAGAGTGGTGGCTCGGGCGGCAATACGTGGTGCACCCATTCCACGATCTGGTTCTCGCTCATGGCACCGGGCTGACTGGCGATTTCACCGCCGTCCTTCAACAGCGCGAGGGTCGGAATGCTGCGGATGGCAAACTGCGCCGCAGCCTGCTTCGCTTCATCCACATTCACCTTGACGAGCCGCAATTCCGGTTCCAGCCGGGCGGCGGCAGCTTCGAAAGCCGGTGCCATCTGGCGGCAGGGACCACACCACTCGGCCCAGAAGTCCACCAGTACCGGCGTGCCGTTGTTTCTGAACATCTTCTGAAAACCGCCATCGTCAAGCGCCACGGGTTTGCCGGTGAACAGCACGTCCTTGCACTTGCCACAGCGAGGTAAATCGTCAAGCCGGTTTTTCGGCACGCGATTGCTGACGAGGCAGTGCGGACAGACAATGGTGACAGGTTCGGCAGCTCCGGACATGACGTGCTCCTGCTAACAGGGTGGAATGATTGCGGCATACCCTAACACTCACCCCGCCGGTCAGGCCAGCGCAGTTTACTCGCCTCGTGGAAACCGCTGCTTCTCTTCCACCACATTGAGATCCATGTGGTTGCGCATGAAGCGCTCGGAAGCCTTCTGCAGCGGCTGGAAATCCCAGGGGAAGTAAGCACCGTTCCTGAGTGCTTCGTACACCACCCAGCGCCGCGCCTGGCTCTCGCGCACGGCCGCATCGAAAGCGTCGAGATCCCAGCGCTCATCGGCGAGGACGCGGAATCGCTGCAGCGCAGCGACGGCCTCGGCATCAATTTGCGCCCCGTTTCGCGCCCCGTTCTGTTTGTCGGCGAGGTTCACGAGTTCGTGCGGATCGGCCGCGAGATCGAACAATTGTTCGGGGTCAAGCGAACAGCGGGTGTATTTGTAGCGTTCGTCACGCAGCGCCACGAGCGGCGCGTAGGATGCCTCGGCCGCATACTCCATCGCGACCGGCTTTGATCGAGCGTTTCCGTTGGCCACCGGCACGAGGCTTTCCCCTTCGACCCAGGGGGCGATCTCGTCGATGGCAACACCTGCGAGATCGCAGAGCGTGGGTGTGACATCGATCGTGGATACCGGCAGCGAGACGCTGCCAGCGGGCATGCCGGGTGCCGCAATCATGAGCGGCACCCGGGCCGAGCCTTCGAAGAAGGTCATCTTGAACCAGAGTCCGCGCTCGCCCAGCATGTCGCCGTGATCGGAAACGAACATGACGATGGCTTCCTGACGGGTGGCATCAAGTGTGTCGAGAATCTCGCCTATCCTGTCGTCGAGATAACTCACGTTGGCAAAATAGGCGCGACGCGAGCGGCGAATGTCATTCTCGGTGATGTCGAAGTTGCGCCAGTCGTTGGCATCGAAGATGCGCCTGGAATGCGGGTCATGCTGCAGATAGTCGAAGGCCTCGATCTCGGGCAGAAGATGTTCGCAGTCTTCGTAGAGATTCCAGTATTTCCGGCGTGCCACGTAGGGATCGTGCGGGTGAGTGAAGCTGACCGTCAGACACCAGGGGCGCTCGTCATGCCCCCGTGCCATGTCGTAGATCTTGCGGGTTGCATGGTAGGCCACCTCGTCGTCGAACTCGAGCTGGTTGGTGATTTCTGCAACCCCGGCCCCCGTCACCGAACCCAGGTTGTGATACCACCAGTCGATTCGCTCGCCGGGCTTTCGATAGTCAGGCGTCCAGCCGAAGTCCGGCGGATAGATGTCGGTGGTGAGGCGCGCTTCGAAACCGTGGAGTTGATCGGGCCCCACGAAGTGCATCTTGCCCGACAGACAGGTGTGGTAACCCGCGCGACGCAGGTGATGCGCGTAGGTGGGGATGTCGGAGGCAAACTCGGCAGCGTTGTCGTAAACACGAGTGCGCGAGGGCAGCAACCCCGACATGTAGCTTGCTCGCCCCGGCGCACAGAGCGGCGACGCGGTATAGGCATTCACGAAGCGCGTGGAACGCTCTGCGAGGCGCTTGAGGTTCGGTGTGTGCAGCCAATCCGCCGGCCCATCCGGAAACAAGGTGCCGTTCAACTGATCGACCATGAAGATCAGTATGTTCGGTGGCTGCTTCGTGTTCATGGACATTCGAATGATTCGGGAAATCAGGGCACTGACAGGCACGTCGGGCGCGCGGATTCTGCGTGGTCACATACGCAGGACACTCCCGGAACGTCAGGGCACAAGCAGACTGCGGATGAACGTCTCGACGGCATCGACGCCTTCGCGCTCGAGCACACGAATGGTTTCCGACCCGACCACGGCGATATCGGCCTTGCCGCGAAGGAAAGCGACGTCTTCCGCCGACTTCAACCCGAAGCCGACCGCAAGCGGCAGATCCGTGGCGGCGCGGCAGCGCGCCAGGTAATCGCTCATGTCCTCGTTGAAGTCGGTGTTCCTGCCGGTGACACCCTTGCGTGCCACACAGTAGATCATGCCGGCGGAATTGGCGTCAAGATAGCGCATGCGTGCATCATCGGTGTTGGGTGTGAAGATATGCACGGGTGCCAGGCTGGCGGCCTGCATCGCCTCGAGATACTCGCGGCCTTCATCAGGTGGCAGGTCCGGCACAATGCAGGCCTGGATACCGATACGCGAGCACCGTGCAACGAACTCGGCAACACCCTGGCGGAACAGGATGTTGTAGTAGGTCATGTACAGGAAGGGAATGTCGAAGCGCTTCGTGATGCCCTCGGCCACTTCGAAACAGCGCTCCACCGTGGCTCCCGCCTTCAGTGCCGCGGCATTGGCGTGCAGGATCACGGGGCCGTCGGCCATGGGCTCGGAGAATGGAATCTGCAGTTCCATGAGATCGACGCCTGCCTCGACCATGCGTTCGACGACGCGCAGCGATTCGTCGAAGTCGCGGTAGCCAAGCACGATGTGCGTCATCAGCAGCAGCTCTTTCTGCTTGAGTCTTTCGCGGATGGCGGCTTCGAGCATGAGTGATTACCGTTGGCGTTGTGACGTTTGGTATTCGGCCGCCTTGCGGATGATGAACTCACGCCACAAGGGATCCTCCACGGCGTCGGCCACGGTGAAGATGTCCTTGTCGGCGCGACCTGACTGGTTGATCAGGATGATGTCATCCGAGTTCATCGACGGCGCTTCGCGGTAGGCCTGGGCGAAAGCGTGCGAGGATTCGAGCGCCGGGATCAGGCCTTCACTCCTGACCGTGAGTTGCATGGCGGCGACCACGTCCCGGTCTTCGGCGGCTTCGAAGCGGACACGACCGCTCTCCGACAAATCGGAGAGAATCGGCGAGACGCCTACGTAGTCGAGCCCCGCCGAGACGCTGTGCGTGTCCTGCATCTGGCCGTCGGCGTCCTGGAGAAAGAAGGTCTTGTAGCCCTGGGCGACGCCGACGCTCGCGTCATCGTAGGCGAGCCGCGCGGCGTGTTCGCCGATGCCTTGCCCGCGCCCCCCGCCTTCGACACCGATGAGTTCGACCTCCGCGTCATCCATGAAACCACTGAAGATCCCCATGGCGTTCGAGCCACCACCGACGCAGGCGTACACGCGATCGGGGAGCCTGCCGGTCATGTCGAGCATCTGTTGCCGCGCTTCCATGCCGATGATGGACTGGAACCAGCTGACCATTTCCGGGAACGGATGCGGACCGCAGGCCGTACCGAGCACGTAATGGGTATTGTCCATGTTGGTGACCCAGTCGCGGAAGGCTTCGTTGATCGCATCCTTGAGCGTCCGGCTGCCGTCCTCGACGGGAACGACCGAGGCACCGAGCTGTTCCATCCAGAACACGTTGGGGCGTTGCCTTTCCACATCGTGCGCACCCATGTAGATGGTGCACTCGAAACCGAATCGCGCTGCCATCGTGGCGGTCGCCACGCCGTGCTGTCCGGCACCGGTTTCGGCAATGACGCGGGTCTTGCCCATGCGCCGGGTCAGAAGCCCCTGCCCCATGACATTGTTGGCCTTGTGCGCGCCAGTGTGATTGAGATCCTCGCGCTTGGCGTAGATGCGTGCACCACCCAGTTCACGACCGAGATTCTCGAGCGGCGTGATGGGCGTGGGGCGTCCCGAATAGCTCGCCATGAACTGACGGTATTCTTCCCAGAAGTCCGGGTCATCCTTCGCGTCGAGAAAGGCCGACTCGAGCTGATCGAAAGTGGGGACGAGAATTTCCGGAATGAAGGCGCCGCCGAAGCGCCCGAAGTAACCTGAGTTTTTCATGCGTGGTTCCGAAGTCACGGCATTCCACCGTCGATGCGGGCACGAGGCTTGATCCGATACTATGAACAGCCCATGCAGGCTCACGCACGCGGGCAGCAGTGACTGAAGTCAGTACTCGTCTGCGTTCTCGACCGTGTCGGTATTCGTAACCGTACCCGTGTCTGTATGGGTGTTCGTGTCGGTGTCGGTGTTCGTATCCGTGTTCGTGTTCGCGTCCGTATCCGCGTTCGTGTCTGCACCCGTGTCCGCGTTCGTGTCTGTACCCGTGTCCGCACCTTGTGCGCGCGTGGCACTCCAGGTGCCGAAGCATTCATTGCCGGGATACCGCCAGCGTCCGGAAAGCAGATCGGGGCCGGTCGCCGTGCCATGAAAGCGTGCATAGGGCGTCTCACCCGGTTCGAAGGCCACACCTTCGTCGATCCAACCGTCATCCCTGAGTACGGCCGAATAGGAAGCGTCATTCTCACCGAGTTTGCCGACAATGATACCCCCATCCAGTCGCATGCGCCCGCTGGTATCCTTGCAGTCGCTTGCATCCTTGTCGCTCGACGGAATGTCGACAAGCCATTCGCCATCGTAGTCGCTGACCATGACGTTATCGACGCGGCGCGCTGACCAGGTACCGAGGCAACCGGCATCGTCGGACCATTCTCCCGCCAGATTGCCGCCTTCTGCCGAGCCGGTGAATTCCGTGGGCACCTGCCCGGCCGCGTTTGCAGCGACCGTACCCGACAGGTTCTGGTCGTTCATGATCGACCCCTTGAATCCGCCCGCCGCATTGTTGAAGAGCGTTCCATCGATCACGCCACTGGCCACTTCAAGGCGTGCCGATGCCTCCTTGCATTCACTCGAGGCATCGTTCCCGACCTGGATGTCCATGTACCAGTTGCCGTCGTAGTCTTCCATGACGAAGGCGGCATCTCCACCATCGGAGCCACCACCACAGGCACCCAGCAAGGCACCAAACAGACCCGCGACGAGAAGACGCAGCCTGCTGCTCGCGCTGTCACTCGCCGTGGCGTGTCTGGTGGCAGGAGTGTGGCTCGTGGCAGTGTGCATCGACAAGGTCATGGGTTCGACAAGGGCTGCATGATGACGGGGAAAGAATCCCCACGGATTTTCAGGGCCTGCGCACTCGGGCCAACCTACTCCGACCCGCGCACCCGGACCAATGCACTCGGCCAGGGTTCTCGAACCCGTACACTCGGGCCGAAGCCCGAGTTGACGGTACCGAGACGATCAAGCCCTGGCCTTTCGTTCCTGAGCTTCCTTGATGACCACTTCGGCCACGTTCTTCGGACATGGCATGTAGTGGCCGAACTCCATCGAGAACTGGCCACGACCCGAGGTCATGGTGCGCAGATCACCGATGTAACCGAACATTTCCGAAAGCGGCACATCGGCCTTGATGCGCACACCCGTGGCACCCGGCTCCTGTGACTTGATCATGCCACGGCGACGGTTGAGGTCACCGATGACGTCACCGACGTGATCTTCGGGGGTGAACACGTCCACCTTCATGATCGGCTCGATGAGCTGCGGGCCGGCCTTCGGTATTGACTGGCGGTAAGCAGCCTTGGCAGCAATTTCGAAAGCCAGTGCCGAGGAATCGACTGCGTGGAAACCGCCGTCGACCAGCGTGACCTTGAAGTCGAGCAGCGGGTACCCCGCGAGCACACCTTCGTCCATGCTCTGTTCAAAGCCCTTCTGCACGGCCGGCCAGTATTCACGCGGCACGTTACCGCCGGTGACTACCGACTCGAACTCGAAACCGGAACCGGCTTCGAGCGGCTCGATGACGTAGTCGATCTTGCCGAACTGACCCGAACCACCCGACTGCTTCTTGTGGGTGTAGGAATCTTCGATGCGCTGCGTGATGGTCTCGCGGTAGGCCACCTGCGGCTTGCCGACCTCGACTTCCACACCGTGGGTACGCTTGAGGATATCGATCTTGATGTCGAGGTGCAGCTCGCCCATGCCCATGAGGATGGTTTCGCCGCTTTCCTCGTCGGTCATGACGCGGAAGGAGGGATCCTCGGCAATCATCTTGCCGAGTGCGACCCCCATCTTCTCGTTGCCGGCCTTGTCCTTCGGCTTGACCGCGATGGAGATGACGGGATCGGGGAAGACCATCGGCTCGAGCGTGGCAGGTTGCTTCGGATCGGCCAGGGTATGGCCGGTCTGCACGTTCTTCATGCTCACGACGGCCACGATGTCACCGGCCTGCGCGCTGTCGAGATCCTTCACGTCATCGGCGTGCATCTCCACGATGCGACCGATTCGCTCGGTCTTGCCCGTGAAGGTATTCATGATCGTATCGCCCTTGTTCATGACACCCGAATAGACGCGAATGAAGGTCAGAGCGCCATAACGGTCGTCCATGATCTTGAACGCGAGGGCACGGAGCGGATGGCTCGGATCCACCTCGGCAAATTCGCCGGTTTCGTTGCCTTCGAGATCGACTTCAGGCTGCGGCTTCACCTGGGTGGGATCGGGGAGATAATCCACGACACCGTCGAGCACCAGTTGAATGCCCTTGTTCTTGAAGGCCGAGCCACAGAAGGTCGGGAAGAACGAGAGGTTGATGGTGCCCTTGCGGATGCAGGCCTTGAGTGTGTCGAGCGAGGGTTCTTCGCCTTCGAGGTAGGCTTCCATGGCGTCGTCGTCCTGTTCGAGCGCCGTCTCGACCAGTTCCTCGCGCCACTTGGCCACATCGGCCTCCATGTCGGCCGGGACATCGGTGACTTCATAGGCAGCGGGATCGCCCGACTCGTCCCAGACAAGTGCCTTCTGGGTCATGAGGTCGACCACTCCCTTGAAGTCCGACTCGGTGCCGATCGGCAGCGTCATGACGAGAGGCTTCGCGCCGAGCACGTCCTTGATCTGCTTGACGACGCGGTAGAAATCCGCCCCCATTCGATCAAGCTTGTTGACGAAGATCAGACGCGACACTTCGGATTCGTTGGCATAGCGCCAGTTGGTTTCCGACTGCGGCTCGACACCACCCGAACCACAGAACACACCGATACCACCGTCGAGCACCTTCAGCGAACGGTACACCTCGACGGTGAAGTCGACGTGTCCGGGAGTATCGATGATGTTGAGGCGGTGACCGTCCCATTCGCAGCTCGTGGCGGCCGACTGGATGGTGATGCCTCGCTCCTGCTCCTGCTCCATGAAGTCGGTGGTGGCCTGGCCATCGTGGACTTCGCCGGTCTTGTGGATCTTGCCGGTGAGCTTGAGGATGCGCTCGGTGGTGGTGGTCTTGCCCGCATCCACGTGGGCAAAGATACCGATGTTCCGGTATTTGGAGAGGTCAGTCATGGTGTACTCACGAGGTCACGTTGATTGCCCGTGTCGGCAAGGCCCTGCAAACGCTGTGGTTGCAGGCATTGCCGATACGTGCAGAAAACCCGAATCGCCAACGGCAACGGCCGGGCCGCGAACTGCCACTGGATGACAGCACCACCGGCCCGGCGATTGCCGCCGGGGTAAATCGGAGCATTGTACCGCATAGTGCAATGCAGTTTTCGCCATTGCAAGTGTTTTGTCAGCCGAGCCCGAGCACCTGTCAGCAGCACCTGGCGGCCCTGCGAGAGGCGCCTGCCGTACCTGGACTGACCCCGCTTGCGGGTTCCGGCGCACGTGGCTCTCCAACTTGTAGCCAAACCAGAGGAGCGTGGTGCATTGAATGCTGTCAGAATGGCCCGGAGCAGTCACGAAGTGAATACCCGGATGGTGTGTTACACGAGACTGATCCGCATCACCGACATCGGACAGCAGGCAACCAGGGGCACACGCAGGTCGCCACATTCGCGGTGCAATGCTTCGGCCCCGCTCGGCAAACAATCATCGACAATTCCGGCCAGACCTCACCGGACCGACTCACAACGCTCGAAACCAGCGCGGCTACATTTCCATGCACATCACGATTCTCCTGGTCATCACGTACATCCTGTACTGTCTGCGCACAGGCGTGGGGCCCTGGCGCTACTGGCAGATCAACGCCGCGTATTTCTCGAAGCGCGAGGGCGTCTTCTCGAAACGCGCCATCGACCGCCTCATCCCCGATCGCTGGCACCTCTGGCAGGCTGTCGACAACGGGGCCATCCAGCCCGAAGAATGGCCGGTCTTCCTCAAACCCGAGTGGGGACAGAATTCTCACGGTGTCGAGCGCGTGGACAACGCCGACGAACTCGACGCCCTGCGCAAACGCGTCGGCCGCGATTCAAGACGCTACCTCATGCAGGAAGCGGCCAACGGCGCGCGCGAATTCGAAATCTTCGTCATCGACGTCGATCGTGACGACGAGCATCGCGATGTCGTTACCGTGACCGAAGCGGTCAATACCAGCGAACACCTGCCCGTCAACAGCAAGCACAACGGCAACACATGCTACCGCGACATCACCGCACAATTCGACGACGCCTCGCAACAACAGCTTGCGGCCTGGGTCGGCGAAGTCGGACGTTTCGGCATCAGCCGCATGAGCGTGCGTGCCGATTCCATCGATGCGCTCGTGCAAGGCCAGTTCAAGGTCATCGAGATCAATCTCTACCTGCCGATGCCGATCAACCTCCTCGACAGGCAACTCGACTGGAGGACTCGCTGGCGCTTCATCCGCCACGCCATGCACACACTGGCGCTTGCCACCAGGGCAGCACCGCGTGATCCCGAGCCGGCGCCGATTTTCCTGAGCATGCTGCGCTACGGCAACAGCCATCGCAGCCTCGCCGGCAACACGCAGCCAACACCGGAGAATCCTGTGCTCGACGACGAGCAGATCACCGTGCGACACTGATGGGAGCGCCGCCAGCAAGGCCCGGGCGTCGCAGCCGCCATGAGCGGCCCTGATCTGCCAGGAGCCGAGTTCCGCATGAAGTCTCCCAAAACGCTTCTCTATCAATGGATCAGCCGTCATTTCCTGAACGGCTGCTCGAACTACAACACCCTCGAGGTGCGACGCGCAAGCCGTTCCAAGAAGCTCGCGCGCGATATGTTCGCGGCAAACGATCTGCCGCACGCGGCGGGGCTCGTGTTCGTGAACCCCCTCAAGGCCTGGCGCTTTGCAAGGGAACACGGCTACCCGCTCTGCATCAAACCCAACGTGGGTGGCTTCTCGCGCGGCAGCCATTTCCCGATCAACAACGCCGGCGAATTCTGGCGCGCCATGGCCCTCGTGAAACTCTGGTGGCCGAGCAGCGTCGTCGAGCGCTATCTCGAAGGCGTCAACTACCGTGTGCTCGCAACCGACACCGACCTCGTGTCGGTCATCCGCCGCTACCCACCCTATGTGGACGGCAACGGCAGGGACAGCATCGCCACGCTCATTGACGCGGAAAACGCCGTACGCGAAGAAATGCAGCTCTTTCCCACCGTGCGTCCGCTCCGGCTCAACGCGGAAACCCGTCGCCACCTCGCTCGTCAAGGCCTCGATGAACACTCGGTGCCCTGGGATGGCGAACGCGTGACGCTGTTTCATCGCCTTACCCTGGCTTCCGGCGGTGTTGTCGAGACCGTGAACAGAAGCACCATTCCCGCGGCCAATCGCGAGCTGTTCCTGAAGGTCGTGAAACTCTTCGACGCGCGACTGTTCGGCATCGACATCATTCTCGAGAAAGGGATGGAAACCGACTGGCGTGAACAGAAGTGCATTCTTCTCGAAGTGAACTCGCGGCCCTTCACCCGCATGCACGAGTTCCCGCGCTTCGGCCCGGTGGACGACCTTGCCGATTTTCATCACCGGATGAAAGAGTTCAAGGTCGATGGCGCGCAGACCTTCTGACGCCGTTCGCGCATCATCCGAACCTGACCGCACAGCGGAGACAGACGGAGAGGCCGGGTCAGACCGTTTACCGATGCCAGTACGCGAACCCGGATGTGGTGACGACACCCCGGCGGCCAGCCGCGCGCGACCGCGGCAACTCTTCTACTGGTTCCTCGCCTCGCAGTCGCTGCTGATCGGGTTGCTGCCCTTCTACGTGCCGGTACTCGTGTTCGATCTCGGGCATGGCATGCGGGAACTCTGCCTGCTCATCGCAGCGACCGGCACGGGGTTTCTGCTTGCGCTCGGCCCCTGGCAAAGACAGGCACAAGGCGCAAGCCTCGGGCGGTTGCTCACATCAAGTTTCCTCTGGCAGCTTGCTGCCGTTAGCCTGCCGGCGCTGCTGGCCTGGCGCCCCGGCATTACCGGTGTTCCCGGCTCCCCGACTGGGGACGCATCTGCACCCTCACTGACTGCGCTGGGACTGATCCTCATGCTCGGCCTGACGATCGGTGTCGCCAATGCGTTTTTCTGGAGCACACAACGCACCCTCTTTCTGCAGCGCCTCGGCGAAAACAATGCCGGCCGCCATTACGGCAACCTGCAGATTGTCGTCGGCGCGTTTCTGAAGGCGGGAATCCTGATCGGCGGCTGGGCTCTGGCGACGACTGCAGGCCCACTGCTGCTGATGGTCCTCGCAGGCATCACCACGATCGTCACGCTGAAGGTACTTGCATCGATTCAGGACATTGATGAGCCCTTGCTCGCACCGGCGCCGTTTCCCGTCTCGCCCGAGACTTCACCCGACATTTCGCCCGACATTTCGCCCGAAACCTCGGCGGACACCTCGCTCCGCGCCTTGCCCGGCATCTCACACCATCCTCTGCCGCCCGCATCATCCCGTTCGCTGACCACCAGCCCGACCAGTCCGCATCTCGGTTTCGCCACGGCGCTGCGCTGGCATGACAACAACCGCTCGCGCGAGATCTTCCTGCTCGACGGCTTGTTCCTGTTTCTCGAGTCCCACTTCTGGACGCTTGCCATCTATACCCTGCTCGGCGAATCGTTCGAGCGACTCGGGGCCGCGAGCGTGCTGTTGAGCGTGTCATTCTCGATCCTGTTCTGGTTGCTCCGCAGCCACATTGATCGACTACCGGCGAACCGCATCTATCTCTTCGCCACTGTACTGTACATATTATCATGGCTGCTGCGCTGGTGGCTTGTCGGTACCGAAGCCAACTGGGTGAGCGCACTCGGGCTCGTCGCGGTAACCTTCTGCTCGCTGTATTTCCGCCTCGCGTTCAACAAGCGCTTTTTCGATCATGCGCGGAGGTCAGGCGGTGTGAGCTACCTGCTGGCGAAGAGCTACCAGTCACAACTGGCTCTCGCCCTCGGCTTTGCGCTGGCCGCGTTCCCGCTCGGGCTCGTGTCGAGAGACGTCGGGCTGAGCACCCTCTGGCTGTTCGCCGCTGCCGCTGCTCCGCTTTACATGCGCTATCGCTGAACGTCGCAGCGCATCCGACAAGGGTGCAAGGCCGGGTCTGATCGCGTGCTATTCTGGCGCGAATTCAAGAGCGCCTGATACATGACCGACGCGATCATCAAACCGGCCGGTTTCGACGCCGAACACTTCAACGACGCCCATCGCGCTGTCGAACGCCTGATCGAGATCTATGACAGGAACACGCACTTTCTGCGCGATGCCTTCGCACGCTATCTCGACGGCAGCCTGGCCGAAGGAAAACACCGCGCCTGTTACCCGCAGATCCGTTTCAGGAACACCAGCTACCAGCGCGTCGACTCGCGCCGTTCCTACGGACACGTCGACCAGCCCGGCGTCTACGCCACCACGATCACCCAACCGCGCCTGTTCGAACACTACCTCCTGCATCAACTCGAACTCCTGATCGCCAACCATGACCGGCCAGTCGAGATTGCCGAGTCCGATGTCCCGATGCCACTGCACTTCGCACTCGAAACGGGCTCGACTCTGGCCGCACAGCGCCCGCAGGAAATCACGCGGAACCTTCGCGATGCCTTCGATGTACCCAATATTGCGCACGTCAACGACTTCATCGTCAACGGCACCTACAAGCAGTACCCGGGCGTACCCATGCCGCTCGCACCCTTCCCGGCCCAGCGCATCGACTACTCGCTGCATCGTCTGCTGCATTACACGGCAACCTGGCCCGAGCACTTCCAGAACTTCGTGCTGTTCACGAATTACCAGTTCTACATCGACGAATTCCGGCGCATGGCAATGACGTTCCTCGCCGACCCCGAGAGCCGCTATACCGAATACGTGGCACCCGGCAACGTGATCATCTCCAGAGGCGAAAGCGAACCCTCATCGGGCGAGCCACCCGCACGCGCGCCGCAGATGCCAACCTATCACCTCAAGGCTGAAGACAACAACGGCATCACGCTCGTCAACATCGGCGTCGGACCCTCCAATGCCAAGACCATCACCGACCACATTGCCGTGCTGCGCCCGCACGCCTGGCTCATGCTCGGGCACTGTGCGGGGCTGCGGAATTCGCAGGAACTTGGCGACTATGTACTCGCACACGCCTATGTGCGCGAAGACAAGGTACTCGACAACGACATTCCGGTCTGGGTACCGATCCCGGCACTCGCCGAAGTGCAGCTCGCGCTCGAAGAGGCCGTGGCGAAAACCACCGGGCTCGACAGCGATGAACTGAAACGCATCATGCGCACCGGCACCGTGGCCTCGATCGACAACCGCAACTGGGAGCTCCAGGACCACAGCGAACCCGTGCAGCGGCTCTCACAATCCCGCGCCATTGCACTGGATATGGAATCAGCAACAATCGCTGCCAATGGCTTTCGCCTGCGCGTGCCCTACGGCACCCTCCTCTGCATTTCGGACAAGCCCTTGCAGGGGGAATTGAAGCTGCCTGGCATGGCCTCCGATTTCTACCACAAGCAGGTGGCACAGCATCTCGACATCGGTGTACTCGCCATGGAAAAGCTCGCAGCGATGAAGCCGTCAAAGCTGCATTCGCGGAAACTCAGGAGCTTTTTCGAGACAGCATTTCAGTAGTCAGGAAAACACCGACCGACGATTTCTGCAAGTGCAGCGGATCGACACACAACCGCGATCAGAGCCACGAATCAATCATCGGGTAGGCGGCGGCGTCACCGCCGCCACCTCCCACACCACCGTGCGTACGGTTCCGTACACGGCGGTTCAAGTAGGACAAGCCCGTAGTATACGGAGCTGATCGAGCAAGGGTACGAGACCCGCAGCCCTGAAGTACGAAGTGGGAAAGGCTTGGTTCATGTGGCTCTTGCCCGCGTTCCACCACGGCCCACGACCGTTACTGGTGGAGGCACGAGCTCGGGCCTCATCGATACCGCGCCGGCGAAACGCCACAGAATCACCCTCAGTCGACGGCGAAGCCATTGATCGAAGGCGTCGATGACGCCGTTCACTTCACACAAACGGTAATAGTTGATCCAGCCACGCAGCACCGGTGTCAGCTCGCTGATCACCCGTCCCAGTGACTGCCCCCGGCCACGTCGCAGTTGCCACCGTATCCGTTCCTTGATCCGCTTCACCGAAATCGGTGACGGCTTCAGGCGCGGCTTGTGGTGTGTCGTCATGGTGTAGCCGAGGAACTTCACGTTCCAGGGTCGTGCCACCTGACTTTTTGCGACGTTGACCTTCAGACGCAGTCGCTGCCGCAGGAACTGTTCGCACGACGCCATAACGCGCTCGCCCGCTGCCTTCGACCCAACGTAGATGTTGCAGTCGTCAGCGTAGCGCGCGAAGCGGTGACCTCGCTTCTCCAGTTCCTTGTCCCACTCATCGAGCAGGATCGACAGCAGTGGCGAGAGCGGACCGCCTTGCGGCGTACCTTCCGTTCTCGTCGACACCACGCCCCCTTCGCACAGACCGGCCTGTAGATACCGGCGGATCAGACGAAGTACCCGCTTGTCTTCGACCCGCCATGCCACCCGTGCCATCAGCACGTCGTGGTTGACGCGATCAAAGAAGCTCTCCAGATCAATATCCACAACCCATCGGAAACCCGCTTCCACATGCCCTTGAGCGGCTTTCACCGCGTCATGGGCGCTGCGCCCCGGACGAAAGCCGTAGCTGTGCGCCGAGAAGTGCGGGTCGAAGATCGGCTGCAGAACCTGAAGCAGCGCTTGCTGGATCAGGCGATCCAGCACGGTGGGGATGCCCAGCTGCCGCTCGCCTCCGGACGCCTTCGGGATACTGACCCGTCGGACCGGTTGCGGACGATAATCGCCGGACAACAACAATTCCCGTAAGCGAGGCCAATGCGCATGGCAGCACGGCATCAGCTCATCGATGGTCATGCCATCAACGCCTGCCGTACCACGGTTGCGTTTGACTCGCTTCCAGGCGGCCACGAGATTCTCGCGACACACTACTTGCTCCATCAAATCCGTTGATGGGTGACACGTCGAGCTGGCCACTGCCGGACTCGCTTGATGCGCAGGGCGACGCGGCCCGGCGGTTCCGCCGCCTGACCTTGCATCGGTCTGTGTCGGGGCTTCCGACATCATCGGCACCTCCATCGAGTCATCGAAGTGGACAGAACGTGTCTGTTCCTCCTGTTCGGCCCTTCGTCCGGTAGTGCGCCGGACTACCATGGCCTCTGCTGACTTCTGCCTCTCCATCCCGCCACCTCTCGGCAGCAGTAGCCCTTGACGGGCAGATCGGCAGATCTCCCGAGGTAAGACGCGTGACCTTCACTCCACCTGCCTGCCGCATATACATAAGCGCGTTCCGGGTAACTTCGGGTTTCAGGTTTCATCGCACCCTCACCCACGCGGTACATGCCTCCTATGCGATTCCTGTTCGTCAGGCCGGAGTTTTGCCTTCAGCTTCCTTCCCACAGCACCTCGCGGCGATGCAGTTGCTGTTCAGCCAGGGGTTCCTGTTACCAAGGCCCCCAGAGGACTTTCACCTCCAAGTCACTTCGCGGGTCGCTTTCGCTTACCGCTTGAAAGCACCGATCACGGCGCTTCGCGCCATGCTCGGCGCACAATGAAAAAGCCGGGCCCACACAGGCACCCGGCTTTCTCTTGACCTGAATCCGGCAAAGATCATCCCACCGGATTCGGCGTTACTTCAGATCGATCAGGAACCGCCACCAACGTTCAGATCACCGTCGACCTTGTAGACGACCGAGTTACCGGTGCCTTCGATCACGGTTGCAGTGTGACCGTTGATGGTCAGAGCGTCAGCCGTGCCACCAATCGTGTAGGTTGCACCACCGTTGGCAGTCACAGTGCCCATGTCAATGAGTTGCTGGGGTGTGTAGGCTCCACCAACAGCTACAGTGTTCTGAGCTTCAGGCGTGAAGCCCGAAGACAGAGCATCGTTGGTGGGCAGGAAACCCGTCCAGGCGTTGTCCTGAAACGATTGGACATTGTAGTCGGCATTGATCGCGGTAACGATAGTGGAAAGAGAAGCATCAGCGTTGACGGCTTCCACGATGGAACCGCTACCGGCAGCACCACCGCCTTCGCCACCGGCACCACCTTCGCCAGCACCGCCTTCGCCACCGGCACCGCCTTCGCCACCGGCACCGCCTTCGCCAGCACCGCCTTCGCCACCGGCACCGCCTTCGCCAGCACCGCCTTCGCCACCGGCACCGCCTTCGCCAGCACCACCGGCACCACCTTCAGGCATTGCCGGCGGAGTCAGCACACCGGCAAGGCCGTGTACAACACCCGGTTCGGCGGTAGCAGTACTTGCTTCGCCAGCACCTGCTCCACCAGCGCCTGCTTCACCGGCACCACCAGCACCTGCTTCACCAGCACCTGCTTCGCCAGCACCTGCTCCACCGGCACCACCAGCGCCTGCTCCACCGGCACCTGCTCCACCGGCACCACCAGCGCCTGCTCCACCTGCACCACCAGCGCCTGCTCCACCTGCACCACCAGCACCTGCTTCACCGGCACCACCAGCACCTGCTTCACCAGCACCTGCTTCACCGGCACCTGCTTCACCGGCACCTGCTGCGCCGTCATCAACAGTGGCGCCTTCTTCACCGGCACCAGCAGCACCTTCTTCACCGGCACCAGCAGCACCTTCTTCACCGGCACCTTCTTCACCGGCACCAGCAGCACCTTCTTCACCGGCACCAGCGGCGCCTTCTTCACCGGCACCAGCAGCACCCTCTTCACCGGCACCTTCTTCACCCATATCACCCATGGCAGAATCATCGGCCTTGGCAACCTGAACAGCCGGAACATCCGGAGTAGCCGGAACATCTGGGGTAGCCGGAGTAGCCGGAGCACCGATAGAAAGTTGAACCGATCCATCGGCCACATACGTCTGATTGCCTTCCGGGCTCTCACCGGCCGCTGTGATATCGAACGTGGCTTGGTCAGTGGTCAACGTTGTCACGGTGTACATGCCTTTGGAGGTGATGTCCGCGTCAATGTCACTGCCAGTAATTGCACCTTCCGCTACGTGGAACTTCAACAGACGCTTGAGTTCGTCACCTTGCGGGGGTTGAACACCAGCGAAAGCGTCGTTGTTCGGTGCAAAGATGGTGTAGGTCTTGGAGGGATCGTCGAGCGTGTTTTCCAGATCAGCCTGCTTGATCAGATCGATCAGCGTAGAGTACTGGCTGGTACCGCCCGCACCGGACGTGTCGTTGACAAGCGCGTCGTAGGCAGTGTTACCCACACCCGGAGTAGCAGGCGGAGCAGCCACTTCAGATGTGGGACTTGTTGTGTCGTCATCATCGTCGTCGTCACAGGCCACCAGCATGACGCTGGCAGCGATGAGAGACAAAGCAAATACCTTCTTCATTGAGTCATATCCTCGGTTTTGGGGTTGTCGTGATCTTGCGCCAGCCGCAGGCCAACCATGATGCGTTGCCGCAACCATCATCCGGACAGCACCAAGCTTGAATCCAGCGCTGGCACATCGTTGCAGAGACTGCTTCAGCTTTGACCCGCAAGTGGCGGATATCGTTCAGCTTCGACACGCTCCTCACGATGGAGAGGGTAACCGACGTCGCGCAAAAATCAAAGTGAAGTGTAGCAAGACTTGCTGCGCTGTTTGGGTTTAATGTCACACACATTTCCATATGGTCAGTGTTGGTATACGAACCCATGGGAGCGACTGTCATCGACGATAGCCCATTGCCGCGCGGCATGGACGGTAATAGTACCTGCATGCGAGAAGGACAATTCACACAACACCATGATCACGGCACCCTTCCACGGAACACAGGCACACGAAAGCGGGTGATCAGACACCAGCAACATCGATGAAGGCAGGCAAGCGGGAGATGGAGCGGGTGAAAAAAGGTGGGTCGTCCCTGACCGCTGAGGCTCCTTGCCGCAATACCACTTGGAGGAGGAATTTCCGAAAGTCACCACACTCTCGTAAGAAGAATATTACACCAATGATCGTGAACGAGACATGACACTCCAGCAAGCAAATGGAATTCCCCCGGTTTTGCAGACATCGGGTTAAGTTGACAGGGCCGGACTTGCATTTTTCAGTCGGTAGTCAACGGGACTGCAATAGCCGATGGCCGAATGCAGACGATCTCGATTGTAGAACATTTCGATGTACTCGAAGATGGCGATCTCGGCCTCGGCGTGAGTCGCAAACGAGCTCCGGTGAATCAGCTCCTTCTTGATCGTGGCGAAGAAACTCTCGGCCACACTGTTGTCCCGGCAGTCGCCCTTGCGGCTCATGCTGCAGACGATACCGTTGCTCGAGAGAGCTTCGCGGAAACCCCCTCCGGTATAGGTGCTGCCTCGGTCGGAATGATG
>PDPU01000040.1:107500-158717 GCA_002746645.1 Gammaproteobacteria bacterium | reverse complement strand
TCTTGCCGTCGATGAACGCACGAAGGTCTATCAGGAAGAGACGCAGGTGGTGGCAGCCGAGGCAAGCCCGTTCAGTTTCGACGCCCACCGCTCGTCAGACCGCCATGCCCTGAAGACCGGCCATGGGGGTGAAGAAAGCTCTGAAGACGGGTGACGGATTCCTTCCGTTGCGGAAGAACCTTCAGAACAGTGATCCGGGAGATCTCATGGAAATCTACGGTGTCGACTGGCAGAAGGGTCTGATACTGCCGATCGCCGGGGGTGAGAACTGGGCGGCGTGGATCAATACGCTCCAGCCAGATCGAGGCAGTCATTTCTGGTTTGCGGTGCTGTTCAACCAGATCACGCCGGAGAACGAGCTTCTGGAAGTCAGGGGTGCATTCAATGATCGTTCAGATCTGACCATAGGCGAGGTGATGGATTTCTGGGAACCGCTGGTGAAGAAGTATTCGGGTGTCGAGTGGTGACGGGTGATGTTTCCGGGTGGCAATGCCGAGAAGAGCCATGGATGGGTTCTCGGCCCCGCGCGCCCGGGGAGGTCGAACTGGTTGACAGCGGCGGCTCAGGGTGAAGACTCGGATTGAGCGTGAGCGAGTAGGGTGTCCCAGCCAGTGGGACGCGGTGTGTCGAACGGCAGCCTGGTTCGTACCTGATCCGAGGTCATGTGTTCCTGACACGCCGTTCTGCGGCATCGATGACTGGACATGCCGAGTTTCCCGGCCGTGCCGACAAACACTCAACTCAGGAACAGTGGTCGGAACTGATCCCTGGCAGGACTGCGACGCGAAGCTGATCTTTCGCCAGATGACGTAGCCGCGCAGGACCTGCTTGCCGATGTTGCCGGTCAGCGGAATGCGCTTGCCGCCGAGGAAGGTCCGGCACCTCGATTATCGCCCCTGTCAGCGCCGGGCGCCTGATTCGACTGACCGAATCGGGCTTTTCTCCGGTGGCCGTACGTCCGGACGATACCGCGCAGTTGTTGCAGACACTGCAGTCCTTCACGCTGTCGGGTATCGATTTCGTGCCGGTTCAACGCCGTACGGATTTTCGCTACGACGGGAACCGGCTGGTCGAGATCGACGGTCCGAGACAGGACGCCGATGACAGGGTCCGATTCGAGTGGGATCAGCACAATCGCCTGGTATCGGTGAAGCCCTCGCAGGCACCCGAGTTCCATGTTGCCGGACATGATGCTCTGGGCAGAGCGAATCGTTTCGGCTGGGGCGAACGTACACCGGTCGAACTCACCTACGACGACCGGAGTCAGGTACTCAGTGCACGTCAGGGCGAGAATGTCGTGCAGTACGAGTACGATGAAGATGGCCGGCTGATCTCGGTCACCGACACCTTCGGCCGGCGCCGGAGCATCCGCTACGACGAAGCGGGTCGTGCAGAGGCGAGCATCGATGATCTCGGCCGAGCCATCCATGCCGAGCTGGACAGGGACAGTCGGTTGACGGGTCTGACGCAGATCGATGCCGCCGGTTCGATCGTTCGGCAATTGTCCCTTGCGCTGGATTCGGCTGACAGGATATCCGGCAGTGTCGAGCAACGCTTCGAAGAAGACGGCTCGCTCCACTCCCGACTCGCCCGGCAGTGGCCGGTTCTTCGATCCGGCTCGGTTGAACCGGCTGAAGACGATGGTGCACCGCGTTCGGTTCGTGATGGCCGGCAGTTGAGCCATGTCAGCGCCGATGGTGTCAGGACCGATGTGGAACTCGACGTACATGGCCTGCCACAACGTGTCCGTGATGCGCGCGGCAATGTCACGCTGTTGCTGCGCGATGATTTCGCACAACTGGTGGTCGAAGCCAGTGCCGACGGTGGTTGGGTGGAGCGAGCCTACGACGAGGCCGGCAATCGGACCGGTTCCGTTCTCGCTGACGGTACCGAAGTCCGTTTTCGCTTCGACGCCGCGAACCGCCAGACGGAGCGCGATGACGGCAGTTCCCGCAGTGAATGGCAATGGGACAATGCGAGCGGGCACCTGGTCGCGGCGATCAACGAAGCCACTGCCGAGCGCTATGGTTACGACCGCGATGGACGACTGAACGTTCATGAACGCTGGCTGGGCGGGCGTCAGTATGTCACTCGCTACACCTACGATGCCTTCGGACGTGTGCATGAAAAGACCCTGCCCGATGGGCGCACACTCATCCATCACTACCATGACGATGGTGTCAATCGTGGCCGTCTGCGTGCGATCACCGAAAGCCGTCTGGCGGGCTTGTATCAACAGACACTGATTGCCGAACTGGATCTCGATTCCCGCGACGGTCAGAGTGGCCATGTTCACGGAAACGGTGTTCGTACGGACGAACGCTACGATCGGTACGGTCAGCTCAGTCAGTACGAGGTCGGTGGTGAGCTTGCGCTCGACTACGGCTTCGACGATGCAGGGCGTCTGGTGTCGCTGGAGCACAATGGACAGGTACAGCGCTATCGGTATTCCGGCAATGGACTCGTCGGTGCCGATACTCGACTCGGCCAGTACGGTTATCGCTACGATGTACTCGGCAATCGGGTGAGCAAGACCGAGCCGGGGCTCGATGGCATCGAGAGAACGACCGATTATCACTTTGGTGCCGATGGCGAAGGCAATCGTCTGCAGTTGGTGCAGGACATCGGTGATGGTGCGGAAGAATCCTACGATTACCTGCCCTCGGGCGCACCGAGCCGTATCGGTGACCTGGCGTATGAATACGATTCACTGTCAAGGCCGGTGAGGGTGTATCGCAACGACGTGCTTCTGGCGGAGTATCAATACAATGCCTTCGGTGAGCGGGTCGGCAAGACGGTATACGAGTCCGCCGAGGATTCGACAGGGCGCTCGACCTACTACCTCTACGACAGCACCGTCGTTGCCGCGGAAATCAATGATGCCGGCGAAGTCGAGTCGCAGTTCGTGTATGTCGACGGCATTCGTCCGGTCAGTCTGCTGCGCAGTGACGGTGTGTACGGCATTCATGCCGATGATCGCGGAGCGCCGCGACTCGTGACCGATCACGAGGGCCAGGTCGTCTGGCAGGCTGATTACAGCCCGTACGGCGAGATCGTCATCGAGAAGGAAGCGATAACGCTGAACCTGAGGCTTGCCGGTCAGTATCACGATGAGGAAACAGGTACTCACTACAATTACTTTCGGGACTACTCGCCGTCCACGGGGCGATACCTGACGTCAGATCCTGTGGGTTTGATTGCCGGCCTGAATCGTTATGCCTATGTGGGTGGTGATCCGTTGAACGCGATCGACCCGCTGGGGTTGTTGTACCAGGAAACGTTCACGGGCAGATTGTTGTACCTGGCTCGTCTGTCGAGGCCGGCAATCGCCGCGGCAGCCGCTGCCGTGACCCTGCCGGCATGGGCCACGGTCGCTGTCGGCGTATCGGTAACGGCGCTGGCTGTCTATTATGCCGTGGATTACGGCTCGAACGAAGAAGAGTTCGCCAACGATTTCGGTGCTCGGCCCACTGCAGAAGACTACATGACTCTTCGAACGGCCATGGCCGACTACGACGTTGATCTGGCATTCGACGAAAATCTCTGGGATGGAACCTGGGCGAGCTACTTCGACATGCACGATCGTCTGCTGCAGCTGCAGCAGGAGTATGTGGATCATGTGGAAGGGCAAACCGAGCCGTGCCTGCTGCCTCATGATGATGTTCTGTACCAGCAGGCGCTGGATTCCCTGGAGGTGGCAGGCGTTTCTCGCGATGCTGCATTCGACGCCATGGCGTCCAACTACATCTCGCCTGAAGGAATCCCCTTCAGCAGCGAAGCGGAGTATCGAACAGCATTGCTGGCCTATGATCTTGCCGGTGGATCCAATACGGGCCTGACCTTCGAGGAATGGTGGCAACAGTATGGGTCCAGAGGAGAGAGTTCCCACGAGGTAACTGCAGAGGACATGGCTGCGATTGATCGCAAGATTTCCGATCAGAAACAATTTCGTCATATTTATGGCAGGATGGAGTGGGAGCGAGCAAAAAAGAACGGCTATCTCAAGAGCCTTGCTGAGGCGCAGAAGATTCTGGATGCGTTCCATGCTGGCGAAGTGACCATCCTGGGAAAAATGAAGAATGAAGGGATATTGATCAAGTACAATGGCGTGACCGGGACGAACGTCAACAGACTGCACGGGATCGAAGGGGAACCAACCAATGTGTTTATCATCAAGGGAACAAAAAAAGTCAGTGTTGTTCCCGCCAGTCCCGCGGCAAGGCCATATCGGTGAGGCGGTGCTGAATTACAAATTTAAAATGAGTTACGTATCATGGGTGACATGAAAGAGAGCGCATTTGACATCTACTGCAATGAGCTGAATCAGGCAGTGGCCTGGCTGTTGATGTTCTATCATCAGGTTTGCGATGATGGCAGGCTGGGCCTGGATCAGACTGTGTATTCTGAGAATGGCGGATTCGATCCAGAGCCGTATGTGGACATTGAAATCGAGTGTCCCAGCCTGGAGGGCAAGTACGATGTGTCGTTCATTCGACAGGCATCCATAATTCATATCCTGTGTGATCTTGCAGATTCAGTCGTTGAATCTGGTGTGGGTGCGCGAGTTGATTTCGTATATTTTCAATTGCGTGATTTGAGTTCTGCGGGTCGATTGGGTGCGGTTCCCGAAGTGGGAGAGATCATAGGTCTTTTCGGAAATAAAATGGACGATGATGAATTCGACTACGCGCGTTACAATACTCTCATTGATCGGATATATCAGAAATATGTCTATTCCTGGTGGTTGTCGGTGCCAAGGCCCAGCAGTATCGGAGAGATGATCGAGGGCTCACGGATTCCCGGTGAAAATGAGGGCGAAAAGGAGGCAGAGTTGTCTTTGCAGGCGTCTCATGTCAAGAAAGTCATGGACAAAAGTGCGGTTGACATCGATTGCAATGAATTGAATCAGGCAGTGGCGTGGTTGTTGCTGTTCTATCATCAGGTTTGCGATGATGGCAGGCTGGGTCTGGGTCAGACTGTGTGTTCCTTGAATGGCGGATTCGATCCGGAGCCTTATGTGGACATTGAAATTGAAAGGCCGGGTCTGAAAGTTGACTACGATGTGCCATTCATTCGGCAGGCATCCATAATTCATATCCTGTGCGATCTGGCAGATTCAGTCGTTGAGTCGGGTGTGGATGCACAATACGGCTTGGCGTATTCTGAATTGCGTGATTTGAGTTCTGCGGGTCGATTGGGCGCAGTGCCTGAAGTGGAAGAGATCATGGGTCTTTTCGGAAATAAAATGGACGATGATGAATTCGACTACACGCGTTACAATGCTCTCATTGATCTGATATATCAGAAATATGTCTATTCCTGGTGGTTGTCCGTGCCGAAACCCAGCGTCATCAGAGAGGCGATCGATGCCTCACGGATTCCCGGCGAAAAGGAGGCAGGGTTGTCTTGACAGGTGCCTGTCAGACCTGAGTTGCTCCCGGTCACCGGCCGGTCGCCGGGTATCCCTGCAATCGCTCGAGAGTCCATTCGTTTGATACTCAGGAACAATGCCGGGGCGATACGTACGGTATGCCGAAGCATCCGTGTCTTTCCGGTGGCGCATGGCGACGACGACAGGACAGGTGTGGTGGGAATGCCGAGAAGACTTCGTGTCGACGAGTTGCAGCTGATCATCATGATGGTCTTTTCCCCTGTTGCACTGGCATCGTCGTATTGTTGATGCCAAGGTACTGATCGGCGAAAACGCCGGGCGTGTCTGAGTGATTCGCTCGGCGAAGAGCGCATCTTCACTCGGAACAAGCCGGATGGGGGATTTCTCGCCACGTCTTCTCGAAACGGCGAGGGGCGGGTGCAGCAGTTGCCCCGCTTACCGGTTTTCGGTTCGAGTGCGACGAGTGGTCAACCTGAACTCATCGTGCGCCACAGCCTCTTTTTCGACCACACGATTGTTACGTATCTGATCGAAGAGACCGAGTATGCGGTGTATGCGTATGCGGTTCAGAGTGATCACAGCTCGGCACGACCTGGGGTGGTTTCCGACAGCGTGACGAACAGCGTCTGGCCGCGTCAGGAACTCCCTGATGACCTCGTCCCATCAGCTTCGGCATCAGCGCTCCAAGCTCCGGCAGGTGGGCTGCGAGCCGCCCCTGTTTTCGAACCGGGGGCGGATCGAGGTGATCCATCATGTCTCTCATGGCCTGCCACGGCGGATCAACCGTCTTGTTCACGATCTCTGCAGGAACATTGCCGATAGCCACGGTTTCCCGCTGCCCTTGCCGACACAGAGCGGGATTCAATGACTGGGGCTTCTGTTCAACTCCTCCAGGACGTAACTGGCTGATTCGCCGGGATGGGTGATGCGGCTCCAGATGTAGAAGCACAGGCCGATCAGCGCCCAGCCACCGGCGATGGCCCATTCATAGGGCCAGGTCAGCGCTGCCGGGCTGCCGGGCAGGTACAACAGTACGATGCCGATCGCGAGCAGCAGTGCACTCCAGCCGACCAGCCTGCCTTTGACCACGCGAAACGGGCGATGCATGTCCGGTTCGTTGCGGCGCAGGGCGAGGAAGGACGCAGCAACCGTTGCGTAGGCAACCACGATGCCCAGACCGCCGGCATCCACCAGCCAGACCAGTGCCTTGCGGCCGAACAGCGGTGCGATGATCGACAGCGAGCCGACCATCAGTATGGCATTGACCGGCGTGTTGTACGTCGGGTGCAACTTGCCGAGGAACGCCGGCAGCATCTTCGCATGGGCCATCGCATAGATCGCCCGGCTGCCACCGACCAGAAAGGCGTTCCAGCTGGTGATGATGCCGCCGATGCCGGCAATGACGAGTAGCTTGCCGGCTGCGCTGCTACCGAAGACCGAGCTCATCGCATCGACCGTAGGCAAGCTCGATGTAGCCGATTCCTCGGCCGTCAAGGCCAGAGAGACGGCCAGAATGATGCCGATATACCAGGCGACCGCCATCGCCACCGACAGGATCAGGACGCGACCGATCTGCTTGTAGGGCAGGTTGATCTCTTCGGCGGCCTGCGGAATGACGTCGAAACCGACGAACAGGAATGGTGTCATGATCAGCACTGCCAGGACACCCTTGGTGCCATCGGCGAAAAGCGGCTGCATCTTCGCGCTTTCGCCGTTGAACAACGACCCGGTGATCAGCATGATGCCGACGAGCAGGATCATCAAGGTCACGACCTTCTGCAGAAAGGCCGAGGACTTGATGCCGCGAATGTTGATCCAGGTCATCACGAGGGCGCCGATGATACCGACCATCGCCCAGGACAGATAGACATCCCAGCCGGCGACGTTCCACAGCAGGCCGACCTTGTAGTTCGGGAACAATTCCTCGACCACGGTGGGCAGGGCAACCGCCTCGAAGGCCACTACCGAGATATAGCCCAGAATGATCGCCCAGGTGCAGAGGAAGGAGCCACCCATGCCGAACGCACGATGGCTGTAGATGTGTTCGCCTCCGGTCAATGGCATGGCCGATGCCAGTTCGGCGTAGGTCAGACCGATGAGCACGATCGCAACGCCGCCGATCGCAAATGCCAGCATCGCGCCGAATGCCCCGGCGCTGTCGACCCAGCTGCCGGCGAGTACCACCCAGCCCCAGCCGATCATGGCTCCGAAGGCCAGTGCCAGAACCTCCTTGTTGTCAAGAACCCGCTCGAATTTACCTTCCTTCATGCCCTTGTCCTCATTCGCGGTTTCCCAATTGGAACAACACCAATGTAATCCGGTCAGTAAAATACCGCGATTGAAGAACTTGTGCAACAGTCTTCACAGCACGCCTGCGCGGCGAGAAGACAAACGGCAGGCACTGCGAGATCGAGGGTGCGATGACAGATGCCATCACGCGAAGCGCTGTCGGACTGTTTCGAGATGGCAACCGGCTGGCTGGCCAGCGCGGTCAGAACTGCTCTGAGCACAGCGGGGGGTCAGGTCGTGCCGATGAGCTTCGCCGCATGACGTCTCTCCGCTGTACTCATGTACAGACTTCTGCCGATGATGAGAGCAGCCCCCGCGACAGTGCTCCAGGTGGGGAGGCCATCGAACACCAGCGCATCGAAGACGACAGCCCACAGGAGCGCCGTGTAGTCAAGCACCGCGATGTAGCTTGCCTCGGCATGTCTGAACGCTTGCGTCATCGCAAGATGACCGAGAAGAGCCAGCAGCGAAAGCACGAGCAACAACAGCAGTGCCTGCGCATCCATCGCTACCCAGAGCCAGGGCAGCAGTGCGAGGGTCACGACGCCCGCAATCAGGTTGTAGCTGAATACCAGCGACTCGGCGGAATCCTCGCGCGCGAGCACGCGTCCGCTGATGAAATACAACGAGTAGCAGAGTGCGCCGACGGCGAGCAGGGCATAGCCAGGGAGTTTTTCGCCGTCGCTGCCTGCCGGCCCGACGACAAGCCAGACTCCGGCAAAGCCCACGAGGATGGCGGACCAGCGATGCACGCCGGTGCGTTCGCCCAGCAACAGCATCGCGAGAATCGTGGCCAGGAACACCGACGAAAAGAAGATGATGGTTGCGTGTGCGAGTGACACGAAGGCAAGGCCCGTGAAGAAGAGCACGGGTGCGGCCGTGCCGACGAGTCCGCGCGCGAGGTGTGCCATGGGCCTCCGCGTACGGAGTTCGCCGACACGGCCGCGTACAAGTTGCATGCCCAGAAGGAGTGGCAGGATCACGAAGGTTCGGAGCGCAACGATCTGCACGCCGCTGACGCCAGTCTGCACGAGGAGCTTCGCGAGCATGTCCATCGTGCACAGGAGCGCCACGCCGACGATGGCGTAGACGCCGCCGCGTTGCCAGTCGTGACGATCGATTCGTCGTCGCGCTGGTGTGACGACAGGTGTGACCGCAGGTGTGACCATGAGAACGGACGCGTTCGTGGACGCGCCCTGTGGAGAGCGTTCTCAGCTCATGATCGAGAAGCTGATCGGCGCGCGCGCGTCGACGCGTGGACTCATGTTCAGGATGCAGAAGGAATTGAGATTGACCTGACGGTTTGCCGCGAGGTCATCGAGAATCGAGCGAGCGTACTGGTCGGCCCAGTCGGGCAGTTCGCCGAACATCATGAACTGCGCAAACAGCAAGGTGATATCTTCATCGTCGGCGCGATCGCCGAACCAGGCGAGATAGGCTTCGCTGAACAGTCTGAACTCACTGATGTTCAGCTTGGACGCGGCTTTCGAGATCGATTGCATCAGACGGCTCCCCTGGTCGGTTTGTGTGACGCCGAAAAGTTGCTGATTGTTCCGTGCTTCCGGTCTTTCTCTGCAGTTGTTCAGTCTAGCGGCGGCGGAAGGGATCGCTGTAGAGCGCGTGTTTCCTTTCTCCCGCGAGTTCCCAGTCTACGGTGACGACAACGAACCTGTCACGGGTTTGCGACACTAATGTAACAATCAACCTCGAAAGGACGGGGCAAACATGACCGAATCCTCATTCGCCAGCCGCCTGTGGTTGCTGGGGGCGTTCCTGGGCGCTCTCGCTGGCTGTGCCGCCACGAATCCGTCGCCTCAGCCCGACGATGCCGGCAGCCAACCGGTTCTCGACGCACTCGACGTAGCCGAAGCACAACTCTCGCCGGAACGGCTGCCGGTGCGCGTGCGCTGGGGTGGAACCATCGCCTCGGTGGAAAACACGGCAGAAGGGCACAGCCTGGTCGAGATCGTCGCGCGACCGCTTGCCCGAGATGGTCGGCCCCGGCAGGTCGACACCTCGAGCGGCCGTTTCATCGCGAAGTTCGACGAGTTCGTCGATCCGCTGGTCTATACCGTGGGTCGGGAGATGACGGTGCTCGGTGAGGTTGCGGAACTGGTCGATGGCAAGGTCGGTGAAAGCCCGTACCATTTCCCGCTGCTCGCCGTCGAAAGCGCCACCTACTGGCAGGTGCGGGCGCAGCCGTGGGAGCGGTCGCGAACCCGCAGCCGGGTTTACATGCACAGTGATGATTGGCCGTATCACGGTCATGTCCATGGTTACCACGACTGGCCGTACTGGTGGTACGACCGTCCGCCGCGTCGCCGTGGCGGGTACTGGATCTTCAACGGTCAGACTGGTAATGACTGAAGATTTTACAATTTGCCGCGAAAAGATCGTCTACGCACGTATTTCCGGCAGGGTGCAAACTGCATTCAATTCAGTAAGTTGTTGAATAAACAGGAGCTTGCATCTTGCAATGTTGCGCCAAGTGGCGTCATCAATCCGACTCCTTCTGCTGTCTATCGTGAAACGGCTCTGCGTTAGACTCCTCGCCGTGCCACCCGGCTGCATCACCGTGAGCGACATCTGCCGCAAACCGTGACGGCGGCAACAGTACCGGGCCTCGCCTGTGCGAGCGTTCTTCAGTTTGCGGGAACCTTGTCGCCAAGGTCACAGCTGTGGAACGTCATCTGCAGGCACGTTCCGGATGCTGATCCGGCGGCGAATTCAGGGGAATCGGATTTGTTTCGTGTCCATCGATCGGTGAAGTCGGAATGCCTGCGCAGGGTCTGTGCGGTGGCGCTCGTGTCACTGTTCGCAGCGGGTGTGCAGGCCGATGAGCTGAAGCCCAAGGTCGAGATCGCTGCGGCCAACTCTGAATACCCGAACCGCCGTGGTCCCGAGCTGAATCGCGAAATGCTCACGGGTGAGGGCGCCGCCGCGCGGGTGCTGACCTACGACGATTCCGCCGCCGTCGATCTCTGCCGGCAGCCGGGGCGTCGCGAGCTCGATGCCATTCTCCCCATCGCCACCGATCACGGCAGTTTTGCGAGCGGCGTGGTGCTCGATCGTGATCGCGTGCTCACTGCTGCTCACGCCGTGCAGGGAGCCGATCGCTTCTTCGTGCGTGTACGTGGCGAATACCGTCGCGCACGCCTCGTGCTCGTCGATCACCAGTGGGACCTTGCGGTACTGAGAGTTGGCACGGGCAACATCCGGCCACTGCCTCTCGCCATGGGAGAGCCCGTGGCCGAGCAACGCGTATGGGCTGCGGGCTTTCCCCGCGCAAGTGCCATGACGATGACCGAAGGCGTGTTACAGGAAAACCTTGCCGGCGCGCTTCACACCAGTGCATCGATCGATACCGGGCAATCCGGTGGCGGGCTGCTGAGCTGCGCGAATGGCGAATGGCAGATAACCGGCATGCTGCGCGGTTTCGGTGCCTACCTCGAAGGTGATCACTACATCAAGCTCGAGAACCATTCGGTGTCGGTGTCGGCCGATCAGATTCAGCGGTTTCTGGCCTCTTCCGACGCCTGGTAGTTCAGGCCTTCCGGTCGCATGTCCATCAGCGTATTCGACCTCTTCAAGAGTGGTATCGGGCCATCGAGCTCGCACACAGTCGGACCGATGATCGCTGCGCGCCGGTTCGTGCTGGCACAGCATGAAGAAGGTAGGCTTTCCCGGCTCGAACGCATCAAGGTGGAACTCATGGGCTCGCTCGGCGCCACGGGCAAGGGCCATGGCAGCGACAAGGCCGTGTTGCTCGGACTCGAGGGCGAGCACCCGGTGTCGGTGGACGTCGACACCATCGACGCGCGACTCGCGCGCATCCGCAGCGACAGGCGCCTGCGACTCCCGGCGGGCCGCTCGATTGCCTTCGACGAAGCGCGTGATCTCGTCATGCACAGGCGTCGATCGCTGAACTTCCACCCGAACGGCATGACCTGCACGGCCTTCGATGCGCAGGATGAGGCCATCGATCAGCGCAACTACTACTCCGTGGGTGGTGGCTTCGTGCTGGATGACTCGGCCACGGCCGACGAGCCGGTGATTCGTGAAGACGACACGCCGCAGCCGTATCCTTTCGCCAGTGGCGAGCAACTGCTCGACAGCTGCGAAACACATGGGCTCTCGATTGCCGAAATCATGATGGCCAACGAGTGCGTCTGGCGAAGCGAAGCGGAAGTGCGGGAAGGCCTGCTCGAACTCTGGCGTGTAATGCAGGGTTGCGTTGAGCGCGGCTGTCATTCCGAAGGCACCCTGCCGGGTGGCATGAACGTCAGGCGACGTGCACCGGGGTTGTATCGGCAGCTGGGCGAGAATCCGACAGGGGCACTTCGCGACCCACTCACGATCATGGACTGGGTGAACCTCTACGCGCTGGCCGTGAACGAGGAAAACGCCGCAGGTGGACGCGTGGTCACGGCGCCGACGAACGGGGCCGCCGGTATCATTCCGGCTGTCGCGCACTATTACCGCGAGTTCGTACCCGGCGCGAGCGACGAGGGCGTCGTGGACTTCCTGCTGACCGCAGGCGCCATCGGTATCCTGTTCAAGGAAAATGCCTCGATCTCAGGTGCGGAAGTGGGTTGTCAGGGTGAAGTCGGTTCGGCCTGTGCCATGGCGTCGGGCGGGCTTGCCGCGGTGCTTGGTGGCACCCCCGCGCAGGTCGAGAACGCCGCCGAGATCGGCATGGAGCACAACCTCGGTCTTACCTGCGACCCTGTGGGTGGTCTTGTTCAGGTGCCCTGCATCGAACGCAACGCCATGGCCTCGATCAAGGCCATCAACGCGGCGCGCATTGCACTCCGTGGTGACGGCACGCATTTCGTTTCGCTCGACAAGGTCATCAAGACCATGCGCGACACCGGTGCCGACATGAAGACGAAGTACAAGGAGACGGCGCGTGGTGGGCTTGCCATCAACGTGATCGAGGTGCCGGTGAGTTTCCCGGATTGCTGAGCGGAAAGGTCACAGCGTACGCTTGAATGGATTCGGCGCATCATGTGTCGTGGCTGCTTGCACAAAGTGTACTGCGGGCACAACGTGTACTGCATGCAAAATGGGTTTCGAGCGCCGGACTGGTAGCATGACCATGACCGCAGAACCCCGTTGAAGGAGCAAGCATCATGTTCGGATTCGGCAAGCCCGTAACCATCCCCGGTGCCGACGAGGCGCTGCCCGGGCGTCGTCAGCCGATGCCCGTGACTTCCCCCCATCGCGTGTTCGGCACATCGCTCGACGGCCCCTTTGCCGACGACCTCGACATGGCCATGTTCGGCATGGGTTGCTTCTGGGGTGCGGAGCGTCTCTTCTGGCAGCAGCCCGGCGTGGTGTCGACGGCGGTCGGTTACGCTGCGGGCAGCACGCCGAACCCGAGCTACGAGGAAGTATGCACGGGCAGGACCGGTCACAACGAGGTCGTGCGGGTGGTCTACGACCCTGAGCGCATATCCTATGAGGAACTGCTGCGCCTTTTCTGGGAATCGCACGACCCCACTCAGGGCATGCGCCAGGGCCTTGATCGCGGCACGCAGTATCGATCGGGCATCTACACCTGTACGCCGGAACAGGAACGCGCGGCGAAGGCATCACTCGAGATCTACCAGGCTGCACTGGATTCGAAGGGGCACGGCACCGTGACCACCGAGATCCTGCCCGCGCCCACCTTTTATTTCGCCGAGGACTATCACCAGCAGTATCTCGACAGGAACCCCGGCGGCTACTGCAGCATGCAGGGAACCGGTGTAAGCTGCGTCATGCCCGCGAATCAATCCGAATCCGCAGCAACGAGGAGCTGATCCCGGACCATGTTTCTGCCCCCCGCGTTTCCCTGGACCGTTCCCGGCGACAAGCGTTTCGAGCGCGCATCGGTGCCGACGACACCACCCGACGACGTGGCCGACAAGAAGGCCCTGAAGAAGGAACTCAAGCGCCTGGTCGAGCGCATCAGCGATACACAGCGCCAGCTCTACGCCGACAACCGCTATTCGATTCTGCTGGTGTTCCAGGCGATGGATGCCGCGGGGAAGGACGGTACCATTCGCGCCGTGCAGAGCGGGGTGAACCCGGCGGGTGTGCACGTGTCGAGTTTCAAGGCGCCGTCAAGCGAGGAACTCGAGCACGATTTTCTCTGGCGCACCACGAAACGCCTGCCCGAGCGTGGCCGCATCGGCATCTTCAACCGGAGCTACTACGAGGAAGTGCTGGCGGTGAAGGTTCGTCCAGCCTTTCTCGCCGCGCAGAACCTGCCTGAGCACGACCCGGATACCCTCTGGCAGCATCGCTACGAATCGATTCGCGATCATGAACTGCACCTTGCGCGAAACGGCACGGTGATTCTGAAGTTCTGGCTGAATGTTTCGAAGGAAGAGCAGAAGAAGCGCTTCCTCGAACGTCTGACCAACCCCGAGAAGCACTGGAAGTTCTCGAAGAGCGATCTCGAGACACGCAGCCGCTGGGACGACTACATGGCAGCCTACGAGGATCTCCTTTCCGAAACTTCACGCCCGCATGCACCGTGGCTCGCGATACCTGCGGACAACAAGCCCTACATGCGGGTGTGCGTGGCGCGCGCGATTGCCGAGACGATGGAAGCGCTGCCGCTCGAGTGGCCGGAGAAGACGGCGGAAGAACTGGCGCTGTTCGACGAGCACATTGCGGCGTTGCAGGGAGAGTAGGCGCGGCGCGCGTTCTGTGCGTGGGACGGTTTTCCTTCTGGCCGGTTTTCCTTCTGGCCTGTTGCTGAGAACGCCAACGCGGCCTTGAAGCTGAAAGCCAATGCCGGTCAGGGTGCCTGCCGTTGGCGATGGTTTCCGTCGACCAGCGTTCTGTCGGCGGCGGCTCCGTCAGCAGCCGGCAATGACGTTACCGAGCCTTCGGAGCAGTTCCGTATACAGCGCTGCGCCCTCATCGATGCCGCTTCCGAGCGGGTCGATTTCCACCACACGGGCATCGCTGCCTTCGCTGACGAGCATCGCCAGCTGATCGCCGAACTGTGCCTCCGAGAACACGCAGCTGACGTTTTCGTCACGAATCAGCTGCCGCAGTTCGCGGACCCGTTTCGCCCCCGGTGCGAGTTCGGCCTGCAGCGTGAGGATGGCGGTGGGTTCCAGTCCGTAGCGGTTTTCGAAATAGCGGTAGGCGTCGTGGAAGACGGCATACCGCAGATCGCCGCTGGATGCGAGTGTTGCGGCGATGGATTCGTCGACATCGGCGATGCGTGCTCGCCATGCAGCGGCATTGCTTTTGTAGACGTCGCCGTTCTCGGGATCAAGTGCGGCCAGACGTTCGGCGATGGCGTCGAGCATGACGATGCCATTGGCTGGCGAAAGCCAGATGTGCATGTCGATCTTTCCCCGCTCGTGCCGTTCATCCTTTCTTGCCGATGCGTCGTGTGCTGCGTCGTCAGCGTGTGAGTGAGCGTGGGTGTCCGCATCGCTCGGCAGTTCGCGGTAGGGGAGGAGTTCAAGGTCGTCGAGTTCGATCATCGGTGCATGCGCACCGCCACGCAGGCCTACCAGGCTGCGCGCGAGAAAGCGTTCGAATTCAGGGCCGATCCAGAACACGGCATCGGCGTCGGCGATGGCGCGGGCCTGCGACGGCTTCAGGGAAAACCCGTGCGGCGAGGCGTTGCCACTGACCAGCACCTCCACCGTGGCCTTGTCGCCCGCCACGGCGCTGACCAGTGAATGCAGGGGTTTGATCGATGTGACGAGTTTGAGTTCGGCCTGTGCCGTTCCCGCGAGAAGGGAGAGCAATGGCAGCAGAATCGAAGCGGCAGCGATGCGGATCATGAAAACTCGGGCGAGGCCGTTTCGGCGAGTGCAACTAATCAATGATATATCATTGGATGGCTGACACGAGGAGTTTGATGGGCACGAACGAGAGTCTGGTTTCGCTCGACGGTGCGGGCATGTACCGCAACGGGCGCTGGCTGGTGCGCGACATCAGTTTCGAAGTGGGACGGGGTGAAATCGTCACGCTCATCGGCCCCAACGGCTCGGGGAAGTCGACGTCGGCAAGGATGGCGCTCGGGCTCGTCAAACTCGATGCCGGCACCGCCACGCAGCGCCCCGGGCTCAAGGTGGGTTATGTGCCGCAGAATCTCATGGTGGACTGGAGCCTGCCACTCACGGTCTCGCGCTTCATGCACCTGACCGGCAGGCCTGCGAATGAAGACGTGGCCGCAGCACTCGAGGAAACGGGCGTTGCTCATCTCGAAAAGGCCAGTGTGCAACACCTTTCGGGCGGAGAATTCCAGCGCGTGCTGCTGGCGCGCGCGATCGCCGGCAAGCCCGACCTGCTGGTGCTCGACGAGCCTGTACAGGGTGTCGACTTCAATGGTGAAATTGCCATTTATCAGCTCATTCAGGCCATTCGCGAACGGCTCGGTTGCGGCGTGCTCATGATCTCGCACGATCTGCACGTGGTCATGGCCGCGACTGATCGCGTGATCTGTCTCAACGGACACATCTGCTGTCACGGATCGCCCGTGGCGGTGGCAGGTAGTCCGTCCTATCGTGAACTCTTCGGGGTGCCGGCGGCAAACGCCCTGGCGGTCTACGAACACCATCACGATCACTTGCACCGGCTCGATGGCACGGTGGCAGACGTGCATCAGCTGTCTGCGGGTTGCACACATGATCACGAGCGAGCCTCCTCGCAGCTTCACCATCGTGAACACACGCACGATAACTGATGGATGCGCTTCTGGACGATTTCTTCTTGCGGGCGCTGCTCGCGGGGGTTGGGCTGGCGCTCGTAGCCGCGCCGCTCGGTTGCTTCGTGGTCTGGCGGCGTCTGGCCTATTTCGGCGATACGCTCTCGCATGCCGCGCTGCTCGGGGTCGCGCTTGCGCTGCTGCTGCAGTTGCCGCTGAGCCTCATGGTGTTCGTGGTCGCTGCCGCTGTCGCGCTGCTGCTGCGGTGGTTTCAGCGGCACGCGGGCATCGGTGGCGACGCACTCCTCGGTATGCTCGCGCACGGCTCGCTTGCCATCGGCCTTGTGGTGCTGTCGCTGATGCAGAACATGCGCATCGATTTCAATGCCTTGCTCTTCGGCGACATCCTTGCCGTATCAAGACGTGATCTTGCCGTCATCTGGGGTGGTGGCCTCGTGGTGCTGGTGTTGCTGGCCGCCAACTGGCGAACACTCTTTGCCGGTACCGTGAATCGTGAGCTTGCGGCGGCCGAAGGCTTGCCCGTGGAGCGAGCCGACCTCGTGTTCACGCTGATCCTGGCGCTCGTGATTGCCATGGCTCTGTCGATCGTCGGCGTGCTGCTCATCACGGCGCTGCTGATCATCCCGGCTGCTGCCGCAAGACGTCTGGCACGCTCGCCCGAGCAGATGGCCGCGATAGCCGCGATCATCGGTGTACTGGCCGTGGTGGCAGGGCTCTATGGTTCGCTTGCCTGGGATACGCCGTCGGGACCATCGATGGTGGTGGCGGCGCTGGTGCTGTTTCTGATGGCCTTGCCGTTCGGACAGCAGCCGTGACGACACCAGACGGTGCGTTCAGGATGACGGTCGAAGGCACTGATCAAGACACGATCGGGCCGCCTGGCATGCCCGATGGTGGGATCGTTCAGTCGTGTGTGCCTGCAAGCAGACGGTCGAGTCGCGACAACCCGTGGTCCAGCGGTTCCTCATTGGTGATTGCCAGTGCTTCGAGCGCGCGCCGTCTCACGACCGTATCCGCAAAACGATCGAGTGCATACCTCAGGTCGCGTCGAATACTGTCTCCATAGGCGCTTTCGGTTGTGGCCAACGCCGCTTGTGCATTGATGTCATTCCATGACGACACCATGAACGCCAGATCGATAAGGTCGCGTGATTGCGTACTGGCATCGCGTCCACGGTCGCTGTTCGCCAGCAGTTTCTCGACCAGGCAGGATTGATGATCGAGCACGGCGACAGGGAAATCGTCGTCGTGAACACCGCCAATGGCGGTGCGTCCTTCAAGAACGATTTCCAGCTTGAGTGGGTGGTTGTCTACCGTCAACCAGGCTCGAACACCGTAGCGGTCAGTGCGAATGTCACGCAGCAACTCGGGCTGATGTCGGAACAGGGGCCCAAAGGTGGCGGACGTGACCGTGGAACGAATGGCCCGGTATCCGGCCGTACTCGCGCAAAGAAAGTCGACATCGATCGACTCTCGATACTCGTCGATCTCCAGAGCGATTCGTGTGCCGCCGGCAAACCAGCACTTGACCTCGGCGAGAAAGGTCCGGTCCATGCTTTCGAGTACCTGCCAGACCAGTTGGTGGTGGGGGCGTCGGAACTCACGCATTGACGAGGCCTTGCCCGAATTCATCGGCCAGGGATCGCAACAGCTCGCGTTCCCGAGAGATCATGCCATCGGCGTCGATCAGGCGCCATTCGCGTTCATACAGCGCGAACGCGTCTTCCCGTTCGATGAAGTGTCCGGCGTGGTTCCAGCAGAGCAACTGCAACTCGGGATAGCGTCGAATGTCGATCCTGTCATCCCGCATGCGTTGAACCTAGCCCACCAGTTGATTCATCTCGAAGATCGGCAGCAGAATGCCGAGCACGATGGTCAGTACCACGCCGCCCATGATCAGGATCACGACGGGCTCGAAGAGGCCGAGGAACACGGACATGATGCCGTTCAGTTCCCGCTCCTGGTGCGTTGCCGCCTTGTCGAGCATGCTGTCGAGGCGACCTGACTGCTCGCCACTGGCGATGAGGTGCAGGAGCATCGGCGGGAAGTATCCGGTGCGTTCGAGCGAACCTGCCAGTGTGGCTCCTTCGCGCACCTGCCCCGCTGCCGTCTTCACGGCCTGGCGCATGGGGCGGTTGGTGACGACCTCCGAGGCGATGTCCAGCGCTTCGAGCACGGGTACGCCACTGGTGGCAAGAATGCTCAGGGTGCGTGCGAACTGGGCTGAGTTGAAGGCACGAATCAGGCGCTTGAAGAGCGGCAGTTTCAGCATCATGGCGTGTATGCGTGTCTTGAAGCCTTCGCCGCGCAAGGCGCGCCGGAAGCCCACCACGAGCACGAAGACTATGCCTGCCACCACGATTCCCCACTCGCGCACGAAATCGCTCGAGGCGAGCATGCCGCGGGTGAGAGCAGGCAGTTCCTGGTCCATGCCTTCGAATACCTGTACGACCTGCGGCACCACGTAGGCGAGCAGGAAGGCGACGATGAGAATCGAAGCGAACACGAGCATGACGGGATAGATCAGCGCCTTCTTGATGGTCGCGTTCGCGGCCTGGCGCTCTTCGGTGTAGTCGGCAAGGCGCTCGAGCACGGCATCGAGGTGGCCCGACTGTTCGCCTGCCGCGACGGTCGCCTGATAGATTTCGGGGAAAACTCGCGGGTAGTCCTTCAGGGCTGACGCGAAGCTGTGGCCTTCGAGCACGCGCGAGCGCACGGCGAGCAGCAGCGACTTCACGCGCGGTTTCTCGCTCTGACGACTGACCGCGGCAAGGGTTTCCTCGAGCGGGGTGCCGGCGCTACTGAGCGTTGCGATCTGGCGTGTCAGCAGAGCGAGATCGTTGGTGCTGATGCCGCCACGAAAGCGTGGCGTCGTCTTGCCCGCTTCGTCGCGCTTGCCGCGCTCGCGGCTGGCGGCTTCGCTGACGGTAAGCGGGGTGAGATCCTGCTGGCGGAGAAGCTGACGCGCAAGACGTGCCGTGTCGGCCTCGAGCACGCCCTTTTTCTCGCGGCCCTTGCCGTCCAGTGCGAGGTATTCGAATGCAGCCATGGAAGCCGGGGCCTGTTCTGTCGACTCAGCCTTCGCGCGTCACACGCAGCACTTCCTCGAGGGAAGTCTTGCCGGCGAGTACGAGGCGCATGCTGTCCTGATTGATGCCGGGGCTTCGCGTCCGTGCGTAGCGTTCGATGTCGTGTTCGGAGGCACCTTCGTGGATCATGGTGCGCATGTGATCGTTCACTTCCACCACCTCGTAGACTCCCTGACGTCCGACGTAACCCGTGTGCGAGCAGCGTTCGCAGCCGTGCGGAGCGTAGATCTCGGAAGTCGTGCCGGCCATGGTGCCGAGCGTTGCAAGCTCGGCATCACTCGGTGCGTGCGGGCGCTTGCAGTGCGGGCAGAGGAGGCGCACGAGGCGCTGCGCGACGAGGCCGACGAGGCTTGATGACAGCAGGAAGGGCTCGATGCCCATGTCGCGAAGGCGCGTCACGGCGCCGACAGCGGTATTCGTGTGCAGGGTGGAGAGCACGAGGTGGCCGGTCAGCGAGGCCTGTACGGCAATCTCCGCGGTCTCGACGTCGCGGATCTCGCCCACCATGACGATGTCCGGATCCTGACGCAGGATGGCACGGAGTCCGCGGGCGAAGTCGAGGTGTACTTTGTTGTTCACCTGCGTCTGGCCGACGCCGTCGATGTAGTACTCGATCGGGTCTTCGACCGTGAGGATGGTGAAGCGACTGGTGTTGAGACGTGCGAGCGCCGCGTAGAGTGTGGTCGTCTTGCCCGAACCCGTGGGGCCGGTGACGAGAATGATGCCGTGCGAGAGCGCGAGCGTGCGCTGCAGCGCTTCGAGTGCCGGTGCCGGCATGCCGAGGTGTTCGAGGTCGAGCCGGCCGGCCTGCTTGTCGAGAAGTCGCAGTACCACGCGTTCGCCATGACCCGAAGGCAGGGTGGATACTCGTACATCCACGGGACGCCCGGCAATTCTGAGACTGATGCGGCCATCCTGCGGCAGGCGGCGCTCGGCGATGTCGAGCTTGGCCATGACCTTCAGGCGCGAAATCACCAGCGGCGCGATCGCGCGTGGTGGGTCGATGAGCTTCTGCATCACGCCGTCGACGCGGTAGCGTATGGCAAGACGCTTCTCGAAGGGTTCGATGTGGATGTCCGAGGCCTGCTTGCGCACGGCTTCGGTGAGCATGGCGTTGATGAGCCGGATGACCGGTGCGTCATCGGTGGATTCGAGGAGATCCTCGGGCTCGGGCATGGATTCGGCGAGTTGGGCGAGGTCCATGCCGTCGCCGAGATCGTCCATGATGTCCATGGCCTGGCCCGTCTCGCCTTCGTAGTGGCTCGTGAGGCGAGCGTCGAAGTCGTCGGCGCTGACTGCTTCGCGGCGGAGTTTCTTGCCACCTGCCTTCCTGCGCGCTTCACTGAGTGCCGTGAGGGCCACATCGGGGCGATGCACGAGCACGGGTTTGCCCTCGGTGTCGTGTTCGAGCAGCACGCCGTGGCGCTTGGCGAAGGTGTAGGGGAGGTCGCGTCGGGCCTCGGCCGTGGTGCCGGCCTCGTTGGCCGTCGCGTTCATGCCGCCACGGCTCGTCGTCGAGCCCGCGCCGGTGGCAGGGTCATTGGCCACACCCGAGCTGCCGTAGCCTGGACTGCCTTGCGGTTCGGCCGCGTTGATGTCGATGAGGTCGCTGTTGCTCACGAACGATTCTCGTCGTCGTCCGCCGTGTCGTTGCCGGCGTCACTGCCGGTGGCCGGTACGATGGACTGGTAGACCTCGGTCACGCCGCCGACACGCTCGCCTTCGTAGTAGAGGTGCAGTTCGGGGAGGTCCGGGCGCGGTACCCCCGTGAACATGGTCTCGTCACCGAACATGCCGAATTGCCGTTGACGCAGGTCGTCGTACTTGCTCTGGCTGTAGTAGTCGGCCGTTTCGGGATCGCGGAGGATTGTCGGGTGCAGGAACACCATGAGGTTGCGCTTCTTGTTCGAGGTCGTCCGATAGCGGAAGAGACCACCGAGGAGCGGTACGTCACCAAGCAGTGGCACCTTGTCGTGGCTCTTGTTGACGTTGTCGTCGATGAGGCCACCGAGAACCAGCGTCTGGCCGTCTTCGACGAGCACGGTGGTCTTGATCGAGCGGGTGTTGGTGATGATGTCGGCCGCGCCCGAGACGGCAGCGTTGTTGATGTCGTTGACTTCCTGCTCGATGTCCATCTTGATGTTGTTGCCTTCGTTGATCTGCGGCTTCACCTTCAGGGTGATGCCGACATCGCGGCGCTCGATGGTCTGGAAGGGGTTGTTGTTCGATGACGAGAGCTGTGTGCCGGTGACGAAAGGCACGTTCTGGCCGACGACGATCTCCGCTTCCTGGTTGTCCATGGTGACGAGTGATGGCGTGGAGAGGATGTTGTTGTTGGCGTCCGAAGCAATCGCCGAGAGCAGAAAGCCGAAGTCGATATCGCCGGTGCCGAAACGCCCGAGCGCGAGCGAGAGGCCGTTGGCAAGCGTTGCGCCCTGCGAGGCCACGGTGCCGACGAGCGACTGGGTTGCGCCGCCGAGGTTGGTATACGCTGCGGGGCGGTTCGTGTCGGTGCCGTCGACGGCGAAGTTCACGCCGAGCTGCTGGGTGTTGTCGGCGGACAGTTCGGCAATGATCGCTTCGACGAGTACCTGCGCACGGCGGATGTCGAGCTGCTCGATGATGGCGAGGACGCTGCGCATCTCGTCGGGCGCGGCGGTGATGATCAGTGAGTTGGTATCTTCGTCGGCCTGGATGTCGACCTGTGGTCCGGCGTCTTCCTGTGTGGCGCGGCGTATGAGCGAGGCCGTCGGTGCTTCCGGCGTCTGTGCCGGCAGTGGTACGCCATTCGCATCGACAGCCGGTGCCTGCGCCTGTGCGTCGGCGTTGAATTCTTCGCCCTCTTCGCTGTCGCCGCCGGTGCCGATCGCAGCCTGGCCGGCCGAGACGCCGGTGAGAATGGTGAGAATGTCGGTGGCATTCGCATAGCGAAGATACACGACGCGTGTGTTGCCGCCCGATTCGACCGGTGTGTCGAGCTTCTTGACGAGTTCACGCGTACGGTCACGCGAACTCTGCTCGCCGCTGAGCAGTATGCTGTTGGTGCGTTCGTCAGCCGCGAAACGGATGGTGCCGGGCGAGCCCACGCCCTGGTTGCGGTTCTGCAGAGACTGCAGGATGCGAATGATTTCGCTCGCCGAGGCATGGCGAAGCTGCATCACTTCCACTTCCTCGTTGTCGGGGCGGTCAATGCCACCGATGATGTTGGTGAGCCGGTCGATGTTGGAGGCGCGGTCGGTGACGATGAGCGTGTTGGTAGCGGCGTAGGCGGCGAGATGCCCCTGCTGAGGCACGAGCGGGCGCAGGATCGGTACGAGTTGCGCTGCCGGCACGTTTTCGACCTTGATGACCTGGGTGACGAGCTGGTCGGAACTCGGTGCGTTCGGGTCGAAGGCCGGCACGGGGCCCTGTTTCGCATTGACTTCGGGCACGATCTTGATCAGATCGCCACTCGGTACCGCCGCATAGCCATGCACCTGCAGCACCGAAAGGAAGGTCTCGTAGAGTTCGTCGGCATTCAGGGGCTCGGCCGAAATGACCGTGACACGGGCTTTCACGCGTGGGTCGACGACGAAGTTGCGGCCCGTCTGGCGCGACACCGTCTGGATCAGCGAGTGGATATCGGCGTTCTTGAGGTTCAGCGTGAAGGTGTCCTGCTGTGGCTCCTGCTGGGCTTCGGCCACGCTCGGCGTGAGTGTGATGGGCAGCGCCAGCGGCAGGGCCAGGGTGGAGCCGAGTGTCAGGGCCAGCGTCAGCGGCCTGATGGCCGCAACGGTTGTGTGCGATCGAGTCATCGTTGTGTGCGCGTCGTCCAGAACGTCAAGTTTAGTGGTTTTCTACTGCGCAAGCGAGATCGAGACGGGAATCTCCACGCCATCGCGCAGGATGGTGACTTCCAGGTTGTCGGCCTTGACCGCGTTGCGGAGCGCGCGGATGCCCTGTTTCTGGCTGTTGAGGTCGATGTTGTTGACGCGCGTGATGACGTCGCCCGCTATGATGCCCTGCGCTTCGAGAATCTCGGGGTTCTGCTTCGGCATGATGCGGTAGCCGACGAGCTTGCCGTTCTCCTGATAGGGCTCTGCAGCCACCACGCGACCGAGCATCGAAGGGTTCTTCGCGAGGGTGTCGCGGAGTTCGCCTGGATTGGTCGGAAGTTCGATCGGGGCGTTGTTGGGATCCGCCATGGCCTCGCCGCCGCCGTTCTGGGGAGCGCCTTGTGGTGCGGCGGGTTGTGCAACTGGCTGTACCGGCTGCATGGCGATCGGTTGTACGTCGTCCGGCAGCATGAGTTTTTCGAGCTTGCCACGGTTGTTCAGAACCACGTGGTCGGCGTGAACTTCCTCGAGTGTGGTGTCGCCGCTGATCTTGTCGCCGATGCCGTAGGCGCCCTGTTCGCCATTGCCCGCGCCGATGATGGCGATCGCACGCTCCTGTGGCTGGTAGGCGAAAACGCCGGCGAGCTGGAGGTTCAGGCGTGTTTCTTCGATGCGTTTGACTGGTTTTTTCTCGGCCTCGGGAGCAGGTTTTGCCGCGGCGTCGCCGAAGAGGTGCCGCGCCGCAATGGCGCGCGCCATGGTGTCGGGCGACTGCTGGTTGGCGTTCTGACCCTGAACGGCCTCGATCTCGGGCAGGATGTTGGGATTCGGTGTCGAGAACAGCTTCAGTGTCAGGAACGCAAGTGCCACCCCGATGGCAATCACCAGAAGACTGTTCAGCCAGCGGGCCGCGCGCGCATGGCCGCCATCAGCTGTCGCCGTGGAACTCATTGTGGGTCTTGCCTCGGAATTCGGTTCATGGTTCGGTGCGCGCGGACGGCACTTCCCGATGTGTGCTGGAAGAGTGTGACCGCAAGGATACCGACAAGTTTAATGCCTGCGTCGTCAAATGGTGCCGATCCCGGCGAACAAGGCAGGAAAGCGTCCGCTGCAGCAGGGTTTCGGTACCGCTCGTGTCACCGCAGCGAGTTGCGGCGACAAAAGGGCAAATGCATCCGGGCGAGCTTCGCCCGTGTGTATCGATCACAATCCGGAAAGGGCAGGGTGTCGGGTTGCGCCTGAAAGAAAGGGAGAAGAGGGGAAGATCACCTGCCTGCCGAACGGCGGGCGCACAACAGGCAGGTGATGGCGAGGATTGATCGATGACTGCGTGCCTGTTCAGGCAGCCATGTCCTTGAGCTTCTTGAGCGGACGGATCTTGACCTGACGGCTGGCGGGCTTCGCCTTGAACATCTGCTCTTCACCGGTGAAGGGGTTGATGCCCTTGCGTGCGCGCACGGCGGGCTTGTTCTTGACGACCATCTTGGCGAGTCCGGGGATGGTGAAGGTGCCGGGGCCGCGTTTCTTGAGGTTGGCGGCAATCATGTCGTCGAGTGAATCGAATACCGCCGCAACGTCCTTGCGGGCAAGGCCGGTGGATTCGGCGATGTAGTTGAGGATCTCCGATTTGCTCGGGGCCTTGTCGCCGGCCTTGTAGGTCGATTTCCTCGCAGCGGGCTTCGCGGCGGTGCGTCGAACCGGTGCCTTCCTTGCAGTCGCTTTCCTGGCGGAGGTCTTCTTTGCTGCCGTCTTCCTTGCGGGGGCTCTGGCTGCTGTCTTCCTGGCAGCGGTCTTCTTTGCTGCTGTCTTCTTTGCAGCCGTCTTGCGTGCAGGTACCTTTCTGGCTACTGCCTTTTTCTTCGAGGCTGCCTTTTTTGCCGCCATGTCGAGTTCCTCTGATGATGGTTGGTTGATCGTGATCGTTTCGATGGTTGGACGTCGGCGCCTGCATGACCTGTTTGTGTTGACGCGAGCCACCAACGAAGCGCGCGAACCGTAGCACAAGTTCATGCTCATGGTGCGGGCTTGGTAGCCCTCTGCAATGAAAAACAGCCTGTTTTACAGTGTTTTTCGAAATTGACATCCTGAAAACACTGGTTTTGCAGTGATTCAGACGCCGATACCGAACGCCACGGCGAGTGTTCCGACCACCACCCAACGCAGCGCATAGAGTCCGATGACCGTCAGAAACAGGCTGATGTCGAGTCCGCCGACCGGCGGAATGCGATTGCGCAATGGCTTCAGCACCGGTTCGGAAATCGATGTGGCGAGATGCTGGACGGGGTTGCCGCCTGCTTGCGGAAACCAGCTCAGGATGGCGCGGATGATGAGTGCGAAGATGAACACGTTGAAGAACTGGTTGATCATGTCGAGCAACGCCAACGGCAGCATCAGAGGCAATCCCACCATGTCGAGGCGATACATGCCGCTGATGGCGGGGGCGGCTCCGAGCGGCAGAAACTTGAAGATGATGAGTTTCGCCAGCAGCACGCCGAACATCAGCACCAGTGATGCCGTGTCATAGCGGCCGATCGCTGGAACCACGCGTCGTAGTGGTTTCAGCAGCGGATCGGTGAGTTTCACCACGGCCTGCGAAAAGGGATTGTAGTAATCGGCACGCACCAACTGCATGACGAAACGCAGTGCCACGACGATGGCATAGACGTTGAACAGGATGCCGACGATGAATCCAATTGCCTCGAGCAGCGGGTTCAGCATGAAAGAGGTCCTTCGGTTGATCTTGAGGGAACGGGGTATCAGCTTGCGGTTCGCTGGCGTTTTTCGGCAAGGGATTCGAGCAGCCGTGCAAACGCCTCCTTGAACGATGCCACACCATCCGCTTCGAGCTTGTCGGTGATGCTGGCAAGCGAGATGCCAAGTTCGCTCAATGCGCTGATGTCGGCATGTGCCTGTTCGAGCCCCTGAGTGAGGCGGCGTTCGGCCACGCCGTGATCGCGAAAGGCATCCATGGTGGCCGGTGGCAGCGTGTTGACGGTGTCGGGGCCGATGAGTTCTTCGACGTAGAGCACGTCGGAATAGTTCGCGTTCTTGGTGCCGGTGCTGGCCCAGAGAAGCCGTTGCGGGCGAGCGCCTGCTGCGGCGAGTCGTTCGAACTGTTCGCTGCCGAAGAGTTTCACGAAGTGACCGTAGGCGACCCTCGCGTTGGCGATCGCGATCCTGCCGAGAAGTGCCCTTGCGCGTTCGCCACCGGCGCTCTCGAGCGCCTCGTCGACGGCGCTGTCGACACGGCTGACGAAGAAACTGGCTACCGAGGCAATGCGATCGATCGGCTGAGCGTCGGCATGGCGTTGCGCCAGTCCGCGGATGTAGGCCTCGGCAATCTCGCGATAGCGCGTCACGCTGAACAGGAGCGTCACGTTCACGTTGATGCCCATGGCGGTGAGTGTTTCGAAGGCGTCGATCCCGGCCTTCGTGCCCGGTACCTTGATCATGAGATTCGGACGCGAGACGCGTTCGTGCAGATCGACAGCCGAGGCAACCGTGCCATCCGCGTCATCGGCCAGTTCGGGCGACACTTCGAGGCTGACCATGCCATCGAGGCCGTCGGTGGTCTTGTAGGTGTCGGCGAAGGCATCGGCCGCGGCCTGGATGTCGGCGATGGCGAGTTCGTTGAAGAGTTCGAGGTTGTCGATGTCCGGGCGTGCCGCAAGAATCTCGCCCATGTGCGCATCGTAGTCGTCGCTGCGGGTTATCGCCTGTTCGAAGATGGCGGGGTTGGACGTGAGTCCCATGATCGAATCCTTCTCGATCAGTGCCTGCAGTTCGCCGTCGAGGATTGACTTTCGGATGTAGTCGAGCCAGAGGCTCTGTCCGAGTTGATAGGTCTGTGCGAGAGGGTTCGGCTTGCTCATGATTTCGCGTTCCGAGGTTGGCGGTGGGGGTTCTGGCAGTCTAACAGGCACCATTCTTCACGCCGTCGCCATGCTGCGCGTGCGCGCATGCCGAGGTGGCCTTGCGTGTTGCGGCAGGGGCAGATGTCGATCAGCCGTCGCGCGCGCCGAAGATGGCGGTACCGATGCGCACCATGGTTGCGCCTTCGGCAATTGCCGCGCGCATGTCGCCGCTCATGCCCATCGACAGCGTGTCGACGTGTGGATGTCTTTCGGCAAGGCTCGCGTACACCTCATGGATGTGCGCGAAGATCCTGCGCTGTTCGTCGTGGTCATCGCGCGGTGCCGGTATGCTCATGAGCCCTCTGAGGCGCAGTCCCGGCATTGATTCGCAGGCAGCAGCGAGTTCCTCGAGTTCGGCAACGTCGCCAACGCCGCCTTTCTGCACTTCGCCGTCGGGGTTGTACTGGATACAGACCTCGAGCGGCGCCATGTCATCGGGACGTTGCGCCGACAGTCGCTGAGCCACCTTGAGCCGATCTACCGACTGTGCCCAGTGAAAGTGTTCGGCAATGAGGCGCGAGCGGCGCGATTGCATGTGCCCGATGAAGTGCCATTCGATATCCAGATCCTGCGTGGCGAGCATCTTTGCAACGCCTTCGTCGGCATAGTTTTCACCGAAGCGGCGCTGGCCGGCGGCAAAGGCGCTGCGGACGGCTGCGGCGGGCTTCTTCTTGCTGACGGCAAGCAGTGACACCTCGGCCGCAGCACCTGCTGCGGCCGTGCGGGCCGCCTCGATTGCGGACAGTGTGGCGGCGAGACGTTGGCTGATGTCGCTGGCGACGTGGTGACCGTCTTGCGATACGTGGTCTGTGTCGTTGGGCATGGACGTGCGCTCGTGAGAGGTGTGCTCTGTGTCGTTGGGCATGGACCTGAGCTTGCGATGGATGTGCCCGTGAAGTCGAGCATGGGCACCAGTATCGCCTGATGTGACTCCGTCGAGCAATTCTCGATCAGGACTAACGAATTGGTCGAAGCGGCCGACATGGTAGCTGTAGCCTGACCAGAGCGGCGTGACTGCGCCTTCTGGAGCGGCGGCATCCTTGTCGCAGGAACGTACCCCGGCGGGCGTTCCGCACCACCGGAAACACCAGGACAGTCAGATGGATATTGCGCAGCTTCTCACCTTCGGCGTCAAGAACGGTGCCTCGGACATGCACCTCTCGGCAGGTCTTCCGCCGATGATTCGCGTCGACGGGGACATGCGCCGCGTCAACGTGCCCGCGCTCGATCATGCATCGGTGCAGACCATGGTGTACGACATCATGAACGACAAGCAGCGCAAGGACTATGAAGAGCGGCTCGAAACCGACTTCTCCTTCGAGATTCCCGACACGGCGCGTTTTCGTGTCAACGCCTTCAACCAGAACCGTGGCTGTGGTGCGGTGTTCCGAACCATCCCCACCGAAATCCTCACGCTCGAGCAGCTCTCGGCGCCGAAGATCTTCGAGGAAATCGCGTCCTACCCGCGTGGCATCGTACTCGTCACCGGCCCGACCGGTTCGGGCAAGTCCACCACGCTCGCGGCCATGATGAACTACAAGAACGAGACCGAACTCGGTCACATCCTCACCATCGAGGATCCGATCGAATTCGTGCACGAGTCGAAGAAGTGCCTGATAAACCAGCGTGAGGTGCATCGTGACACCTTCGGCTTCTCCGAAGCGCTGCGCTCCGCTCTGCGTGAAGATCCTGACGTCATCCTCGTGGGTGAGATGCGAGACATGGAAACGATCTCTCTGGCGCTGACTGCCGCCGAAACCGGTCACCTCGTCTTCGGCACCCTGCACACGAGTTCCGCTGCCAAGACCATCGACCGTATCGTTGACGTGTTTCCCGCGGGTGAAAAGCCGATGATCCGCTCGATGCTGTCGGAATCGCTCCGCGCGGTGGTTTCGCAGACGCTCCTGAAGAAGCAGGGCGGTGGGCGAGTCGCGGCGCACGAAATCATGATCGGCACGCCCGCGATCCGGAACCTCATCCGCGAAGACAAGGTGGCGCAGATGTACTCGGCCATCCAGACCGGTCAGCAACACGGCATGCAGACGCTCGATCAGAACCTCAAGCAACTGGTTGCCCGTGGCGTCTGCGATCTTGCCGAAGCGCGCAAGAAGGCACAGAACCCCGAATCGTTGATGTAAGGCGCAAGGCGCAAGGCGCGGGTGACGGGAAGGTTCGAGCCTTTCCCGAACTGTCACGAGCATTGACACGAGGCCGCCACTCACGGCGGCCTCACTCGAGCAGAACCAACGACACAGATCTCCACGGAAACACGCTGACATGGACAATTCGGTTGCCAAGAAATACATGGACAAGCTGCTTGTCAGCCTCTACGAGAAGGATGGCTCGGATCTGTTCATCATTGCAGGGGCGGCCCCTGCCATGCGCATTCATGGCAAGGTGACCCCCATTGCCGAGAAGAAACTCACCGCCGATCAGACACTGGCGCTCACGCATGCGCTCATGAACGACAAGGAACGCGAGGAGTTCCGCCGGCACAAGGAATGCAACTTCGCCATCGCGGTACCGAACATCTCGCGCTTTCGTGTCAGTGCCCTCGTGCAGCGCGGCAGCGCCGGGCTCGTGGTGCGGGTGATTCCGAACCACATCCCGTCGTTCGAGGAACTGCACATGCCGGACATCCTCACGCAGATTGCAATGACCAAGCGGGGTCTCGTGATCTTCGTCGGCGGCACGGGTTCGGGCAAGTCGACCAGTCTCGCTGCCATGATCGACTATCGCAACCGCAACTCCAACGGGCATATCATCACCATCGAGGACCCGGTGGAATTCGTGCACAGCCACAAGGGCTGCATCGTCACGCAGCGCGAGGTAGGCACCGACACCGATTCCTTTGCCGTCGCTCTGAAGAACACTCTCCGCCAGGCGCCGGACGTGATACTGATCGGCGAGATCCGTGATCAGCAGACCATGGAACACGCGATTGCCTTTGCCGAAACCGGTCATCTCTGTCTGGCAACACTGCACGCCAACAACACCAACCAGGCGATGGATCGGATCATCAACTTCTTTCCCGAGACACGTCACAAGCAGCTGCTGCTCGATCTGTCACTGAACACTCGCGCCTTGATCTCGCAGCGCCTGCTGCCCACGCCGAATGGCAAGGGACGCCGTGCTGCGGTGGAAGTGCTTCTGAACACGCCGCTCATGCAGGATCTCATCATGAAGGGTGAGGTTCACGAGATGAAGACGCTCATGAAGAAGAGCCGCGAACAGGGCATGCAGACCTTCGATGATGCGTTGTTCGAACTCCTTGATGAAAACGCCATCACCATCGAGGAAGCGATGCGCAACGCCGACTCGGTCAATGACCTGCGGCTGCGCATCAAGCTCGAGGGTGGCAGCTCCTCGGCCGTGGACGACATCATTACCGGCTCGATGTCGATCAAGGACGACGACGAGGAAGACAACGGGAAGATGTTCGGTTGAACTCTGCCGCGGGATGGTACGAGTATCTGCCGTCGGGGTCGAGAGTCCTGAAGTCCACACCATCTGCATCGGTGTCCGAAAGACTGGCCTGTCGTTATACTTCGGCCATTGGCCAGTTTCCGTCTTTCCGGGTGTCTGCAATTCATGGCGCAACTCTATTTTTATTATTCGGCCATGAATGCCGGCAAGTCCACCTCGTTGTTGCAGTCGGCGCACAACTATCGCGAACAGGGCATGCAGGTGATGCTCTTCACGGCGGCGATCGACGATCGTTTCGGACAGGGACGCATCAGTTCCCGTATCGGCCTTGATGCCGAAGCTCATGTCTTCGATGGCGATACCGATTTCCGCGCAGCAATGGTTGCGAAACACTGCGAAGAACCGCTTGCCTGCGTGCTCGTGGACGAGGCCCAGTTCCTCACTTCAGCACAGGTCGAACAACTCGCGGCCATCGTTGACGACATGGGTATACCGGTCCTCTGTTTCGGACTTCGTACCGACTTCCAGGGGCAACTGTTCGCGGGCTCGTCACGGTTGCTGGCCATTGCCGACAAGCTCTCCGAACTGAAGACGGTCTGCCGCTGCGGACGCAAGGCCACGATGACGGTGCGCTACGGCAGTGACGGACAGGTGGTACAGGCCGGGGCGCAGGTCGAGGTCGGTGGCAACGAGCGTTATGAGTCGATGTGCCGGCGGCACTGGCGAGCGACGCTGGCTGCGGGCAAGTCGGTATTCGACCAGAGTGGCAGGGCATTCTGATCGGGCCGGAAGGTATTTCCCGTCTCGAAAGCGGAGTCGTCATCGGTTGGGGCCGATATCGTCATGGGTCTGCCATTGCTGTTGCTGATAAAAAATACAGCTATGATGCGGGTGCCGGTGGAGCAAGTGGAGGCGCTGATTCGCGTGCAATGGCAGGCACGGCAAGCCCGTCCTGCCTCCGAGAGTTTTCAGTGCGACAGAGCCATGTAGTGGTTGCCTCGGCACACCGCCACTGTGCGGCCGGTGAGTACTTGAGCTTCGTCGCCGGGCAGCGGGCTGTTGTGTCCCTTGCTGAGCATGGTGGCTGCGGCAGGCAGGTATTCTGTGCTGGTGTCCAGTAATACGATGTTCGCGATGTTTCCAACGGTCAGTGAGCCTGGCTGGTCACTTGCCGTTGGTTGGTTTCGGCCTCGCCGCTCGTCGGAAAAGAGAATGCGCTCTGGTGCAAGTGCCAGCGCATCGACAAGGCGCGACCAGGAAAGGGTTTCATCGCGCACGAGTTCAAGCAGCATCGGCAGCATGAAGTCGTAGGTGGAGATGCCCGGCAGACTGCTGGCGAAAGGGGCCAGCCTTGCATCGGCGTCCAGTGGTGCGTGGTCGCTGCAGATGGCATCGACGAGGCCCTTGGCTACACCTGCGCGGAGCGCATCGCGGTCGTGTGCGCTGCGGAGCGGTACGGCGCTGTGAAAGCGATTGTCGAAGCCGACAATGTCATCATCGGTATGGAAGAGGTGACTCACGCCGACATCCGCGGTGACGCCGATGCCACGCTGGCGCGCATCGTCGACGAGCGTCAGGGCTTCTGCCGAGCTGAGCCGCGAAAGGTGCAGGCGCGCACCGACTTCGCGTGCGATCTCGAGATAGCTGGCCAGGGCGATGGTTTCGGCGGCAACGGGAATCCCGGGCAGGCCCATGCGTGTGGCGCGCGCACCGGCGTGTACGCAGCCGGCAGCACCGAGCAGGGCATCGCGCGGCGTCATGATCAGGGGCAGATCGAAGCTCGCAGCGTATTCGAAGGCGTTGTACAGCACCTGAGTGTTGGCGATGGGGCGGTCGGCCTGGCTGGCCGCGACGGCCCCGGCGGCCTTGAGTGTCGCGAGTTCGGCGAGCTGCTCGCCGTCCAGATTCCGCGTCAGAGCCGCCATCGGCAGCACCTCGGCGCCAGTGCTGGCAGCAGAGAGACGCAGGATCTGCTCCACCGTGGCCACCGAATCGACGACGGGAGAGGTATCGGGGGCCGCCAGTACGCGCGTGAAGCCTGCGGCAAGTGCCGCATGCGACTCGGAGTCGATCGTGCCCATGCGGCTGAGGCCGGGTTCCCGGAGACGCGCGTAGAGATCGGTAAAGCCGGGAAGGGCAAGCAAGCCACTCACGTCGATGATGCCGCCGCCTGCACCGCCTGCACCGCCCGCACCACTCGCACCGCCCGCACCGCCCGCACCGCCCGCACCACTCGCACCACTCGCACCACTCGCACCACTCGCACCACTCGCACCACTCGCGTCAGGCGAGGCATTGTCGGGCAGGGACTCGATCGCTGCAATACGCTCGTTTTCGATGCGAATCACGAAGCGTCCGGACTGCTCGGGCAGGGACACGCCATGCAGCGTGATGATGGTGCCGGGGTTCGCGAGCGTGCTGTCGCTGGCGTTCATGGCGTTTCCTCGCGAGCGCGTCGCCAGGCTTCGGAGTGACCGGCAACCATCGCCATTACCGCCATGCGCACGGCAATGCCGTAGGTGACCTGTTCGAGAATCACCGACTGCGGGCCATCGGCCACCGCAGCGGCGATCTCGACGCCGCGATTGGTAGGGCCGGGGTGCAGCACGATGGCGTCGGGACCGGCGATCGCCAGGCGCTCCTCGGTGAGACCGTAGCGGCGGAAGAATTCGCCACCGGCGGGCAGGGTCGCGCTGCGCATGCGCTCCTTCTGAAGGCGCAGGCAGATGATCACATCCACCCCCGCGAGCGCTTTCTCGATGCTGTCGAAGCGGCGCACGCCGAGTGCATCGACATCGACCGGCAGCAGTGTGTGCGGCCCGACCACGCGCACTTCGGCTGCGCCAAGACGGTTCAGTGCGGCGATGTCCGAGCGGGCCACGCGCGAGTGGCGAATGTCACCGATGATCAGCACCACGAGGTTGCTGAAATCGCCTTTGTGACGGCGGATCGTGAACATGTCCAGCATCCCCTGTGTGGGATGCGAGTGCTGTCCGTCGCCACCGTTGATGACCGACACACCGGGCGCGACGTGGCGAGCGATGAAATGAGCCGCGCCGGCTTCGGAGTGACGCACCACGAACATGTCGCATTGCAGGGCTTCGAGCACCTGCAGCGTGTCGAGCAGTGATTCACCCTTGGCCGTGGAGCTGCTGACCAGGTCGATGTTGAGGATGTCGGCGCTGAGGCGCTTGGCCGCGAGTTCGAAGGCCGTGCGCGTGCGCGTGCTGTTCTCGAAAAAGAGATTCGCGACGGTCTTGCCGCGCAGCAGCGGCACCTTCTTCAGTGTGCGGTCGTTGACACCGACGAACCCCTCGGCAGCGTCGAGAATCTCGGTCAGGAGATCTGCAGGCAGGGTATCGAGATCGATGAAGTGCTGCAGTTTCCCGAGCGGATTGAACTGCGGATCAGGCAGACTCATCGTGTGACGATCTCGATGGCGAGGGTGTCGGGGTCGAGCGCGACGTTCTCGTGCTTCTCGAGTGCGACCTGCCAGTGTGCGACGTCGGCGCGAATCGGCAGTTCGTGGCCCTTGCGCTCGACAAGGACGGCAAGGAGTACGCGCGCCGGTCGGCCGAAATCGAAGATCTCGTTCAGTGCGGCCCTGACGGTGCGTCCGCTCGACAGCACATCGTCGACGAGCACTACCTGCCGGTTGTCGATATCGAAGGTTACCGACGAGGGTCCGACGACCGGATGCAGTCCGCGGCTGCCGAAATCGTCGCGGTAGAAGGCGATGTTGAGTTCGCCCGGTGCGTCGGCTTCGAGCGGGTGCCGCCGGTGCAGCTCGGCAGCGAGGCGCCTTGCGATCGCGGCGCCACCGCGTCGAATGCCGATGACCACCGTGGGTACATCGGTATCGAGTTCCGCCGCCACGGATGCGGCCATTGCATCGATGGCGTGTTCGACGCTGGCGCTGTCGAGTGGAAAAGGGTGGTTGGACACCGGGCTCGAAAAGGTCTGGGCGTGGCGGCATTCTAGCCGATGCCACCCATCAAGGCAGCCAGTGACCTGCCGGATGTCAGTGGTCGTCGCCTGCGGAGCTGCCGGTGTCGGCCCGTGGGTCATTGTCGAAATACCGTTCGAGCAGGAGTGCGGCGGCGACGGCGTCGACATCGGCATGCGTTGCGCGGCGCGTCTTCTGACCGCGGCGGCGCATGGCGGCGATCCTGTGTTGCGCCTCCACCGAACTGAAACGCTCGTCGACCTCGACTACCGGCAGTTCGAAGCGTGAGCGCAGTCGTTTCGCGAAGCCGCGCACGTGAGCGCACAGTGGTGATTCGCTGCCGTCTCGCTCGAGTGGCAAGCCGACGATGAGGGTGTCCGGCTGCCATTCGGCCACTGCCTTCCCGATGGCAGTCCAGTCCGGCCTGCCGTTGTTGTTGGCAACCGTGCCGAGCGGTCTTGCCGTGGCGATGGTTCTGTTGCCCACGGCCATGCCGATACGTTTCAGGCCGTAGTCGAAGGCAATGAGGTTCATGGCGGTCAGGGCCGCTGCCGGCAGGGTGTCATGCGGTTGTGTGGCCCGAGACGCAGCGCCATCCAGGGCAGGTCAGGCATGTCCGAAATCGCCACTCATGTGTCGGATGTCGAAGCCGAGGAGTTGCCCGGCAGCTTCACGCTGCGCCTCGGCATCGGTATGGAACAGCACCTCGATGTCGGCCGGACAGGTCAGCCAGGCGTTGTCGGCGATCTCTCGTTCGAGTTGCCCCGGGGCCCAGCCGGCGTGGCCGAAGAGCACGCGCCAGGGTGCCCGGGTTCTGCCGTTGGCAATTGACGTGAGTGCATCGGCCGAACTCGACAGCGCTACCTTGTCGCTGATCGTGATCGTGGATTCGAAGCGCAGATGGCCCGAATGCAGGACGAGGCCGTGTTGGGGCGACACCGGCCCGCCGGTGTAGGTAGACGTCTCGCGCACCGCTTCATCCCGGCAGTCGATACCGAGTTCGCCGAAGACGTCGCCGAGGCGCATCCTCGCAGGGCGGTTCACGACGATTCCCGTGGCGCCTTGCTCGCCATGATCGACGAGATAGACGAGCGACTGCGCGAAGGAATCGTCACGCAGTTGCGGAGTGGCAAGCAGGAAATGGTGTTGCAGGTGCACGCTCTGGCTGGAAAGGGCAGTTCCGGATAGGCCAATGGTATATCGGCACCGCGTCGAGCGTACCGGTTTCGGCGACGTATGCTCAGCGATGAATCCTTAGGAGCTGATCGGCAGGAGGTGATCGAGTCGGTCAGGAGGCGGTCGAATCAGTAGGAGGTGATCGAATTGCCGCTCTGGAATTCCCAGGTCCGCACGATGTAGAGGATGTCGGTTTCTTCAGCAAGCTTGCCCGTCATGACTTCGAAGGGCGCTGCGAGTTCGACGATGCGTTTCGCGGCATCGTCGAGAATCTTGTGACCTGACGATTCGTCCACGGTAATGGACTCGATTTCGCCGGTCTTGTGGATGCCGACGATGAGGATGAGCGCACCGGTGAGATTGCGGCGCCGTGCTGCATCGGGGTAGTTGAGGTTGCCGATGTTCTCGACCTTCTCGACCCAGCGGTACATGTAGTCGGCGTAGGCCGCCTCGGTGGTACGTGCGTTGATGTGCTTCTTCTTCGGGCGCTTGGCGAAGGCTTCCCGCTGGCGGTCGATCTCGGCGGCCAGCTTCGCGATCTCGAGGTCCTGCTCGATCAGGTCCTTGTCCCGGTGTGCCTCGATGTGCTCGTTCTGCTCCTGTTGATCGTCGGATGCGAGTTCCTCGTCGGCGAAGACTGCCGTGATGGCGTCACGGTCACGCTGTTCGACAGGGGCCGGGGCACTGGCTCGCACGGGCTGTGGCGCCACACCGTCGGTATCGAAGTCCTGATTGCTGGCAAAGGGAGATGCAGGCCTGCTGGCCTCGTCGGACTCGCCACCGCCGTCCTGCGAGTGCTGGGCGAGGTAGTCGGCTTCTTCCGGGGCCATGCTGTCGCTGTTATTCGGCACCAGCACGACCTCGAGCGAGGGTGGGGTGCGGATGTCATCGAGCAGCGGGTCGAAACTCACGCCGAGAATGAACAGGGCATGCGCAACCGCCGCGCCGAACAGCGACAGGGTCAGCACATCGGGTTTGGGGGTGTCGATCGACACGTTGGCAACACTCGCAACGGGGGTGACATGCAGAACCCACCCTGGTTCGCACAGACCGGAATGATAGGGGATTCGTTAGCAGAGTTCAGGCCAGTGGTATCAGTCGCACCGGGACTCGAGGCGGGACTCGAGCGCGCCGAGATAGTCGTCGGCAATCGAATTCCGGCTCCCGTCCCGGCTCCCGTCCCGGCTCCCGTTCCGGCTCCCGCCTTCGTTTTGCGGGAGCGCCTGCATGTGCGCATCGAGTTCGCGCACGCAGGTCGGGCTGGTGACGTTGATCTCCGTCAATTTGTTGCCGATCATGTCGAGTCCCACGAACAGGAGCCCGCGACGCACGAGTTCCGGTGCCAGTGCCTCGGCCACGCGCCGGTTGGCGTCCGAGAGCGCTACCGGCACCCCACGACCACCTGCGGCGAGGTTGCCCCGGGTTTCGCCCGCGGCGGGTATGCGTGCCAGTGCGAAGGGCACCACCTTGCCGTCAACCACGAGAATGCGTTTGTCACCCTCGCTGATTTCGGGCAGGAAGCGTTGCGCCATGATCTGCAGACTGTCGCCCATGGTCGACTGCTCGAGAATGATGTTGAGGTTGGGGTCGTCCGGAGTCAGCCGGAAGATGCCGGTGCCACCCATGCCGTCGAGCGGCTTGATGATGACGTCGTCATGTTCGATGATGAATTCCCTGAGCCGCGCGCTGCTGGCGCTGACGAGGGTAGTGGGGCAGTGCTCCGGGAACCAGGCCGTGAAGAGTTTCTCGTTCACGTCACGCAGCGATGCCGGGCGGTTGCTGACCAGCACGCCTGCAGCGGCGGCGTGCTCGAGCAGGTAGGTGCTGTAGATGTAGTGCATGTCGAAGGGCGGGTCCTTGCGCATCAGCACGATGTGGCATTCCGCCAGTGGCGCATCTCCTTCGTCGAGCACGCTGAACCAGTCGTCGTCGTCGTCGCGCACCTCGATGGTGCGGTAGCGCGCGTGAACCTTGCCATCACGCATCCAGAGATCCTTCTGGTCGATCACGCGCAGCGCCCAGCCTCGCCGTTGCCCTGCCAGCAACATTGCCAGCGTGGTGTCCTTGCGGGGGGTGATGGTTTCGATGGGGTCCATCACCACACCAAGTGTCACTTGCATGTCGGAATCGCCGCTCGGGAAGAAGGTCCGTCGAGTATATCGGGCATCGAGCGGGCTTCGCACGTGTGTCGAGGTTCGGTTTTCGGTACGCTTGCCACCATGAACGGGAACCCGGATCAGACCGCGAAGGCAGCACCCATCGTCATCGCCGACGACAGCGACAGCGTGCGTGCAGCCCTGGCCACGCTGTTGACGCGAGCCGGTTACACTGTCGTGGCGGTGCAGGACGGCATGCAGGTACTCGAAACACTGGCAACCGAGGATTGCACTCTGCTGGTGCTCGATGCGCGCATGCCGGGGCTTGACGGGTATCAGACGGCAGCGATCCTGCGCGCCCGTGCCGCCACCCGTGACCTGCCGATCCTGATTCTCACGGGTGAAACCGGTTCGCACGAGCGTGCGATGAGCGAGCTTGCCGGTGCAGACCGGTTGCTCGGCAAGTCGGCCGACGGCAGCGCCCTGATCAGCGCGGTGCGGGCATTGCTCGGTGATGGGCAGCGCCGCGAGAGACGAACGACGACAACGACGGACATGGTGGCTGACTGAAGGTATGGCGACTATTCTTCTGGTGGAGGATTCACCGACGGCAGCACGAGCCTGCAGCGACTGTCTTCGCTCCTGTGGACACGAAGTACGTCACATCAGCGATGGTTCAGGCGCTCTCGAAGTGGCTGCCGCCGAGCGGCCCGATGGTGACGAGGCGTCTGTTGGCGCCGAGGCGGTGTTGGCCGATGCCTGACGTCTGCCGTTATCTCGCCACCGAGATTGCCGGATTGCGTCTGGCCGTGCCGGCCGAGAACGTCGCTGCAGTGCATCGCCGGCCTGACATCGTGCCGGTAGCGGCCACCACCGGCTGGTTTCTGGGCATGGCGGTGGTGCAGGGGCAGTTGTTGCCGATCTCGGATCTCGGACTGTGGCTGGGTCTGCGCCGCGGCAGTGGTACGGTTCTGGAACTCGCGCCGTCGCTTGGGCGAGCGGCGCTGCAGGTCGATGAGGTCATGGCCGTGGTGGTGCAGCAACCGGCAGCGCCAGCGGCTGGTTGCGGTGCTGATGACGCGGAAGGTGCGGCAGAGCGCCAGCGCGCGCGCGCGCTCGAACGGCTGCACGCTCTCGGACTTGTCGATGGCAGCACCATCACCCATGGCGGTGACCGCTACTTCTGCCTCGACCTTGCCGCGCTCGTGGTCTCACCGCAGTTCGTCGATATTGCCTTCGCCTGCGACGGTGAGCACGAGGTCACGGCATGAGCGCGAAAGCAGACACGGTGCATGCCGACACGATGGTTGCCGACCGGCCGCGCGCTGATTCGACAGATTCAGACGGAAACCGTACCGACATGGTGCGCAGCGACAGGGCAGGGCCGGTGGCAGGACGAACTGATCGGGAGGAGCATCACGACACGCACGCTACCGGTCGAAAACGGCGTGACCCTCGTCGAGCCGGTCGGAAACCGTATGATATCCATGGTGCCGAAACGCAGGCACGGCTCGCCCCCCGGCAGGATGCATCCGCTCGCGGGCTGGCCGCACCACTGGTGCTGGCGGCCTTCTTCGGGCTTGCCCTGCTGGTGTGTCTCGTGAACCTTCTGATCGTGTCCACGGCACTCAGACGCCAGGGGCTGGATCTCGGCGCCACGGCCAACGTGTTTGCCCACAATGCCGAGCTTGCCTGGCGCTGGAGTCAGCTCGGCATTGCGGCAGCACTGGCGACACTGGTGTCGCTCCTGTGGCTGTGGCGCTGCTGGTCGCGCAACGAGCATGAGCGCCGACTGCGCAAGCGCCGGACCGAGCAGTCCGAGCAGGCAGCAATCGTCACGCTTCTCGATGAGATGAGTCCGCTCGCGCAAGGTGATCTCGGTGCGCGTGCCACCGTCGGCAATGCGCGTACGGCCACGGTGGCTGACGCCTTCAATCACGCTGTCGATGAGATTCGCTGGCTGGTTTCGACCATCGACAGCTCGGCCACGGCCGTGTCGGCTTCGGCATCGCGCTCGCATGGTCTGGCGCGCTCGATGTCGCGCGCCTGCAACGTTCAGGCACGTGAAATCCATCGCTCGTCGAATTACATTACGGCCATGAGTGGTGCCATGACCGAACTCGCGGCGCTTGCGGCGGCATCGTCGCGGAAGTCGCAACGCGTGACTACAGCTGCCCAGGAAGGGCGACGTGCATTGACCCGCAGCCTCGAATCGCTGGATGGTGCCCAGGACGCGGCCGAAGACACCCTGCTCCTCATGAATCGTCTGGCCGAGAACACCGATTCGATCGAGGCGCGTGCCGAGACGGTACGTGAAGTGACGCGGCGTACCGATCTGCTGGCCTTGAATTCGACCATCCAGGTGGTAGCCGCAAGCAGTCAGGAAGAATTCGGTGCCGGTGCTCCCGACGATGGCTTGTCGCGCCTGGCGGCGGAAGTGCAGGAACTCGCCTCGATCCTTGCCACCGCCACGCGCGAGATCGACGCGCTCACCCGCAGCATCGCCGATGACATTGCCGCCACGGTAGAGGCGATGCGACACACCCGCAGCGTGCTGGCCACCGGCACCGCCGATACCGAAGCCGCCGGCAGACAACTCGACGGCATCGGCCGGTTGTCACAGGATCTGCAGCAGCACGTGGTCGACATTGCCGCGCGCACCGTGCGCCAGAGTGGCGTGGTAAGAAAACTCAGCGACAACATGAGTCTCATCAATGATCTGACGCGACAGACGGCAGCCGAAGTACGCGGCAATGCCGACGAGCTTGACGAATTGCATGCGCTGGCCAGCGATCTTCGAGCCGGCGTGGCGGAGTTCCGGCTGGGCGATCCGAGGGAATCGAAGCATGTCTGAGCGCGTACCCATGCCCGGACCGCGGAAGAATGGCGCGACGTCACTGGCGGAGGAGGCCGGACAGGAACTCGAGGTTCGCCTCGTGGAACTTGGCATGCATGTCCGCGCCTGGCGGGAGACGCCGTCAGAGGCAGCGCGAAGCAGGGTCTGTGAAGATCTGCAGCGCATTCGCAATACCCTCGTACTGATTGACCAGGGAGCCACGGCTTTTGTCGTCGAGGAAACGCTTGCGTTGCTTGATGCCGAGGCGCAGGGCGAGATTGCCGAGCAACGTGCGCTGCATCCACTGCTTGGCGAAGCGGTTGAATTGCTCACGGTGCAGATCCACTCCATGACACGGCGCTCCGGCGGACTCAGTGCGCTGTGGCTGCTGCCACTGGTGAATGATATTCGAGCCTGTCGCGGTGCGCCGCTGCTGAGTGCATCGCTGATTGCGGCCATGGGGGTTGAACTGCCTGAAGGCGAGGTTTCGGCTGGCATCGATCCGGTGCGTCTTGCGCCTGCGTGGCAGCGTCTGCATCAGCGTCTGCAGCCTGATCTTCTTGCCTGGTTCCGGGGTGATGCGAAGTCGCCCTCGAGTCAGCTCAAGGGAACCCTGGATTCACTGACGGCGCTCGCGCACACCGGTACCGACGAGGGCATCCTCGGCCTCATGTTTGCTGCCGCCGGTGCGGTGATGGAGGGTCTTGTCAGCGGGCAGATTCAGGACGGGCCCGCGCTCAGGCGTCTGTATGCGCAGATCGAGCGGCTCGTCGCCTACGCTGGCCAGGGCCGCAAGCTTGCGCGTCTGCTGCCTCCGGACCTCGTGCGCAACCTTCTCTACTATGCGGCGCGGGTGGAGAACGGTTCGACCCGGTTCGACAGGCTGTACGAACGTCACGAGTTGCAGCGCATCAGGCAGCTTCCGAGAAGTGGCGCGGCGCCCGCACCGGTCGAAAGCGACATCGACGGCGAAAGCGGCTTGCGTGTCAATGTCGAACATGAGGTCGCGCGCTTGCTGCAGGTGTTGTCGGCAGGGTTGTCGCGCGATGTGCCGGCACTCGAGACGATCGCCGAGATCGACGTCGCCCTGGGTGACATGGCGCCGATTGTCGAGATCCTCGGAGAAGACTACCTGCTGACCTCCATCGAACAGCTTCGGCATCGGCTCGATCCGATCGTCGGCAACGGTGTTGTCGATGATGCAGGGCGCCAGGCACTGAATCGAAGCATGGCACGCCTTGAAGCCGTGCTTGCCAGAGGCGACACGGGTGTGTCCAGGCGTCGCCGGCATCGCTTGCATGCCGTGGCACAGGAAGCAGTTAGCCCCGGGCATGCCGCCATGTCAGGGAAACGGCCAGGGGTGGACGCCGTGTTCCTGCAACTTGCCGAGGATGCCTGCGTGTGTGAGATGCGGCAGGAACTTCAGAGCCTTGCCCGCGATGGTCTCGACGAAGCAACGCGCGACAAGGCCACTGATACCTTCGCGCGGCTTGCCGGTGTCGCGCGAATGCTCGGTGATGGGGTGCTGGCAGATGCTCTCGACGAGGCTCGGGCCGGCCTCTGCGAACACACGGTGGGCGAGCTTGCAGATTCCCTGCCCGAGTTGCTCGCTGCCATTGACGCCTGGCTGCTGTTCGGGGACGCGGCGAGTGATGATCTCGACGCCGCGCGTACCGTCTTCCGGCAGACGCGCTCGGCGCTCCGTGAGGTCGCTGCACGCAAGCCTGCTGCCGCTGACCAGACCACCGCCCAGGTCCGCGACGGCACGTCGAGCGTCGTTCCCGACAAGGTGACAGCCAGGTCGACAGGTGCGCGTCGCAACGCTCGCAATGATGCGTCGCTGGCACTCTCGGTGCTGGACGTCATGGATGCGATTTCCTCGCTCCGTCAGGCGTCGCATGCCGTACCCGGTGAAGTGGGTGAGCGTGAAGCCGGTTCCGCCCTCGAACAGGTGCTCGGTGTGCTTGCATCGCAGTCCGAGGGCGACGCGGGGGACTCTCTCCTGCACGCACTGGCGGCACCGGCACGGGCGCGAGTGCGGTGCAGACTCGATGGAGCAAGCCCCATGGCCGCCGGTGAAATCACTGCCGCTGATGCAGCCGGAGCCAATGACAACGTCGATGACGGCGTTTCTGCACCCTTGTTCGACCGCCATGAGCACCGACTACTCGAAGATGTGCAGGCCATGTTGCCGCAGCTGCTTGAAGATCGCTTCGGCCAGTCGGACGAGGTGCGTGGACTCGATCAGCTTCTGGCCGCACTGGTTGAGTCCGGCCCGATTGGAATGAAGCAGGCCGGAACCGAGCAGGGCGGAGCCGAACAAGTCAAAGCCGTGCAGGTCGGAACCGGGGATTCCTCGGCCGAGACCCTGCCTGAACTTGGTGATGAGCTGGCCATGACGCTCGACAATGTCGATGCCATGGTTGATGTGATGGAGGCCTCCCTGACGCTCGAGGAAACGGGGTCGATCGAAGAGGCCGACAGGCCCTTGCACGAGCTGTTTCACGATGAATGTCGTGCCGAAATCGATTTGCTGCGGCGCGAGGTTGACGCCGCGTTGGCTGATCGCAAGCGCAGTGACGAGGGCGCTTCGGTATTGCCCAACGAAGACTATCTGCGGGTACTGCATTCGCTCGTGGGCAGTGCTCGTACCGTCGGTGCCGAGCCCTTGCTGGCACCCGTCAATGAACTGCAACGCCTGGCCCTGACGCATCACCGAAACGCGACACGGTTTGCTACCGGCGAATTGTGGTCGCTGCGGCAGGAACTGGATCGCCTGCAGCAACTGGTCGATGACTGGGTGCTGGACGTTGCGGCAAGGGCGAGTGATACTGCGGCAGACACTCATGCGCGGGTGGATGATGTGCAGGCAGATGGCAGCATGCCGGCAGGCATGGACACTTTCGCGGAGGGCGGCGACCTCGCTGTTGATGCCGAAGCGCTGGCAGGCACGGACATTCTCGCGGAGGACGGTGATCCTGCAGTCGATACCGAAGCGCTGGCAGGCACGAACATTCCCCTGGAAGGTGGTGATTCCGTTGCCGACACCGAAGTGCTGGCAGACACCGCCGCTGACACCCTCATTGACACTTTTGCTGACGCCACCGGTGGCACCCTGGGTGACACCCTGCAACATATCTTTGCCGGCGAGGCGCGAGAACTCCTCGATGCCATGACTGCAGCGATGGCGCGGGATGATGTCGATGGCGCCCTGGCGCAACTGCACACGCTCAAGGGAAGTGCCCGCATGGCGCGCATGCACCGTTTGGCCGAAGAGGCGCATGTACTCGAGTCGGAAGTCGAGCAGGTGCGACGCAGGCATTCGCTCGAGGGCCTCGACGCCGCCGAAGATGAAGTACCGCTGGAGCGCGAATGGAAGGCGCGTTCACGACAGATCGCGGTGCTCGAAAGTGGCCGTGTCAGGTTGCAGAACGCGCTGCTCGATCAGGAATCGATGCCGGAAGCGATGCAGGTCTCGGTCCCCGCCACCGGTGCGGTCTCCGAGTCCGTGGATGTGGTCGATCCAGCCGCAATGTCGAGGGCGACGGCTGGGGTTGCGGCGTCGGCATCGACGGAAGCCTCAGCGACGCCGGGAGCCTCGAGTGCACCCGACAGCAGTGCAATGGCATTGGTCAGTGACGAGTCGGATGATTCCCGGATGCTCGCGCTTGTTTCGGAACTCGCCTCGAGCCAGTCACGTGTCTCGCACAGCCTCGGTGAGTTGCGCGAACGCGGGGTCGATATCGAACAGGCCGCGCTCGTCTGGCAACGCAAGCTGCGTGACGGACAGATCGACAGCACCGAGGCGCAGGCAGAAGCCGCAGCCGATCTGCAGCTGGCGCGCGAGGGATTCGCCGAGGCGCTGCGTCAGGCCGAGCGGATCCAGCAACAGGCGGCGCGCAATGCGAGTTTTCTGCAACAGCGCCTGATTCGTGCACAGCTTGTGCGTGCCGACGCCTGGCGTGAGCGGCTCGCGCAGGTCATGGACGACACCGCCAAGGCACTCGGTGTCGAAGCAGACCTCGCCATCGTGGGTGGCGGCATCACGCTGGAGCGATCGCTGTTTCAGGATCTCAGGTCACCGCTCGAACATCTGGTGCGCAATGCCGTGGTGCACGGTATCGAAAGACCGAGCGAACGTCAGCGAAATGGCAAGCCCGATACCGGGCAACTCACGCTCAGAGTCGATGTCGATGGCACCGATCTCCTGCTGATCTTTGCCGATGACGGACGTGGTGTCAGGGACGATGGTGTCGAGATGGGCAGCGACGATGACGCCCTGTCGGCAGAGGTACAGAAGCGGCTTCTCGCCCCGGGGTACAGCACCAGCAACGAGACCAGCATGCACGGTGGACGCGGCATGGGTCTCTACGCTCTGCAGCGCGAGATCGACCGCCTTCAGGGCAGCGTTCGCCTGTTCAGCAAACCTGGCGAAGGTCTGGAAGTGCAGCTCAGGGTGCCACAGCGTCTTGCCGTCATTCATGCACTCGTCGTGCGTTCCAGCGAGCGACTCTACGCACTGTCGGTCAATTCGGTCGTGGAAGTCATCGATGCCGAAAGCTTTGCTGTCGGTGAGGCCGCCGCTGCCGTTGACGGTGAAATGTCGCTGGACGAACTCCTCGGTCTCGGCGCTGGCGAGCGGCGCGAGAAGCGTTCGAGTTCCTGTCTCACGCGACCGGCAGTGCGCATCAGCAGTGATGATGCGCAACGTGTGCTGCGCGTTGACGAAGTCCTTGGCTTTCGTGAACTCCTGCACCAGGACATGGGTGTGCAACTGGCTGCTCTCGGCAGTTACGCCGGCGTCAGTGTGCTTCCCGACGGTCGCCCGGTGCTGACGCTCGATCTGCATCGGTTGCTGGTGCGGTCCATGGACAAGGCCGTGCGCAAAGCACCACCTCCACGGTCGCGTGCGGCGTCGGCACTGGTCGTCGATGACTCGATCACGGTACGTGTCGCTCTCGGGCGGCTGCTCGCCGAAGCGGGTGTCGAGGTCAGTGAGGCGCGCGATGGGATCGAAGCGCTGGAATACCTCGATCGAGAACTCCCGAACGTCATGCTGATCGATCTCGACATGCCGCGCCTCGACGGCTTCGGACTGCTCAAGCAGGCGCGGCAACGGTTCGGAGACGCCTGCCCGCCGATGCTCGTGATCAGCAGTCGCGACGATGCGGCAAGCCGTTCGCAGGTCATGGCGCTCGGTGCCGAGGGTCTCGTGGTCAAGCCCTGCCGGCGTGAGCAGGTTCACGATGTACTGGCAAGTGTGGGGGTGCGTCTGCCTGACCTCACGATCGCCTGATCCTTCACTCTCAGGTACTGCTTGCGATTTGCCGCTATCCGAGTATAATTGGGAAAACAGTCCCAATCATTTCCCCGGAGCACCGAATCATGAATGCACGAGTCACCGGTATTTCAATGCTGCTGGCCAGTTCCCTGATGCTGGCCTGTAGTGACAACGACAACGACAACGACAACGCCTCAGCCGTCGACGCCGGAAACGGCGACGTCACGGGCGGTAATGGCGATGCCACGAACGAAAACGGCATCGAACTCAGGCGCTTCACTTCCGCGGACGACTTCGGTCATGCGCTGCGCGATGCGCTCGTCAACAACGGGCCGCAGTATGGCCACGACAATGCCTTTCCGGCAGTTGATGCAGGGGAAGCCACTGGTGACGTGGGTTCGGATTCCGCGGATTCGGATTCCACGGGGGCGGCCGTCGCGTCACCTTCGGGCAGTTCCCCTGATGGTTCGGCGAGCAACGTGACCGCCACGAATGTGCAGGAGCAGGGCGTCGACGAGGCCGATCGGGTCAAGGTCAGTGCCGATGGCAGCACGCTCTACGTGCTGCATGTCGATCAGCAATACCTGCCGATCGAGATCCCTGTCGGGACCCCTGTCGAGACAACGATCGTGACCGATGATGGTGTCTTTCCCGGTGGCGGTACACTGAACGCAACCAACACGCTGCGTGTGATGTCGCTGGATCCGGCCACACCCGACGCTGCCGAAGTTGGCCGTACCGAGATCGATGTCGGTGGCAAGGTGGCCGACGGGTTTTACCAGTACGACGCTGATACCCTGGTCCTGACGGCCTCGGGTGGGTTCAATTACTACGCCGACTGGGGCAATCCCTTCGCCTTTGTTCAGCAGAACGCCGAGATCGTCAGCATTGATGTCTCCTCGCCGTCGAGTCCGAGTCTCGCAACCCGGCTGAGCATGGAGGGCCAACTCGTGTCGAGCCGGCGCATCGGCAGCCAGCTTGTCTTCGCAACACGTTACTACCCGAACATCGAAGGTGTAGATGCATCCAGTATGAGTGCCGAAGCCTGGCAGCAAGCCGTCAACGAGGCCGACCTCGCGGACATCATGCCCACCTGGCAACGGGATGGTGGCGAGGCGCAACCATTGGCAAGACCCGACGACTGCTTCGCTGCGCCGTCATCGACGAGTGAGTCGTGGTACAGCCCCGACATCATCACCATGGGTGTCATCGATCTGGACAGCATGACCCTGACCGACAGCGTCTGCTATCTTGGTTCGAGCGAAACACTCTACGCTTCGACCGACAGCATCGTGCTGGCCACCACGCAATGGGATTACGACGATGGAGGCCTGCCCGAAACCGACCCCGATGATGTCGTTACCGACAACGACGGTGAGCCGGCAACCGCTGACACGAGCGACCTTGAAACGAACAGTTACGTCAGCACCGAACTGCACCAGTTCAATCTCGGCAACGGCACGCTCGACTACGTCGGCAGCGGTAGCGTCAACGGCCACCTCGGCTGGAACAGTGAACGCCGTCCCTACCGCATGAGCATGCGCGACGGTCTCCTGCGCGTGGCCACGATGATCGATCCCTGGAACGGCCTTGTCGAGAGCCCGATTCGACTGACGGTGCTCGAAGCCGATGGCAATGGTAGCCTGAATACCGTGGCACAGCTCCCGAGCGAGGCGCAGCCGGCACCGATCGGCAAGCCCGGAGAATCGCTCTACGCCTCGCGTTTCGTGGGTGATCGCGCCTACCTCGTCACCTACCTGCAGTCCGATCCCCTGTACGTGATCGACTTCGCCGATCCGCGTAATCCGCGCCTTCGTGGCGAACTCCAGGTCGAAGGCTTCAGCGACTACCTGCATCCGCTCGACAACGACTTTCTGCTTGGTATCGGCATGGATGCGGTAGCGGGGGACGAGGAGCGCGGCGGCATCCTTCAGGGCATGAAGTTGTCGCTTGTCGATGTGCGTGACCTCGACAACCCCGCCGAGGTGCAGGTGCTCAGAATTGGCCAGCGCGGTACCTCATCGGAGGCGCTGTCGAACCCGCGGGCGATTACCGTGCAAACGGGCACCGATTCACAGCCGACGCGCGTTGCCTTCGGCATCGACGTGTACGGCAGTGAAGCCGGTGAATACATCGGCGACCCCTGGTCTTATCCCGAATGGAGCCGTACCGCACTGTACGGCTTCGAAGTCAGCACCGGTGACAACGCAGCGATCACGTTGCGAGGTTCGATGGCTGCTGGCGATGGCGTGAATAACCCGGGCTACGGTGACGCACGTTCGGTCATGGTTGACGATGCCGTTTTCTACATCCACGACGAGAACGTCTACGCCGCTGACTGGGACGATCTCGGCAACGTGAACGGACCACGCCAGGCAAGGAATGATCGCTGACTGCTGACTGCTGACTGCTGACTGCTGACTGCTGACTGCTGACTGCTGACCGCTGACCGCTGACCGCTGACCGCTGACCGCTGACCGCTGACCGTTGGTCGGTGGTCGGTGGTCGGTGTTTGTGGTGAGAAGCCGGCCATCAACTTGCGGGTTGCTGACAGGCCCGTTGCTGGCATCGGCTGTGCATGAGCGAAGGTTCAATCACCTTCGGTTACTTCCATGTCAGTGAACGTCAGACAAGGCCTTGCGCTGGCATTGCTAGGGGCCGCAGTTGGTGTTGCCGCTGGTTGGCGCCTGGCCGATCGGCGCGCCGAGGTTCGCCAGCAGCTTGTCGTGGCCGAGCTTGCCGAGACACTCTCGCAGGAGTACGCGTTCGAAATCGATCGCTTGCGCGCGCACTCCGATGATGATGCAGAGCGTCTGGCCATTGCAGAGGCAAGCATTGCTGCGCTCGAGACGCGTCTTGCGGCGAGTCTCGAGCAGGATCTTGCCGATGCCCGTGAACTCGCGCTGTACCGACGCATTGCGGCCGCTGACATGCCCTCGGGACTTGCCGTTGACGAGGTCAGTCTTGTCGGCGGGGAGAAACCCGCACTACTCGTGACACTTGTGCAGTCGCAGGGACGCAATCGCGCTCAAGGCAAGGTCGGTCTGGATCTGCTGCTCACCGAGGCAGGTACTGTCGGCAGCGAGATCGAGGCGAGCGAGCCAGCAGTCGAAACCATTGTGCTTCTGGAGCCGGACAGCGAGGACGCGCCGAGTTTCGACATGCGCTTCTTTCAGAGCATACGGTTGCCTCTCGAGCGCACTGATTTTCCCGATAACGCCAGTCTCAGGATCACGGTGCAGCCCGAGGGCAAGCGCTACAAGCGTTTCGTCAAGCGCATCCCCTGGCAGCAGCTGGCATTGGCGGATTGAGCGTAGGCAATGACCGGGATTGACCGGAGAACAGTGCCGAATACTTGACCTTCCGAGTCGGGAAAGCGTAGTATCCAACCAGTATTTCGAGGGAAACCCATGAACACCGAAGTCAACTACGATATCAATTTCGACGACTTCAAGATGCCCGATCCGCTGGTCTTCACCGAGGCGGCAGCGTTGAAGGTCAAGGAACTCATCGATGAGGAGGGTAATCCCGACCTCATGCTCAGGGTATTCGTCTCCGGCGGTGGCTGCAGTGGTTTCCAGTATGGTTTCACCTTCGATGAAGTCGTCAACGAGGGTGATACCGAAGTGGTGAAGGAGGGTGTCAAGCTGCTCATCGATCCGATGAGCTTCCAGTATCTCACCGGTGCCGAAATCGACTACACCGAAGGCCTCGAGGGTTCCCAGTTCGTGATCAGGAACCCCAACGCCACCACCACCTGCGGTTGCGGTTCTTCCTTTTCGGTCTGATTGACGAGACAGGCGCCTGCCGTTTCGCCCCGAGTCAGATCCGTGCTCCGGCGATCAACTGTGCCGGGCCCTCCACCCGAACCCTGACATGCGTTCTTACTTGATGGTGTCAGAGTGTTCCGAGGACAGGACCGTGTCCACGTTGGTGCCGGCGACCATGGTTTCCTCCACCAGCACACTGCGCATCTGTTCGAGCATGTTCTCCGAATATTGATGCAGTTCGGGCAGGTAGGCCGTGTCCAGCGGCGCGGCGGCGGGCAGTTCCACCTTCAGCGGGTCGACGTGAGTGCCGTGCAGGCGGAATTCGTAGTGGAGGTGGGTGCCGGTCACACGGCCGGTGTGACCCACATAGCCGATCACCTCACCTTGCTTCACGCGTTTGCCCACCTGGCTCTTGTCGGAGATGCGCGACATGTGCGCGTACAGTGTGGTGATGTCGTTGCCGTGCTTGAGAATCACGGTGTTGCCGTAGGCGCCTTTCTGTCCCGAGTAGGTAACGGTACCGTCGGCCGTCGCGTAGATCGGTGAGCCGTGCGGCGAACCGTAGTCGACACCGCGATGGGCGCGACGCTCTTTCAGTACCGGGTGCAGGCGATTGGGATCGAAACGCGACGTGATGCGAACCACGTCTACCGGGTGACGCATGAAGGTACGTTGCTTGGCCTTGCCGTCTTCGGAGTAGTAGGCGGTGTGGCCGTCATCGGTGGTGAAGCGAAAGGCGCGATAGGTTCTGTTGCCGCGCACGAACTCGGCGGCGAGAATCTCGCCGTCACCGATGTAGTTGCCTTCGCGATAAAGCCGATCGTAGACGATGCTGAACTGGTCGCCCGGGCGGATGTCGCGTGCGAAGTCGAGTTCCCACTGAAAGATATTGGCCAGCGACATGATCGTCGACTGCTTGAGGTTGGCCTGTTCGGCGGCGAGATAGAGCGAATGCTGGATGGTGCCGGAGGTGACCACGCGCTCCTTTTCGATGGGAATGTCGAGGATGCTGGCCACCAGCATGCCGTTGTGATCGGGACGCACAGCGATGCGGCCAGCGCGGCCGGTATCGATCGAAGCGTCGAGGAAATGGCCATCGGCATCGTGGCGCACATCCAGTACCTGGCCGATGCGCAGGTTCACGAGCTGGGTCTTCACGAGATCCTGATCCAGAAGGCGCTTCATCTGCTCGACCTTGACGCCTTGTCTGCCCAGCAATCGAACCAGAGAATCACCGGCTTTCACTTCCACGTGAGTGAGCACGGCATCGTCAGGGCCGTTCGCCTGACGGCGCTGAGCCTTGAAAACGGCACTGTCGGCAGCGCCTTCGACGCCGGGCATTTCCAGTCGGCTGTCGATGGTCAGCACGTCGGGGAGAGTGCCTGCAGCGCGTACCGAGTGCATGGGCTTGTCGTGCGGCGCAGGGTTCGCACTCGCGCCGGTAGTCGCGCTGCGGCGATCGCTCAGTGCGTCATGATCGTCGTCGAAATAGAAGGTGGGC
>PDPU01000040.1:0-102500 GCA_002746645.1 Gammaproteobacteria bacterium | reverse complement strand
GGGTGACTGCGTACCTTTTGTATAATGGGTCAGCGACTTATTCTCAGTGGCAAGCTTAAGCGACTAGCGGAGGCGTAGGGAAACCGAGTCTTAAATGGGCGAGGCCAGGTTGAAGGTGCCGTAACAGGCACTGGAGGACCGAACCCACTTATGTTGAAAAATGAGGGGATGAGCTGTGGATCGGAGTGAAAGGCTAATCAAACCCGGAGATAGCTGGTTCTCCTCGAAATCTATTTAGGTAGAGCCTCTCGTCTCACTGCTGGGGGTAGAGCACTGTTATGGCTAGGGGGCCATCCCGGCTTACCAAACCATTGCAAACTCCGAATACCAGCAAGTGCAATCGAGGGAGACACACGGCGGGTGCTAACGTCCGTCGTGGAAAGGGAAACAACCCAGACCGCCAGCTAAGGTCCCAAAATACCGCTCAGTGGGAAACGATGTGGGAAGGCATAGACAGCCAGGAGGTTGGCTTAGAAGCAGCCACCCTTTAAAGAAAGCGTAATAGCTCACTGGTCTAGTCGGCCTGCGCGGAAGATTTACCGGGGCTCAAGCGGTATACCGAAGCTGCGGATGCGTCTTTGACGCATGGTAGAGGAGCGTTCTGTAGGCCTGTGAAGGTGTGTCGCAAGGCATGCTGGAGGTATCAGAAGTGCGAATGCTGACATAAGTAACGATAATGCGGGTGAGAAACCCGCACGCCGAAAACCCAAGGTTTCCTGCGCAACGTTAATCGGCGCAGGGTTAGTCGGATCCTAAGGCGAGGCCGAAAGGCGTAGTCGATGGAAAACAGGTTAATATTCCTGTACCACTGCTAACTGCGATGGGGGGACGGAGAAGGCTAGGCCAGCCGGCAGTTGGTGTCCGGTTTAAGCGAGTAGGGTGTATTTCCAGGAAAATCCGGAAATGCTTTACCTGAGACGTGATGACGAGCTCGAATGCGAGCGAAGTGGTCGATGCCATGCTTCCTGGAAAATCCTCTAAGCTTCAGGTTATCAGTGTCCGTACCCCAAACCGACACAGGTGGGTAGGTTGAGAATACCAAGGCGCTTGAGAGAACTCGGGTGAAGGAACTAGGCAAAATAGCACCGTAACTTCGGGAGAAGGTGCGCCCCCTTTGGTGACTGCCCGGTGCCGGAAGGTTAATTGATGGGGTTATCTTCGGAGAAGCTCTTGATCGAAGCCCCGGTAAACGGCGGCCGTAACTATAACGGTCCTAAGGTTAACTTCGCTAGCCTTAGTAAAACCAAGCTATATGCGGGAAACTCCTCCAAAACCAATCAGTACTCGACATCGGAAGGGATGTCAGTAACAATCTGATGGACATGGGGACAATCCGCAGGGAAGACTTTGATGCACAAAGAACCCTCAGAGACTATACGCTTGGGAATTGCCAATGAAGCTTGAATCTCAATGGATCACAGGATTCGTGGATGGTGAAGGCTGCTTTCATGTGTGGATCAATCCTCACAGGGACATGTCAGCCGGATTTCAGGTATTGCCTGAATTCACCGTTGTGCAACACGAGCGCGATGTGCAGATTCTTCACGCACTGAAAGCTTATTTTGATTGTGGTGTCGTTCGCGACCATCACGAAGATCGAATGGCTTACAGGGTGCGAAGCAAGCAACACTTGCTTGAACACATCGTTCCATTTTTTGAAAAGCATCCTCTGAAAACCAGGAAGAACGTTGACTTCAGAAAGTTTCGTTCCGTGTTACTCCTGATGGACAGAGGTGTTCATCTGACGTCGGATGGGGTCGAAGAAATTCGAGCCATTGTGGCGACGATGAGCAGAGGCAGTTCAAGATAGAGTCCGACTTTTCTGGAAACAGAAGAAGATTTGTCGAGCGAAATTCCTTGTCGGGTAAGTTCCGACCTGCACGAATGGCGTAACGATGGCCACACTGTCTCCACCCGAGACTCAGTGAAATTGAATTCGCGGTTAAGATGCCGTGTACCCGCGGCTAGACGGAAAGACCCCGTGAACCTTTACTACAGCTTTGCATTGAACTTTGAACCTATTTGTGTAGGATAGGTGGGAGGCGTTGAAACGTGATCGCCAGATTGCGTGGAGCCATCCTTGAAATACCACCCTGGTATGTTTGGAGTTCTAACTTGGGCCCGTAATCCGGGTTGAGGACAATGTATGGTGGGTAGTTTGACTGGGGCGGTCTCCTCCCAAAGAGTAACGGAGGAGCGCGAAGGTACCCTAAGCACGGTCGGAAATCGTGCGGTTTGTGCAAAGGCATAAGGGTGCTTGACTGCGAGACAGACACGTCGAGCAGGTGCGAAAGCAGGTCTTAGTGATCCGGTGGTTCTGTATGGAAGGGCCATCGCTCAACGGATAAAAGGTACTCCGGGGATAACAGGCTGATTCCTCCCAAGAGTCCATATCGACGGAGGAGTTTGGCACCTCGATGTCGGCTCATCACATCCTGGGGCTGTAGCAGGTCCCAAGGGTATGGCTGTTCGCCATTTAAAGTGGTACGCGAGCTGGGTTTAGAACGTCGTGAGACAGTTCGGTCCCTATCTGCCGTGGGCGTTTGAGAATTGAAGGAAGCTGCTCCTAGTACGAGAGGACCGGAGTGGACGATCCTCTGGTGTTCCGGTTGTCACGCCAGTGGCACTGCCGGGTAGCTATGATCGGACAGGATAACCGCTGAAAGCATCTAAGCGGGAAGCCCCTCCTGAGATGAGTTCTCACTGGACCCTTGAGGTCCCTGTAGGGCCCTTGTAGACTACAAGGTTGATAGGCTGGGTGTGGAAGCACAGCAATGTGTGAAGCTAACCAGTACTAATTGCCCGTGAGGCTTGACCATATAACACCCAAGCAGTTGCTTGAGCGTGTTACATGACGACAATGATTGTGTAGTACGTTTCAACTCTCCAGTTTAGTCGTGTAGCGCTTTACCGATGTTTCGGCAAGCGGCACGACATGCCAGTTCTCCCGGCGGCCTTAGCGTTTGGGTACCACCCGATCCCATCTCGAACTCGGAAGTGAAACCATTCAGCGCCGATGATAGTGTGGGGCTTCCCCATGTGAAAGTAGGTCACCGCCGGGTTTTATTTCAAAGGCACCCTCATGCAGGGTGCCTTTTTTGTTTTGGTGCGCCGAACAAGGCGCGAAGCGCCGTGATCGGTGCTTTCAGGTGGTGAGCGAAAGCGATTCGCGAAACGCGAAAGCAACGCGCGCCAATCAATCAGTCTTTTTTACATTGGCAAGACTGAAAACGGCCTATCGCGCCTGCAAGCCTGGTACCGTCAGCAGCTTCTCGCCGCCATGTCTGGCGAGTGCCGCCTCCAGTGCCTTCTCATAGTCGGGCTGTGCACTTTTCAGGCGGGCACGCCCCTTCTTGGTCAGCACCGCATACACCCCGCGTTTGTCTTCCGGACACAGGTCTCGAATGGTCAGATCGGCACGCTCCAGACGTTCCACCATCCGAGAAACCGAGCTTTGGTTCAAACGCAGATGGGTGGCCAACTCCTGCATTCGCAGTTCGGAATCCTGAGAGTCCGCCAGTATGTCCAGAGCCCGGTATTCAGACAGGCCAATCCCATGTTGGGCTTGCAGGACTCTGCCCAGATCGGCCTCGACGTTGGAGACGATTTGAATCAGCTTGAGCCATGTATCGCTTCTCTTTGACATCGCTGACACGCGCTCCTCTTGAACGATGGACAGTCCATTTTCTCATAGGTATGTCCGTACAATTCAAGAGGTTCGGCCCTGCGAGTTCATTCGGGACAGGAACGCCAGGAACGGTTGCACGCCCTCTGGCACCGGCAACTTGCGTACGACGGGAAACTTCCAGTCCAGCGGGTCATGGGAGAGCAGTGCGTAGGTGCTGCGATAGTCGAATCCGTATGTTGCCGCTTCGTTTCGATCAACGGCGAAATACACTTGTTCGATACCCGCGTAAAACGCGCTCAGGTAGCACATGGCGCATGGTTCTCCCGACGCCAGCAGCGTCTGGCCGGAGAGATATGACGTTCCGGCGGTGCGGCACGCATCCCGGATGGCCTCGACTTCCGCGTGGGCGATCGGGTCGTGGTGTTCCCTGACGCGGTTGACGCCGCGCCCGAGAACCATGCCGTGTGCATCGACAACGAAGGCCGTGAAGGGAATACCGCCACCGTGGACATGCTTTGCCGAGTAGGCCACAGTATCCTTCATGCGCTGCGTGATTCGCTCACTGGGGTTGTCGGCCATCATGCGGGTATTCCACTTTTGTGGGCCTGGAGCCTGGGGCTGTCCGCGAGCTTCAACCAGACGACACCGCCAATGATGACTGCCAGCCAGAAAGCCTGAGTGAGTGTCAGCGGTTGATCAAGCAACACGCTGCCGAACGCTGCCGCGCCGACCGAACCGATGCCCGCCCATACGGCGTAGCCAATCCCCACGTCGATGGTTTTCAGGGCTGCGCTGAGGCAGTACAGCGTCAGCAGGAAGAACACTCCTGCGGCAACCGACCAGCCAGGTACCGTGAATGCCTGGCTACCTCCCACGCTGAGGGCATAGCCAATTTCGAAGGCGCTGGCAAGCAACAGCATGGCCCATGCGCGCCCATTGCCTTTGTTCGTTTCGTTGATCGTCGTCATGTCGGATTCCTTTGTGAGATGAATGAGGTGATGGACTGTTGCCTTCATGCCACACCGCTGAGCCGCAGGCCCACGACGCCGCCGATGACGAGCGCGATTCCGAAGAGCTTGCTCGGATTCAGCCGCTGCCCGAAGAACAAAGCACCGAGAATGACGATTCCGACGCCGGCAACGGACGTCCAGATGGCATACCCGATTCCAACTTCGAAGGTCAGCAAGGCAAGGCTGAGGAAATAGGTGGCGATTGCCCCGCTGATCAGGGTGGCTGCTGTCCAGCCGAAACGGGTGAAGCCTTTTGCGTTTCCTGCGGAAATCGCCACCGCGATTTCAAAGATCACGGCGATGCTCAGATATAGCCAACTCATGATGAATGCTCCTTTCGTTCCGATGAGACATCGCTCGTCTGCTCACTTCGGATCATCCGGTCGATGGCGTGCCTGAGTGCTTCCAGAGGTGGTGTGCCACGGAAAACCTGATCGCCGACGACGATGGTGGGAACGGATGTGATCTGCATGTCCTCGCGGGCATGGCGTAATGCCTTCTGGTGACGTTGGGCATAGGTGCCGCTCTCCAGTGCCTTGCGGGCTTCGTCGGGGTCAAGGCCGACCTCGGCGGCAAGCCCGATCAGGGTTTCCGGTTTGCCAATGTCCTGGTCTTCCTGGAAGAAGGCTCGCAGGATGCGCACGGAGTAGGCGTGATCCAGGCCCTGGTCTTGCGCCATCGCCAGTAGCTCAAACGCCTTTGCCGTGCGCGGCTGTGGCGAGATCGACGGCAATCGCATCGGCACCCCAAGACGCTGGGCGAGGGGATAGACGGATCTCTGCCATACAGAGGGCAGATACGGATCTTCCGGCCTCAACGTCGGCTCCGGTGCCGGACGCAGCTCAAAGGGTCGCCATGTAATGGCGATGTCGCGGTCTGCAATTGCATCGGACAACACCTGTTCCGCCAACAGGCAGAAGGGGCAGACATAGTCTGAGTAGATGGTGATGGATGTCATGCAGGCCTCCATATGAATGCATGTGCATGCATAATAATGAAACGAGCCGCAATTGTCAAACCATTTGCGCATGCATGTACTTTCGAGCGACGATCACGACCAGGCCCTCCATGCTGGAATGTGCGGCTCTTGCTGCTGCGTTCGTGGCCGTTTGGTGGTTGTTCACCGCTGCAGCGCTTCCCTTTCCGCCACTTTCCGGTCTGATCCGCTTTCCCGCATCATGCCGTTGCCGGCACAATGGGCGGATTCTCATGCGGATCTCATGGGAGGGAAAGGTGGCCAGCCACAGCAGGAACCGTGTGAGCCGGTGGCTGGTGCATGCAAATGCGTTTGGCGACGCCTGACACCAGCGAGGATGACTCGTCGCAGTGCACTGGCACGGGCTGATCACTCCCGAAGAATATCTGCCGCCCGCTACCGTGCATCGGCTGCGGCAGAAGAACGGGCCGATGGTGCCGCGGTCACCGGGTTGTGAGTCGGATACCGACCGTCGCCGCCTTGTCTTTCTCGAGGTCAGGCAGGCGAACAGCGCGCTGTCAGAGACGACAGCGCATCGTCGCAGACAACGATATCAGTCGACAAAGGCTTTTTCGACCACGTAGTGACCTGGCTTCGAGTTGCTTCCCTGCTCGAGGCCCCGTGCTTCGAGCACTTGCATCATGTCACGGTTGAAAGCCAGTGAACCGCACAGCATGGCGCGGTCTTCGTCGGGCTTGAGTCCTTCGAGGCCCAGATCTTCGAAAAGCTTGCCGCTTTCGATCAGCGAAGTAATGCGACCTTGGTGTTCGCTCGCTTCCCGCGTCGTCGAGGGATAGTAGGTAAGCCGATCACCGACGAATTCGCTGATGAGTTCATCGTCCGCGATGCGTTGCATGAGATCCTTGCCGTAGTCAAGCTCGGCAGCCTGACGACAGGTGTGCGTCAGTATGACCTGCTCGAAGTGTTCGTAGGTTTCCGGGTCACGAATGATGCTGGCGAATGGTGCGATTCCGGTGCCCGTGGCGAATAGCCACAGTCGCTTTCCCGACACCAGTGCATCGTAGACAAGTGTGCCTACCGGCTTCGGGCGCAGCAGCACGGAATCACCTGGCTCGATCTTGCACAGGCGTGAAGTCAGTGGGCCATCAGGCACCTTGATGGAGTAGAACTCGAGCTCCTCGTCCCAGTTTGGCGACGCGATCGAGTAGGCACGCATGATGGCCTTGCCGGTCTCGTCATGCAGGCCGATCATGAGGAACTCACCCGAGCGAAAGCGCAGGCTTTCGGGGCGCGTGGTGCGAAATGAAAACAGCCGATCAGTCCAGTGACGGACCGAGAGCACTTCCAGGCTTTCGTGAGACGACTTGTTCCTGGCCGGCTTGGCAGCGGTGGACGGATTGTTCACGTAGGGCTCACTGATGGCTTGCACGTTTGTCGACCATCATTATCGGCTGCGACCGGCAGAAATGGTGTCGCAGCCTTCGAAACTTTTGTGTGATTTTGTCAACAGGCCATCAAGATCGAGGCGGATTTCCTTCCGTAGACAGTAGCTACTCAGCTCCACGTACCTGATGTCGTCATGACCAGAGTCTGATGACGGTTCGGGATGTGTGCTGTTGCAGGCTCGGGCTGTTCGCTCCGCTGCAGTGTGTGGTTGATGCGCTGGCCGAGGGTGTCTCGCTGCTGCGCGCACGTATCGATCGCATCAGAACCGATCTCGATCCTGGCTTTGCCACCAGATGCAATGCCGCAAGTGAGGACGACGGCGGCCATGCTGGCCACTTCCTTCGAGGCAGGGTATTGGCCAGCGCGCTGGAGCACGTTGGAGAGATGGATTCAGGGATTGATCCATCCGAGTCTGCAGATACTGAACAAGGCTCCAGGCGCCGGTGTGGAGAACAGCGCCAGAGTGAGCGAATTCAGGCAGCGTGAGCCTTGTCTCGTTCCGTGTCGATTCAGCGAATGACGTCTCACTTCCACTGTGATTTGCTTCTGTAAACGGCTATCCGGATTTCAGCGCTTGGTGGCATGTTGAGATAATGCCTCGATGAAACTCTTGTACTGCAGTGTTTGTGTATTTGCTCTGTTGCTGCTGGCGCCGGATTTCGTGAACCGTGCCAGTGCGGCAGAATTTGCCGACGATTTCACAGAGAATCCCTTTGCGCCGCGCGGTTTCGTGCTGACGCGAAGCAGGCTCGACCAGCCATCGGTGCAAGCTGCGGGTGAGGCGGTTGATGTGGTGTTCGACAACGCCGAAAGTGATTCCAGCTTCCTGCGGCTGGCAACGACTGACGCCACACGACAGTCACTCTCGGCCGAATTCGCCTTCACCGGCGAGCGAAGTCTGCCGCAGAGTGGTTTGCGACAGCTTTCGCTCGACCTGTTTGCCTTCAATGTCTACCGGGATGGTGGTCTGGGCACAAATGCCGGCAAGGGATTCGCAAATCTGCGTGTGACCCAATATGCCGATGGCAGAAACCGCGCTGAGCTGTGTGTTCGTCATTATGATCACGAAGGTACTCTGCAACCGCTGGTCGTCAGTGACGATGGTGTGATCGTCAACTGCGAGCGACCGGCATGGTCTTTCGACGACAACCAGATCGTTGACGCCGCCATCGAGTTCGACCGAGCCGCGCAGGCCATGGTGGTGACACTCAACGAACATCGACAGGTCTTTCCGCTGAACCCGGAAGTATCGCTGTTCAAACCCGCCAGATTCATGCGACAACTGTTCATGGTTACTTACGGTGATGGTGCGCGTGCCGAGATAAGGCTGCATGACGTCGACGATCTGGGTGATGTGTCCTGGTTGCCACGACAGGTCAACCTCCATCCGCGAATCGGCGATAACGATGATCCGCTCCTTGACATCTTCTGGGATGACGGCGCGATCGTCATGATGGCCGAGAACACGGGTGAAACGGGTAGCAAGATCACGCAGCTCTTGCTCGAGAACGATACTGATTTCATCGAGGCCAGCGCCATGTTCGAAGGCCGCTCGTTCCTCGAGAGCGATGATGCCGAACTCACGTTCCGGCTCAGAAGTGTGCTCTACAATGAACGCGCTGACGGTGGTGTGAAAGGCAAGGGAAATCTCGGCGAGGTGATCGCGATGAACTACATGAGAGCCAACCGGGGTCGTCCGGATCCCTTTGCCATCTTCTGTCTGGTGCGTGTTGGCGAAGAGGGCAAGTCGGAGGGCATGCTTGGCGAAATGCCCGGCACTTCCTGCATCTACCCTGAGGAACCGCTTGCCTTCGACACCTACCACGACCTGTCCATCGAGCTTGATCGTTACCGTCGGCTTGTCATCTTCAAGGCAGGACCGAACACGTACGAGCACCCGCTCGACGCAATCTATTATCGAAGTCTGGCCACGCAGCGTGCCGTTGCTGCGTGGGCCAGGGGTGTTTCGCTGATGCGCACACGTATCGATCGCATCAGAACCGATCCCGATCTCGAATTTGCTGCCACACTCGATACCGACAGTATGGATAAAGGTGTGACGAGCAGCGTCACCAGTACCGATGTTGGTATCAGCGGCTATTCGAGCGGCGGTTGTTCCATCAATGCCCGGCACTCGGCGCTTTCCCCGGCATCGCTTGCATTGATGCTGGGTGTCGCCTTTCTGGCGAGGCGACGACGATCGCAATAGCCTGGCAATCCCAGTGCCTCAGTGACTACCGGCGTGAGGATCTGTGCGAACACGATGCGCGATACCGTACTCGCGTGATGTTCCGGCTCACGTTCGCGGCGCGGCGCGGGCCACAGGCACGATGCGCGCGCCCACGGTTTCGACGAAGGTTTCGTCGTGGCTGGCGAAGACGATTGTCCGCCTCGCTACGCCCTCGCGGATCAGCGCCGACAGTGCGTCCAGCGAGCCAGCATCGAGCGCGTTGCTCGGCTCGTCCAGTAGCAGCACCTCGGGCTCGCCGGTCAGCGCCGCCGCAATCAGCAGTTTCTTTCGGGTGCCTTGCGACATGTTTTCGACGCGCCGCCCGAGGCTCTCTTCGAGGCCGAAGTCACGGATCAACCGAGCCTGTTCCGGCGAGGTATCGACCCGCTTCGCCAGCCTGACCAGGCGCAACAGCTCGGCACCGCTCATGAACGGGTAGAGGACGGACTCTTCAGGGGCGTAGCCGATGCACTGCCTGGCCGCCAGAGGACGTTCACGGAGATCGAACCCGGAGACTTCGATCTCTCCCTCGTCCGACGCCAGCGCGCCGGCCATCAGCCCGAGCAGCGTGGACTTGCCGACACCGTTCGGTCCGACCAACGCGTGCGCTCCGCCGAGAAAGCGCTCCGAGAAGCCGTCGATGACGGGTAGGCGGCCGAAGCGCTTGCGCAGCCCCCGCACGATCAAGCTCGGCTGCTCGCTTGGGAGCGGCGAACCCGCCTCGGTCGCGTCTGCTTCGCCACGATGCCGAGATGGCGAGTTCATCGGAACCAACTTGCCATGAGCCAGGCCCAGAGAACGACGGCACAGAGGGACCAGACGAAGCTCGTCTCCAGACGGCGGCGCTGGGTCCAGCGCAGGAGCGGGACCGCCGCCGAGGTGCCAACAATGAAGCTTGTCGCTTCGCCAACCGTCAGCGTGCCGGCGATCGCGTGCACGACGGAGTAGAGCGCGACGACGGCGAGCAGCAACAAACCACCGATCGCGAGCTCTGCCACCGTCCAGTGAGCCGTCGACAGAGGTAGCGTCCGCCAGTAGCCAGCGAGCTTTCGTCGATGTGCCGCCATGTCCTGGAAGACGCCGGTGACGGTGAGCATGATCAAGGCCACGGCTGCCGCATGGAACGACGACACGCTGTCTTTCCAGGCACCGCGACTCAGGAGGTAGTGGCTGCCGAACACGATCGCGACGGCGAGGCAGATCCTGACCGCGAAGCCGAAGCGCCGCTCGTTCGCCAGCAGCGGTTTGTGGAAGCCGGCCGCCGCCAGCACCGGACTCCAGGGTGACAGGCTTGCCATGCGGCTAGGGACCCGCCCCGAGAACTCGGGGCGGTAGATGTCCGCCGGCGAGCACGAACGCCAGCGCACCCCCGAAGACCAGGAGCACGGTGAAGCCCAATGGATAGGGCGCCCGGCCCGTCGCGAACAGCACTGCGTCGCCGATTGCGAGAACGGTGATCATGCCGACGGGCTTCTGCAGGTAGAGAACCTGGGCGGCGACGAACAGAACGCTGACGACGGCCATGCGCAGGCAGCATTGCACGATTTCGTCGCCACTGAGACGGCCCTCCGGCATCAGGATCAACGCGGTCAGCACCACGAGAAAGAACGGCCAGCCAGCAATGCCAACCACGAACGCATCGAGCCGCGTCAGCGCTCCCCGGGACAGCGGCAGAGTCTCGATGTAGCGACGGAAATCACCGCCGCCGACCGCCTCGCGCAGGAAGTGTATCCAGAGCACGGCGACGAGGTTCAGCAGCGCCAGGCACAGGATGGTTTGCTGCCAGGAGAACCTGTCCGGCAAGCCGATCACGATCAGGGGCTCAGCGAAGATGATCGGCAGCACGGGCAGAACCATAAGTCCGAGGATCACGATCTGACGTCGTCTGACGAGGGTCTGCCGCAGGCCGTGCGCGTACCAGCGGTAGCGCAGGGCGCACAGCAGTCGAAAGGAGGACCCCCTTGCCCTCACCTGGCCAGCAGCACAATCGGCAATGCCAGCGGCCCGAGGCAGAAGCCCCAGATCGCCCACTTCGTCGTGTCGAGCTCTTTCTTTCCGGCGATGGCCGAGACGATGAATCCGCAGACGACCTGAACAGCCAGAACGACCAGTATGAATCCCATGCCTGATGACATCCTCATGCCCCTCGTTGAGTGGTGATGGAGTACGGGTGGCGAGATCGGACGTGGCCGCTCAGCTCTTTTCCTGAACGTAGGACCCCGGTGCATCCTCGATGACGTCGAGTTTGCCGTCGCCGGGTATGCGTGCCGCAACCTTGCTGCCCGAAAGCGGTGCCAGCCACCGATCCCAGTCTCCCCACCATGATCCCGGATGCTCCTCGGCACCTTCGAGCCAGGCGTCGAGATCCTTCGGTTGCGATTCGTTTACCCAGTACTGGTACTTGTTCGCCGCTGGTGGATTGATGACGCCGGCGATGTGACCCGAGCCCGCCAGCATGAAGTGCACGGGACCACCGTAGAGTGCCGTTGACTTGAACACCGAAGGGTAGGGCGCGATATGGTCTTCCTTCGCGGCCTGGAGGTAGATTGGAATCTCGACCTTTGAAAGATCGATCTTCACGCCGTCGAGCGTGATGCCATTCTTCTTCGCGAGATTGTTGTTGAGGTACATTTCGCGCAGGTAGTAGAGGTGCGTGTTGCGCGGCATGCGCGTCGAATCGGAGTTCCAGTAGAGCAGGTCGAACTGCATCGGGTCCTTGCCGAGGAGATAGTTGTCGACATAGAACGACCAGATGAGATCGTTGGCGCGCAGCATGTTGAAGGTGGTGGCCATGGAGCTGCCTTCGAGGTAGCCCTTCTCGTCCATCATGCGCTCGAGGTTGTCGATCTGCTCCTTGTCGGTGAAGACCTTGAGATCCCCTGCTTCGGAGAAATCAACCTGGGAGGCGAAGAAGGTCGCAGCCTTGACTCGCTTGTCGCCGGTGGCGGCCATGTAGGCAAGCGTCGCGCTCAGGAGCGTACCGCCGATGCAGTAACCGATCATCGTGAACTCGTTCACGCCACTGGCTTTTTCAGCAGCATCCAGTGACTCGAGAATGCCTTCCTTCATGTAGTCGGCAAAGGTCTTGTCGGCGAAGGATTCGTCTGGATTCTTCCAGGAGATCACGAACACGGTATAGCCTTGATCGACGGCCCAGGCGATGAAGGAGTTCTTCCTCTGAAGGTCGAGAATGTAGAACTTGTTGATCCACGGTGGCGCGATCACGAGCGGTCGCTTGTATACCTTGTCCGTGGTGGGCGTGTACTGGATGAGCTGTACGAGATTGTTCTGGTAGACAACCTTGCCGGGCGTCGTGGCGATGTTCTCTCCGAGCTTGAAGGCGTCGGGGTCGGTCATGCGGATGTTGAGCTGACTCGTTTTCGGATCGAGGTCGCGCTGGAGGTTCCTGAGCCCCTTGATCACGCTCTTTCCACCCGTTTCCATCATGGTGCGCAGCGCTTCGGGGTTGGTCAGGAAGAAATTGCTCGGTGCGAAGGCATCTGCGAGAAGGCGCGTATGGAAGATGACCTTGTTGCGGTCGGCTTCGTCCAGCCCGTCGATCGACGACATGGTATCGACCATCCAGCGCGCGGTGATCTGGTAGGAGCGGCGGATGAAGTCGAACATCGGGTGAGTGGTCCAGTCCTCGTGCCTGAAGCGGCGGTCACGGATCTTTTCCTTTTCACCTGCCGGTGCCGTGCTCATCAAGCGCATCGCCGTCTGCTGCCAGAGGTCCATGTGCTCCTTCCACAGATCGTAGTTGGATTGCATGAGCTTCTGCGGGTCACTGAGCAGTGCCTCGGTGGCCTTGGTGAAGGAGGGAGTGACGTTGAGCGGATCGCTGTTCTTCGTCACCATCTCGTGGGTCTGATTGAACAGTTCGGTCATCATCGCCGTGTTGCGCGCCATCATCTCGTTGATGCTGGCGGTAGCGGAGTTCATCTGTTCTTCGAAGAGTTTGTTGAAGTCATTCATCGTGTTGCTTCGCTCCTGTGGATCCATGTCTTCTTTGTGGCTTTTGCCTGTGGCCGTGCCTATGGCCGTGCCTATGGCCGTGCCTGTGGCCGTGCCTGCGGTCTGTCGGCTACTTGTCGCCGGATGGCTTTCCTGTTGTATCCGCGGATGTCTTCGCGAGGTTCGTGTCGGGATGTGCAGCGGTGTCCGGTGTGTCTTCATCCGGTGCTTTGTCACCCGGGCTGTCATGAGGATGGCCCAACAGCGTTTCCCAGCTGCGCATGTTCTGCTGCATGATCTCGCGCATGGTGTCGAGAGGCGTGTGCGTGAGCATGTTCTGCATCTGGTGCTGAATGCTCTGCTGCTGATCGACAAAGGTGTCGACACTTTTCTGGAGGTAGTCGGCCATCATTCCCTGCATGGGGTTGCCGTAGAAGCGAATGAGCTGTGAGAGCAGCAGCTTCGTGAGAATGGGCTCGCCGATACGTTCCTGCTCGACGATGATCTGCAGCAGCAGCGGACGGGTGATGTCCTCACCGCTGGTGTCGTCGATGACCTGAATGTCGTTGCCGTCGACGATGAGCCTGCGAATGTCCTGCAGGGTGACGTGCTTGCTGGCTTCGGTGTCGTAAAGACGCCGGTTCGCATACTTCTTGATGATTCTCTGATTCAAACCAGGCGTCGCTCCGGAAGTCGGATGTCGGGAACGCCAGAAGCCCCGGTGAACAGGGCTTCTGCGTCCGGTCCGCCCCTGTCGATGAGCATCATGATAACGCAGTGACGGGGTTGCATTTGTCGGGTTTCTCGGACCTTATGTCTTCGCAGCAGACTTCTTCGAAGCTGTCTTGCGAGCCGTGGGTTTCTTGCTGGCGGCGGCGGTCTTCTTGCGCGCGGCTGCCGTTTTCGACGCGGGTCTGGCGGCAGGAGCGCCTCCGGCTGTCGCTTCCTCGGCCTTGACTGCCTGCCGGGTCTTGCTGGCTTCTTCAACCACGTTGTTGATGCGGTTCTGCAGCTGCTCGATGCTCTCCGCAGCCTGCGATCTCACCTGCTCGATGGTGTCGGCAGCCTGTGATCTCACCTGCTCGATGGTGTCGGTGGCCACTTCGCGCATGGGTTCGAAGGACTCGGACGCGGTGTCGCCGGCAAGTTCGCCAAGCTGGCCGACCATGTCCAGGTACTCGCTGGCGCGGCTGTTGATCTTCTCGGCGAAGGCGCGCGTCTGGTTCATCTGCTCCTCGATGATTTCCCGAGCATTCGTCTTGCTGGCTGGAATCTGTACCTGGGCCACGGCATAGTCGACGATGTCGCCCATCATCTCGTAGTTCTGTCGTGCGATGCGCTCGAAGGCCTCGGCGGCAACGCTGTTCATTTTCTGCATGGGCTCAAGGCCGCGCTTCTGCAGATTGGCAAGCTCTTCGAGCTGCTCGTTCATGCTTTTCATGATGGAGATCCGGGTTGCCCTGTTCGGCAACGGTAGAAGTGGGTCAGATGCTTGGGATTCCTGCCGGACCCCGCCAGGTTCGACAGGTTTCCTGTGGTCAGGGCTGATGTCAGCGCGGTAGCTGGATCAAGCCTTGATGGAGGCGGATGCGGCTTCGGCAGCTTGTTGAGCCTTGGTGCCGAATTCGCTGGCGAGTTCGAGGTACTCGTTGGCGCGGGCGCTCATGACTTCGGCGAAAGCCGAGTTTTCGGCTGCCTGAGCCGACATGACTTCAACGGGTTCCTGACCACTCAGCGGCAGATTGATCTGACGAACGGCATAGTCGACGACATCACCGGCGACTTCATGGTGCTTGCGGGCGACCTGCTCGAAGGTGTCGGCGGCGAGGCCGGCGAAGATGCGCATTGGCTCGAGACCTTTCATCTGGAGGTCACCGAACTGCTTGAATTGCTCCTGAAGTGTTTCGCTGTAGTTGCTCATGAGAGAACTCCGGTTGGTTGTGGGTGCGCTGGAGAACGCATGTGAATGGCCGCGGGCTGCATGCCATGCCCGCCTGGTGCGTCCTGCATCCATTAGTGTTTCAATGCATTATGGCTGTTGTTTTGTTGCAGTGCAACATGAAGCGGCAACTTTCCGAGCGATTTGAGATGGCCTTTCGTGCAAGACATTGAATTTACTGGTCTGAGTGCGAAGATTACAGTACTTTCAACAGCCGTTCCAAGGTCGCACATGGTGGTATTCGACATCAAAGTCAGCAGCTTTTGTTGCGCTGCAGCAGAATTTCTCGGTCGTCCACGAAAAAGGCGCTCCGAAGAGCGCCTTTTCAGGACGGCTGGTATCGACCCTGTCGAACCCTAGCCGATGTGGTACCCGCCGTTGACCGAAAGGTCGGTACCGGTGATGTAGGCACTGTCACGGCGAGCGAGAAAGCTCACGGCGCTCGCGATTTCCTCGGGGGTGGCGAAGCGGCCTACCGGGATCTGCTTGACGATCTTCTCGCGCACTTTCTCGGGCACGGCCTGAATCATGGGCGACTCGACGTAGCCCGGGGAAACACTGTTGACGGTAATGCCATCGCGCGCCACTTCACGCGCCAGTGCCTTGGTGAAACCGGTCATGCCGGCTTTCGCTGCCGAGTAGTTGGTCTGGCCGATCTGGCCGCGCTGGCCGTTGACCGAGGAGATGTTGATGATGCGACCGAACTTGCGCTCGGTCATGCGTGGCACCACTGGACGCGAGACGTTGAACACGCCGTCGAGGTTGGTGCGCAGTACGGCCTGCCATTGTTCCGGCGAAAGCTTCGCAAGCAGGGCATCGCGAGTGATGCCTGCGGCGTTGACAACGACGGCAATGTCGCCGTGATTGGCTTCGATATCGTTGATCGCGCTCTCGCAGGCTGCCGCATCGGCGACGTCGAAAGGTGCCAGTTCCACATCGACACCGTCCGCGCGAAGTTCCTCGATGACCCCCTTGCTGCGTTCGAGATCGCTCTCGTGACAATTTGCAACGATCCTGTAGCCATCGGCGGAGAACTGCCGGCATATTGCAGCGCCGATGGCGCCTGTTCCACCCGTGACCAGTGCGACGTCTTTTCTTTCCATGTTCCTTACCCTTTTCGTCTCGTGTTGTTTTGCAGTGCAGTATAACTGGCTGAGCCGTTCTGTTCCAGTGCCAATCATCGAAAAAGAACAGATAGAGTGCGAGCCAGGGGCGTTCGAGGGCCGGATCGACTTCGGATTCCGACAGGAAGCCAGGCGATGCAGGTGACAATTCTGTTGCAGTGCGTAACAGAATTACACAGTGCTTTACCCGTGTTTTCCGTGGCGCCTCCAGGCCGTGTTTCGGAGAGAACACCTTGAAAAATCAAGAAATGAGCACCTTGACAGTTGCGATGCAGGGTGGTTCTGCGTAACACTTGCCACGGCGTTCGGCGGCCTGTGTCCAAGGTGTCGGCGCCGGAGAATGTCATTTACCTACCCCGAATCCGGGGCGAATGATGTCACTGCGAAAAAAAAGGAGTCATACATGTCCAGAATTGCTGTAGTTACCGGTGGAACCCGCGGCATTGGTGCTGCCATTGCCATGGCCCTCAAGGAGAAGGGCTACACGGTGGCGGCAAACTATGCCGGCAACGACGAGAAGGCCAGAGCCTTCTCCGACGAAACCGGTATTCCGGTGTTCAAGTTCGATGTGTCGGACTTCGACGCCTGCAAGGCCGGTATCGCCGAGATCGAAAAGGCCCTGGGAGGACCCATCGAGGTGCTCGTCAACAACGCCGGTATCACTCGCGATGGCACCATGCATCGTCTGGAACATGAAGCCTGGCAGGCGGTCATCGATACCAATCTCGGTTCCTGCTACAACATGAGCCGCAACGTCATCGACAGCATGCGCAAGAACGGTTTCGGACGCATCATCAACGTCGGTTCGATCAACGGTCAGGCCGGGCAGTACGGTCAGGTGAACTACGCGGCAGCCAAGTCGGGCATCCACGGTTTCACGAAGGCGCTGGCGCAGGAGGGCGCGGCCAAGGGCATCACCGTCAACGCCATCGCACCGGGCTACGTCGACACCGACATGGTGCGTGCCGTGCCCGAAGCGGTTCTCGAGAAGATCGTCGCCGGCATTCCGGTCGGGCGCCTCGGGCGCGCCGAAGACATCGCTCGCACCGTGGTGTTTCTCGCCGCCGACGAAGCCGACTTCATCACCGGCTCCACCGTGTCGGTGAATGGCGGCCAGCACATGTACTGACGGCCCGGGCGCTGACCGTGTTCCCAGGGCTCCCGGACACCCCGTGGCTCGGCGGCGGTGTCCGGGAGTGGCTTCTGGGCGATTGTGCCACTGCTCCGTGAATGTGACAGGGTAGGCATTGAATGGTGACTGGCGGTTCACGTGAACCGTTTTCAGGCTCTGCGGATGTGATTTCCGTCACGATTCCGGCCGCTTCACGGTTCACGTGAACCGTTTTCGAGGGCATGTGCTGGTGTCAGAGCGATGAGGCTTCATTGGCGACCGAGTTCGCATCGGCGCCAGCCAGTGATTCAAGCTGAACGGGAGTGCAACTTGCCAGCAGATCTTCAAGTTGGTCGGCAAGCAGCAACGCGGGGTCGTTCGGGTGTATCGACAGCCGCCCCGGATGGGCGGCTGTAGCGAGACGGGCATTGAGCCGGTTCCAGTGCCGCAGGAAGAAACGTCTGAATGGCGTATCGGCCTCGAAGCCCGTAACGGCCATGCGGTGGAAGCGGCCACGCCCTGCGGTATCGAGAATGCCGTGCTGGTATTCGAACCAGCGAAAGCCTGTCGTTGACAGCTGCTCACGGCTGATCGAACCCATGGCCCAGGCGGGCGGGACATAGATCTCGGGCGTGGGCAGACTCACCGATGCGAACCAGGCGTGGCAACGAGAGACGAGTTCCGTGATGCCATCGGCGTCGAGCGCCAGATGCTCGGCGACCTGACGAGAAATCAGTGCCGAATGAATGCGGTGCCGAAGGTGCTTCGGCTTGCCGCTGTCATGTACCCAGCCGTGACCGGCCAGTGTGTGGCCCTGATCAACCCATTCGCGTATGCGTGCGATGTCCTCCGCTTGCCAGTTGCACCCCGGGACCACGAGCAGCAGCATCTTGCCGATGCCGTGTCTGTCGGTCAGTGCCAGGCACTCCGCCACCGCGTCGAGCGTGTGCGGCATGACGTCGTGGATGCTGACGATGGCATGATGGGCCGGCTCAGGCATCGTCGAGTTCGGCTTCGTGGAGTCTGCCGGTTTCCCGCGTCGGCGAAGAAGCGTGCGAAGACGTGGTTGTTGCCGTGGCCGTGGCCGTGACTCTGGCGGGGCGGTGTGGCTCCCTGACCGCGAGGTTCTCGATACCGGTTTCCACGAGCGTGGCGAGACTGCCGGCATGGTGTTTCGATACCGCCTCGAGCCGCGCGATCCAGTTGTCGATGTTCCAGCGGTTCAGTGCGCAGGCGGCGTCACGAGCCGTGGAGGCCATCATGAGACGGCTGTCGGCATCCGCCGCGCACAGCCGGGACAGCGAGTCGCTGGCCGATTCGTCCCTGCGGATCACGTGCAGCGTGCCTTCGAGTTCGGGCCAGGTGGCGATGCCGCAGGTTTCCGACACCATCACGAGGCGCCCGCGAGCCATGCCTTCCAGTGCCACCGTGCCGAAGGATTCGACCTTCGAGGGCAGCAACAGCACGTCATGCCCATCGATGGCGTTGATGAGCTGATCACGTGCAATCCAGCCGGGAACGGTGAGGTTCGGCAACGCCGCTGCCTGCGCGCGCGTCCAGCGCATCAGGGGGCCATCGCCCGCAATCGTGAACCGGAGATCGGGGTGGCGGCGCGCCGCATCGATGATGGCCGGGAGGTTCTTCTCGTCGGCGAGGCGTCCGGCGAAGAGAATGCGCCGCGGTTGTCGATGCAGCGGCGCAACGGGACGGTCGATGAGTTCGGCCGGCACCGATGTGCCCATGAGCCTGACCTTGTCACCGGCGCGAAAGTGCCTTGCCTGCTCGATCATCTCCGGAGAGTTGGCGAGCACCAGTTCGCTGTGGTCGAACATGTAGTGGTTGCAGCGCGTGAGGTACCAGCGGCTGACGTTGCCCCACCAGTTGTGCCAGTAGATCTCCGCCAGTGCCTCGTAGTGCGTGTGAAAGCCCGTGACCAGTGGGATGCCGAGCCGCCCGCTGATCGATACCGCCGAAAGGCCGAAGGGGCCGGGCGTGGGTGTGACGAGTACGTCGGGCCGGAAACGGGTGACGGCGCGCCAGAGCCTCAACGGACGCGGCATCGAGATGCGCTGTGTGTTGTCGCCCGGCAGCGGGGCCGAGAGATAACGATAGCCACCCGCCTTCGGGCTTTTCGGGTGCAGCAGCAGCGTCCTCAGACCGCGTGCCTCGAACTGGTCGCAGAGATCGGTGTAGTAGGCGCCGACACCGTTGCGACCCGGAACGGCATCGCAGAGGATGGCGACGCGCAGCGGGCGTTGATGCTGAGGGCAGTGACCTGAGTCGGGCAGCGGCGTGCCGGACCGTGGCGCTACGGAGGAGGTTGACGTGGCTGAATCGATCATGCCGGCACTCCCATGGAATGTCGTTGGAGCGTCGGCTGGCAGGATGATGAGGGGTATCCCGCGCGCGCTGTCGACACCGTGGCGTTCAGAGCGGTTCCGAGCGTGGTTTCATCCAGCGTGCGAAGCGACGGTTGATGTCGTGCAGGCTCACGTCGAGATGACGGCTGCCGGCGCCGGTTTTCGGTGATGCATTCGCGGGTTCGCTGCGGTATTGTTCGATGGCTGCCATGAGCCCATCGCCACAGGGAATAGTCAGTTGTCGGCATAACTGTTGGAACATCGGCCCGGTGTCACCGGACAGTGCCTCCAATGGTACGCGAATACAGCGCTCAGGCGGCAGCGTTGCCTCGAGCAGTTCCAGATTCTCGTAATAGTGCGCCAGGGTGTCCACAAGTTCGCGCTCGAACAGCAGACCGAGCGGATTGCCGCGTTCGGTGGCATTGCCTGTGTGGTGGTCCCTGCTCGTTGTGGCAAGGTGCGTGGTGTCGGTGCCGAAAAATCGTCTTGCGTCGGCCAGAGAGCGAAACTGCGACTGCAGCACGCGGCCCGCGTCGCGCTCGCAGATGACGATGCGGCAATCGGGAAAGTGCTTCTCGAGTGACAGTGCAAGCCCGGCAAAGGAAGCATTCTTCGACAGCAGCGTCAGCGATTCGCCATGAAAGAACAGGTGTTTCTGCAGAAGCTGGCGATACCAGAACAGGGTGTCGTCGAGCGGTGGGCAACGTCCGTCAGCCTCCTCGAGAAGGTCCCGGTCGCCGCGTGTCAACTGCCACAACCACTTCGCCTCGGGAAAGGCAATGACGAGCAGGAAGCAGTCGAGGGTTGGCAGCAGTGTCAGGAAATCCTCTTCGGGCGAACCGAGTGCGGTGGGGTGCACGTCGCCTGTCATCCTTGCCATTCGCGCAGACAGCCAGTGCAGCAGGCGACCGACGGGGCGACCGATCAGACCATCGAGCCTGGCAAGGCCCGCGAAGACGTAGCGTTCGCTGATGCTCGGCGCGAACACGCATTCCCACAGGGTCAGGGTGGTGAACGTGGGTTCTGCGGCGAGCAGGCGATGCGTGAAGGTGGTGCCGCTTCTCGGTACGCCCAGCACGAACACGGGCGCGCGCACTTCGACCTCGCGATGGCGGCGGAACAGCACTTCGTCGAGCAGGAAACCGACCAGATGTGCGGCCTGCAGCAGTACGAAGGGGGGTAGCGCGATGGCGAGAATCACCAGACGCTGCAGATAGCGTGCGGTGCCGGGCCAGTGTTCCGGCCACAGCCATTGTCGCAGCAGCGACAGACACCGGCCGGGCAACGCCTTGAGGCGGGTGAACAGGGGCAGGTGCATGGGTCGGACGGTGCGGCTCGTGCGGTGCGGGAATCAGGTGGGGACGATAACCCTTTGTGCGGCCAAAGTCAGCAAGCCACCGGCGACGGCAAGAAGCATCGGTGGCCAGCCGGCGAAGGCTGCGATCAACAGGGCATCCACGAGCGAGATGCCGGCCAGCATGGCGCCGACGGCCGTCGGAATGTGACCCGGACGGCCTCTTCCGCGGCGGCCTGCGTCGAGCAGTGTCAGTACATGGGCAAGCCACAGTGACAGCAGCAGGGCGGCGGCGAGCCAGGCACTGCCATTGCCTGGATGGCCGCTGGCGAGTTGGTGCACGACCATGATGGCCGAGATGGGAAGCGGCGCCAGCAGCAGTGCCAGCGGGCGTAGTGAACGGAGTGTCGTGCGTGTTTCCTGAGCGGCGATGGCGGTGAGCCCGACAAGATAGAGCAGCAGCGCCAGTGCAGCGACATACAGCAGGGGCTGGACGTTGCCGGCGAGTGTGCCCGCAAGTGCGCCCGCAAGTGCGCCCGCAGATGCGTCCGCAGATGCGTCCGCAGATGCGCCCGCAGATGCGCCCGCGCTTCCGCAAAGGTCGCCGAGCGCGAATCCCGCGACCACGTAGACCAGCATCCGGCAGGCTCCCATGAGCAGCGGCGCGAAACGGTTGCCCTTGTGCCAGAGGTCGTAGAGCACGATGGCCAGCGCGAGCAGCACCGCGGCGATACCCGCGGCGGGACGGTGATGGAAACCGAACACGACGATGGCGATGGACAGGGCAAGCATCGCAATACCGGCGATGGTCACGTCACGGCAACGGACGAGCCCGAGCGGAATCGGTCGCTCGGCGCGTTCCCGTGCATCGATTGCGGCGTCGGCAGCGTCGTTCAGGAACATGCCGCCGATGTAGGCAAGAGACATCGCGAACATCAGCAGGGCGGTGCTCGCGACATCGCCCGGGCCACCCGCGATGACGGCACCGGCGAGCACGTTGGTCCAGACCGTGGGGAGGTTGGACACGCGCCCGAGAGTGAGGAAGGTGGAGAGGTGCCGGTTCATGGCACTGATCTGCAAGGTGCGGGCCGGAAAATGCCGGGACGGTAAGGGAATTGCAGGTACGGCCCCCGTTACCGGATCACTCTGCAAGCCGCACATGAACAAGACCCTCGTCATCCTCGTGGTCGGGCTGACCCCCGATCTCGTCGGCGAACACACGCCGAACCTCCAGGCACTTGCCGCGCGCGGAGCCCTCAGACCGCTGGCTGCGACCACACCGGCCGTGACCACGTCGGCACAGACCACGATGCTCACGGGGCTCGATCCGAGCGAGCATGGCATCGTTGCCAACGGCTGGTATTTTCGCGACCTGGCCGAAGTCTGGCTGTGGCGTCAGTCGAACCATCTCGTGAACGGCGAACGGCTCTGGGATGCCGGGCGCAGAATCGACCCGGGCTTCACCACCGCCAAGATGTTCTGGTGGTACAACATGTATTCGAGTGTGGAGTGGAGCGCGACACCGCGGCCGATGTATCCGGCCGATGGGCGCAAGATTCCCGATCACTATGCGGCGCCAGCCGCTCTGCACGATGAACTCGATGCGCGTTTCGGGCAGTTTCCGCTGTTCACCTTCTGGGGGCCGATGGCCGACATCAGCTCGAGCCGCTGGATCAGCGATGCCACGCGCTACGTGATCGACACGCGGCAGCCGACACTCGCGCTGACCTATCTGCCGCATCTCGACTACAACCTGCAGCGCCTCGGGCCCGATGCATCGCACCCCGAACTGCAGCGGGACCTCCGCGACGTCGATGCGCTCTGCGGCGAGCTGATCGAACAGGCCGATCGCCAGGGGCGCGACGTCATTGTCGTCAGCGAGTACGGCATCACGCCGGTGAGCGATGCCGTGCACATCAATCGGGTGCTCAGGGAAGCGGGACTCGTGGCGACAAGGAACGAGCAGGGGCGTGAGCAGCTCGATGCCGGTGCCAGCGTGGCCTTCGCCGTTGCCGACCATCAGATCGCACACATCTACGTGAATGTACCGGATCGTGTCCGGGAGGTACAACAGCTGCTGAGTTCGGTCGACGGCATCGAAGCGGTGCTCGACACGAGTGGCAAGCGCGCTGCCGGGCTCGACCACCCGCGCTCGGGTGAACTCGTGGCCATCAGCAGCGCGGATCGCTGGTTCAGCTACTACTACTGGCTCGATGAAGCGCGCGCGCCCGACTACGCGCGCACCGTCGACATTCATCGCAAGCCCGGTTACGATCCGGTGGAACTGTTCCTCGATCCCGACATCCGCTGGCCGAAGCTCAAGGTGGCTTCGCGGCTGGCGGCGCGCCGGCTCGGGTTCCGGAACCTGCTCGACGTGATCTCGCCAGGCCGTACCGATCTGGTGCGTGGCTCGCACGGCAGGCCCACCGATGCGCCCGGGGCCGGGCCTGTATGCATCACCGGCAATGCCGCGATGATGCCCGAACGTGAACTGCACCAGCGCGATGTCAAGGCGCTGGTGCTGCGGCACGTCTTCGGTGACAAGGTGCCGTCGCTTGACGAGGGTGGCGCGGAGGCCGCCTGATCTATTCGATCAGGAGGTCTCCCCAGCCGCGCGTCTTCGGTCCTTCGGCAATCACCGGATCACGTCCACCGCGCAGAATGCTGTTGCCTTCGAAGACGGTACGCTGGTCGATCGGTGCGGGGTCGAGCCAGTCCTGTTCGTGCATCTGGCCGGACTGCCCGTAGACACTCAGGGCGTTCTGGTAGCAGACGAGGCGGATGACCTCGATGTCGATGCCGCGCTCGAGCGCGAGTCTTGCCGTCTTGGCCACGCCGAGTGAGTCGGAGATGCCCCAGTCGCAGGCAGAATCGACGATGATGCGTTCACCACCGTAGTGGGCGAGGAGTTCCACCATGCGGGCGTTGCCCATCTTGGTGGAGGGGTAGATCGAGAAGCCTGCCCAGTAGCCACGGTCGAGCACTTCCTGCACGGTTTCCTCGTTGTTGTGGTCGATCACGACCATGCCGGGGTCGATGCCGTGCTCCTCGACCACGTCCATCGAGCGCTGGGTGCCGCGGATCTTGTCGCGGTGTGGCGTGTGCACCATCACGGGCAGGGACAGTTCCTTCGCCAGTTCGAGCTGGGCGCGGAAGTAGCGGTCCTCGAGTTCGCTCTGTTCGTCGTAGCCGATCTCGCCGATGCCCACCACGCCTTCCTTGAGTGCGAAGCGCGGCAGGATGTCCATGACGCCTTCGGCCAGTGCCTCGTTGTTGGCTTCCTTCGAATTCAGGCCGATGGTGCAGTAGTGGCGGATGCCGAACTGACCGGCGCGAAAGCGCTCGAAGCCGAGAATGCTCGAGAGATAGTCGATGTAGGTGCCGACGAAGGTGCGCGGCTGACCCACCCAGAAGGCAGGCTCGACCACGGCCACGACGCCGGCATCGGCCATGGCCTGATAGTCGTCGGTGGTGCGCGAGATCATGTGCGCGTGCGGATCGATGAACATCATGGCAGGGTTTCCTCGGTGTTGGCGATCTGTGCCCAGTCAAGCGCGCGAGCGCGTTCGAAAAGGGCCTTGTGCGTTGGTTCGAGTTCGCTGCAGAGCACAGCGGCTTCGCTGCCGGCGGCGGCGAGGGGCAGGGCTCGGGCAATGGCAAGCGCTTCGTGTGCTCTGCCGGTCTCGACCACGTCGCGCAGTTCTGCAAGCATGGCACCACTGGCATGCGGGGCCAGGCAGCGCCAGAGTTCGGGTCGGATCTTGCGTCCGGCGGCACGGCGCTCGTGGGTGTAGTCGTGCAGGATGCGAGCGAGCTCGGCGTTGGCGCGCTCGTCGAGGCCCACGAAGGGCCACAGGGGGCTTTCGATGAAGAGTGCCTTCAGCACCATCTGGTTCCAGCGTTGTTCGTCGAAATGCTGGCGCGGCCAGGGGTTGTCGTGCGCCACGGCTTCGAAGACGGCGCGCACGTTGCTGCGGAGCGCTTCGCCCATCTGGGCGTCGATGGTCGGGTTCCAGGGCAGGATTGCCGTCGCGCGGTAGTAGCAGATGGTTTCGCTGAGATCGGCGTAACGGCAGAGGTCGACAAAGGTCTCGCCGAAGTCGAGCGGTGCTTCGGTGGCGGCGAGAAGCAGGCGGGTTCTTGCCGTTTCGTCGATGCTCCAGCCCGCTGCACGCCAGCCGCCGGAGAGGGCATCGGCCTGCGTCCGTTCCGCGTCGTTCAGGGAAAGGTCGGCATTGCCGAGCCTGCGGGGTGCGAGGCCGAGGGCGATGTGCAGGTCACGTCGGTTGCGCGATTGCGCGACGATCGCCACCTGCGATGCCAGCCACGCGCGGTCGTCGCCGTCGAGACGCTGGTCGAGCCATTGATCGAGCAATGCGGCGGCGGCAGCCGTTGATGGCGAGCGCGAGGCCATGGCGTGTCGCGCTTCGTTGGCTGCCGGTCTTTCGTTCGCCTCGATCGCCGCAGGACTCATGCCGGTGTTGCTGTCGGATTCGCTGGACGGTGGGTGGTTTTCGCTCGTGCCGCTGTTCTGCGTTAGGTCACCTGCACGTGCCCGCAGCCAGTCGATGGCGGCCTCGATCTTCGCGTGATCCATGGCGTCGACTTCGACACCGCGCCCGATGTCATCGAGCAGCGTGATGCAGAGCTTGCCGCCGAGATGCTCACGAAAGTCGGCCAGCCCCTGCAGCAAGGCGAGCCTGCCGTTGCCTCCGGGCGTGTCGAGGCTGTCATGCCAGAGCTTGAAGCCGAGCGATTCGAGCAGCCGACACACGGCTGTGTCCTGGCCTTCCTCGAGCCTGCCGTCGAGCACCGAGTAGCGTGTGTCGAGCGCAATGCCGAGCGCCACGGCTTCACCGTGCCGCAACTGATATCCACTGAGTTGCTCGAGCCGGTGTGCAGCCCAGTGACCGAAGTCGAGCGGACGCGCATTGCCGGTTTCGAAAGGGTCACCACCGGTACCGATCTGCTGCATGTGCAGTTCCGCGCAGCGGCGGATGAGGTACTTCATGGCCTCGTCGTCGAATCGTGCCAGTGCTTCCTGCTGTTCTGTTATCCAGTGATGAAATGCGGCGTCACGGATCAGCGCTACCTTGACTGCTTCGGCCATGCCGGCAACACGATCACGCTCGGGGAGTGCGCGGATGAAGGCATGGTCGTTGATCACGGCCTCGGGCGGACGAAAGGTGCCGAGCCAGTTCTTCTGGCCGTAGAGGTTCACGCCGTTCTTCACGCCCACGCCCGAATCGTTCTGCGAAAGCACGGTGGTCGGTACGCGCAGATGGCGAATGCCGCGATGTGAGGTGGCGGCGACGAGACCGACCGCGTCGAGCAGGGCACCGCCGCCGATGGCCACGATCCAGGCGTGGCGATCAAGGTGCAGGGCTGCAACCTCACTCTGCAGTGCCGTCATCGCAGCCAGATCGGTCTTGACCGCTTCGCCACCTGGCAGGATGCGCGGTGCGGCAATCATGTCGATGCGATCCGCCGAGGCATCGACCAGTGCTTCGATGTCACGGACGATCGAGGGCATGGCGGCAACGACGCCATGGTCGATCACGAACAGCACCCGGTGTGTCATTTCACCCGGGTTCGTCGCGTCGAGTGTGTCCGCCAGTGTCGGGTTGCCTGCCACGAACAGGCCGTCGGTGAACACCACGGGAAAGCGGAATTCGACCGCGAAGCGCTGCCAGAGCATCTGGTCGTGCTCGGAACGGTCGTTCTTGAGTGCATCGGCTGAAGACATCGGAGTTGCCTCTGGTGCGGGATTGAAGTTCCCGTTTCCGGTGCAAGTTCCGTGCAATGCACCGGCACGCCGCCGGAAAGGCAGGATTCTTGCTGCGCACAGCACATGAGAATGACGATCTTCGGTGTTCTGGCGCTGCTGATGGCGCTGTTTGCGGCGGTACAGTACAACGACCCCGACGGGCTCTGGTGGGCGTGCATCTATCTGGTGCCCGCCGTCTGGAGCCTGATGGCTGCGCTGCGTCCGGTCTGGTTCGCGAAGTCGGCAGTGCGCCTTGCTCTCGCCGGGACGATCCTGCTCGCTCTGGTGGGCTGTGTCTGGTACTGGCCGGCCATACCCCACTGGTGGCGGCGCGACGTCTGGTGGGTGGTCGAATCGGCGCGTGAAGGTATCGGCATGATGATCGTGCTGGCGGTGCTGCTGGCGGTCGCAACGCTTCTGCGGCGCGAGCGCCCGTTGCCAGAACATTCTGACCGGGTCGCCTGGCCTCGAAACAGGGGATGATTCGAGAATTCCCGTATAGTCGTCATCTTCCGATGCGAACGCCGCGTCGTTCGCCGTGACTTTCCCGGAGATGACTTCAAGATGTGCCGAACACTCATCGGCCGCCTGATCGCTGCAACGGCAAGGGTGATGTTGGCTGTCAGCCTCGTCACCCTGCCATTGGCCGCAACGGCCGCCGACCCCATCCGTATCGGCGAGATCAACCACTTCAAGCGCCTCGCCGCCTTCGCCGAGCCCTATCGCAAGGGCATCGAACTCGCGGTGGAGGAAATCAATGCGGCGGGCGGTGTACTCGATCGTGAACTCGAGTTCATCTTCCGCGATGACCAGGGCAAGCCGGGTGAGGCGATCCGGATTGCCGAAGAGCTTGTGTCGCGCGATGGTGTGGTAATGCTCACCGGCAGCATTCTCAGCAACGTCGGCCTTGCGATCTCGTCATTTGCCGAGAAGAAGGGCGTCGTCTATCTTGCTTCGGAACCGCTTGCCGATGCACTTGTCTGGAAGAAGGGCAACCGCCACACATTCCGGCTGCGCTCCTCCACCTTCATGCAGGCTTCGATGCTCGCAGAGCTTGCGGCCGAGAGTGACGCGGTCCGCTACGCCACGATCGCACCGAACTACGCCTACGGGAGAGACGCCGTGGCGGCATTCAAGGCGGAACTCACACGGCGGAAACCCGACGTCGAGTTCGTCGCCGAACAATGGCCAGCGCTCTTCAGGATCGATGCCGGCGCCGAAGTTCAGGCGCTGGAGCGCGCCAGGCCCGACGCCATCTTCAATGTCACCTTCGGTGCCGACCTTGCGAGGTTCGTGCGTGAAGGCTCGATCCGCGGTCTCTTCGACGGGCGCGAGGTGTACGGTCTTCTCACCGGAGAACCTGAATATCTCGAACCCCTGGCCGACGAAGCACCCGAGGGTTGGATGGTCACGGGTTACCCCTGGTACGATCTCGACGAAGGCCCGGCGGGGGAATTCGTCGCCAGTTACCGCGAGCGTTTCGATGAAACACCGAAAAACGGATCACTTGTCGGTTATCTCACGGCGCTGTCGGTCGCCGCGGCCATCGAGGCGGCGGGTGCCACCGACAGTGAAGCACTCATTGCCGCTTTCCGCGGACTCACGCTCGACACACCGCTCGGCGAAATCACCTATCGTGCTCTCGATCACCAGTCCACCATGGGCGCCTACACCGGCACCATCGGTCTGCGCGATGGCGAGGGTGTGATGCTCGACTGGCAGTACCGGAACGGGGCCGATTACCTGCCGGATGAAGCCACGGTGCGCAAGCTGCGCCCGGCGGACATGACCATGGCACCTGCATCCGAAGGCAACTGACGCGCGCCCATGGGCCCGCTGCTTGCGCAATGCCTGACGGGGCTCTCGAATGCCGCCACGCTGTTTCTGGTGGCATCGGGTCTGTCGCTGATCTTCGGCGTCACGCGCATCGTCAATTTTGCGCACGGCTCCTTCTACATGCTCGGTGCCTACATCGGTTATTCGCTGATGCAGGTATTGCCCGGTGCCGTCGGTTTCTGGATGGCAATCGTGCTCGCCGGCATCGCCGTCGGGCTCATCGGCGTGGTGGTGGAGTTCCTCGTGCTGCGCCCGGTGTACAAGGCGCCGGAACTCTTCCAGCTCGTTGCCACCTTCGGCGTGATCCTGATCATCCAGGACCTCGCGCTGATGATCTGGGGCGCCGAGGATCTTCTCGGGCCACGCGCACCCGGACTCAGGGGCGTTGTGCGCATCCTCGGTGAGCCGATTCCGAAATACGACATCGCACTGATCGTCATCACACCCATGTTGATGCTCGCGCTCTGGTATCTCATCGCGCGGACGCGCTTCGGTGTGCTGGTGCGCGCGGCAACGCAGGATCGCGAAATGGTCGGGGCGCTTGGCGTGAACCAGTCCTGGCTCTTCACCGGCGTGTTCTTTCTCGGCGCCATGATGGCGGGACTCGGCGGTGCGGCACAGTTGCCGAAGGGCGGTGCGGATCTGCTGATGGACTTCAACATCCTCACGGCGGTGTTCGTGGTGGTGGTTGTCGGCGGCATGGGCTCGCTGCCGGGCGCCTTTCTCGCCGCGGTGCTGATTTCGGTGCTGAACGTCTTCGGAGTTGCCTGGCTGCCGGCGAGTACGCTGGTGCTGATGTTCGTGGTCATGGCCGTGGTGCTGTCGGTGCGTCCCTACGGCCTGCTCGGGCGCGAGGAAGTCGCGGGCGAGCATGGCCAGGTGGGAGAGCCGCCGCGGCCGATCAGGCCCGCGGGGTTCCGGGTTCGGATCCTCACGGGAGCCTTCCTGCTGCTGCTGGCGCTGCTGCCACTGGCCGGCAGTCACTACGCGCTGGTGCTGGCCACCGACGTGATCATCTTCTGCCTGTTCGCGGCGAGTCTGCACTTCCTGCTCGGACCTGCCGGCATGGTGTCCTTCGGCCATGCCGCCTTCTACGGCCTCGGCGCCTATGGTGCCGCGCTCCTCGTGACGCATGCGGACACGCCGATGGAACTGGCCTTTCTGTTCGCGCCCGTCGGCGCGGGGCTGTTTGCCATCATCATCGGCTGGCTGTGCCTTCGTCTCACCGGGGTGTACTTCGCCATGCTGACGCTGGCGATGGCGCAGCTCCTGTGGTCGCTTGCCATCCAGTGGACGGACATCACGGGCGGCGATGATGGTCTCGTCGGCATCTGGCCCGCGGCCTGGCTCGCGGAAACCAGTGTCTACTACCTCTTCACGCTGGTTGTCGGTGCGGGCGGCATACTGCTTCTGCGTCACATCACCCACAGCCCCTTCGGCTACGGGCTGCGTGCATCGCGCGACTCGCGTGCCCGCGCGGCAGCCAGTGGCATTGACGCACATGCCCTGCAATGGACGGCCTTCGTGGTGGTAGGTTTCATGGCGGGGCTCGCCGGTGCGCTGTTCGTGTTCTCGAAAGGCAGTGTGTTTCCGAACGAACTCGAGATACCGAAATCCTTCGATGCCCTGATCGTCGTGTTTCTCGGTGGCGTGAAGACACTGTCAGGCGGCGTGGTCGGTGCCGCGTCCTTCGAACTGGTGCGTGACTACCTCATGCGTTTCGAATACTGGCGCCTCGTCTTCGGGGTGCTGATCATTGTCGTCGTGGTACTGGCACCGCGCGGTATCGTCGGTACGCTGCGACGCTGGTACGAGCCAGTGGGTCAGCACGCGGCTGACGAACATGCCGCTGACGAAGCGGCCGAACGCCGGCAGGCCGGGAGGGATCGATGAGCGGCACCATGACAGGTGGACACGGCATGCACGAGCCGTCGGTGAAAGTGTCATCGGTGAACGAGCCGTCGGTGAACGAGCCGTCGGTGAACGAGAGATCGATGGTCGATGCGCGTCTCGACGACCGGGAAACCGTCCTCGACGTTCGCAGGCTCACGAAGGACTTCGGCGGCGTGCACGCGGTCGATGATCTCAGCTTCGATGTCGGCACCGGGGAGATGCTGGCACTGATCGGGCCCAACGGTGCGGGCAAGACCACGGGTTTCAACCTGCTGAGTGGCCAGCTCGTCGCCAGTGCCGGACAGGTGTCCTTTCGCGGCCGGAACATCACCGGTCTGCCGCCGAGAAGGATCGCGCGCCTTGGCATCGCGCGCACCTTCCAGATCACGGCCACCTGGGCGTCGATGACGGTGGCCGAGAACGTGCAGCTGGCGATCGCGGCAAGGCAGCGGCGTCTGTTCGCGATGTGGCCGCGTGCGCGGGAACTGTACCGGGCCGAGGCGCTGACGCTTCTGGAGCAGGTGGGCATGCAGGCGCAGGCCGAACGGGCAGCGGCGGTACTCGCCTACGGTGACCTCAAACGGCTCGAACTGGCCATCGCTCTCGCCGGTAATCCCGAACTGCTGCTGCTCGACGAGCCTACTGCAGGCATGGCCCCCGATGCACGGCACGAACTCATGGCCCTGATCGCGTCGATCGTGGCCGAGCGCCGTCTGAGCGTGCTCTTTACCGAACACGACATGGACGTGGTCTTCGGCCATGCCGATCGCGTCATGGTACTCAACCGAGGTGAACTCATCGCCTGCGGTACGGTCGCTGCCATCCGCGACGATGCGCTCGTGCGCGAGGTCTATCTCGGTGGCGGTCGGCTTGTCGGCAACGCGACGGTGACGGATGCCACGCATCCGGAGGCGGATGGTGAAGCGGGGCAGGTACATGCTTGAGGTCAGAGCACTCGATGCCCGCTACGGCCGGGCGCATGTGCTGCATGGCATCGAACTCGATGTTGCGGCGGGCGAGGTGGTGTCGTTGCTGGGACGTAACGGTGCCGGCAAGACCACCACGCTCAAGGCGATCATGCAGCTCCTTCCGCCGGCAGGCGGTTCGATCCGTTTCGCAGGCCGGGAAATCGTGGGGCTCGCGCCATGGCGTGTGGCACGTCTGGGTATCGGCTACGTGCCGGAAGAGCGACGCATCTTCAGCGATCTGACGATTCTCGAAAACCTCGAAGTCGGCCGCAGAGCACTCCGCAGCGGTGAGGCCGAAGCGTTTGCGGCTGCCACGACGCCGGGTTCCGGCGCACCCGGCGCGCCCGCGGAATGGACCATCGAGGCGCTGTTCGAGCTGTTCCCGAACCTCGCCGAGCGCCGCCACAACCGGGGCAAGGCCTTGTCGGGCGGGGAGCAGCAGATGCTTTCGATCGCGCGTACGCTCATGGGCAACCCGCGGTTGCTGCTGCTCGACGAACCTTCGGAAGGGATCGCACCGGTGATCGTCGAGGAGCTTGCCGAGACGCTCATCAGGCTCAAGGGTGAGGGCCTCACCGTGCTGCTCTCGGAACAGAATCTGCACTTCGCGCGTGCGGTGGCCGATCGCGCCGTGATCATCGAGTCGGGTGAACGTAAATTTGCGGGCAGTCTTGCCGAACTCGCTGCGCGTCCGGATATCCGGGACGCCTTTCTTGCGCTCTGAGGTAGCTGACTTCGGCTCCTTCCGCCGGGCCTCGCAACCGCGGCATCCGAGCGTGCCGCTGCGGAGACCTGCCGGCACGCCTCGATGCTCGGTCTGCCCCGGAAAGCCGGTCGCGTTACACTGAAGAGGCAGGTTGCTGCAACCGTGGTTCGATCACCGTTGGCAGCCGTCTTGTCCAACTTCCGAGGAACAGATGACATGAGTCTCATGAAAACACTGGGTCGGGTCGCCATTGGCGTCGCCATGGCCAAGGGTGTCAGCACGATGATGAAGAAGCGTTCGGGCAGTGGTTCGGGCGGAGGCCTGGGTGATCTCCTCGGCGGGGCGCTCGGTGGTGGCAACAGGCAGCAACAGGGCAGTGGTGGCCTCGGTGACCTCGGCTCTCTGCTTGGCGGTCGCTCCGATGCTGGCTCGGCTTCGGCAGGTGGTCTTCCCGGTGGCCTCGGTGGTCTGCTCGAAAGCATCGCCGGCGGCAACAACAGTGCCGACAGCAACAAGCCGTCGGGTGGTGTCGGTGCCCAGGAACCCGCGTCGGGCAGCCTCGGCGACCTTCTGAATTCGGCGTTGCGTGGCGACAAGCCCGAGCCTGAGCCAGCTCAGGAAGCCCAGGCGCAGATCCTGATCGAGGCGATGATCAATGCTGCCAAGAGTGACGGTCAGATCGATCAGAGCGAGCAGGAGAAGATCGTCGAGAATCTCGGCGATGACATCACCGAAGACGAAAAGCGCATGGTGGTCGACATGATGCAGTCACCGCTCGACGTGAACGGCTTTGTCGGTCGGGTGCCGCGTGGCAGCGAAATGCAGGTATACATGATGTCGCTGCTCGGTATCGATCTCGACACTCAGGCCGAAGCGCAATATCTCGATCAGTTGCGTCGTGGGCTCAGGATTACCGAAGCGCAGGCGAATCAGGTGCACCAGCGTGTGGGTGCACCGACGCTGTACAGCTGACCGGTTTCGGTCGGACTCCGCGCGTATCGCCCCTGTCGACGACCGTGCGGAGTGGGTATGGTTTGCTGCCTGATGCGAGGCACGGCACGGTCAACGACGTCATAATACGGCGCTTCGTGTGCGTTTCATGCTGAACGATCCACTCCGTACTTTCGTCTACCTGCGACATCATGACCACCTTGACCGATGCGCTCGATGAGCGCATTGCCTGCCGTAGCTGCGACCTTCTGCACCAGAGGCCTGTTCTTGCATCAGGCGAGCGTGCCCGTTGCGTGCGCTGTGGTGATGTCATCGCAAGCAACATCCCGAACGGTACCGACCGCGTGCTGGCCTCCGCGATCGCAGGTTGTGTGCTGATCGTCGTTGCCGTGACCTTGCCCTTCTTCGACGTTTCGCTCGCCGGGCTCGAGAGCCGCATATCCCTGCTTGATGCGGTCGCTGCCCTGTGGCAGCGGGGAATGCTGGTGCTTGCCGTGCTGGTGCTCGCGTCGATGATCTTCCTGCCTTTCCTCCGTTTTCTCGTGCTGGTGATCGTGTTCGCGCGCATCCGGTACGGCAGCAAACCGACCGACCTCGACCGTCAGGCGTTCCAGTATGCGCTGTTGCTCGAACCTTGGGCGATGGCCGAGGTGTTCATGGTGGGTGTGTCGGTATCGCTCGTCAAGGTGGCATCACAGGCGCAGGTGGGACTCGGCAGCGCCTTCTGGGCGGTGCTGCTGCTGGTTGTCGTTACCGTCTACATGAAATACTCGCTGTCGCCCGAGGCTGTCTGGCGAGTGCTGTCGCGGGAGTCGAGCCTGTGAATGTCTCTGCAAGAGATGCCGGTCTGATGGCCTGTCACGCCTGTGGTGCGTTGCACGTGCTCGGAAAGCCACGTTATTGCCGTCGCTGCGGCAACACCGTGCGTTCGCGTTTTCGCAACAGTCTGCAGCGCACCTGGGCCTTTCTGCTCGTCGGCATGATCGTATACGTGCCGGCCAATGTGTATCCGATCATGGCTACCTACTCGTTTTCGGGTGACACCACCGACACGATCTTCAGTGGTGTGCTGTCGCTGATCGACACCGGCAACGTCGGCATCGCCATCATCGTGTTCACGGCAAGCATCATCATTCCGATCGCCAAGTTCATCGCCATTGCCTTTCTCGCGCTGAGTATCCAGCTGCGGGTCAACCTGACCGAACACACGCGTCATCGTCTCCATGCCATCACCGAATTCATTGGTCGCTGGTCGATGATCGATGTTTTCGTGGTGGCGGTATTGACCGCCTCGATCCAGCTCGGCAGCATCCGAAGCGTCGAACCCGGTATCGGAATCAATGCCTTTGCTGCATCGGTCGTCTTTACCATGCTGGCGGCCAATGCCCTTGATCCGCGCCTGATCTGGGACAGGCCCATGCCATCGGAGACTCGAGTCGATGCAAATTGAAGAAGGCGTCGAGGCACGTGTCGAAGCGCGCCCACGCAGTGGCTTCCGTGTTTCTCTGGTGTGGCTGTTGCCGCTTCTGGCGGTGTTGTTTGCTGCGGCGGTGGTTTACCAGTACTGGCAGCAACGCGGCCCGCTGATCAGCATTCAGTTCGCCAGCGCAGGTGGCATCGAACCCGGCATCACGGCGGTGCGGCGTAACGAAGTGGTGGTCGGCCGCGTCGAGGCGGTGGAACTTGCCGACGATCTGAACTCGGTCGTCATCAAGGCACGCATGGATCCGCGGGTCGAGCCCTGGCTCGATGAAGACACCCGTTTCTGGATTGTCAGTGCGCATGTCAGCGCCACCGAGATATCAGGCCTCGGCACCTTGCTTTCCGGTGCCTACCTCGAGGTGGACTGGAACGATACCCGCGGTGAGCCCAGGGACGAATTTCGTGGCCTCGAGGAAGCGCCGTTGGTGAGGCGCTCGGAACCCGGTGTGCGGGTTCGTCTGAAGGCCGATGATGCCAGTTTCATCCAGCCGGGATCCCCGGTGTTCTATCGCAAGATGGAAGCCGGGCGCGTCGAACGGCGACGCCTCGGCGAGGATGGCAAGGAAGTGCTCTTCGACGTGTTCATCAAGGCTCCGTATGATCGTCACGTGTATCCGAAGTCATTGTTCTACAACGTTTCGGGTGTGGAGGGGCGGCTCGATACCGAAGGTGTGGTCGTGCGTGTGGAATCGGTGGTGGCGCTCCTCACGGGTGGCATCGGCATCGAGAATCCGCCCGAAGCGCTCATGGACGAACCACTGGCGAGTACGCCAGATGCGACTGGTGAGTTCCGCCTCTATGAATCGCTGAAGGAGGCCACGGACAGCTTCGTCAACGACTTCGACGACCCTGCCTATCGCTTTTCAGTACGGTTTTCGGGATCGATCAAGGGGCTCGCACCCGGTGCACCGGTCGAATACAACGGGCTGCGCATCGGCAGTGTGAGCAGCGCGGCGGTGGCGCTGCCGGAAACGCCCGGGGCCGAACCGATCGGCAATGTGGTGCTGCAGTTGCAGCCGCAGTTGCTCGGCATTGTCGATGATGATGTCGAAGCCTTCAGAGATCTCATGGATGAACTCGTCACGGCGGGGCTGCGTGCGGAACTGGCTTCCGGCAACATTCTCACCGGAGCACTCATGGTCAATCTCGTGGTCGAGCATGAGGCGGCTGCCGCACAACTCGATATGACGCATCAGCCATACCCGCTGATTCCATCCCTGCCTTCGAACGTCGAGGCGCTGACGGCTGATGTCGAAACCATTGTCGCGAACCTGGCCGCGCTGCCGCTCGATTCGCTGGTAGCTTCGATCATCGGGCTTGTCGATGATGCGCGCGGCATCATCGGCGACCCCGCCATGACGGCGTTGCCCGGTCAACTGGGCGATTCGCTGGATTCACTGGCGAACGCCGCCGGTCGCATCGAAGACGCTTCCGAGGATCTGCCCACGATGCTCGAAGCCCTGACGCGTGCCTCGCAGAACGCCGATGTGGCGTTGCAGGGTCTCTCGCCGAATTCGCGCATCTACCGGGAACTCTCGACCACAGCGCGCGAGCTTCGCCAGGCGGCACGCTCGATCGCGGCCTTTGCGGCCTATCTCGAAAGGAACCCCAATGCGCTCATCACCGGCCGTTGATGCGCGCTCCTTGCTGCTGCCGATGAAGCAGATCCGCGGTCGGTGTTCCGTCGCCAGCCGTGCTGCGGGCGCGGTTGCGAGTAGCTGCCAGTGAGCCGCTGGCAGGCAAACGCGTTGCTGCTGATGGCCGGTGCCATCTGGGGACTCGCCTTCATCGCTCAGGTCGAAGGGCTCGAGCATATCGGTCCCTTCCTCTTCGTTGGTCTGCGATTCCTGCTGGCGGCGCTGGTGCTGCTGCCTTTCTTTCTGCTCGAATCACGTCGCCTGGCCGTGGCGAAGGGCAGGGCGGCAAGCTATCCGGTGGCACGGGAATGGCGGGGCTTCGTGCTGATCGGTTTCGCCCTGTTTTTCGGCATGGCCTTTCAGCAGGTGGGGCTCATGACCACCTCGGTCACGAATTCGGGTTTCCTGACGGGGCTCTATGTGGTCTTCACGCCACTTCTCGGACTTGTCATCTTCGGACAGCGACCGCATCCGGTCATCTGGGTGGGGGCAGCGTTGTCGTTCATCGGCATTTTCCTGCTGTCGGGTGGCGAGTTCGAACGCCTCGTCATCGGTGATTTCCTGACCATCGTCAGTGCCGTGTTCTGGGCGCTGCAGGTGTTGCTCATCGCCCATCTTCTCGGCAACAGCGAGCGCGCCATGGGGCTTGCTTTCGTGCAGTTTCTGGTCACCGGCCTTGCTGGCATGGCCGTGGCTCTCGTCGTCGAACCGATCGAACTCGAGGGCATCCTCAAGGCGCTGCCAAGCCTTGCCTATGCCGGCGTCATTGCCGGGGGGCTTGCCTTCACCTTGCAGGTGATCGGTCAGCGTCACACCACGGCACCGCAGGCAGTGCTGTTCCTCGCCACCGAGGCACCCTTTGCCGCACTGTTCGGTTTTCTGTTTCGCAATGAGCGCATCGGTACGCCTGGCCTTCTCGGCTGTACCCTGATACTCGTTGCCATTCTGCTGGTCGAGCTTCTGCCGATGCTTCGACAGCGGAGGGACAGCGTATCGAACGGGTAGGCCGTTGCGGGCGCCGGGATCCGGTATGAACAATCCGGCAACAGGCTTCCATCCCTGGAAATCGTGGTGCATTTGTACCCACAGCAGTGTTTGCCTTATTTGCAGTATCACATGAACGTAGCACGCGCAGATTCACCGGTCCGGCTCGATGATGCCATGCGGGAACGCATCTCGCTGGCGCGCATGGTTTGTGTACTGTGCATGATCTACGTGCACGTGCCGGGAGCCGTCGAGCATGTTTCCCTGCAGTTCGCTCACCCCGGTGTGCTGGTGCAGGGTTTCCTCGTCGAAGGCACCGGGCGTGCCTCTGCGTCGCTGCTGTCACTGATTTCAGGCTATCTCGTGGCGCGCACGCTGTTGCGCCCGGGCAGTTCGCCGATCAATCTCTATCGGCGCCGCTTCCGCTCCCTGATGCTGCCGATGATGTTCTGGAGTTCGCTGACGTGGCTGGTCTACAGCCTCGTTTCGCAATTCCAGCCTACCTTTCTCGATGAGGCACGCGGCCTGCTCGATCATCTCAACGTGGTGCTGTTCCTCACCGATACACCGAACGGCGCCACCATGCACCTCGGATTCCTGCGCGATCTCTTCGTGTGCGTGCTGCTCTCGCCGCTGCTCCTGGTCGGGCTTTCGCGTGCGCCGATACTGTTGCTGCTCGCGATGGCGGTGCTCTATCTCGTCGTGCACGACGGGAGCGCGGTCATCATCCTGCGGCCTCTGATTCTCTTCGCCTTCAGCATCGGTATGCTGCTGGCGCTTCGCGGTGCCTATCTCAGGCGTCTCGATCGTTACCGCGTGTTCTGGATCATCGGCGCACTCGTTGCCGCTTTCCTGATCCTTCTCTCCAACGGTGGCGGCTTTCCCGAGGTGGATGCGCGCTTCGCCGATGTCGGTCTGAGCTTCCGCGAAGCGGTGTTGTATCCGCTGTCACGCCTGTTCGGATCGTTGGCTGTCTGGACCTGTCTGCCGTTTCTCTTCGGCACGTGGCTTCAGCGGGTCTTCGACAAACTCATGCCGTATCTCTTTGCCACCTTCTGCAGCCATTACTTGTTGCTGACCCTCGTCTGGTTCGGCGCCTGGCAGCCGCTTTTCGGCGCAGAGGAGTCGGGGTTGTTCATTCTCTGGTTCCTTGTTGCGCCGGCTCTCTCGCTGTTGCTTGCCTACGGTTTCGTCAACGTCGTGGTCATGCTCTGGCCATCACTCGCGGTGCTCATTACCGGCGGGCGGCTGAAGCTGAACCGCGAAAGCGAGTCTGCGCCCGGACTCGCCGGGGCCACGAGGGTTGCCGAGGCCAAGCAGCGGCAGGGCCTGTCGCTGCTGCTCTGGCAGGTTGCGCAGCGAGTTCTTGAAGGCGCTTCCTGGCTTTTCGGCACCCTGCCGCGTGAATGCTGGCACGCGGGGCGGCGTATTCTGCTTGGGGGGCGTGATCGCTGAAGCCTCGCCTCAGCCGGCGAGTTCGATGCGAATGCTGCCGAGCGAGCCGAGATCGGCGCATGCCGTGTCGCCGACGGCGAGTGGCGTGATGCCGGTACAGGTGCCGGTGAACAGAAACTCCCCGGCGCGCAGCCCTCGAGCCTGAAAACGTTCGTGGCGCAGAAACCACATCACCATGGCCATGAGGTTGCCGGTGAGATTCATGTCGCAATGCCCCGTGATGGCGGGCTTGTCGTTGATCGACAGGCTGACGCCGTGGGCCGGGTGCACCGTGTCTGCCTCGAAGCGCACGGGTTTGCCCACCACGGTCGCCACGTTGCCGCCGAAGTCGGCAACCAGCGGCAGGCCTTCCGGGTGTTCCCCGCGATCGTAACGCGTGCCGACGATCTCGAAACCCGGAGCCGCAGCGGCGATGGCCGCACGGATGCGCGCTTCAAGCGTGGCATCGTCTTCGCCGTCGCTTGCACGCACATCATCCTTGAAGAACAGCACGACTTCGGTTTCCACAGCCACGGGCAAGGTTGAGGTCGGCAGGATGAAGCCGTCGCCCTCGGTCACATGATGCCAGGTGTCGAAGAGCGGGCCGAAGAAGGGTTCCTCGAGCGCAAGCAGTTCGAGTGCCGCGGTACTGGTAGCGCCGAGCTTCCAGCCCGCCGGCGCTTTTGGCTGCAGGCGGGTGATGGCGTCCTGCAGTGCGTAGGCTTCGTCGATGTCGGCGGGTACGAAGGCGGTGTCGAGCAGGGTGTTCCGATGCCGCGCTTTGCTGAGTTCGGCGGCAGCATTGCCGATGTCTTGTATTGTCATCGGGCCATCATAGCCGAAGTGGTGAACACGGTCGTGGGCGATATCAGAGCTTCGGCAGTCAGCTCGGCTCACTGTTCGGTGGGTAGTAGAATAGCCGCCAAGACAGGTTTCATCGTCAATGGATTTCGTAGCTCACTGCCTGCCACTGAGCATCTTGTCCACCAACTGCAATGCTGTCTGTCTGTTGGTGACGAATTGGGAATCCGTAGGGTAACGGTGAACCCTGCCAGCACTGCTGGATCCTCATCCGAGCGTTTCGACCGGGAACATGGCAACCAGCAGGGATGTGGCAGCATCATCGGTATCGGTCTGCCCTTCGGGTTCTGGTCGCGCATCAACAAGCAACGAGGAATAACGGGGCGTGTCGGACAGTCTTGGCAAGCGAAAGGTACCATCCTCGGACGGTCTGTCGGATCAGCGCATTCGCATCATCGACAGACGAATCGTCGCGGATGGCTGGGCGCGGCTCGAAGCGGTGCGGTTCGACTATCGTCGTGCGTCGGGCGAATGGCAGGAGCAGGAGCGCGAGATCTATCACCGAGGCCATGGTGCGGCCATACTCCTGTACGCCGAAGCCAGAGCCAGTGTGGTGCTGGTGCGCCAGTTCCGCCTGCCGGCCTACGAGGTCGACGGTTGTGGTTTTCTGCTCGAAGCGCCTGCCGGCATCATCGACGCCGGAGATCCGACACAAACGGTCAGGAAGGAAGTGGCCGAAGAAACCGGCTACGAAATCGGCGAACCACGATTCCTGTTCAAGGCCTACGTGAGCCCGGGTTCCGTCACCGAGCAGATCCACTACTTTGCCGCACCCTACAGCGACTCGCAGCGTGTTCATGCCGGCGGTGGCGAGAGCGAGGAGGGCGAGGACATCGAAGTGGTGGAGATGCCTTTCGAGGAAGCTTGCCGGGCCATCGACAACGGAGGCATTGTCGACGCAAAAACCATCATTCTTCTCCAGCACGCGCGAATACACCTGTTTCCGGGTGCATGAAAGATCAATGATCGTGACGAGGTGAACTTGTCGGGCTCCGCTGTGCCGTGGCTGCGCTAAACTCAACTTGAACCAGTTCTCAAATCATGGGGTTCGGCGTATTGTTCAGCGCAAGGTCACACCCCGGGAGTGTCGTGGTATGAACCGTAGGTCACGGGCTAGAACATCTGTGCTGGCCGCTGGGGCCGGGATCGGCCTCGGAGCGACAGTGCAGCTCGCGCTGGCCGCTGGCGAAGTCACCAGCATGGAAACCGTCAACGTACCTGCAACTCCCTTCGAGTACAGCGTTGACGGCTATTCCTACCAGTGGGGCATGGGCAACAATCAGTTGCTCGACGCCTTCGTCGCCGACGGACATCGTTTCGGTTACGCGAGTTCCGCAAACCGGGTGGAACTGCGACGTGGAGACACGGTGAACGTCTCCACAGGTGAGCCCTGCGGGCTTTTTGCCGAGCGCATCGACGAGACGGCGGATGCGCAGGCGTTGGCACCCGATTACCCGAGTGACGGTTCGGACACCGGCAACTGCGATCTCTCGGCCTTGCTCGCGAGTCGCGTGATCAACCGTGGCGCGGTGGATCTCTTCTCCAACATGCGCCCCGACGCCGGGAACATCGAGCGTCTCGACTACATCTTCGACTACGGTCTCCTGTCGCCGATCGATCGTGATGCGCTGGGTTCGGGTGGTCACGTCATGGCCGAGAAGTCGAGCAACAATCCGGTGAAGATCGCTGCCATCCTCGAACTCGATGTATTCGGCAATCCGGCAGCCTACGGACCACTGATCGAGGTGACCGCGAGTGGTTGCAGTGACCCGTTCATCTGTTATGGCACGACCGATCTTGGCCACAGTTACACATTTCTTCAAAACGGTTTCGAGCCGCCTCAGGGGTATCCGACGGAAACCGATCGCAGCGACGAGTCGGTGGGTATGGCGCTTCTGCCAACGAGCATCCTCGGGCTGCACCCCGGGCAGCGTTATTACGGCTTCTCGGTATTTGCCGACGACGTCGATCGCAACCTGCATGATCTCAGTGACCCTGCCACGTTCCCGCGTGATACACACGACCCCGATATAGCGACGGGTGATGACGCGGATCTCTATGGTGGGCTCTCAGGCTACTTCCTGGCCGATGATGTCGTCGTGGCAAAGGGACGCGTCTTCATTGACAACAACGCTGACCGGCAGTCGGACGAGGGCGAGCCAGGCATCAGTGACCTCGAGGTCAATGTCTACGCCGACGCCGATGGCAACGGTGTGTTCGATCCCGTGCAGGATCCACCGATGAGCGATCCGATCGTGTCGGATCTTTCAGGCGACTTCCTGTTCCCGGCATTGCCCGACGGGATGTATTTCGTGGTGCTGCAGGAAAGCGACGAGGACATGCCGCCAGGCTTGCAGATCGCCGATGGCATCAACCCCTGGCCGATCAGTGTCGATGGCAACGATCCCGAACCCGTGCTGTTCGCCTTCGATAACCTGTCCGGTGGCGGTCGATGGCTCGGGCGCAACCGGTGGCGATACCAGCGGTGGTAACGATGATGCCGGTACCACGGACGGCAGCACGAGTGGTGGTACTGACGCCGGTGCCACAGGTGGTGACACCGATGTCGGTGGCTCGGGCGCAACCGGTGGCGATACCAGCGGTGGGTCGATGGCTCGGGCGCAACCGGTGGCGATACCAGCGGTGGTAACGATGATGCCGGTACCACGGACGGCAGCACGAGTGGTGGTACTGACGCCGGTGCCTCAGGTGGTGACACCGATGTCGGTGGCTCGGGCGCAACCGGTGGTGATACCAGCGGTGGTAACGATGACGCCGGTGCAACCGGTGGTGGTGCCATCGAAGACCCGAACACACGTGCGGTCAACGACAGTTTCAGCATCAGTCAGGGCGAGACTGGCACCTTCGCCGTACTTGCAAACGATGTGGATGGTTCCGGAGGTGGTCTGAGTCTGGTCAGCGTGTCCGAATCGCCGCATGCGACGATCAGCATCGTCAACAATAAGGTGGTGTATGAACCGAACCATGGTTTCCACGGCAGTGACGAATTCATCTACGTCATGCAGGATGCCGACGGTGATCAGGCGACGGGTACGGTTGTCGTGAGTGTGGAGCGCTTCAGCGATATCAACGACAATGGCGTCAATGATTTCGTCGAATGTGATTGCGACAACCTGAGTCTGGAAACCGGGGTTCATGGCTCCGGTATCGGTCGGTTATCACCACTGTGGCTGTTGTCACTGATGCTGCTGGCTGCGGTACGCCTGCGCTCCCGCGGGATCCGGATCGGCAAGGCCGAGGAGGTGCGCTCATGAGGGCTCGACACTTCAAGCTGAAGCCAGTTGCGTTCGCCGTGGCCGTGGTCAGCGCGTCGGCACTTGCCACAACGCTGCGCGCTGAACATCTGGTGGCAGGTGATATCGAGGCGCGTCCGAGCACGGCCAACTGGCAGTGGGAGCGCAGCGCTCGTGAAGACACCGACACCACCCTGTCCGGGATCGAGGTCGGCTCAGCGGCCGCTCCGGTTACCCTTGCTGCGGCTGTGGTCACCGAGGGTGCCGATGGCCGCACTTCGGCACTCGTTGACGGTACGTCGGACAACGTTGCCAGCGTTGCCGAGGAAAACGCCATGGAGGCTGCTGACGCCGGTGCCGAGAAGGTGGAGGCTGGTGCCGGGAATGCGGAGGCCGAAGTCATGAGAGCGGCCGAAGCTGATTCCGATGTCGAGCATGTTGGTTTCACCCGCCGCCCCTACGCCATGATCGGCGCGGGCACGACGCTTCTCGAACCGCGTTCCCACAACAACGCGCTGACCGTCGGTGACGATACCGATTCGGGATTTCACCTGGCACTCGGCTACGACATCATGCGGATGCTGTCGGCCGAGCTCTATCTTGCCGATCTCGGTGAGGCGGGTATGGACTTTCTCGATGATCCGGTGGGTGTCGTCGATTACCAGGTCTATGGCCTCAGCGCCGTGCTGTGGCTACTCAACAGCCGCGATGGCTTTGTGCCACTATCGCGCTCTCGTTCGGGTGCCTTTCGCCGTGAGGGCCTGTCAATGTTCCTGAAGGCGGGTGTCGGTGCGATGAACAACGATTCCGACCTCGATTACCAACGTGATCACGACGTGCATGCGGCTTTCGGTGCAGGCCTCGAGTACGGCTTCGGCAACGGTTTCGGCCTGCGCGGTGAGTACAACGCCTACGACACCGACGCAAAGTATCTCTCACTGGCGTTACTCAAGCGCTTCGGGCGGGTTCGCGAAGCCGAGCCCGAGCTTCGTCATGCGGCACCCGTGATGGCGCCGGTCGAAGCATCGGACATCGCCGACGACACGACGATGCAGGCAGTCATTGAACTGCCAGTGGTACATTTCGCCTTCGATCACAGCGACATCACCGACGAAGAGCAGCTCATCCTCGATATCTTTGTCGAGGAGGCGCTCAACGAGCCCTTCCAGTTGCTGCTCCGCGGTCATACCGACTGGATCGGTACCGAGGACTACAACCTCGGGCTGTCACGCCGTCGTGCCGAATCGGTCAAGCACTATCTCGTCGATCATGGCATCAAGGGCAATCGCATTGCCACCGAGGGTGTCGGAGAATCCGAACCCATTGTCAGCAATGAAACCGAGGAAGGGCGTGCCGAGAACCGCCGCACTGAAATACTGATCGAGCCCTGATGGCCGGTCAGTTCGTACGCTGGCTGGATCGTCTTGCCGCAAGTCTGGGCAACGACGATGATCCGGCCGGAAAACAGTCACGCATCGCCAGTGAACGGGTCATGGCGGTACTGCTGATCGAGATTGCGAGAAGCGATCATGACATCGCGCCCGAAGAGCGTGAAACGGTAACGATGGCACTGCTCGCGAATACCTCGCTCGAACGGGGCGAGATCGATACCTTGTTCGACGAAGCGCTCGCCGAGGCTGATGGTGCCGTTTCGCTGCACGAACATGTGCGCGCGGTCAACGAGCGCTTCGACAAGACGGGGAAGACCCGTCTTGTCGAGGACATGTGGCGCGTCGCTCTTGCCGACGGCACCATCGACCACCAGGAAGACTACACGATCAGAAAACTCAGCGAGCTTCTGCATCTGAAGCACCGTGACTTCATGCAGGCGAAACACCACGTGCTCGAGGAGCGTGCTCGGGGCGGATGAGGCTTGTTGCCTTGCCGTGTGCCTTGCCGTGTTTCTCGATGGGCAGACAGGGCCGCTGTCGGGTTGTCATGGCGCCCGATCGGTGGTTGTCGGCAAGCGAGTCGCGCGATCGCGCATGAAAAAGGCCCGGAATTCCGGGCCCTGATCCTTTCTCGTCCTGTTTTTCGCAAGTCGCCGTTTACTTGAACTTCCTGATTTCGCCCGATTTGATTCTCGCCTGATAGGACTTGAGTTCGGCCTTCACCACCGGCATCAGGCAGTAGAGGCCGATGATGTTCACGATCGCCATGGCGAAGATCGCGGCATCGGAGAAGTCGATGACCGGGCCGAGGTTGGCTGCCGCACCGACGACCACGAACAGGCAGAAGATGACCTTGAAGATGAGTTCCTTGGTCTTGCCTTCGCCGAAGAGATAGGTCCAGGCCTTGAGGCCGTAGTAGGACCAGCTGATCATGGTCGAGAACGCGAACAACACCACCGCGATGGCGAGTACGACCGGGAAGAACGGCATGCCCGTGGCGAATGCCGCCGACGTCAGTGCAACGCCCGATGTATCACCGACGGTCTGGATGGTACCGCTTTCGGTAACGATATAATTGCCGGTGGCGGGGTCGACCATGAGTTGCTGCGAGATGATGATCACGAGTGCCGTCATCGTGCAGATGACCACGGTGTCGATGAAGGGCTCGAGAAGCGAAACGAAGCCTTCGGTGATCGGTTCGTTGGTCTTGACGGCCGAATGCGCGATGGCCGCGGAGCCGACGCCTGCCTCGTTCGAGAAGGCGGCTCGCTTGAAGCCCTGGATCAGAGCGCCGACCATGCCGCCTGCCACGCCGAGACCCGTGAAGGCACCCTGGAAGATCTGGCCGAAGGCCCAGCCAAGCTTGTCGGCGTTCACGATGATGATGATCAGTGCGGTTGCGACGTAGAGGATGCCCATGAAGGGCACGATCTTTTCGGTGACGCGGGCAATCGACTTGATGCCACCCACGATGACGGCGAAGACGATACCGGCAAAGACGACGCCGGTGATCCAGCCGGGGTAGTCACCCACAAGGCCGGAAAGCTGCGCGTGTGCCTGGTTGGCCTGGAACATGTTGCCACCACCGAGCGAGCCGAGAATGCAGAAGATGGAGAACAGTGCCGCGAGAATGCCGCCACCGAACAGCTTCCTGTCCTTGAATCCCTTGGAGAGGTAGTACATCGGGCCGCCCGAGACGTGTCCGTCGGGGAATTCGTTGCGGTATTTCACACCGAGCGTGCACTCGGTGAATTTCGAGGCCATGCCGAGCAGGCCCGCAAGTATCATCCAGAAGGTGGCACCGGGGCCGCCGATGCCGACGGCGACGGCGACACCTGCGATGTTGCCGAGACCGACCGTGCCCGAAAGGGCAGTGGCGAGTGCCTGGAAGTGGCTGACTTCACCGGCATTGTTCGGGTCGGAGTAGTCGCCCTTGACCAGTGAGATGGAATGACCCACGGCGCGGAACTGGATGAAGCCGAAGTAGAGTGTGAATACCATGGCACCGACAACCAGCCAGAGCACGATCCAGGGAAAACTGGTACCGGGGACCGAGGCAAAGATGCCTTTGACGAACCAGCCTGTCGCGTTGATGAAGGCGTCGTTCACGGCGGCGTCGATGCCACCGCTTTCCTGGGCGTTGGCAACGGTGCTGCCGAGCATCGTGATCAGCGCCACTGCGATCGCGGCAATTGCCGTCGGCTTTCGCAGCGACGGTAGTGAATGACGAATTCGATTCATGGGACGAAAGTTCTCCTTCATTTGCCTGGTATCGTTACCGCGATCCGTTTACACCACCGTCACGGGCCGGTGCGAGTGCATGGCAAGATCGGAAGCCGTCGAACCCATCAGTCGTTCGCGCAGGCCGCCACCGGTGCCTTTTCTGGCCACGATGATCTGCTGGGCTGACTCCTCCTCGGCGATCTGTTCGATGATGACCGCGACGTTGCCGTGGCGTACGACACCACGCGCCGAGATGCCATCGGCCTTGAGCGCCTCGAGTGCCGGGTCGATCACACGCTGTTGGGCGGTAGCGATTTCCTCCTCGCGACGCTTGTGCCGTTCGGCGTTTTCTTCCGGGGTCTGGAAGGTGAAGGGTGACCACTCGATGACATAGACGACGATCAGCTCGCAATCGCCGATCATCTTTGCGAGGTCATGTGCATGTGCCAGGGCCTTGTCTCCTGACGTTGCGCCTTCGAGTCCAGCGATTATTTTCGTGCTCATTTGAGACCTGTTGCTCCTTGAGTTTTTCTGAGTGACGCTATTGTGACAGAGTGTGCAAACACTTGTGACGACATTCATGCCGAATAATTGGCGCTCTATCATTCGGCAGGATACCGGCCGAGTGATGTCGAAGTACCGGGCCCTTTCCGTGCATACCGACCGAGTGATGTCGAGGTGCATGGCCCGTATCCGGGCATGTTGCCGATTGATTGTCGCGCCTGCGACCGCGAATTGCAAATCCGAGGCAAGGTTCTCGATAGCAGTTGTCACAGGCAGGATCCCCGATATCGGACTGGACATCAGCAACCGGACTGGACAATCAGACGAGCGAAACCGAAGAACGTGAGCACCCTTCACGAACACCATTGCGGCAGCAACCACTACAGCGTGCGTCAGCACGGTGGTTCGATGCGTCTCTACACCAATGGCGTGTTCCACAGCCAGTGGAACGAGAATCGCCCCTTTTCCGGTGGCATCTGGGACTGTCTCAGCCTGCCGGTACTGTATCGAGACGAGATGACGCAGTCACGCGCGCTGGTGCTGGGTGTCGGGGGTGGAGCGGCGCTGCGGCAGCTGGCCTTGCTGCGTCCGGCGATGTCCATCGTCGGTGTCGAATACGACGCCGAGCACATCGTTCTTGCAAGACGGTATTTCGGTCTCGACGATATCGGGGCCGAACTGGTCGAGGGCGATGCACGAGCCATGCTTGCGGGCTGGAACGGAGAACCCTTCGATCTGCTGGTCGATGATCTGTTCGGGCATGTCGATGGCAGGCCCGAGCGCGCTGTGCCGATGAGTGACGCCTGGGTGGCCACGCTCGCCCACAACATCGGTGATGCCGGGCTGCTCGTGGTCAACACCATCGCACGGCACGAACTGGCCGAAGCTGCGGCGGTACTGGCCGATCATGGCTTCGGCGAAGCCATGCGCTGGTCGCTCCCTGCCTATGAGAACGCCATCGGTGTGTTCTCGCGCGAGGCACTCGATGCGCGCGAGTGGACACGCCGGCTCGACACGCTGGCCTTGCCTTCCGCGTGCAAACGAGCGGCACGCAACACTGTCAGGCGGCGCCTGCGACAGTGAGTCACGGTTGCGCGCAATGATGCAGCAGGAAAGCTCGGTTCAGGCTTCGGCGAAGCATCGGGAACCGTGCCGGTGGTTCGCGATTCAGAATGACCAGGACAGTTGCGCGCCGGCCTGCAGGGCATCTTCGCCGGTGGCACGGGCGGAGAACTGCAGCGGACCGAGTCCGAGTCCGAGGCTGATGGCTGTTTCGTCCACGTCGCGTTCGCTGTCGATCGACAGACCGGCACGCAGCGCCACCACGCTGCCTTGATGTTCGATGCCGATTGCGGCGATCCGGGTGTCAATGCCGTCGACCGTTGCCGAGTTGAGCGCGAGATCGGTAGTAAGGTCGACGTTGCCGAGCTCGTAGTGGCCGCCGATGATGAGTTGTGGTGTGGTTTCGAATTCGTAGCCCGACCTGGTTTCGATCGACTCCGGCACGAGGTTCCGGACCACCGCAGAGAGTCGCAGCGGCAACGGGTCGAGGCGGGTGCCGAAGCCCACATCCAGCGTGAAGGAGGTTTCACTGACTTCGCTGTCCTCGAGCCGGTCACTGATCGATGCGGTATCACGCTCGAATTCCTCGGCGAGCGCCACATCGGCGCTCTGCGCCTTGAGTTGCGAGATTTTCGGCGTGATGCCGACATCCAGCGTGCGTTTGCCGAGTCCGAAGCTTCGTGCGAGTGCCACCGAGAGTTCGGTGCGGTAGAGCACCGCGCTTTCACCGGTGGACAGGAGCGTGTCCTGGGGTTGGTTCACGGTGAGGAGATTGCCGTTCTGCACGAGGTAGGAGCTGTCGAGCACCTCACCCCATGTGATCGTGCCATCGTCGGTGATTTCCTCGAAGGTGGCGACGTACTCGCGGTCGCCCGGGTCGATTTCCGCCGTGGCAATGCCGGTGACGCGCGCACCGAAATGGATGGCGAGCGGCACCGGACCGCCGGTCAACGCGACCCCGATGCCAGCGTGGCCCTGACCCGCGAAATCGTTGCCGTCGGCAAGGTCGATGATGCGCAGCAGGCGATTGCCGAGATCGTTGAAGTTCTCGAGATCGTCGAGACAGACGTCATCGTTCGATTCGAGCGAGGCGTCACAGGTGATCACGCGCTCGTCGAGAAGGTCGAACTCGGTCTCGAGGTCATCGACGAGATGTTCGTCACTTTCGTCGTCGATCAGGTCTTGCGTACCCTCGGGCGTGCGCAGATCCACCACGGCACCGAAGTAGGTGTGGCTGGTCTTGCCCTGGCGTTGCATCTCGAGCAGACTCGAGGGGTTCTGCAGCGCTCCCATCACACCCTGGCCATTGGCAATGGCCGAACCGCCGAGCCCGATCGAGCGCGCATCATCGGGGCCGACCGCACCCGCGGAGGGTGTCATGCCGGCGGCAGCGATACCGGCGAGAAGGGAAGCAAGCAGATTCGGCTTCATGGAAGACACCAGGCGCCATCAGAGCGCGACATTGGAAGGAACACCGGGTGAAGCAGGAGTCATGCCTGCCCGGGGTTGTGCGCCTCTGGCTCAGGCCGCATCCCGGTTCGGCCCGTCACGAACCGGGCCTGTCACGAGCCTGCTCCGGGTGACTCGACCGGGCGCGCGCGACGGCATTGAGAATAGCATGACGTACCTGTTCGCCGAGGAGGCTTCGTGCCTCGCTTTCCACCCGCTGCATCGCCGGGGTGGCGGCGAGCATGTCGCCGTCGCGCTGCAGGTAGCCTTCGCGCTCCAGCGTGTCGATGAATACCTTGAATTGTGACTTGTTGTACAGGTCCTCGGCACGCCAGCCCTGGGTGTTCTCGAGCCTTCTGGCGACCTTCTCGCAGAATCCGGCGAGTTCCTCGCGGTTGATGCGGTGTTGCTCGGCACGTGCGATCAGAGAGGCGCAGAGGTAGTCTCGTCTGAGTGTCGGCATCATGAGTTCGGCGAGGCGCATCAGCGACACTGCTTCGAGGGTGCCGCCGGCGGCGCTCGCCAGCGAATCACCTTCGACGTGCAGCAACCCGGCGTCGAGCATCGCCTGCAGTGATTCATCGATGGCATCGACGCCGAGGGTGTTCGGCAGGAACAGTTCGACCTTCAGGAACGGCAGTACGCGTCTCACGAGAGTTTCGAGTTCACTGCGCTTGCGGCTGCGTCGATTGCTGAATCCGGCCGCGAGCAGCGCCGGCAGACACAGCAGGTGCAGGATGTTGTTGCGGAAGTAGGTCAGGGCCGCGGCCTGCCCCGGGCGAATCGCGAGCACCGTGCCGATGTCGTCCTGTTGTTCTTCGAGATAGCCGAGACGGATACCGTGGGCGATCAGCGCTTCGGGGTCGATGTCGGGCACCTCGACGATCGAATTCTCGTCGTGCGAGGCTTGCAGCAGGCGATGGTAGAGCAGCACTTCTTCGATGAATTCGGCGCGCGCGATGCGCCCCCGGGGTGTGGTCAGCAGCGTGGTGGCGAGGAGGCTGATCGGCGTCACGCACGCCGCGGCATTGATCGAACGCATGATGGTGTTGCCGAGTCGTGTCACCACGGGCTGAATCCATGCAGGTCGTTCGCTTGTTACCGGCAGCTGGCGCCAGCCGTCGTTTTCCTGCCGCAGCAGCGTGTCGAGTTCGATCGGTTCACCGATGTTCACGTAGACATGGCCATAGTCTTCGCGCAGGGTTCCGAGCGATCTGAGCAGGCCGAAAATCGATTCCTTCCGCTTCCTGCCACCGGCAAGCTCGCTCGTGAATGCGCGGCCTTCCAGCAAGCGTTCGTAGCCGAAGTACACGGGAATGAAGGCGATCGGTCGAGACGGCTTGCGCAGGTAGGCGTGCAGCGTCATTGCCAGCATGCCGGGTTTTGGTGGCAGCAGCAGTCCCGTGCGGCTGCGGCCACCCTCGATGAAGTACTCGAGGGCATTGCCCCGCTGCAGGATGACCGTCAGGTAGGCATTGAACACGCGCGCGTAGAGTGGCTTGCCGGCAAAGGTTCGTCGGAGAAAGAAAGCCCCGCCGCGGCGCAGGATGCCGCCGACCACGGGCAGGTTCAGGTTCACGCCGGCGGCAATGTGTGGCAGCGACAGCCCGTGGGTATAGAGAATGTAGGAAAGCAGCAGGTAGTCGATGTGGCTGCGGTGGCAGGGGACGTACACCAGCGAATGCGTATCGGCCGCGCGCTTGAGGCGCTCCATGCCGTCGAGTTCCACGCCATCGTAGAGTTCGTTCCAGAGCCGTGTCAGCGGGCGGTGCAGTGTGCGCACTGTCGTATAGGACATGTCGGCCGCGATCTCCCAGGCGTAGCGTTCGGCCTTGAAGCGCATGCGCTTTTCCGAATGACGCGATTCCCTGGCCTGACGGGCGATCTCGCGGCGTACGGCGTCGTCGGCCAGTACGTGGTCGATGAGCATGCGGCGGTGTGACTGGTCCGGGCCGAGCGTTGCCATGCGTCGCTTGCGGAAATGCAGTCGCAGCAGGCGCAGCAGCTTCTTCTCGAGTTCGTCGGCGTTTGCGTCGCGCCAGATGAATTCCCGAAGCGAGACCGGTTCGCTGATGCTCAGCAGCGTGTTGCGCCCGTGCAGGATGCTTTTCACGAGGCGGCGCAGGCGTCCCGCGATTTCCCAGTCTTCGGAGAACACGAGTTGCCAGAAGGACGCTTCCTTGCCGGGTGCTCGCCCCCAGTAGACCGCCACAGGCACCACCTGAAGGTCGCTCGCTGGGTCGCTCAGGAGGGCTTCGAACAGCTCGCGAAACTGTTTGTGTTGCTGCTGCAGCCGGCGGCTCTGCCGCCATCGCCTGCGGCCACTGTCCTGTACGCTCGAGATCCAGCTGCGGCTTTCGCGAAAGCCATCACCGATCGCGAGTGGTTCGTCGGGTAAAGGCAGGTTCTTGTCGGCAGCGGCAAGTCGCAGCGCCGCGAGGTCGGCAAGGCCACCGTTCTCGATGATGTAGAGCGTCGGCCTGTCGGCCAGCATCGCTGCCGGATCCTCCGGCATGACTTCGGGGCGAACCCAGCGTTCGAACAGGCGACTGAGGAGTGCTCTGATCATGATCGGTCTTTCCGGTCCACCTGCTGCAACGATTCGAGCAGCGAGTTCGTGACGAAGCGCCCCGATACCCGTCCGAGCCGTGACAGACGGTTCCAGCGCTCACGCCAGCTGCCCCGCTCGCGACCGGCCTCGAGACGCCGCCGGTTGAGTTGTGCCAGCTGGGCCTCGTCGAGTTGCGCGAGGAGATAGGCCGAGAGTGCATCGACATTGTAGTGGCCGGCTGCAGCATCGAGACACACGGGAATCGCCGCCGCCTCGGGGTCCAGCCCGATGACGTCGCGAGCACTTGCCAGTGCGCGGGCGATGGTTGCGGCTTTACGGTTGCTGCTGTCGTCGAGATCGTAGGGGGGTGACCATTGGCCGCGTGGCGGCAGCTTGTCGATGTGGGTGAGCGCGAGTGATTCGGGTGTCCGGCGCCGCTCGGGTCGTTCGGCCCAGGCGGCGTCCAGAGCCTCGTGAAAGTCACGATCGGCTGCTCGCGCGCTGGTGGTGGCTCTGGCCACGTGCAGGAGAAGATCGCTCTCCAGGGCGAGTGCCACGATCTCGGCAAGGCGTGCCTCACTGCCGTCGAGCCCGGGGGTGTCGATGAGTTTGATGGGCATGCCCCGCGTGTCGTCTGCAAGAAGATGTACGGTGGCGCTGTCGGTGCTCGGCAGGATGTCGGTCTCGGCCGCGAGGCATCCGAGCAGGGCGTTCACCAGACTGGACTTGCCGGCGCTGGTCTGGCCCACGACGAGCACGCGCAAGGGCTCTTGTGGCTGCGCCGGGCGGTTGTCGTCTTCGCGCTCGGCACGGCTTCGATAACTCGCCATCTCGTGACGCGAACGCTTGAGACGTCCGCTGTATAAATCAATGCCGACCTGCGCTGTTTCCTGCAGCAGAAGCCGTTTGAGGTCGCTTTGAATGCTGTTGCCGAGTTGGCCGAGAAACTGGTTGGTGAGCTGGTCGCGCATTTCCGCCAGGAGCGCATTCATGGGGTTGGCCAGCCGGATCATGCGACGTGTATTGTTGACCCAGCGAATGCCGCTTCTGATGTCCCCTTGCCGTTCGGCGATGCCGATGAGGGTACCGAGGCGCAGCGATTCGACGAAGGGCAGGTGATCGATAAGAAGCCTGCGATAGCGTTCGCTGGTTTCCGACGCGACCAGCAGCGCTTCGGGCAGGGTGAAGCGATAGCGTGCCTGCGAGGACTTGCCGTGATAGTCCACCGACACTCGCTCGAGCACCGCGACGGCAAGTGTCGGCAATGCTTCCCAAGGTGGATTTTCTTCCAGCAGTGTGTCGATTTCGGTCAGTGCATGCTGCCAGATGACGTGATCGTGCTCCGACCAGTCTCGTTGTGCGTCGAGCTGGTGGGGCAGTGACACCTCGGTCTTGCCTCCGGTTTCGGCAGAGAGCGAACCGGAGGTTTTCTCGATCTCGCGGGCGAGTTTCCGTCGTGGCAGATGAATGAGGAAGAACCAGGCGATGGCCGTGACCAGCAGCCAGCCGCACACCGCCGGGAACAGGAACTCGGACTGCCAGAGCGCCCAGAGCCCGACCAGAGCAAGGCTGGCGAGCGGCACCAGAACGGCGAGGACAAGATACCAGCTTGCACTCAGCAGGCTCGCGCTGAAACGCTCGAAGCGAATCATGTCGATTCGTCTCCTGCGCCTGCGTTTGCGCCTGCGTTTGCGTTTGCGTTTGCACCATCGTGTCGCTGTCGCTCGAAGCTTTCGCGAAACACCGTCTGCAGCTCCTCGCGTGTGGCAGGCCGGTTCTCGCGGCGGCGGTGGAAATGGAAACAGGCAGTGCGGCCAAGGGCCCAGGTGCTGGCAAAGCTGATGCTGGCCGCGGCAGCGGCACCGAGGGTCTGACCCACGCCGGGCACGAACTTCGCGAGTTGCCGGCCGAGCAGTGACAGGGTGTAGCGGTAGAGGAACGAAGCGCCGAGCGTGGTCACGAATTCCGTGGCCGTGCGGCGGTTCCAGGGCATGTCGTAGCGCCCTGCAAGGGCGTGCAGAAGTTTGCCTTGCAGTACCGGCACCGATACCAGACCAACCGCCGGCAACACATCCGCGGCGGCGGCAGCGCTGGCGTAGGCGAGCACTTCATTGCGGTGCAACTGGAACACGGCCTGCTCGCGATCGCTGCCGTGTTCGTGGTGCAGGGCCTGCTCGAGTTCGGGCACGAGATCGACGATGGCATCGATCAGCGCGTCAAGCCCGACATCGGGATTCTCGAAACCGTCGTCAGGATCGGTAAGGTCGATGGCGACCTCGGGGATGTCATCGCGGTTCAGGGCCTCCCCGACCTGCCGGCGCTGATGCGCGATTGCCCGTTCGCGCATCGTGTCATCGAGGCTGTGCAGTGCGGTATGTACATGGATGATCGGCATCTTCGCCTTGCCGAGTGCGGCAAGGGCGTCGAGCAACGGTTTCTGACCAGGTTCGTCGACGCGTGTCAGCACCAGCGCGGCGTGACTGCCGCGGCGCGCCACATCGAGATCGTCGCGCGGATCGTAGCCTGCCTCGCCGAGTCCGCGTGTATCGAGAAAGCGCATCAGCGGCATGTCCTGCGGGTGTTCGTAGAACATCGTGCTCCGTGTGCAGGGTTCGAAGCCGTTGCCGATCTCGGCACGCGAATCACCCGTGAGTCGCTGGATCACCGAGGTCTTGCCGGCGCCGGTGAGTCCGAGCAGCCAGAGCACGGGCAGACCCTCACGGCGCGCGTGCAGCAGTTCCTCGAGTTCCGGGCGAGGTTGTGGATCGATGATCGCATCGCGCCAGCGACGCCAGCCGGGACCGGGTTCGCTGTCGGAATCGACGGTCCTGTTACGGTTCTGCTTGCTGTCTCGCTTGCTGTCCTGCTCGTTGTCTTGTTCGTTCATGATGCTGCCCGCTGCCTGCCGAGTTGCTCGAGCAGCACCGCCACAAGCCCGGTCCAACCGGTCTGATGGCTGGCGCCAAGTCCTTCGCCGGTGTCACCGTTGAAGAATTCGTGAAACTGCAGCAGTCCCTGTTCACGCCGTGCCGTCTCGAGCATCTCGCTGCCCGTGGCGAACGGTGCCGGCGCGTCATCGTTCGCGGTGAACAGCGACACGAGGCGTGCGGAAACGTCGTTCGCAACCTCGTCGAGCGTCATCATCACGCCGCTGCCTGTCGGGCATTCGATGCGGAAATCGTCACCCAGATAGGCGTGGTAACGACGGAGTGCTTCGATGAGGAGGTAGTTGATCGGAAACCAGACCGGACCCCGCCAGTTGGAGTTGCCGCCGAAGAGATCGGTTTCGCTCTCGCCGGGTTCATAGGTGAGAGTGTTGGTGACGTGCTTGTCGCGGTAGGTGACCGGGTGCTCGGCATGGTGTTTCGAGAGGCTGCGGATGCCGTGCGGGGAAAGGAATTCGTTCTCGTCGAGAAGCCGTGTCAGCACGCGCCGGAGTCTGTCGCCACTGACGAAGGACAGAAGGTGGCGCGCCGAGTCTTCGCCCTGATGATCGGTATCGAGCGCGTCCGTGAGATGGATGCGGTTGTCGGTCAGCCATTCGAGGCGGCGCACGAAGGTCGGGAAACGTGTGTACACCTCGTTGTCGATCAGCGTTGCGGCAATGAGCGGCATGAGTCCGACCAGTGAGCGCACCTTGATGAACTCGATGTGGCCATCGTGTTTCTCGATCACGTCGTAGTAGAAGCCGTCTTCCTCGTCCCAGAGGCCCTGATGGTGTCCGCGTCCGTTGATGGCGGCGGCAATCCGCAGATAGTGTTCGAGAAACTTGTGGGCGACATCCTCGTACACGGGATTCTCGCGTGCGAGTTCGAGCGCGATCGCAAGCATGCGTGCGCTGAAGAAGCCCATCCAGGCGGTGCCGTCGGCCTGGCTGAGACTGCTGCCGGGGGCCATGCCTGCAGAACGATCGAAGACGCTGATGTTGTCGAGTCCGAGGAAGCCACCTTCGAAAAGCGAATTGCCCGTGAGATCCTTGCGGTTGACCCACCAGTTGAAATTCAGCAGGAGCTTGTGGAAGAGTCCTTCGAGCCAGGCGCGATCGCCGCGGCCCGACTTGCTCTGCTCGATGTAGTACACCTCGAGGGCTGCCCAGGCATGGACGGGTGGATTGACATCGCCGAAGTTCCATTCGTAGGCCGGAATCTGACCGTTCGGGTGCTGGTACCACTCGCGCGTGAAGAGTTGCAGCTGACGCCGGGCGAAGTCGGCATCGACCATTGCAAGCGGCAGGCAGTGAAAGGCGGTGTCCCAGACCGCGAACCAGGGGTATTCCCACTTGTCGGGCATCGACAGGATGTCGAAGCTGTGCAGGTTTTCCCAGTTCCGGTTGCGGGTATTGCATCTCTTCACGGGATGGTTCGGATCGCCGTCAAGCCACTGATGCACGTTGTAGTAGTAGAGCTGCTTGCTCCAGAGCATGCCGGCAAGTGCCTGGCGCTGGATGCGGCGTTCCGCCGCACCGAGCCTGTCGTTCGCGATTGCGTCGAACCAGGCATCGGCTTCCTCGCGACGCTTCCTGAGCAGCGGCTCGAAACGGCGGAAGGGCAAGGCATGCTCACGCGCCGAGAGCCGGAGGCGGAAGCGAGTCGCTGCGCCCGCGGCGATCCGGGCCTGAAAGCAGACACCGAACTTGCTGCCGTGCATGTCGGGGTTGAGGCAGTCCTCGCCGTTCACCACATGGCGATGAAAGGCGTCCTTGACGTGGGGACTCGGGTTCGGTTGGTGAAACAGGCGCTCGTGATTGGTCTCGTTGTCGGTGAACATCGGCCGCGCTTCGCCCTGCCAGTAGAGGTGGTAGCGTCCGAGTACGCTGTGCTCGGCCACGGCGTGGTCGTTCGCAAGGCGGATTGCGGGCACCTCGCCGCTGACGTCCTGTGGCCCCTGCGGATAGCCCCAGCTCCAGGTGTTGCGGAACCACAGTTGCGGTACCAGCGTGATCGCGGCGCTCTCCGCCGCGGCGTTCTCGACGTCGATGACGATGAGGATGTCGTCTTCGGCAGCCTTGGCGTAGTGCACGCTCACGTCGAACCAGCGCCCGTCGGCGAAGACGCCGGTGTCTTCGAGTTCGTATTCGCGCTCCTGACGACCGCGTCTGCCGTTCTCGGCCACGAGATCTTCGTAGGGAAAGGCAGCATGCGGATAGCGATAACGCAGGCGTGCGTAGCTGTGCGTGGGGGTGGAATCCTCGTACCAGTAGAGTTCCTTGACGTCCTCGCCGTGGTTGCCCTCGGGGCCGGCGAGGCCGAACAGGCGTTCCTTGAGGAAGGGGTCCGCACCGTTCCAGAGCGCCAGAGAAAGACACAGCAGCTGGCGGCGGTCGCAGAATCCCGCGAGGCCATCCTCGTTCCAGCGGTAGCTGCGGCTTCTCGCATGGTCGTGCGGGAAGTGGTGCCAGGCGTCGCCATTCACGCTGTAGTCTTTGCGCACCGTGCCCCAGGCACGTTCGGCAAGGTAGGGGCCCCAGTTCTTCCAGTTGGCGCGACGCTCGCGATGCGCCTTGAGGCGGCGATGCTCTGCCGTGCGCGTGAGACTTGTCGTACGCGCCATGATGGATTACCTCAGGTACCGGAAAGGAAGGTATCGAGGTGCTCGCTGAACCTGTCGGCCGGCATGAACCCGACCAGCCTCGCCGCGGGAAGCTCCTCGCCAGAGGCATCATAGAAGATGATGGCCGGCGGACCAAACAGCCTGAAGTGCCGCAGCAGGGCCTGGTCGGCTGCATCATTGGCGGTGACGTCAGCCTGCAGCAGGAGGGTATTCGCAAGGCGTGCCTGCACCGCGTCGTCGGAAAAGGTGAAGGCTTCCATCTCCTTGCAGCTCACGCACCAGTCGGCGTAGAAATCGAGCATCACGTTCTGCCCGGCGTCACTGGCGTCGGCCAGGGCGGCTTCGAGACCATCAAGCCCCTTGATCCGGCGAAAGGGCAGGGCATGGTCATCGGTGGCGTTGGCGAGGGTGCCGCCGCCCGCATCACTGGCGGCCGCCGAGCCTGAACCGGCAATGGCCGCGAGCGGTCGGAGATAGCTCGTGCTGCCCGACCAGACACCCACGAGCAGCGCCACGCCGTAGATGGCGAGCAGTGCCGCCAGCGCCTTGCCGATGCGCGGCACGAGGCCGGATTCGCCCGAGAGATTCTCGGTGGCGCCGAGGCTGATGCCGGCCACCACGGCGAGCACCGCGAAGAGCGCCATGCTGATCCCGGCATCGAGGAAGCGCGAGATCATGTAGATGGCCATGCCGACGAGCAGGAAACCGAAGAGGTGGCGCATGCGTTCCATCCAGGCGCCGGCCTTCGGCAGCAGGTGGCCGGCGGAGGTGCCGATGGCGAGGAGCGGTGCGCCCATGCCGAGACCGAGCGCGAACAGCGCAACGCCGCCCACCATGGCATTGCCGGTATCGGCGATGTAGATGAGTGCGCCGGCGAGTGGCGCCGTTACGCAGGGACCGACAATGAGCGTCGAGAGAAAGCCCATGGCGATCACGCCACCGACTCGGCCACCCTTCTGACGCTGGGAGATTTCGGAAAGCCGCGCCTGCATGCTGCCCGGCAGTTGCAGTTCGTAGGCACCGAACATCGCCAGCGCGAGCAGTACGAAGATCACGGCCGTGACCGACAGCACCCAGGGGTTCTGCAGGAAGGCCTGCACGTTGTAGCCACCGAGGCCCGTGAACACGCCGAGCACCGCGTAGGTGAGAGCCATCGTCAGCACGTAGACCAGTGAAAGGAGAAAGGCGCGTCGCGCGCCGATCTCGCCCTGACCGACGATGATGCTCGAGAGAATCGGCACCATCGGCAGCACGCAGGGGGTGAAGGCGAGCAACAGGCCAAGCCCGAGGAAGGCGAGGGCATTGAGCCAGAGGCTCTGCTGGCCGAGTTGTCGCGAGAGTCGGTCCTGTTCGGAAAGTGCTTGTTCGGAGAGAAGCGGTGCTTCGCTTCGGGCGGAATCACCCGCGGTGTCGACGAGGGGTTCTTCGACGGCCGGTTCCTCGACAGAGGGTTCTTCGACAGAGGGCTCCTTGACTGCCTCTTTGTCGACAGCGGTTTCTGACTCGACCGTTGCCGCCGCGGGCAACGAGGTGAACAGCACCGTGGTCGTCGGCGGATAGCAGAGCCCGATGTCGGCGCAGCCCTGGAATTCGACATCGAGCGTCAGTTCGATCGGGCCCTTCGGTGTTTCTTCAAGCGAGAGGGTATAGGGAAGGCGGTAGCTGGCGTTGCCGCGGTAGGTTGCCATCTCGCCGAAGAAGTCGTCATGGATGATGTCAGCGGGCGAGGTTTCGGGCTCGCCGAGCTTTAGTGCCGACGTGGGCAGCAGGGTGTCGCCGGCGCGCAGTTCACTGACGCGAAAATGCGTCTTGTCGCGATAGAGATAGTATTCGTCGGTGATCGCGAAACCGATCTCGAGCGTATCGGGACCAACCTTGTCCAGCGTTGCCATGAAGGCGACATCGGGTGCCAGCGGTTCTTCCGCGGAGCCGAATATGCTGGCCTGTGCGAGCGCCATGAGCGGTGCCAGCGCAAGCATCAGGAACAGTAAAACGCGATGGATCTGGCGCATCGTGGTGGTGGAGTCTCGCTGTCGTGCTTGTCTGAACGGGTGTGTGCCCATAGGTTCCCTTCTGAGCGGACAACATTGCCGGGGAGCCCACGAGTCCATCATGCCTTACGCCTTGCTGCTTTTCATCATCATGCCGATCGTCGAGATCGCAGTGCTGCTGAACGTCGGTTCGGCCATTGGCTGGTTGCCGACCATCGCCCTCGTCATCCTGACCGCGGTCATCGGTACACAGATGCTGCGCCAACAGGGGCTCTCGACGCTGGCGCGGGCACGCACGAAGCTCGATCACGGCGAAATGCCGGCCGATGAGGTGGTCGAGGGCATGCTGCTCGGCGTCGGAGGCGCCATGTTGCTGACACCCGGCTTCATCACCGACGCCTTCGGTTTTCTGTGCCTGATTCCTCCCACGCGCGCATGGCTCGCTCGACGCGTGATGGAGCGTTCCTCCGTGGTGGTCATGGGCGGGAGTGTCACGTCGCCGGGGGCGGCCAGGACGGCTGCGCCCGACGCTGTGAAGCCGAGTCCACGACCCACCGTGGATCGCCACGGCAACCGGATCATCGAAGGCGACTACGAAGAGATCGACTGAGCGATCTGTCGCCTCGCAGGTACATTTTTTCTGTCCCGGTGCTTGATTTCCCGTCGCGCATCCTTAGAATTGGCACTCCTCCCCGGAGAGTGCCAACAAATCCTTCGGCGGAGCCGAATTCGAGGCGGTTGCCCGGGCCCCGGTCTGTGGCCTTCCGGTCTCAGACAGTTTGAACCCCCATAACACTCAACTATCTGGAGTCGATACATGAACATTCGTCCGTTGCATGACCGCGTGGTCGTCAAGCGCATGGAAGAAGAACGCACCAGCGCCGGCGGCATCGTCATCCCCGATTCGGCCACCGAAAAGCCGGTTCGTGGCGAGGTCCTCTCGGTTGGCAAGGGCAAGATTGCCGAGAACGGTGAAGTCCGCCCGCTCGACGTGAAGCCCGGCGATCAGGTGCTGTTCGGCAAGTACGCCGGCACCGAAATCAAGATCGATGGCGAGGAAGTGCTCGTGATGCGTGAAGACGACATCATGGGTGTCTTCGAGTAAGACGCGCTGACACTTTCTCCTTATTCTCCTCATATAAAGACAACAGGAATTCATCATCATGAGTGCCAAAGACGTACTTTTTTCCGACAACGCGCGCAAGCGCATGCTCAAGGGTGTCGACACGCTCTCCAATGCGGTCAAGGTGACCCTCGGTCCCAAGGGCCGCAACGTGGTTCTCGACAAGTCCTTCGGAGCCCCGAACGTCACCAAGGACGGCGTCTCGGTTGCCAAGGAAATCGAACTCGAAGACAAGTTCGAGAACATGGGTGCGCAGATGGTCAAGGAAGTGGCTTCGCAGACTTCCGACATCGCCGGTGACGGCACCACCACGGCCACGGTTCTCGCTCAGAGCATCGTGCGTGAGGGCCTCAAGTCGGTGGCTGCCGGCATGAACCCGATGGACCTCAAGCGCGGTATCGACAAGGCCGTGGCTGCGGCTACCGCCGAACTCGCCAGCATGTCCGAGCCCTGCAATGACCAGAAGGCCATCGCTCAGGTCGGCACCATTTCCGCAAACAGCGACGAGTCCATCGGTGAAATCATCGCCGAAGCCATGGCGAAGGTCGGCAAGGAAGGCGTCATTACCGTCGAAGAGGGCAAGTCGCTCGAGAACGAACTCGATGTCGTCGAAGGCATGCAGTTCGACCGCGGCTACCTGTCGCCGTACTTCATCAACAACCAGGACTCGATGGAAGCCGAGCTCGAAGATCCCTACGTGCTCCTTCACGACAAGAAGATCAGCAACATTCGTGATCTTCTGCCGGCACTCGAGGCCGTTGCCAAGTCCAGCAAGCCGCTCTTGATCATCGCCGAAGACATCGAAGGCGAAGCACTTGCGACGCTCGTCGTCAACAGCATGCGCGGCATCATCAAGGTCTGCGCGGTCAAGGCACCGGGCTTCGGCGATCGCCGCAAGGCCATGCTCCAGGATATCGCCATCCTTACCGGTGGCCAGGTGATTTCCGAAGAAGTCGGTCTCTCGCTCGACAAGGTCACGCTTGAAGATCTCGGTACCGCCAAGCGCGTGACCGTGGACAAGGACAACACCACCATCGTCGATGGCGCCGGTGCCAGGAGCGAAATCGACGCACGCGTCGACCAGATCCGCACTCAGATCGAGCAGGCGACTTCCGACTACGACAAGGAAAAGCTCCAGGAGCGCGTTGCCAAGCTTGCCGGCGGTGTTGCCGTGATCAAGGTCGGTGCTGCCACCGAAGTTGAGATGAAGGAGAAGAAGGATCGCGTCGACGACGCGCTGCACGCTACTCGCGCCGCCGTTGAAGAAGGTATCGTCCCGGGTGGCGGCGTGGCTCTCGTTCGCGCCATCGCCGCGGTCGACAAGGTCACTGGCGACAACCACGACCAGGGCGTCGGTGTCGGCATCGCCAAGCGCGCGATGGAAGAGCCGCTGCGTCAGATCGTTGCCAACGCCGGTGAAGAGCCTTCGGTTGTTGTTGCCAGGGTTCGTGAAGGATCGGGCAACTTCGGTTTCAACGCTGCCAGCGACGAATACGGCGACATGATCGAGTTCGGTATCGTCGATCCGACCAAGGTCACGCGTTATGCTCTGCAGAATGCTGCCTCGGTTGCCGGTCTCATGATCACCACCGAAGCGATGGTTGCCGATGCACCGAAGGACGAGCCCGCACCTGCCATGCCCGACATGGGCGGCATGGGCGGGATGGGCGGCATGATGTAATCAGCGCCCTTGCAGGATGCGAGTTCGCTCGCAGCGACACGACAAGACCCCCGACTGGTTCGGGGGTCTTGTGCGTTCGGGGAAGGCATCAGCATGGATGAGCCCGGGTTGAAAGTTCGCTTCAGGAGGTGTCGATCTGGCCGATAAATTGCCTCATGGGACGGTGGTCATCCGTCATTCATCGGTGATTCGGACGATTCGATCGATCTCTGAAAGGACTGCTCACTTGAAATTCGACTCATTGCTGACAACGCTGAAGCGCTCGCGCACCGCGCGGCTGTTGTCGTGGCTCGTGGCGACGGTCTTGTTCGTGGTGCAGATGTTCTTCATCGTGCCGCTCTCCTGGAGTGGCTACAGCAACGAGGTTGCCGAACTCGTGGCTACCGAGCGAGCGCGTATCGATCTAGCCTTGCGATACTCCGATCCGGGTGATCTCGAAGTCGACCAGGCCATCCTCAACGATGCCGTGGTCGGTCTCATGCTGAAGACGCCGAACGGCGAACTGCTGTTTCGGCAGGGCGAGGTGCCGCTCGTGGCCAGCGATCTCTCCAACGCGCGTCAAGATGCCGGCGCCATTGGCCGGGTTGCGGTGCACCGCGGCCTCAAGGCATCCAGCTGGACGCAGCAGACACTCGGTGATGAAATATCGGTCGAAGTCTGGATCGATCCGACAACGGTCGGTAGCAAGGCACGCTTCACCTTCATGCTGCTGTTGTTCTTTGCGCTGATCGCGAGTGTGGTCGGTGCCGTCGCCGCACTCCTCGGCACATGCCGCTACTACATTCGTCCGGTGGACGAACTCATCCGCGCCCTGCGCGCAGGGCGGGAAAACGGAGGAGGTCGTCCCCCGAAACTCATCAGCGATCCACCCAACAACGAACTCCGGCCTCTCGCCGACGAGTTCAACAGCCTGATCGAAGAGCAGAAGAAAGCGGCACGGCAGGTCAAGGTCAAGCAGCAGTACCTCGAATTTGCCGCCCATCACGACCCGCTGACGCAGTTGCCGAATCGTGCGCTCTACGAACAGGAAATGAAGAAGACGGCCGAAGCGGCGCTCAAGAGCGGTGCACGCTTTGCCGTGTTTCTCGTCGACCTCGACAACTTCAAGTTCTTCAACGATCAGCACGGCCACCTTGTCGGCGACAAGATGCTGGCTGAGGTCGGCAATCGCCTGCGCACGATGATGCGCGACATCGACCTCGTGGCTCGTCTCGACGGCGACGAGTTCGTGGTCATCCAGCGCAACGTGCCGGATCGCGACGTCGCCGAGGAGGTGGCCAATCGCGTCATGAAGGTGGCCACGGCTCCCTACGAGTACCGTGGACTGACACTGAAACCCGCGGTGTCGATCGGTATTTCCTGCTACCCCGCTGATTCCCAGAGCAAGGAGGACGAGGGGCAACTCGGCGAGGAGATGCTCAACAATGCTTCGGTGGCCCTGCAGGACGCCAAGAGCGGGGGCAAGAACTGCTATCGCCTCTTCAACGAAGAGATGCGCAGCCGTGCCACGGCCCGCATCCGCATCGAGCAGGACCTGAAGCTCGCGATGCAGCATGGGCAGTTCGAACTCTATTATCAGCCCAAGATCAACATTGCCACGCGCGCCATCATCGGCGCCGAAGCCTTGATCCGCTGGCGTCACCCGGTCAACGGCTTCATGTCACCCGATGCCTTCGTGCCGATCGCCGAGGAGGCCGGGCTCATCGTCGAACTCGGCGAATGGATTCTCGAAACCGCCTGTGAGCAGACACTCGCGCTGCGCAACGAAGGCTTCGATGGCATCAACATCGCCGTCAACATTTCCGCGGTGCAGTTCACCGACCGGCTCGTGCCGAGCGTCAACGCGATTCTCGACAAGACCGGCTTTCCGGTGGATTCGCTGGAACTCGAAATCACCGAGAGCGCAGTCATGGATGACCCGGAGATGGTCATCAACACCCTGAACGAGTTGAGTCAGTGTGGCCTTCGCCTCGCCATCGACGATTTCGGCACGGGCTACTCCTCGCTTGCGTATCTCAAGCGCTTTCCGGTAGACACCCTCAAGATCGACCGCGCCTTCATCACCGATGTCTCCACCGACCGGGACGACGAGGCCATCGTTCAGGCCGTGCTGGGCCTTGCCCGGCATTTCGGCATGAAGGTGGTGGCCGAAGGTGTCGAGGCCGAAGACCAGCTGAACTACCTCAAGCAGGAGCAATGTGACATCGCGCAGGGTTACTTCATCAGCAAGCCTCTGAGTTTCAACGAATACCGACAATGGCTCAAGCGCTGGCCCTATGGCGTCGAGGTGGCGTCTGAGGTTGCCAGGCAGACCTTTCTGCCTGCTCCGAGGACCGGTACCGACAACTGACGCACACCGCACACCGCGCATTCCGGACACCGCAAGGCACACGGCACACGGCACACGGCACACGGCGCGAGCATTTCAGGGCTTAGAATGGCATCCCCGGTGCCTGCCACCGAACGCGGTTCCTGCCCGTGCCCGACAAGTCCGATTCCGATCCACGCTGCAGTTGGTGTCATGGCAGCGAACTCTATCGCCGCTACCACGATGAGGAGTGGGGGCGACCCGAGCGCGAGCGAGACGCACTCTTCGAGTTGATCTCGCTCGAAGGCGCACAGGCAGGGCTGTCGTGGATCACCATACTGAAGAAACGCGAGGGTTACCGTGAACTCTTCGCAGGCTTCGAGCCCGAGCGAGTGGCAGGCTTCAGCGACCGGAAGCTCGCGAAGATTGCGGCCAACCCCGCCATCGTGCGTCATCGTCAGAAGGTGGATTCGGTCAGGACGAACGCGCGCGCCATTCTCGCGATGGAGGCTGCGGGCGACAGCTTTGCAGGCTTCATCTGGTCGTTTGTCGACGATGAACCCATGCAGAATCGTTTTCGGACACTGGCCGAGGTGCCCGCGGTGACTGACCTGTCCACCACGATGAGTCGGACATTGAAAGCGCGCGGCTTCGCCTTCGTCGGCCCGACCACCTGCTATGCCTTCATGCAGGCGGCGGGGCTCGTCAACGATCACCTTGTCGGCTGTCCGGTCCACGCGGCCTGCGAGGCCTCGGGGTCTGGCGAGGGACAGCAGGGCAGCGGGTGTAAGTGACCACGCTGCAATCCTTGCTCACCTGGACCGGGCACGCGCCCTGGAGTGCGCTCGGCACGCTTGACTGGGTGCTGCTGTGCCTGTTCTTCATCTGGTCGGGTTTCGTGCGCTCGGGACTCGGTTTCGGCGGCGCTGCGCTGACGCTGCCTTTTCTGCTGCTCGTCGTCGGCGACCCGCTCGTGTTCCTGCCACCGATCTGCTTTCACCTCCTGTTCTTCTCGCTGCTGACGGTGGCGACACGTCTTGACTTCGTCAACTGGCGCTATCTCGGGCGACTCATCTCCCTGATTGTCTTGCCGGTAGCGGCGGGGCTGATCGGACTGCTGAACCTCCCGGGTGTATTCATGAGCGCCTTCGTCTATGCCATCACGCTGCTCTACGGCAGCATGTATCTTCTTGGGCGGGAGTTCGTCAGTGGTGGCAGGATCATGGACGGCGTGTGTCTGCTCGGAGGAGGCTATGCTGCCGGTGCCTCGTTGATCGGCGCGCCGCTGATGGTGGCCTACAGTGCGCCTCGGCTGCCATCCGAGCAACTGCGCGACACGCTGTTCGTTCTCTGGATCGTGATGGTGCTGGCGAAACTTGCAACTTTCGTCAGTGCCGGCGTGAACCTGCAGCTGCCGTTCATGCTGGCGATGTTTCCACTGGTTGCGCTCGGACATGTGGCGGGGCTTCGCCTGCATCGCGCCATCGTCCGCGGTGGCGCTGCACGCTTTCGGCGCGTCATCGGTGGCGGGCTCGTGCTGGTGAGTCTCTTCGGTCTGTTCGCGCTGCTTTGATATACTTCCTGCGTTTGAATCCGTGTTCGAGCGAACCTTGGAGAAAGACTGATGCAGCGACTTTCGCGATTCGGCACCACCGGCCCCGTTGCCCTTCTGGTTCTGAGTCTTGCCGGCGCCATGGCGGGTGGCTGTGCCAGCGATGGCAGCACCAACCTCAAAGGGTTGCGCTCGGCCGCCGAGGGTGTGCTCGGCAGTGAAACCTCGAGCGGCGCGCTCGGCAATGGCGAGATCGCCAGCGGCCTCAAGCAGGCACTGACCATCGGGACAGGCAAGGTAGTGTCGCAGCTTGGCCGGAGCGGTGGTTTCAGCAACGATGCCGTGGTTCGCATTCCCTTGCCGAGTGCACTTGTCGAGGCCCGCAAGGTGGCTTCGAAATTCGGCATGGGCGGCATGTTCGACGACCTCGAACTCAAACTCAACGAAGCGGCCGAGGCAGCAACGCCAAAGGCCAGAGAACTCTTCGTGGGGGCCATCACCTCGATGACCGTCAGCGACGCACGTGGCATCCTCAACGGTCCCGATGACGCCGCCACAAGCTACTTCCGCGACAAGACCGGCGCCGAACTCTCCAGGGAGATGCGACCGATCATCGACAATGCGCTGGCCGATGTCGGTGCCGTCACCACCTTCAACAAGCTCATGAACCGCTACAACGCCATTCCGGGCATGCCCGCGGTCAACACCGATCTCACGGGTTACGTGGTCGAGAAGGCCAATGACGGTATCTTTCACTACGTGGCCGAGGAAGAAAAGGCGATTCGCGAGAATCCGCTCGAACGCAGCACCGAACTGCTGCAGCGTGTCTTCGGCAGCGTCGGAAGCTGAATCAAGCGGAGAATCCTGAATTCATGAGCGCAGTACCGCCACCCGATCTCTCGGGCCGACATTCCTTCGACCGGGACGATCTCCTCGCCTGCGGTCACGGTGACCTCTTCGGTCCGGGCAATGCCCGTCTGCCGCTGCCGAACATGCTCATGTTCGATCGCATCACGCGCATCAATGCCGACGGCGGCTCGGCCGGGAAGGGCGAGATCGTTGCCGAACTCGACATCCGTCCCGACCTCTGGTTCTTTGATTGCCATTTCGAGTCCGATCCCGTCATGCCGGGCTGTCTCGGGCTTGATGCCATGTGGCAACTGGTGGGTTTCTTTCTCGGCTGGAAGGGCAATCCGGGTCGCGGCCGGGCACTGGGTTCCGGCGAAGTCCGTTTTTTCGGTGAAGTTCTGCCATCGGCACGGGTGGTGCGCTACGAACTCGACATCAAGCGTCTCATCGAGCGCAGGTTGGTCATGGGCATCGCCGATGGCCGTGTATTTGTCGACGATCGCGAGATCTACACCGCAAAGGGTTTGCGTGTCGGTCTGTTCCAGACCGCCGACGACTTCTGATCCTTTTCTTCCGACAATCGTTTCAGGATTACAGGTTATGCGCAGAGCAGTCATCACCGGTATCGGCATCGTTTCCTGCCTCGGTAACGACAAGGACAGCGTCACCCGATCGCTTCGCGAGGCGCGCTCCGGCATCACGTTTCGCGAGGAATACAAGGAGCGCGGCATGCGCTGTCATGTGGCTGCTGCTCCCGAGATTGATCTCAAGGAACAGATCGACCGCAAGCAGCTGCGCTTCATGGGTGCGGCGTCAGCCTATGCCTACATCGCCATGCGCGACGCCATTGCCGATGCCGGCCTCGAGGAAAACGAAGTTTCCAACGAGCGCACCGGCATCATTGCGGGCTCCGGTGGCGCTTCGTCCAGCAGTCAGGTGGAAGCAGCCGACATCCTGCGCGAGCGCGGCATCAAGCGCGTCGGGCCCTATCGCGTTACCCAGGTCATGGGCAGTACGGTGTCGGCCTGTCTGGCCACTCACTACCGGATTCGTGGCCTCAACTACTCGATTTCCTCGGCCTGTTCGACCAGCGCCCACTGCATCGGCAACGCCCTCGAGCAGATTCAACTCGGCAAGCAGGATCGTATCTTTGCCGGTGGTGGCGAAGAAGAACACTGGTCACTGAGCTGCCTCTTCGACGCCATGCGTGCGATGTCGACGAAGTACAACGACACACCGGAAACGGCCTCGCGTGCCTACGACGCCAATCGTGATGGTTTCGTGATTGCCGGCGGCGGCGGCATGGTGGTCATCGAGGAACTCGAGGTGGCAAAGGCGCGCGGCGCAAGGATCTATGCGGAAATCGTCGGCTATGGTGCCACCTCGGATGGTTACGACATGGTGGCCCCATCGGGTGAAGGTGCGAAACGCTGCATGCAGCAGGCCATGGCCACGGTCGACAGCCCCGTCGACTACATCAACGCCCACGGCACCAGCACACCGGTAGGTGACATCGTCGAACTCAAGGCGGTGCAGGAAGCCTTCGGCGAGTCCATGCCACCGATCGGCTCGACCAAGTCCCTGACGGGGCATTCGCTCGGGGCGGCTGGCGTGCAGGAATCGATCTACTCGCTGCTGATGCAGGACAGCGGCTTCATCGCCGAGTCGGCGCACATCGAGAATCTCGACCCGGCGGCCGAAGGCATGCCCATCGTGCGCGAGCGTGTCGACAATGCCTCGCTCGATACCGTCATGTCCAACAGTTTCGGCTTCGGTGGCACCAATGCCTCGCTGGTGTTCCGGAAAGTCTGAGCGACGCTTCTTCGGCATCGTTTCCACAGCTACCGTGCCCTGACTCCACCTCCATGCTCGGCGATCTCGCACGCTCACGTCTGAAGCTCCTTGCGTATGTCGCCAGGCGTGGTGCGAGCAAGCTTGTCGGCGCTCTGGGAGCGTCCTTGGGTACCAGAAACCATCGTGGCGCCGACGGGGTGGTGTTCCCCGGCAACGTCTTCGACACCGTGGCGCATTTCAGCGCACCGGGCAAGGCTTTCGAGGCCGATCCCGATTCCGTCGTGCCACCTCGAAAACTTCGCGCACGTGCTGTTGCCTTCTACCTGCCGCAGTTTCACGCCATACCCGAAAACGATCGCTGGTGGGGCAGGGGCTTTACCGAATGGCATAACCTCGCACGGGCAATGCCGCGTTTCGAAGGGCATTACCAGCCGCGCATCCCGCGTGATCTCGGTTTCTATGATCTCGGCGTCGATGCCGTTCTCGAACGGCAGTGCGAGCTTGCCACGCGTGCCGGTATCGAAGCCTTCTGCTTCTATTACTACTGGTTCAATGGTCACCGCCTGCTCGAGAAGCCGCTGGATCGTTTCTGCGAACTCGAGTCTCTGTCGATGCCTTTCTGCATCCTCTGGGCGAACGAGAACTGGACGCGTCGCTGGGACGGACGCGACAGTGACGTGCTCATGTCGCAGGACTACCGTACGGAAGACGATGCCGCCTTCATCGAGGATACGGTGCGCTACTTCGGGCACCCGCGTTACCTTCGTGTCGATGATCGGCCCGTGTTCCTGCTCTATCGGGCGAGCCTCCTGCCCGAGCCCCGTGCCATCATCGAGCGCTGGCGCGAGGCCTGGCGCGAACGGCTTGGCAGCGTGCCCTGGGTCATCATGGTGCAGAGTTTCGGAGATCGTGACCCGCGTCACTACGGTTGCGATGCCGCGGTGGAATTTCCGCCACACAAGGTCACGAAGGACATCGGACGCAGCAACCATGAGCATCGCTCGTTCGATCCGAATTTCAGAGGGCAGGTGCGTCGTTACCGCGACATGGTGGCGAAGTCGCTGGCCGACTGCGAACCGGCGGACTACACGCTCCTGAAGACCGCGTGTCCGCACTGGGACCACGAACCGAGAAGTCCCGGCCGGGGTGTGACGGTGCAGGGCTCGACGCCGCTTCGCTACGCCCGCTGGTTGGCAGCGCTCTGTCGCCATGCCAGTCGGCAACCGCTTGCGGGTGAGCCACTGGTCTTCATCAATGCCTGGAACGAATGGGCCGAAGGTACCTACCTCGAACCCGATTGCCACTATGGCCATGCCTACCTCAACATCACCCGTCGCGTACTGGCACGGGAAACGCTGGCTGGCCCGGCAAAGCCACCGGCACTGCTGCTGATCGGGCACGACGCGCACGCCAATGGCGCGCAGATGATTCTGTTGTCGCTTCTCGAATGGTACCGGCGTGAAATGCCGTTCGAGATCACCGTCATGCTCGGTGGAGTCGGCAGACTCCTGCCCGAGTACCAGGCACTTGCCGATACCCTTGTACTCGACGAACAACCGCCAGGCTTCCTCGACGACTGGCTGCAGCACCATCCCATCGATGCCGTCATCACCAATACCGTGGTCTGCGCGCCGCATGCCGTGGTCTGCGCCAGATGGGGTCTGCCGGTGGTGTCGCTGATCCATGAATTGCCGACGCTCATCCGTGAGCGGCGACTCGAGCAGGAGTGCCGCGCGCTGCTTGCGGAGGTCGATACGCTGGTGTTCCCTTCGGGCATCGTGCGTGACGGATTTCTAGGCTGCGCGGCAAGTGCGGGCGCGGGGGGCTCAGGCCCAGGCGCAGCCATGCATGCCTCCTCCGGAGATGACAAGGTCGCAAACGCAGCCGCGCTGGCAGTCCGCCCCCAGGGACTTTACAAGACGCTCACGGCCGAGCCCGAGTCCATCGATGCCTGTTACCGTGACCTTGGGCTCGACCCCGCAGCGCACGACATCGTGCTGAACGTGGGGTATGCCGATCATCGCAAGGGCTTCGATCGTTTTGTCGATGTGGCCCGGCATGGCGAGGCATCGGGTGACAGGCGACGACAGTATGTCTGGGTGGGCAAGGTCGACATCGACATGTCGAACTACCTCAAGCGTGTCACGGGTGGCGACACATTACAGAATTTGCATATAGTCGATTTCACCGACAGCATTGCACCCTGGTATGCGGCAGCAAGCGTGCTGTTCCTGAGTTCACGCGAAGACCCCTATCCGACGGTGGTGCTCGAGGCGATGAGCTTTGGCCTGCCCGTGGTGATGTTCGAGGGTGCGACTGGATTCGACAAGGCGTTGCTTGCCCATGCCAGCTGCATTGCCGGAGACGATGCGGCATCGATCGAGGCGACGATTGCGAGGGTCATCGACGAGAACACCGAAGCAGAACAGGCCATGCGCCGTGACTATGTTGGCTCAAGTCACGACTTTTCAGCCTATGCCCGCTATCTTCTGACGCTCCTGCCGATAGCGACCGATGCACCTTGAACTCTGGCTGTGAGCACCTGATCGCAGCAGCGTGGTCTGATCCGGGCCATCGGTCGCTCGTCGCGGCACCATGATGCCGGCTTGAGCCGATATCATCGCGCACTCGCATGTGCATGGTCAGGGGCGCAGACTCAGTATGCCAGCGGAGCTTCCTCGAGCATGGCCATCTGCTCTCTGAGACTCAGGATGTGTTCGTCCCAGAAGCGCTCGCTGTCGAAGAAGGGAAAGGCCTGGCGGAAGGCGGGATCATCCCAGCGGCGGCCGATCCAGGCGGCGTAGTGAATGATGCGCAGCGTGCGGAGCGGTTCCACGAGATCAAGCTCGGCAAGGTCGAAATCGCGAAATTCGAGATAGCCGTCAAGCAGGGCGGCAAGGCGTGCCTCGGCGTAGTCACGTTCGCCCGAGAGGAACATCCACAGATCCTGAATGGCGGGACCTGTCATGGTGTCATCGAAATCAAGCAGCATCGGCGTGCCATCGGCGGCGAGGAGCAGGTTCCCCGGATGCAGATCCCCGTGCAGTGACAGGATGTCGAGATCATCGAGGTGTTCGAGTCGTTCGTCGACCATCGGCAGCAGTTCATCGACCAGTGAGGCATAGACGTCGACATGGTGTTCGGGCAGCAGCGGAGACTCGAGCAGAAAGCCGGCCGAAGCGTCACCGAGACGCGCCACGCTCAGGCTTGGGCGATGATGGAATGGATGGTGTTCGGCCACGGCGTGCAGCCGTGCCACGGTGCGGCCGATCAGTTCGAGTTGCGCGTCGCTGTCGAGTTCGGGCGCCCGCCCGCCGACGCGTTCGAACAGGCAGAAGCGATAAGGGCCCTGGCGAAAGAGGGTTTCGCCGTGCGCATCGGCGAGTGGTGCGATCACCGGCAATTCGTATTCGGCGAGGCGCCGACAGAAGGCATGCTCCTCGAGAATCGCGTCGTCCGACCAGCGTCCCGGGCGGTAGAATTTACTGACCAGCCAGCTGCCGTCCTCGAGCCCCACCGAGTAGACGCGATTCTCGTAGGAGTTCAGGGCGGAGAACCGACCATCGGTACGATGGCCGGTGCTGTCGATGGCATCAAGAAGCGCATTTGGTTCGAGTTGGTGGAAGGCGTCGGTGGCGAGGTTCGCCGCTGGTTCATCAAGTTCGTTCACGGTGAATGGCAATTCCTCGACTCAGAGCTGAAAAGGCGTGAAAGTGTCAGTAAAGTACGCGAAATGATGCTATATTTCCGCTTTGGCTCCATGTTCAATACGATACGCTCCGCGAGGCAACATGTTACAGGTTCTGGTACTGAACGGCCCTAACCTGAACCTCCTCGGGCAGCGTGAACCAGCCATCTACGGGCGCCAGACGCTTGCCGACATCGAAGCGCGGCTCGCGCAGCAGGCGGCCGATCTGGGCTTCGCCATCGAGTGTTTTCAGAGCAACCACGAAGGTGCGCTGATCGACCGCATCCATGCGGCGGGCAGGGATGGCTGCAAGGCGCTGATCATGAATCCCGGCGGCTTCACCCACACCAGCGTGGCACTTCGCGACGCCGTGCTGGGCGTGGGGCTGCCACTCTATGAAGTTCACTTGTCGAACATCCACGCACGTGAGGCGTTCCGACATCACTCTTACTTTACCGACATCGCGGCAGGCTCGATCATGGGCCTCGGCGCCCTCGGTTATTCCCTGGCGCTTATCGCCGCTGCCGAACACCTGCAACAGGAACGGCAGCAGCGCGCCGAGAACAGGACATGACAATGGATATCAGAAAGATCAAGAAGCTCATCGAGCTGCTCGAGGAGTCGAATGTCGCCGAGATCGAGATCCAGGAGGGTGAGGACTCGGTGCGCATTTCTCGCTCCGGTGGCGCCGCCCCGGTACCACCCGTGCCGACCTTCACGGCGGCACCGGTGATGCCGGCAGCCACGACGGCACCAGCGCCGGCACCCGCCGCGCCTCCGGTAGCGGCTGCGGATGAAGGCGAAAACCAGCTGGCGGGCACCGTGGTCGAGTCACCCATGGTGGGCACCTTCTACCGCTCCTCGTCACCCGATTCCCGCCCCTTCGTGGAAGTGGGTCAGTCGGTTGCCCGGGGCGACACGCTCTGCATCATCGAGGCGATGAAGATCATGAACCAGATCGAAGCAGAAACCAGCGGTACCGTGCGGGCCATCCTCATCGAAGACGGGCAGCCAGTCGAGTACGGCGAGCCTCTGATCGTGATCGACTGAGTACACGATCATGGTCAAGCCTCTGAACAAGATCCTCATCGCCAATCGCGGCGAGATCGCGCTCCGCATCATGCGCTGCTGCCGCGACCTCGGTATTCGCACGGTGGCCGTCTATTCCACCGCCGATCGCGACCTCAAGCACGTGCGCCTCGCTGACGAAGCCGTCTGCATCGGGCCTCCGCCGTCGCCGAAAAGCTATCTGAACATCCCTGCGATCATCAGCGCGGCCGAAATCTCCGATGCCGAGGCCATTCACCCCGGTTACGGTTTTCTCGCCGAGAACGCCGATTTTGCCGAACGCGTCGAAACCAGCGGCTTCCGCTTCATCGGCCCGACGGCCGACGTCATCCGGCTCATGGGTGACAAGGTCAGCGCGATCGCCGAAATGAAGGCCGCGGGTGTGCCCACGGTTCCGGGCAGTGACGGCCCGCTCGGCGACGACACGAAGCGCAACCTCGAACTCGCCAACGACATCGGCTACCCCATCATCATCAAGGCTGCCGGCGGTGGTGGCGGGCGCGGCATGCGCGTGGTCAGAAACGATGCCGAACTCGAACGCTCGATCGAAATGACACGCAGCGAGGCCGCGAGTGCCTTCGGCAACCCCATGGTGTACATGGAGAAATACCTCGAGAAGCCTCGCCATATCGAGTTTCAGGTGATTGCCGACGAGCATGGCAACGTGGTACACCTCGGCGAGCGCGACTGCTCGATGCAGCGGCGCCATCAGAAGGTCGTCGAGGAAGCGCCCGCGCCGGGCATCGATGCGGCCACCCGTGCCGACATGGGCGCGCGCTGCGTGGCTGCCTGCAAGCGTATCGGCTACCGTGGTGCCGGCACCTTCGAATTTCTCTACGAGGGCGGGCGTTTCTACTTCATCGAGATGAACACGCGCGTGCAGGTCGAGCATCCGGTCACCGAGATGGTCACGGGTGTCGACATCATCAAGGCACAGATCCACGTGGCCGAAGGGCGCGAACTCAGATGGACCCAGGACGACATCACGATCAGTGGCCACGCCTTCGAGTGCCGCATCAACGCCGAGGATCCGGTGAACTTCCTGCCATCGCCCGGTCTCATCCACCAGTACCATGCCCCGGGCGGTCTCGGCGTACGTGTCGATACTCACATCTACAACGGTTATCGTGTGCCACCGCACTACGACTCGATGGTCGGCAAGCTCATCGTCTTCGGCAACGAGAGGCACTCGGCACTGGCGCGCATGCGTGGAGCCCTGAGTGAGGTGTTCATCGACGGCATCAAGACCAACATCCCGCTGCACATCGACATCTTCGATGACAAGTCCTTTCAGGAGGGTGGCACGAGCATCCACTACCTTGAGCAGAAGCTCGGCATGGATTCGTGAGCGACTCCGTCGCGGATCAACCCGACGATCACCTCGCAGCTCGGTCCGATGCGCCCTGGCCCGAGGTCAAGCTCGTTGCCGCCGAGTCGGAGGTCGACGCGCTCGAAACCTGGCTGTTCGAAGCCGGCGCGCTCTCGGTCACGCTGAGCGATCCGAGCACCTCGGACGACCCCGCCGTGGCGGTGCTCGAACCGTCGCCGAACGAATTCAGACTTTGGCAACGTGTCGGGCTCACGGGGCTGTTCGCGCAAGGCAGTGTCACCGCCGGCATCCACGAAGCGCTGCAGAGCGCTGCCACGAATCTGAACCTCGGCGTACCCGAATACCGTATCGACATGCTCGCCGATACCACTTGGGAGCGCACCTGGCTCGAGCATTTCCGGCCAATGGCCTTCGGCCGGCATCTCTGGATCATTCCCGGCGAGCAGACCGCGCCGGAGCCCGATGCGATCAACCTCAGACTCGATCCGGGGCTTGCCTTCGGCACCGGCACCCACCCGACCACGGCACTGTGTCTCGATTGGCTCGATGCCCGTGCCCGTGACGGTCGTGGTGACGGCGACAAGGGTGGCGGCTCTCCCGATGTGCGCACGGCGCTGGCGGGCCTTCGTGTGCTCGATTATGGCTGTGGTTCGGGCATCCTCGCCATGGCCGCAGCGATGTTCGGCGCCGAGACGGTGCTGGCCGTCGACATCGACCCGCAGGCGATCACGGCCACACGTGCCAACGTCGTCGCCAATGGACTGGCCGGCCGCATCGAAGCCCGTGTGGTCAGCGACGGGGCATTGCTCGAGGACGGTACGGAGCTTGCAGCGGGGAGCGTCGATCTGATCCTTGCCAACATTCTCCACCAGCCGCTCATGTCACTCGTCAGCACCTTCACTTGTCTGCTCCGTCCCGGGGGCGAACTGGTGATGTCGGGTATTCTGACGTCACAGGTCGACGCCCTGACCATGCGTTACAATTCCGGTTTTGACATCCTGTCCGGACGTGAGATGGATGGCTGGGCTCTGGTATCGGCTCGGCGCAACTCCCTGTCACACGACGCTTGAATGGGCAAACCGCGCAACCAGCAGGATCACGTGGCCGAGCATGTCGGCACCGAGATCGACTCCATCGCATCCGCGGAACTGCAAACCAGTTGCTCGCATTGCGGCACGGTGTTCGAGGTGTCCGTGGATGTACTGACGGCGCCTGATTCACGTGTACGTTGTGGCGAGTGCTACGGTATTTTCGATGCCCTGACCAACCTCGTCGATCCCGAAAACGCACCTGAGGAACTCGCCGGACTGGTCGATCGGCACCAACCGATGCCCGCACCCGGCGCAACTGCCGAGGCGGCTCCGGCGCCAGGTGACATCACCTCCGGTGGGCAGGTAGCCCCGATCGATGACATCGAACTGCCCGATCTCGATGGCGAGGATGGGGTTCGCCAGCGCGGTCATGCCAGCGAACTGTCGGGATCGGTACGCGTGGTCGGTGAAGTCGACAGTGGTTCGAGTCAGGCATCGAGTCTGCCGTCGGCCACGGCGGCTTCGCTGGCAGGGTTGGCCAATGCCAATTCGGCGCTGGATCAGACCTTCAGTGAGCATGATCTCTTTTCCGGTGAGGCCGAGCTTCCCGAGATCGCACTGTTCGATGCCACGCGCGATGCCACGCGCGACGCTGACAGCATCGACTTCGATGAGATGGCCGCCGGCGAGGACGAAACCTTCAACGAGACCCTCATGGTTCACGATCTGACTGTTGGCGAGCCGGATTTCATGGCTGCGACCGGGATCGAATCGAACCAGGAGGTGAGCACGAGGCATTCGAACGAACCCGACGACGGTGACCCGGATCGGCTCGATATCGGCAACACCACCGCCGATATCGGAACGGCGGTGGTCGGCACGGCAACCGCATCTTCGACCATCGACTTTCGCTACCGTGATCGTGACGATGAGGACTCGGCAGAAGCGCGGCTTGAACGCCGCCGCCGCCGTGAACGCGGCACGGCTTTCGAAGGCGATGCCGGTTTCCCGGATGTCATTGCCGAAGATGCCGGTGACAGGGTGACCGCGGGTGCCCTCGCCGATGACCCACTCGTGCAGGATGACGCCTTTCCTGCTGCCGACGAGGTCCTGCTCGGTGACATGGACAAGCTTCGTCCGGAAAAAGGCAAACGCAAGTGGCTGCAACGCATGATCCTTGCGCTGTTGGCACTCGTGCTCAGCGGCAGCCTCTGGCTCATGCGCGATCCCGTTGTCGTGACGACAACGGCCGCGCAGAACCCGATACTCCGTCCCGTCTACGGTGGTGTCTGTATCCTCGTCGGTTGCGAGTTGCCACCGCGGGTCGATTTCAGTCAGATTCGCGTGCTTGGCCGTCACGTCTATTCGCATCCGGAAATCGAGGAGGCGTTGGTCATCGAAGTGGTGCTTCGCAACGATGCCGGCTTTGAGCAGCGTTATCCCAACCTCGCAGTCAGGTTGTCGAACGTGCGTGGTCAGCGTGTCGCCGAGCGCGAATTCACCCCGGAGGAGTACCTCGACGACTGGCAAGAGGGGGATCTGTTCGGTGTCGGCAAGCGCCTCGACATCAGCCTCGAAGTCGCCGATCCGGGGAGCGATGCTGCTTCCTTCGAACTCGACTTCCTCTGAGCCTGAATCCTGTGCAGGTCCGATCCTGCTCGGGTTTGCTCCTGCTCGGGTTTGCTCCTGCTCGGGTTCTCGACCATCCGGGTCGGTTCCGTATTATCATGGTGAACCGCCCCCCAACTCCCTGAACCGCGATGGTCCGGATCGGTTCCCATGTATTGCCGGGTCGCGTGTTCCTGGCCCCCATGGCCGGTATCACCGACCGAGTTTTCAGAGATATCTGCATCGAGCAGGGCGCGGCGTATGCCGCATCGGAAATGATCTCCAGCGATACCTTGCTCCATGCCACGGCCAAGACGCGCCACCGTGTCGAACGTGGTCACAACGAACTTCCCCACGCCGTGCAGATTGCCGGTTCCGAGCCCGAACAACTGGCTGCTGCCGCCGCCTTCAACGTGGCGAACGGAGCCGACATCATCGACATCAACATGGGTTGTCCGGCAAGGAAGGTGTGCAACCGTCTGGCGGGCTCGGCGCTGCTGGAAGACCCCGCACTGGTCGAGCGCATCCTCCGCGCCGTGGTCGCTCGTGTCGATGTGCCGGTGACACTGAAAATTCGTACTGGCCCCGATGCCGAACGTCGTAACGGCGTCGATATCGCTCGCATCGCCGAAGATGCGGGCATTGCCTGTCTGGCCGTGCACGGGCGCACTCGTGCCGATCGCTTCAGGGGTGAGGCCGAGTACCGAACCATTGCCGACATCGTCACCGCCGTGAGCATGCCGGTGATCGCGAATGGCGACATCGCCTCCGCCGCCGACGCACGGGCCGTGCTCGAGCAGACCGGGGCTGCCGGTGTCATGATCGGACGCGCAGCCCGTGGCAACCCCTGGGTGTTCGCTGGCATCGCCGCAGCCGTCGATGGCAAGGTACCGGACGCGGCGATCGTCGAGCCTTCGCTCGATGACATCGCCGCCACGCTGATCCGCCACGTCCGTGGCTGCCACGCGCTCTATGGCGAGTACCGCGGACTGCGCATCGCGCGCAAGCACGTTGCCTGGTACTGCAGCGGGTTCAGGAATGCCGCGGCGTTCCGCCAGCGCATCAATCACGTCGATGACGCGTCGGTGCAACTTGCCCTGATCGAATCGTTTCTTGCGGCACCGGAACGATTTCCGGAGGCTGCCTGATGAGCACCGGCATGTCATCGACGCCGCACAACGGCGATACCCCGATCCAGAAGTGCGTTCGCGAGGAGATGAAGCGCTACTTCGACATGCTCAACGGCGAGGAAGTGCCATGCGGGCTGTATCGCGCCATCATCGATCAGGTCGAGGATGCGCTGTACGATGCCGTACTCGAAGCCTGCCAGGGTAACCAGACACGTGCTTCACGCTGGCTCGGCATCAGCCGCGGCAAGCTGCGTGACAAGCTCAAGAACCGCGAACCATCGTCATGAATGAAACCACCGTCTACGCCCTGCTGAGCGTTTCCGACAAGCGCAACATCGTCGAGCTTGCCCGTGCGCTGGTAGCGTCGGGCTACCGGCTCCTTTCCACCGGCGGTACGGCGAAGACGCTGCGAGACGCCGGGCTTGATGTGCGCGATGTCGCGACACACACCGGCGCCGCAGAGATGATGGCAGGGCGGGTCAAGACGCTGCACCCTACCGTACACGGCGGCATTCTCGGGCGTCGTGGCGAAGACGACGCGGTCATGGCCGAACGAGGTATCGACCCCATCGATGTCGTGGTCGTCAACCTCTATCCCTTTGCCGCAACCGTGGCGCGTGACGATGTGGGCATCGAGGAGGCCATCGAGAACATCGATATCGGCGGCCCCGCCATGGTCCGTTCGGCGGCAAAGAATCATGCTTCGGTGACGATACTCACCGACCCGGACGACTATCCGCGCCTGATCGATGCCCTGCAGGGCGGTGGTGGTCCGTCAGCGGCATTGCGCTTCGCTCTCGCGGTCAAGGCTTTCGAGCACACGGCACATTACGATGGCATGATTGCCGAGTATTTCGGCTGCCTCGTCGGCGGTCGTGCCGCGGGCGGTTCGGCGATGAACGCCGGCGATGCCGCAGACGGGCAGGGGGATGGCATACGGAACGATGACGGACAGCGTGATGGCGTCAAAGCCGGCTTTCCGGCCACGCTCAATCGGCAGTATCACCTCCGTCAGCCGCTTCGCTATGGCGAAAATCCACACCAGCGCGCGGCGTTCTATGTCGAGAAGCATCCTCCGGCGGACAGCATTGCGGCGGCGCGGCTGCATCAGGGCAAGGCGCTGTCCTACAACAACCTCATGGACGCCGATGCGGCACTCGATTGCGTGAAGGTTTTCGACGAACCCGCCTGTGTCATCGTCAAGCATGCCAACCCCTGTGGCGTTGCAGTCGCGGATGACCTTCTCAATGCCTACGACCGGGCATATGCCACCGATCCGACCTCCGCCTTCGGTGGCATCATTGCCTTCAATCGACCGCTCGATGCGGCGACGGCGTCGGAGATCACATCGCGGCAGTTCGTCGAAGTCGTGATCGCTCCGGGTTTCGAAGCTGCCGCCCTCGACGCCCTCGCCGCAAAGCGCGACGTTCGCGTCCTCGAAACCGCTCTCGGGCCTTCGAAGAATGCATCGACATGCTCTTCCACCGTCGTTCCCGACTGGCACTGGCGCAGCGTGTCGGGCGGGCTTCTCGTTCAGGACGCGGACCTTGCCGAACTCGATCCGGCGTCACTGCGTGTGGTCAGCCGCCGCGCGCCGCAGCCGAGCGAGATGGACGATCTGTTGTTCGCGTGGCGCGTGGCGCGTTCGGTGAAATCCAATGCCATCGTGTATGCGCGGGAACGTCGTACCGTGGGTGTCGGTGCGGGGCAGATGAGCCGCGTCTATTCGGCGCGCATTGCCGGCATCAAGGCGGCCGACGAGGGTATCGAGGTAGCCGGTGCCGTGATGGCATCCGACGCGTTCTTTCCCTTCCGCGATGGCATCGACAATGCTGCGATCGCGGGCATTCGTGCCGTCATTCAGCCGGGGGGGGCACGCCGTGACGAGGAAGTCATCGCTGCTGCCGACGAGCACGACATGGCGATGGTGTTCACGGGGATGCGGCACTTCCGTCACTAGTGCCTGACAACCCTTGTCGAACCGGCACTTCCTCGATACCTGAGCGTCGAACTCTGTCCCGGCACTGCCGATTGTCGGGGCAGTCGAACCGATACTGTCGGTCGTCGGGCTAGCTGCTGCCGACAAACAGCAGCGCGAAGCCGATGTTGTAGAAGGCGTGCAGCAGGATCGGCGCTGCCAGGCGCTCGCCCGTGCGCTCGTAACTCCAGCCGAACACGAGTGCTGGCAGAAAGATCAGCGCAGCCCACAGTGGTGGTTGGCGGAAAAGATGAAACGCGGCGAAAACTGCGGCAGTGATCGGATTGGCCAGCTTGCCGCAACGACGCGAAAGCAGCCATGACTGCAGCCCACCGCGAAACACGAACTCTTCGAGTACCGGACTGACGATACTCAGGAGCAGCAAGGTGAGCGCATCGGGCAGGCCTGCGGCGAGCGGGATACCGGCGAGCAACAGGGTGGCCCAGGTGAGTGGTCCGAGCGCCATGGCACACCACCACAGCGCATCGTGCCAGAAGCGCGGCCTTGTTGTGTCCGCGCCGGTGCGCGGACCTGTCGACCGGGCGTTTTCCGACCTGGCGCTGGCCTCTGACCTCGCTGATTTCACTCAGGCGGGTGTTCGAGAATCTCGATACGGTTGTTGCGCTCCCGCCCTTCGGGCGTGCTGTTGTCGTGGAGCGGTCTGCTGCCGCCGAAGGAGCGCAGGTTCAGACGCTTCGCGCTGACACCTCGATCGATCAGGCCGCGACCGATGACGAGCAGACGCGAACGCGTCAGGGAGGTCTGCTCGGCCTCGCTGCCGCTGTTGTCGGTATGTGCAAAGATACTGACACTGGCATCGGGATAGGTGTCGAGCAGCTTGGCCAGACGGTCGAGCTGCTCGTCGGCGCCGGGTTCGAGCTGATCGGTGCCGGTGGCGAAATCAAGCCCCTTCAGCACACCATTGAAGAGTGCGCAGCCATCGTCGCGCACCGGATAGCCCGGGGTGGAGTTGTCGCACCGATCGGCGGCATCGTCGACGCCGTCACCGTCGGTGTCGCGGTTGCGTGCCGCACCCGGCGGGAGATCACTCTCGATGCCGATCAGCAGTGGTGAATCATTGCCCGGCATCATCGTGACGCCATCCTCGTCGAGTTGTTCATCAGAGGTATCGGCGGCCGTTTTCGGCTCGGGTTCGATGAGCGGCAGATCGTCCGGCAGCGGTGGCAGCGGCCCCCGTCGGCGACCGCCAAAGCGCGCCACCAGCGCCAGTGTTGCCGACGAGGCATCGTTGTCGTGGTAGTTGCCTTCCGCACGCAGCGACAGTATCTGCCCGAGGTAGACTTCGACACCGGCACCGGCACCGAAATTGACGGCGTTTTCACCGCGCAGTGCGACGTCGGCATCACGGGTGATGTAGCCGAGGGCAAAACGGCCATACAGCGACGCGCCGAAACCGCGCGCACGCGCGCCTCTGCCGCGGCTGTCGAAGAGGCGGTAGAGCAGAGCACCATCAAGAGACAGGTAATCGACGTCAGCGTTGTTCTCGAAGCCGGCGCTGCCGAGCGAACGGATCTGCATTTCCACACTGCTGCGGAAGTCGAGATCGCGTCCGACGATGACGCTGCCGAGCGTGCCGACATTATCGTCGTCATCGGCCGCGCCGCTTGCGACTTTCGGCTCCAACAGTGAAGCGCCGCCACCGAGTCCGAGGTACCATTGATCACCGAAGGCCGTGGCCGTGGTGCCGAATGTCAGCAAGGCAGCCATGAGGCAGACCGAGGCAAGAGCCGGACGCGCTCGAGGTTTGAGGTTCATGCAGGTTTCCATTCATACTTCCTTGCCAGAGCCTAATTCATTCGGCGAGCCAGCGGGCTGCCTCGGTTGCCGTATAGGTGAGCACCCCGTCACAGCCTGCGCGCTTGAACGAGAGCAGGGTTTCGATCGTGACGGCGCGCTCGTCGATCCAGCCACTGGCAGCGGCGGCCTTGAGCATCGCGTATTCACCGCTGACATGGTAGGCGAAAGTCGGTACCTGGAAGTTGTCTTTGACGCGGCGCACGACATCGAGGTAGGGCAGGCCTGGCTTGACCATGACCATATCGGCACCTTCTTGCATGTCTGCTGCAATTTCATGCATGGCTTCGTCCGAGTTGGCCGGATCGAGCTGATAGCTTTTCTTGTCGGACCTGCCCAGCGCGGCTGCCGCACCGACTGCTTCGCGGAAGGGGCCGTAGAACGACGAGGCGTACTTGGCGGCATACGAGAGAATCAGCGTGTGGCGATGATCGGCAGCTTCGAGTGCTTCCCGAATCGCGCCGATGCGACCGTCCATCATGTCCGACGGGGCAACGACATCGGCACCGGCGTCAGCGTGTGACAGCGCCTGCCTGACGAGTGCTTCGGTCGTTTCGTCGTTCATGATGTAGCCGGATGCGTCCATCAGACCGTCATGCCCGTGCGGGCTGTAGGGGTCGAGCGCCACGTCGGTGATCACCTGCAGTTCGGGCAATGCCTCCTTCAAGGCACGAATGGCCCGCTGGACAAGCCCGTCCGGGCTCCAGGCGGCACTGCAGTCGGGGGTCTTGGCGGCATCGTCGGTGACCGGAAACAGCACCACGGCGGGGATGCCGAGTGCATGTGCCTCGCGCGCCGCGCTGACGAGACGATCGACGGTGAGACGCTCGACACCCGGCATGGCCGCCACCGGCTGGCTCTGGTTGTCGCCCTCGATGACGAAACAGGGCTGAATCAGGTCCGCGGCCGAGAGTGTGTTTTCGGCAACGAGTCGGCGCATTTCGCGTGCGCGACGAAGCCTTCGTGGGCGGTTCGCCGGAAACGGTGCGCGAACGCCGAAGGGGGCATGTTGTGTCATTGGGGTCGTGCGGTATTGCGGCAACTTCGGACTGTGCCGATTATACGGAGCTGGCGCCACCTTCGATAGAATCGGCACCGACAAGGTATTTGCCTTCCACGTTTCCACGCTTGCACGCATCCGGCAATGATCAATCGATACACCGTCATCGGGCAACCGATCGCACACAGTCTCTCGCCCGAAATCCATGCGTTGTTCGGCGAACTGACCCAGCGGCGCATCAGCTACACCCGCACCGAGGCTTCACCCGAGGGTTTCGAAGAGGCGGTCAGGGCGTTTCAGCAGGCGGGTGGCAAGGGCTGCAACGTGACCTTGCCGCACAAGGAGCGCGCGCTCACGGTGTGCGACTGCCTTCACGCCAGTGCGGAGATTGCCGGTGCGGTGAATACGATTCACATGCAGCGCGATGGCAGGCTCGTTGGCTACAACACCGATGGCAAGGGGCTGGTTGCGGATCTCTCGGCCGGACTGCAGGTGCCGATCGAAGGCCGTCGTATCCTGATGCTTGGCGCAGGTGGCGCCGCTCGTGGCGTGCTCGGACCACTCCTCGAGCGTGCGCCGGCGGAAATCATGCTGCTCAACCGCACCGAGGAAAAGGCGCGGGCACTCGCCGATCGTTTCACGGAATTCGGCAGTATCCATGCATTGCCGTGCACGGCGGATCTGGCGGATCTCACCCCCGTCGATATCGTCATCAATGCCACCAGCATGAGCCTTCAAGGTGAGGTGCCGTCGCTCGACGAACTCACGCTCGACGACGATGCGCTTGTCTACGACATGATGTACGCGCGAGAAGACACGCCTTTCGTGAACTGGGGCAAATCGCGTGGTGTTCGCGCCGTACATGGTTATGGCATGCTGGTGCAGCAGGCGGCCGAGTCGTTCTTCGTATGGGAAGGGGTACGGCCGAAAGTGCGCATGGCCCGGAAGAGATTTGCCGCAATTCTGGCGAACAGTCATTGAGAGGATCCATTGCGTGGAAGCAAGCTCACGAAGGAGAAGAGCCACATGGCATGTGTTCGTTTTTTGACTGTTGCAGCGGCGCTTGCCGTTTCAATCTGGTTGTTGACCGATACTGCATCGTTGCATGCACTTGAACCGGTTTCGCATTGCGACACCGAGGCCGATACCGCCGACGACGGTTCAAGAGCCCAGCCCACATTGCCGCAGGTATCGGCAAGCATCGGTGAGTCAACGCTCGAGATCGAGGTGGCGGCGACCTCGAACGAGCGCTACATGGGTCTCAGCTATCGCTGTACCCTGGCCGATGATGCTGGCATGCTGTTCGTCTACAAGGAAGAGCAACCGCTGACCTTCACGATGCGCAACACCCGCATACCGCTGTCGCTCGCGTATCTCTCGAGCGAATTCGAGATCATCGAAATCATCCCCATGAACGTCGGGCCCGATCAGCGGTTTGCTTCGTCGAAGCCCGCACGCTATGCGCTGGAAGTGAACCAGGGCTGGTTTCAGAAGAACGGTGTGGAAGTGGGGGATCGGTTGGTGTTGCAGTAGTTGCTGTTGATGCAGGTTTGTTGATGCAGGTTTGTTGATGCTGGGTTGCCGGGGCAGGCGAGTCCCGCGCAGCTCTGACGCATGCTCAGACTGTCATGTCGGCCCAGTCGCGCGGTTTGAGGTAGTAGCTGACGAGCTTCGCCTCCTCGGAGTCCGGTGCGGCCTCGAAGCCGTATTCCCAGGCCGCGAGCGGCGGCATCGACATCAGGATCGATTCGGTACGGCCACCGGACTGCAGGCCGAACAGCGTGCCACGGTCGTACACGAGGTTGAATTCGACATAACGGCCGCGCCGGTAGAGCTGGAAGGCGCGCTCGGCTTCGTTCCAGAGGAGGTTCCGACGGCGTTCGACGATGGGCGCGTAGGCCTTGTAGAAGTGCTCGGCCACCGAGCGCATCACCGCGAAGGCGTGCTCGAAGGAATCGCCGGTGAAGTCGTCGAAGAAGAGGCCACCGATGCCACGAGCTTCGTCGCGGTGTCTGAGATGGAAATAGTCATCGCACCATTGCTTGAAGCGCGGGTAGAGCGCATCGCCGTAAGGCGCGAGCGCGGCGTGTGCTGTCTGATGCCAGCTGATGCAGTCTTCGTCGAAGCCGTAAAACGGCGTCAGGTCGAATCCCCCACCGAACCACCACACCGGTTTCCTGTCCGTCTCGATCTCCTCGGCAGGCTCTGCATGGAAAAAACGCACGTTGGCGTGGGTCGTCGGCACCTTCGGGTTCTTCGGGTGCAGTACCAGAGAGACGCCCATGGCTTCCCAGGCTCGGCCTTCGAGTTCAGGCCGGGCGGCGGTCGCCGAAGGTGGCAGGCGGGTGCCATGTACCCGCGAGAAGGCAACGCCCGCCTTCTCGAACAGCGCGCCCTCGACCAGCACGCGTGTGAGTCCGCCACCCCCTTCGGCACGCTCCCAGGGGTCGTCCATGAAGTGCGCCTTGCCGTCAAGAGCTTCGAGCTGACCGCAGAGGGTGTCGTGGAAGTTGCGGAGGAAACGCTCGACGGCGTCATGATCGATGGCCTGGTGGTGCGTCATGGTGTCTGGATGGTTGTGTGCGAACAGGAAGTCGGTGCGCGTTTGTGCATCAGGTGACGGGATCGAAGCACCCTTGCTGGCATTGTCGAGGCCATGATACCCATGCCTGCAGGATTTCTCGGCATCGTTGCAATGATTGACACGGAGCACGGTCATGAACGAGTCCGGGTTCTTTCAGGCACGCAGCAGCCTGCCCGTTGCCAGTTCGATCACCCGACTCGGTGAATCCGCACCGCCTGTCGGTGCATCGAGTACCGTGTCGAGTTCGCTGCCGAGGACGGCATCGACGTCTGACGCCGAACGGAGCGCTTCATTGCCACTCCGGTTGGCACTGGTCGATACCAGCGCCGAGTTGCAACGCGCGCAGAGTTCAGCCACCAGCGGCATGGCCGAGAGGCGGACGGCGATGGTGTCACGACCACCGTTCAGAAGCAGTGGAACCTGTTCGCTGGCCTTCACGACGAAGGTGACGGGGCCGGGCCAGTGTGCGGCGAGCGTGGCCTCGGCGGTAGTGTCGAGTGGTGCCATCCAGGGGGCCAGTTGCTCGCGACTGCCACCGATGATGATCAGACCCCTCGTGGCTTCGCGTCCCTTGATGGTGAGGATGCGCTCGATGGCCTGCTCGTTGCCGGGCAGGCATCCGAGGCCGAATACCGCTTCGGTGGGATAGGCGATGACACCGCCACCGCGAATGACGGCAGCGGCTTCATCGAGACCGTTCAAGAAGCCGTATTCCTTGCGGTTGCCGGGCTGCTGATGGCTGACTTCTTTTTCGCGGCGGCCTTCTTCTTCGCACTGGTTTTTTTCTTCGAGCTGGCCTTCTTCCTTGCAGTCGCCTTCTTCGCCGCCGTCTTCTTCGCCGAGGTCTTTTTCGCCGCCGTCTTCTTTGCGGCCGCCTTCTTGCCGCGCCCGCGCTTTTCGGGCGCTCCGGCGAGGAGCTTCTCGGCCAGGGCCTGGTCGATGTCGGCCGGGGTTTCCTTCATCTCCTTCGGAATCTTCGCGTTCTTGTTGCCGTCGGTGATGTAAGGCCCCCAGCGACCGTTGAGGATCTGGATGTCGGTGCCCTCGAAGGTCTTGATGATGCGATTGGCATCGGCGATCTTCTTCTCCCTGACGATCTCGAGTGCCCGCTCGAGCGTGACCTCATAAGGGTCGTCCTCCTTGAGCGAAACGAACTTCGAGTCGTACCTGATGTAGGGGCCGAAACGGCCGATGTTCGCCGAGATCTTCTCGCCCTCGGGCGAGACGCCGAGATCACGCGGCAGGTCGAAGAGTTTCATTGCCTCCTCGAGGGTGATGGTGTTCATCCGCTGTCCCGGGCGAAGCCCTGCAAACCGCGGCTTTTCCTCGTCGTCGCGCGTGCCGATCTGCACGAAGGCGCCGTACTTGCCGATACGCACGCTGATCGGCTTGCCGGTGGCTTCGTCCACACCGAGCTGACGCGCTTCGATGGCTTCGTCCTTCGAGAGGTTTTCCATCTTGTCGTCGACGCGTTTCTTGAAGGGTCCCCAGAAGTCTTCAAGGAGTGGTACCCAGTCCTTTTCGCCGCGTGACACGGCATCGAGTTCATCTTCGAGCCGGGCCGTGAAGTCGTAGTCGACGTAGTCGTCGAAATGCTTCGAAAGGAACTTGCTGACCACCCGCCCGGTGTCGGTCGGGAAGAAGCGGCGGTTCTCGATTTCCACATAGTCACGCGCCTGCAGGGTCGAGATGATCGAGGCGTAGGTGGAGGGGCGGCCGATGCCGTATTCCTCGAGTGCCTTCACAAGGCTTGCTTCGGAGTAGCGTGGTGGCGGTTCGGTGAAGTGTTGGCTGAGCTTGATGTCTTCGAGCGGCACCACATCGCCTTCTTTCATTTCGGGCAGGAGGCGGTTGTCATCGTCACTCGACTTCCTGTCGTCCTGATCCTCCTGGTAGACCATCATGAAACCCGGAAAGGCGATGGTGGAGCCGTTGGCGCGGAATTCGTTGCCGTCGCCACAGGCAAGATCCACGGCCACCTGGTCGATGGTGGCGTGAATCATCTGGCTGGCCACGGTGCGTTTCCAGATGAGGTTGTAGAGCTTGTACTGCTCTTCGTCGAGGTGTCCCTTGATGCTCTCGGGCGTGCGTGCAACCGAGGTCGGGCGAATCGCCTCGTGGGCTTCCTGCGCGTTCTTCGACTTGTTCTTGTAGGTATTGACGGTAGCAGGCAGATAGTCCTTGCCCCAGCGCCGGGGAATCAGTTGCCGCAGTTCGTCGAGGCAGTCCTGCGACAGCGTGATGGAGTCGGTACGCATGTAGGTGATGAGGCCGGTCTGGCCATCGCCGACGTCGATGCCTTCGTAGAGCTTCTGAGCAATGCGCATGGTGCGCTGCGCACCGAAGCCGAGTTTCCTCGAGGCTTCCTGTTGCAGGGTGGACGTCGTGAAGGGCGGGGCGGCATTGCGCTTGCGCTGTTTCTTCTCGACCTTGACGACTTTCAGGGCACCGTTGGCGTGGCTCATGAGCATCGCTTTCGTCGCCCTGGCCTGCTCACCGTCGGTGATCGTGAATTGTCTGACCTTCTCGCCGTCGAGCAGCGACAGTCGGGCGGCAAACGGCTGGCTGTCCTTCTCGAGTGCGGCCATGACCGACCAGTATTCCCTCGGTACGAACGCCTCGATCTCGTTTTCGCGCTCGCAGATCATCCGCAGCGCCGGCGTCTGCACGCGCCCGGCGGAGAGGCCGGCGGTGATCTTCCGCCACAGGAGCGGCGAGAGGTTGAAGCCGACAAGATAGTCGAGCGCACGACGCGCCTGCTGGGCATTGATGAGATCGCGCCCGAGGGTACGCGGGTTGTTGATCGCTTCCTGCACGGCGCCTTTGGTGATCTCGTAGAAGACCACGCGCTGAACGTCCTTGCCCTCGAGATCGCCCGACTCGGCAAGGAGTTCGACCAGGTGCCAGCTGATGGCTTCTCCTTCGCGGTCGGGGTCGGTGGCGAGTATCAGGGTGTCGGCCTTCTTCAGTGCCTTCCTGATGTTGTTGACGTGTTTTTCGTTGCGCTCGATGATCTGATAGCGCATCTCGAAGTCGTTGTCGGGATTGACCGCACCTTCCTTCGCGATGAGGTCGCGTACATGCCCGTAGGACGCAAGAACCTTGTAGTCCTTGCCGAGGTACTTCTCGATGGTCTTGCCCTTGGCGGGCGATTCCACGATGACCAGATGCTTGCTCATGTGCTCCTGCGATTCCTGACGTGTCTTGCCGGCGTGCCGGCGGCATGGCTCGGGTGAGCACGCACGAGGCGTACCATCTCAGGCCGGACCCCGGGCAAACGCCTCCTTTACTAGCGTCGTCGCTTGCGTCTGTTTTGTCAACGCCTGCTCTCCCAGGCATTCTGCGGGGTGCGTTGCACGAGTTTCAAGGTCTGCAGCAGCGACAGCGTGGCCGTCAACTCGGTGACGCCGAGGTCGAGGCAGTCGAGCAGTTCACGATACGGTGCGATGCCCCGCGCGTCGAGCGTTTCGAGCAACCGTTGGCAACGCCTGTCGATGTGCGGTGCGAGTGCCGGGTGGTCGGCCCTGGCCTGTTCGAGGCGTGCAGTGACACTGAGCCCGGGCGCGGTGATCGCAGGAGTGCCGGCAACGGTGTCGCCCGCGGACGGTGCGGCGCTCGCCGCGGAGTGCTCGATTCGCCGCTCGTCCAGCCATGCGCCCAGTTGCGCGGAAAGCAACGCCAGAATGTCGTCGCTGCTTTCCACGAGTGCGGCTCCGTCGCGAATGAGCTGGTGACAGCCACGCGCGCCGAGGTGGCTGATCGGACCCGGCACGGCCATGACGTCGCGCCCCTGATCCATGGCATGGCGTGCCGTGGTCAGGGTACCCGAGGGCAGGGTGGCTTCGGTCACGAGCGTGGCCAGCGCGAGGCCGCTGATGATCCTGTTGCGGAGTGGAAAGCACCAGGGCCGCAACGAGTGACCGAGCGGAAACTCCGTCAGGACGAGTCCGCCGCGTTCGAGTATCTCGCGCTCGAGTTCGGCGTGCTCGGGTGGGTAGCAACGGTCAGGCGCAGTGGCGACGACGGCGATGGTACGCCCCCCGGGTGCAGACAGAGCACCACGGTGCGCCGCCGCATCGATGCCGCGCGCCAGTCCGCTGACGATGCCGATGCCGAGAGCGGCAAGTTCCTCGCACCAGCGTGCCGTCAGCGAGAGTGCACCGCGACTCGCGCGCCGCGATCCGACCACCGCGAGCAGTGGCTGTTCGAGCAGCGTGAGATCTCCTCTGGCGTAGAGCAGGATCGGTGCATCGGACAAGGCGGCGAGTGCTTCGGGGTAGGCGGGGTGTTCGAGCGCGAGCAGGGTGCGCCCGGGAGCGGCCGCCTGCCAGGCGAGAGCCGCGTGGTAGCGATCGTTGCCGACGGCGTCGTGCGTGAACGAGCGGTGGTCAAACCCGGACAGGTCCGTTCCGGTCACCAGCCAGCAGCCCAGCTCCGTGGGGTCGGGATAGCGTTCGCGAATCTCGCGAAAGCGGGCGGCACCCGGTGGTGCCGAAAGCGAAAACGCCAGCCACCTCGCGGTGCTGGCGTCGGAAAGCGCGTCCATGTGCGACTCCTGTTCATCCGTGAACCGGTATTCGCGTTGATCTTACACGGAAATCGGCGCCGTGCAAGGTGGATTGTCAGGATGGCGCTCAGAGTCCCGTGACGATGTCGCCGGCAGAGATCGGTCGTTCCGATTCCATCACCAGCGCGTAGCTGACTTCGTCGAAGACCTTGAACACCATTGCCACGCCGTTCCTGATGCTCGGCAGCTGGACGCGCTCACGGCGCTTGCCATGACGGTCGATGACCACGGGGCCGGACGCTTCGATGGCGAGCACATCGCCTTCCTTTACCGATTGCTCCTTGCCGAGGTTCAGCACCACGATCTGGTTACGGCCACTCTGGCTGATGGCGTTGTAGAGGGATACCACACGCCCTTCGCCATTCTCGAACACGGGCAGTCGTGGCACGTAGGATTGCGAGGGACCGCTGGCGCTGTTCGGCAGGAGAAGGTCACCTGCCATGGTTTCCTGCTTGTTGCTCGTGATCAGAAGGGTCGACGGGTCGCCGATTTCGAGCAGCCTGGCGTTGCCCACGTGGATGACTTCGTGGCCGAGCACACGACCGGTATCGGGATCGACGAGCGGCTTGCTCTTGCGGTACACGCCGAAGCTCGTGAGGTCGCGCGAGAACGGGCCGCGGGCGTAGACCTGGTGGCCGACGGCGCTCATCAGACGGCCGTCGAAGGTACCGAGGACGTAGGGAGCATCGTCGAGTTCCTCGTTTGCCACGACCAGCGGCTGGATCAGGAACTGGCTGATCGCTTCGCCGTGAATCGTCGGAATCGCCTCGTCGAGGGAGCTTGCGCGGATGCGCGGTGAGAGGCGTTGACGACCACCGTTGGCAGCACGCGACGTGCCGCTGGCGTCAGACCCGGCCGTATCGAAGGGGTTGATGCGCTTGCCGTTACGCACCAGCACCATGGTCGGACGGCCGTCGATGTACTCGAGCGCGATGGTGTCGCCCGGATAGATCAGGTGAGGGTTCGCGATCTGCGGGTTGTAGCTCCAGATCTGTGGCCACAGCCAGGCCTTCTTCAGGAAGCGGTCGGAGATGTCCCAGAGGGTATCTCCCTTGACCACGGTGTAGGTATCAGGCGCATCCTCGGCGAGATCACTGCTCGAGAGGTAGGCGCGGGGCACCACCGAGCTGTAGTTGCCGACGGTTGCGGTGATGTCACTGGCGTCGCGCGAACTGAGGTCGCGTTTGGGAGCGGCGTCGAGCAGTTGCACGCGGCTCTTTTCGGCACTCGAGCAAGCGCCGAGGCTGACGGCAAGTAAGGCAGCCAGCAGAAGCCCTGGCGTCCTGTTGAAATCGGTCATGGCCATGGAATGGCGCTCTCCCTCGGTTGAGCGTGGATCAGATGGTCTGTCCGATCCATCGGCGGATCGTGACGAAGCTTGAGACATCCGTCGAAGCCATCAAGCAAGGACGGTGCCGGAACCCTGCCGCTGCCGTACCGTGGAAAACGTTTCCGCACGCGGCGTATCGCTGGTTCTGCCGGTGAGATAAAATGAGAGATTGTCTTCATGCCGGTGGTGTTTTCGTGTCCGTTCTCGACATCCTCTATTTCCCCACGCCCGAACTTCGCCGGACGGCCGCCGCCGTCGAAAACGTCAACGGGCAGGTTGCCACCCTCATCGACTCGATGTTCGAAACCATGTACTCCGCTCGCGGCATCGGGCTTGCGGCCACCCAGGTCAACGTGCACGAGCGCGTCATCGTGGTGGATGTTTCCGATGCCGGCGATCAGCCGCTCGCGCTGGTCAACCCCGAACTCGTCGAGACGCACGGCAGCCAGGAAACGCAGGAAGGGTGCCTGTCCATTCCCGGTTTCTACGAGAAGGTAAAGCGCCCCTCCGAGGTGCGTGTGGCGGCTGTCGATCGCGACGGCAATCCGTTCGAAGTCGACGCCGACGGGCTCCTTGCGGTGTGCCTGCAGCACGAGATCGACCACCTCAACGGCAAGCTCTTCGTCGACCACCTCTCGTCTCTGAAGCGCAATCGCATCCACCGGAAGATGTCGCGCTGGATACGCGATGGCGCCGACCTCGAGAATCTGCCGGGGAATGCCTGAGTCCGACTGCCAGTCGCAGCGCATCGTTTTTGCCGGCACGCCGGCGTTCGCCGCCGTTGCCCTCGACGCGCTGATCGGTTCGAAGCACCGGATCGTGGGCGTACTGACGCAACCCGACCGTCCGGCCGGGCGTGGCAGGAAGCTCACCGCGAGTGCCGTCAAGCAGCGGGCGCTCGCCGCCTGCATTCCGGTGCAGCAGCCCACCAGCCTGCGCGCTGCCGAATCGCAGGCCGCACTTGCGGCGCTCGCACCCGAGGTGCTGGTGGTTGCGGCCTACGGTCTGATTCTGCCGCGCGCGGTGCTCGAATTGCCCGAACGCGGCTGCCTCAACATCCATGCCTCGCTGCTGCCGCGCTGGCGCGGTGCGGCGCCGATACAGCGCGCCATACTCGCCGGCGACACCGCAACCGGCGTTGCCATCATGCAGATGGACGAAGGTCTCGATACCGGTGCGGTACTGCTCGAGAAGCGCCTTGCCATCGGCGCCGACGAGACCGCGGCCGAACTTCATGACCGCCTTGCAGCGCTTGGCGCCGAGGCACTGCTCGAGGCGCTGCCGCGGCATTGTCTCGGTACGCTCACGGCCACACCGCAGCCGGACGAAGGCGTGACCTACGCCGAAAAGTTCTCCAAGGCCGATGCCGCGCTCGACTTTTCTGCCAGCGCCGAGGAAATCCACCGCCTGATTCGTGCCTTCAATCCCTTTCCGATCGCCCATGCGCCGCTCGGGGGTGAAGTGGTGCGGATACGTGCGGCGCGGCGTGTACTGCCCTTCGATGACGCCGCAGACGCCTCTGCGATCGAGGCGCTCCCGCCCGGCACCATCGTCGCAATGACCGAAGCCGGGGCGCTCAGGGTACGCACAGGTGCAGGCGGCGATGACGGTGGCATGCCGCTGATCGACCTACTGAACCTGCAGTGGCCCGGCAAGTCCGCGCAGACGGCCACCGAGTTTGCTCAGGGACGGGACCTCGTCGGCCATCGATTCGGATGAGCGCAGCCTCACTGAGACTCGCCACCCTCGGCGTCATGAGCGCGCTCGAGCGAGGCGAGGGCTCGCTGACCACGCTGCTGCCCGCCGCGCTCGACAAGGTCGGGCCTGACGAACGCGCGCGCCTCAAGGCCTGGTGTTTCGAGCACTGTCGCCACGATGTCGCACTGCGGGCATTGCTCGGGCAGTTGCTTGAAAAGCCACTGAAGGCACGCGATCGCGACATCGAGCGACTGATGCTGCTCGGCCTCTTTCAACTCAGGCACGCGAAGGTCGCCGAGCACGCCGCCGTCGACGAGACCGTGAAGCTCGTGCGGCGGCTCGGCAAGCCGTGGGCCAGGGGGCTCGTCAACGCCGTGCTGCGGCGCTACCTTCGCGAGCGCGATGCGCTTGAAGCAGCGCTCGACGACGGGGCGCGTCTCGCCATGCCACCCTGGTTCATCGAGCGCCTCGAACGCGACTGGCCGGAACACTGGCGAACGATCGCCGCTGCCGCGAACGCGCACCCACCGATGACTCTGCGGGTGAATCGCCGCCACGGTGATCGCGAGCACTACCGACAGCGCCTCGCCGAGATCGGCATCACGGCACGCGAGCACGATGCCGCACGCGACGCGCTGGTGCTCGACACGGCCGTCGACGTGAGCGAGTTGCCGGGTTTCGACGAGGGGGCTGCGAGCGTGCAGGATGCCGCTGCCCAGCTCGCGGTGCTGATGCTCGAACAGGCGGTGCCGGCCGGCGGCAGGCTCGTCGATGTCTGTGCAGCGCCCGGCGGCAAGACGGCACATGCGCTCGAAAGCGGACATTTCTCTCACGTGCTTGCGCTCGACAACGATCCCGTGCGTCTGCGGCGGGTCGGGGAGACGCTGGCGCGGACCGGTCTTGCCGACCAGGCCGAACTCGCTGCGGTCGATGCGGCCGATACCGCTGCCTGGTGGGATGGTCGGCCGATCACGGCCTTGCTTCTCGATGCCCCCTGTACGGCGAGCGGTGTGATTCGCCGCCATCCGGACATCAAGCTACTGCGGCGCGAATCGGACATTGCACCGCTCGTTGCCACGCAACGGCGCCTGCTCGATGCGCTCTGGCCACTGGTGGCCGACAAGGGCGTGCTGCTCTATGCCACCTGTTCGGTACTTCGTGACGAGAACGAGCGGCAGATACAGGGTTTTCTCGAGCGCGTGGAAGATGCCGAACTCGACGGCGGGATGCGGCAGGTTTTACCTGGCGAGGCCGACATGGACGGTTTCTTCTACGCCATGCTCAGGAAGCAGGCGGCATGATCGGGCCCAGCGGTCGTCGATCCTGGCTGCTCACGGGACTGTTGGCGGCTGCCGTCGCTCTGGTGATGTATGCAGCACTGCGTGCCCAGCTCTTCGAGCGTGCGTTGAGTTACGGCTATCAGGTGGTACATGGCGAGGAAGCGGGCACCATTCTGATCGAATCGGCAACCCTGCACCGTGCACGGTCGGGCAGTGACGAGTCCGATGTCAGCGAATCCGGTGTCAACGAGTCGGGCGTCAACGAATCCAATGGTGACGAGTCCGGCGTCAGCGGCAGCGCGTGGCAACTTGATCTCGATGCCGAGATCGCACTGCCACCTGCGGTCATCGCGGGACTCGACAACGGTCTGCCGCTGCACTTCATACTCGAACTGGCCGTGGTGCCGGGGTCGGGTTCGCGTATGGCGTCCTGGCTGCGGCTGGACGAGCGTCATCGGCGCCGTTATTCGCTGGTCTACTACAGTCTCACGCGCCACTACCGGGTTCACGAGGAGCACAGCGGGTACTATCGGAACTATCGTTCGCTGCGTTCGGCCCTTGTGGGGCTCGGTGAGTTCCGAAGCCTGAGTTTCGACGAACTCGCCACCGAGCCAGAGCGCTTTGCGGTGCGCCTGTGGCTCGATACCAGCCGATTGCCTTTGCCGCTGCAACCACTCCTGCGTTCGCCCTGGCGTCTTGCCAGCAATACCTTCGAGGGGGTGATCGATGGCTGAGCGCATGAGTCGTCTGCGTCGACAGTTTCTCTCGAGCGCCGTGCTCATGGGGCTGCTGTTCGTGGTGATGGTCGGGTCGCTGATCCTTCTCGGTAACCTCGCACTCGATCTCGATCGCTTCGGCAGCTACTATCCCTGGCTACTGCTCGTCAACGCCCTTGCCATTGCCTTCATTGCCGTGCTGATCATCATGAACGGCTGGCAGCTCATGAAGGAGTTCCGCGCGCGGCGCGCGGGTTCGCGACTGACCCTGAAACTCGTGGTGCTTTCCGTGCTCCTGTCGCTGATTCCCGTCTCGCTCGTATACGCCTTCTCGATCCGCTTTCTGAACGCCAACATCAACAGCTACTCCGACCTCGAAATCGAGGGTGCTCTCGACGATGCGCTGCAGTTGAGCCGTGAAGCGCTGGCACTGCAGATGCGTACCCTGCAGCGTGAAACCCTGACCGTTGCCGATGCCCTGGGCGAGGCCATGGATGGCGCTGCCGATGCTGACATCGTCATTGCCCTGAATACCCTGACGCAGGATTCCTCGGCTTCGGAAATGACCCTGGTCGGTCCCGACAACGACATCCTCGCCTCGACCGGACTCGAACTCGACATGTCGGTGCTGCCTGAACGTCCCCCCGATGATCTTGTGGAGCGCGCGCGCAATGGCCTGCCTTACGTGGGTGTCGACCCGATCGGTGAAGACGCGCTGTTCTTCCGTGTGGTCACTCCGGTGTTTTCGTCCGATTCGACGCGCAGCAACTCGGTGCTGCAGGCGCTCTACCCCGTGGACGAGCGCTCGGAGAAGCTCGCCGTCAGTGTCGAATCGAGTTATCGAAGCTATCGTCGGCTTGTGTTCATGCGTCAGCCGCTGGTGGTCAGCTCGATGCTGACGCTCTCCCTGGCACTGCTTCTCTCGGTGATGATGGCGGTGTGGTTTGCCCTCTACGCAGCACGGCGCATGATGACGCCGGTGCACGATCTGGTCGAAGGCACCCGGGCAGTAGCAGATGGTAATTACAGTACAAGAATCTATAAACGAAGCGAGAATGATGAACTCGGTTTTCTCGTGCAGTCGTTCAATTACATGATGCTGCAGCTCGATCGTGCCATGCGCGCCGAGGAAGCGAGTCGGCGGCAGAGCGAGGAACAACGAGCCTGGCTGCGCGCGGTACTTGCCGAGGTGTCATCCGGTGTCATTGCGCTCGATGCAGAACTGTGCCTCAGTGACTTCAATCGCAGTGCTGCCGACATTCTCGGCGCCGAACTCGCGGACTGGCAGAAGCGTCGCATTGCACCGGACGCCGACGACAACAGCGTGCTGGCCCAGTTCGTGGCTGCGCTCGAAGAGCGGCTGCCCGAGCGCGAAGCGGGGCAGAGCGGCTGGTCGGCAGAGATCCGTGTCGTGGACGAAACAGGCAGTCGCTATCTCTTCTGCCGGGGTGCCGACCTCCACGACGCCATCGGCAAGCTCATCGGTCACGTCATCGCCATCGACGACATCACCGGCGTGATCGCGGCGCAGCGTGACGCCGCCTGGAGCGAAGTGGCCAGACGCCTGGCTCACGAGATTCGCAACCCCCTGACCCCCATTCAGCTCTCGGCCGAACGTCTGCGCCTGAAGTTCTCCGGCAAGCTCGCGGGCAGGGATCTCGAACTGCTCGAACGCCTGACGCACACCATCGAGAACCAGGTGGATGCCATGAAGAGCATGGTCAGCGCCTTTGCCGACCTTGCCTCGACGCCTCGACTCGAGCTTCGCGACATCGACATCAACACCCTGGTTCACGACGTGGTGGAACTCTATCGGCAGTCCTGGCCAGCGGCACGCTTCGAACTGGATCTTGCCGACGGGTTGCCTCCGATGCGGCTCGATACACCGCGACTCAGGCAATTGCTGCACAACCTGATCAAGAATGCACTCGAGGCACAGTCGAATCAGATGGCGCAGAGTGATGCCACCCGGAGCGATGCAGCTCAGGGCGACGCAGCTCGGGGCGACGCAGCTCAGGGTGATGCAACTCGGACGACGGCGGCAGTGTTGCGGCAGAGCGGGGCGCTGGTTCGTATAATCACGCGCATGGATGCAAAAGGCAGGGTGGGCACCGAGTCCGGCGAGATGCTGCAACTCAGGATCGAAGACGGTGGCGCAGGGTTTCCGAGCGAAATGATCGATCGTCTGTTCGAACCCTATGTCAGTTCCAAGCCGCGCGGCACCGGACTCGGTCTTGCCATTGCACGCAAGATCGTCGAGGAGCATCATGGCAACATTCGCGTCGGTAATCGACGTGATGGCGGCGGTGTGGTTACCATTCATCTGCCCCTGACAACGGCAGAATCGGATTCAGGTGAAAGCACACCGTCCGTCGACACGATGGAGCGCAGCCGCGGCGCTGCGGAAGCTCGGGAGAATCGGTCATGAACGGTCAACAATCGATACTCGTGGTGGATGATGAACCCGACATCCGTTCGGTGCTTCAGGAGATTCTCGAGGACGAGGGCTATCTCGTATCTACCGCCGAGAATGCCGAACGTGCCGAGGCACTGCTTGCCGAAGCGCGCCCCGATCTCGTGCTGCTCGATATCTGGATGCCCGACACCGACGGGGTATCCTTGCTGAAGAGCTGGCGTGGCAGCGGCACCCTGGCCTTTCCCGTCATCATGATCTCGGGTCACGGTACCGTCGAAACCGCGGTCGAAGCGACACGTCTCGGTGCGGTCGATTTCATCGAGAAGCCACTGTCACTCGCGAAACTCCTGCTGACCGTCGAGAAGGCGCTGGCCGAAGGCATTCCCGGGGAAGCTGCCAATCAAGCCATGGTCGATGGCCCGGAACCGCTGCCACTGCTCGTTGGCAGCAGTGCGCGGATCAGGGAACTCAAGAGCGAACTCGAGTCGGCACAAGCGGGCAGCACGACGGTGCTGCTGGTCGGCGAGGGTGGTTCGGGTCGTTCCGCCTTCGCCCAGGCACTGCACCGGGCGCGTGTCGCTCGTACTCGCTTCGTGCATCTGCGGGCCGAGACGCTCACCGCCAACAATGCACAGCGGGAGCTTCAGGGCGAAGAGCAGGGCGGTACGGTGCGCCAGGGCTATCTTGAGGCAGCTGCCGGCGGTACGCTTTTCATCAGTGACGCGGAACTGCTGCCGAAGGCGGCGCAGAGCGCACTGTCCGCCGTCATCGAGCAGCAGCGTTTCGTGCGCGTCGGCGGCGAGCAGCGTCTGCCTTTCACGGCACGCGTGGTAACGGCTGCGCGTCGTGACCCCGAGGTGCTGGCCCGCGAGGAGGCTTTCGATGCGACGCTTGCACGTCAGCTTGCCGGTACGCGGATGATCGTGCCGCCACTCAGGGAACGCCTCGAAGACATTCCGGCGCTGCTCGAGGCCTATGTCGACTGGCACGTGCGCATCGAGGGGCTGAGCTACCGGCACTTTTCGGTCGCGGCGCAGAACCGGCTCAGGAACCATGACTGGCCGGGCAATCTTCTCGAACTCAAGAACCTCGTGCAGCGCGTGCTGCTCCTCGGCAGTGGGGCCGAGGTGGACGTCGGCGAGATCAATCGTGCGCTTGGTGATGCCGCAGCCGAATCCTCGGTCATCGTGCTGCGTCACGATCTGCCACTCAGGGAGGCGCGCGCCGATTTCGAGCGCCAGTACCTGCTGCGTTGCCTCGCCGATGTGCAGGGCAACATCGGTGATCTGGCACGGCACGTGGGCATGGAACGCACCCATCTGTACCGCAAGCTGCGCTCCCTCGACATCGACCTCGACAAGGTTCGGGAATAAGGTTCCGGCATGAAGATCATCATCCTCGGCGCAGGTCAGGTCGGTTCCACCGTGGCCCGCTCGCTGGCCGACGAGAACAACGAAGTCACCGTGGTCGATACCGACCCCGTGATGCTCAGGCGGCTCGAGGACGCGGCCGACCTGAGAACCGTGCATGGCGAGGCAAGTCATCCCTCGGTGCTGCGCGACGCGGGTGCCGAAGACGCCGACATGATCGTGGCGGCGACGAGCTCGGACGAAACCAATATCGTTGCCAACCAGATCGCCTACACCCTGTTCCGCACGCCGGTGAAGATCGCGCGTATTCGCTCGGTGCAGTACACACGCGAGACCGATCTGTTCAACAACGACAACATCCCGATCGACATGATCATCAGCCCCGAGCAGGAGGTCACCGAGTACATCCAGCGCATCATCGAACACCCGGGAGCGGCTCAGGTCGTGGATTTCGCCAAGGGCCAGGTGCGCATGGTGGGTGTGGAAGTGACCGACGACGCACCGATGGTGAAGCAGCCACTCGCGCATCTGCCCGAGCTTCTCGGCCGCATCGACACGCGTGTCATGGCCATCTATCGCGGTGATGACATCATCAGGCCCGACGGCGACAGCATCATCGAAGACGGTGACGTGGTGTATTTCATGGGCGAAAGAAAACACGTCAGCCGCGTGATCGACGTCTTTCACCACAAGATGCACAAGAACAATCACGTGATGATCGCCGGTGGCGGCAACATCGGCCTGCTGGTGGCGCGCGCGCTCGAGCGCTTTCACAGTGTCAAGGTCATCGAATCGCAGGAAGAGCGCGCCCAGTTCATTGCCTCGAAGCTCCGCAGCGCCATGGTGTTTCACGGTGACGTTGCCAACCAGGAACTGCTGATTCGGGAGAACATCCAGGAGATGGATGTGTTCTGTGCGCTGACCAACGACGACGAAGCCAACATACTCTCGGCGATGCTGGCAAAGAGCATGGGCGCGAAGATGATCATGTCGCTCATCAACCGACCCGCCTACGTCGATCTTGTCGAGCGTGACATCATCGACGTGGCCGTCTCGCCACAGCAGATCACCATCGGTCGGCTTCTCACCAGCATCCGTCGTGGTGATGTGGTGGCAGTGCATTCGCTCAGACGCGGTGTCGCCGAGGCGCTCGAAGGGGTGGTGCACGGCGACGCCGATACCTCGCGTCTGGTCGGGCGCTCGATCGGCGAACTGCCGCTGCCTGATTGCGCCAACATCGGCGTGGTGGCGCGTCCCGAGGCCGATGACAGCGAGAAGCTCAAGGTGCTTGTCGCACACAATGATCTCGTCATCGAGCCCAAGGACCATCTCATCGTCTTCGTCACCGACAAACAGCGTATCGGCGAAGTCGAAGACCTCTTCCAGGTCGGCGTGACCTTCATCTGAGCCGCAACATGCTGATTCCGATTCAGATCAGGGTCATCCGCCGCGTCGTCGGTGCACTGCTGAGCCTCTTCAGCGGCATCATGCTGCTGCCGCTTTTCGTGGGCCTGTTCTACGGTGACCCCTGGAATTCACTGACCCCCTTTCTCGGCGCCTTCGTGCTGATCCTCACGGTGGGGCTGCTGCTGTTTCTGCCGGTGCGGTTTCACAAGGGGCAGCTGCGGGTGCGCGATGGTTTTCTCGCGGTGTCGCTGTTCTGGCTGGTACTCGGCATCGCCGGTGGGCTGCCGCTGTATCTCTACTTTCCGCTCGATCTTTCCATGGCAGCGGCCATCTTCGAATCGATGTCGGGGCTGACCACCACCGGTGCCACCCTCATCGAGGGCCTCGATGCCTTGCCGAAAGGCATTCTCTTCTATCGGCAGCTCACGCAGTGGCTCGGTGGCATGGGCATCATCGTGCTGGCCATCGCCGTGCTGCCGATGCTCGGTATCGGCGGGCAGCAGTTGTTTCGCGCCGAGACACCGGGTGTGACCAAGGAAAAGCTCACACCACGTCTGGCCCAGACCGCCAAGGTGCTCTGGTACATCTACCTCGGGCTCACGATCGCCTGCATGGCCGCCTACTGGCTTGCCGGCATGAGCGTCTTCGACGCCGTCTGCCACGCCTTCTCGACCGTGGCCATCGGTGGCTTCTCCACTCACGATGCGAGCATCGGCTACTTCGACAGCAATCTCATCGAGTCGATCGCGGTGGTGTTCATGATCATCTCCGGCGTGAATTTCGCGCTGCATTTCACGGCCGGGCGCGGCATCTCGCTGAGGCAGTACTGGCGCGACGAAGAGTTTCGCGTGTACATCTACATCATCGTGGCGCTGACCACGATCACGAGCGTGTATCTCTTCATCACCCACACTGCCAGCGCTGCGGAGTCCTTCAGCAACGCGCTCTTCCACGTGGTGTCGATCGGCACCACCACGGGTTTCACCTCCGAGGAGTACTTCAACTGGCCGGGTTTCCTGCCGGTGCTGCTGCTGTTCGCGAGTTTCTCGGGCGGATGCACGGGTTCCACCGGTGGTGGCATGAAGGTGCTTCGGGTGCTGCTCCTCTTCAAGCAGGGGCAGCGCGAACTCAGTCGCCTTCTGCACCCAAGTGCCGTCATGGCGGTCAAGGTGGACTCACGGGTGATACCGAACAACATGATCGATGTCGTCTGGGGCTTCTTTGCAGCCTACGTGGCACTGCTCGCGATCATGATGCTGCTGCTGATGGCGGCGGGGCTCGATCAGGTGTCGGCGTTTTCGGCGGTGGTCGCCTGCCTCAACAACCTCGGCCCGGGGCTCGGTGTGGTGGCGGCAAACTATTCGGGCCTCGGTGATTTTTCGCTCTCGGTACTGAGTCTGGCGATGCTTTTCGGCCGGCTCGAAATCTTCACGCTACTGGTGCTGTTCACACCGGCGTTCTGGCGCGTCTAGTGCAGATTCGTCAGGGGCCGCTGTTTTCGTTTTCACCGGGCGAGCCGCCCAGCGCAGGCCCCGACTCTCGGTGTTCAGGGCATGTCCTTATACACAAATCACGTGCTGTCTTCGAGGCGACGCATGAATTTCATGCCGGCGGCGCATGATGCCACCTGTTTCATCCCCTTCCAGATGG
>PDPU01000039.1 GCA_002746645.1 Gammaproteobacteria bacterium | reverse complement strand
CGAGTTCCCGGGCTGTGGCTGCGAGCAGGGTCTCGAAGCCCACCACATCGTTCACTGGGCCGATGGTGGCCCAACGGACATCGACAACCTCATGCTGCTGTGCCACTACCACCACACGCTCGTGCACGAAGGGCGCTACGGCATCGAGCCGGTCGAGCCAGCTGCGCCCGTCGAAGCGGTCACGCGCCAGGAGACGGGCTTCGCCCGCATCGTCCGGCGGGTGCTGTTCGCCGTCAACGCGGATGACGAGCGTCGACGGTTCAGGGTGACGGGGCCGGATGGGTGGCCGCTGCCGGTGTGAGGGGCCGGTCGAGCCGGATTCGCTCCATGTCATGGGTCTTCCAGGTCCTCGACATGATCGCGTAAGTGCATCAACGCCTTCGGCTTGGATGAGGTGGTCTTGCAGCATTACGTCGATGCCCTTGTCGATCGATTGGAAAGGCTTGCAGCAGGAAAGCTCCCCGGTGCGAAATCCTGTTCGTCCGCGAATATTTTTCACCCAGGCTCCCCACACGCAAACAAAACTCGGTATACTTGTCGGCTCGAAGGCAGTCGGGGTTACCCGGCTACAGCGTCCCCTTCGTCTAGTGGCCTAGGACACCGCCCTTTCACGGCGGTAACAGGGGTTCGAGTCCCCTAGGGGACGCCACTCATTCCGATGAAAGCGCCGTCATGGCGCTTTTGTCGTTTCCGGGCAAGCATCATCCGCAGCTTCTGTCATGCCCGCGCCGTTTCCGGGTTCTGGCCAGCCATTGCGGGTTCATCGGGTTCGGCAGGCTCTGCCGTCACTGGCTCCATGTTTCCCGAACGCCGGAACACGCGCTCCCCGAGCACCAGCAGACACGGTGTCAGGAACAGGGTCAGGAGTGTGGTGAAGGCGAGCCCACCTGCAATCGCGCTCGAGAGTTGCGTCCACCACATCGTCGAAGGTGCGCCGAAGGTGATTTCGCGGTTGACGAGGTCGATGTTCATCGACAGCACCATCGGCATGAGCCCGAGAATGGTGGTGATGGCGGTAAGAAAGACGGGCCGGGCGCGCATGGCGCCGGTCTGCAGTGCGGCATCGTACGGTGCGAGGCCGCGTTGGCGGCGGCGGTTGTAGGTGTCGATGAGCACGATGTTGTTGTTCACGACGATGCCGGCGAGCGCGATGATGCCGATGCCCACCATGACGATGCCGAAGGGCTGGGCCGTAATGAGCAGGCCGATGAGAACGCCCGCGGTCGAGAAGATGACCGCGCTCAACACGAGCACCGCCTGATAGAGGCTGTTGAACTGGGTGACGAGGATGATGAACATCAGGAAGACCGCCGAGATGAAGGCGGAAATGAGAAAGTTCATGGCTTCCTCCTGCTCTTCCGCTTCGCCCCTGAAGGTGATCGTGACGTCCGGCTCGCGCGGGAGTTCGGCGAGTGTTGTCTGCAGCTTGCGCAGTTCGGTGTCGGCCAGGTAGTCTGCGGCGACGTCGGCTTCCACCGTGATCACGCGACGTCCGTCCACGCGCTGGATGATGCCCGTTTTCGGCGCGGGCTCGATGGTGATGAAGTTGCTTACCGGCACCATGCCACGGTTCGTCGGCACGCGCAGGTAACCGATCTGGTCGAGGTTCCGCTGCTCGATGGGGTAGCGCACGCGAATGTCGAGTTCATCGGTGGCGTCGTCGGGGCGGTAACCCGCGACACGCACGCCGTTCGTGACCAGCTGGATGGCGTTGCCGATCAGGGCGACGTCGGCGCCGTAGCGTGCGGCCTTTTCACGGTCGGTTTCGAGGCGCCATTCGACACCCGGAAGCGGTCGATTGTCTTCGATGTCGATGAAGCTGCCCTGTCTGGCCATGATGCCGCGCAGCCGGTCGACCGTCTCGTCCAGCGCATCCTCGGGTGCCGAGACTTCGATGTTGATCGGCTTCTCGCCACCGTCGGGTCCACCCTCGTTCTCGACGATTTCGATGCGGATGCCGGGGATGTCGGCGAGGCGTTCGCGCCATTCGGGTTTGAGGACTTCGGCCTTGCGGCGTTGGTCCCAGTCGATCAGTTCCAGCGTGACGGTGCCGATGACATCGGCCGCGGCATTGTCGGCACCGGCTCCGCCACCGGTATGGGTATAGAGCGATTCGATTTCGGGCAGCCCGAGGAGGCGTTCTTCGACGCGCCGCATGATCGCGTCGCGCTCGTCGATGGAGAGATCTCCGCGGGCACGCACCTGCACCGCCATGGTCTCGGGTTCGGTGCTCGGGAAGAACTCGACGCCCTTGCCGAACAGGCCGTAGGCGACATAGGTGGCAATGGTGAAGACCAGAACGCCGATGAAGGTCAGCAGCGGACGCTGGAGGACTGTGCCGAGAACCGTGAGGTAGCTGCGCACGGCACGATTGGCGGGCGCCGGCTCACCTGCCGCTGCCGAGTCGCGAGGGGTGGTTTCTGCCGGCTTCCTGCCTCCGAGCACCTTGCCGATGACCGGCACGAAGACCAGTGCCATGGCGAGCGAGGCGAGCAGGCAGCAGATGACCGTCAGCGGCAGGAACTTCATGAATTCGCCGATGATGCCCGGCCAGAAGAGCAGCGGGAAGAACACGGCGAGGGTCGTGAAGGTGGAGGCGATGACGGGCCAGGCCATGCGCTTCGAGGCACGTGCGAAGGCCTCGGCGGGTGGCATGCCCGCTTGCTGGTTGCGATCGGCGAGTTCGGTGACGATGATCGCGCCATCGACGAGCATGCCGACGACGAGAATCAGGCTGAACAGCACCACCACGTTCATGGTGTGGCCCATGGCGTAGATGACGAGAATGCCCGTGAGGAACGAGCCCGGAATGGCGAAGCCGACAAGCAGCGCCGAGCGCACGCCAAGCGCGGCCATGATCACGAGCACCACCAGCACCACGCCCGACACGACGTTGTTCTGGAGATCCTTCAGCATCGTGCGTGTTTCTTCGGAGCGATCCTGATGAAAACCGATCTCGAGCGTTTCCGGCAGCGTGCTGCGCGAGGCGTCGATGACCTTGCGCACCTCCTCGATGGTGGCGATGATGTTGGCACCGAGACGCTTGGTGACTTCGAGCACAAGCGTCGGTTGCCCGTCGAGTCGCGCGTAGCTTTCCGGGTCCTTGAAGGTGCGGCGAATCGATGCGACGTCGCCGAAGGTCACGACCGCGTTCTCGGTGACCTTGACGGGCAGGGACATGACATCCTCGATGTCCTCGACCACGCCCGGCACCTTCAGCACCATGCGGCCGGCGCCCGTGTCGATGGCGCCGGCGGCCACGAGCAGGTTGTTGTTGTTGATGAGGCTGAAGAGTTCGTTGAAATCGACCTGGTAGGTTTCCATGACCACGGGGTCGACGACGATTTCGAGCACCTCTTCGCGCTCGCCCGATATGGGGGCTTCGAGCACGCCGGGAAGCGCTTCGATGCGTTCCTGGAGTTCGCGGGCGATGCTCAGGAGCGTGCGTTCGGGCAAGGGGCCCGAGAGCGAGATGTTCAGCACCGGGAAGAGCGCGATGTTGATCTCGTTCACCGTGGGTTCGTCGGTGGCGTCCGGCAGTTGCGAGCGCGCCACATCGACCTTCTCGCGCACGTCGGCCAGCGCCTGATCGCCGTCGAAGCCCGCGTCGAACTCGAGCAGTACCGAGCCGTGTCCCTCGCTGGCGGTGCTCTGCATCGTCTGGATGCCGGTAATGTTCTGGAGTTCGGTTTCCATGGGACGCAGCAACAGCCGCTCGGCATCTTCGGGAGAGATGCCGTCATGGCTTATCGAAACGTAGATGATCGGAATCGGCACATCGGGCTCCGATTCCTTCGGGATCGCGCGATAGGCGCTGATGCCGCTGAGCACGAGGAAGACGAGCAGCAGCAATACTGCGCGATGACGGTCGAAGGCGGCGTCGATGAGGCGGTACATCGCTCAGTTACCGTCGCTCTGGCTGTCGTTCTGGTCGTCGTTCTGGTCGTCGTTCTGGTCGTCGTTCTGGCGCAGCACGGGCTCGACTTCCATGCCGGCATCGACAAAGCCCTGGCCGATCACGATCATGCGGCTGCCGGCCTCGATGCCCGTGACCCAGGCGCCGTGCATGGAGGTATCGACGAGGTCGATCGGCACGAAACGCACATGGTTCTCGGCGTCGACGATCTTGACGCCCGGAAGCCCCTCGCTGTCGAGCGACAGCGTCGAGGGCGATAGCCAGGTGGCGGACACTTCTTCAAGCGGTATCCGCAATACGGCGCTGATGCCGTCGGCAATGGCCGCGTTGGGTGCCTCGTTTGCGTCGAGAAGGGCGCGCACGGTGAAGGTGCGGGTCTGCGAGTCGGCAGCCGGGGAGATGAAATCGAGAGTGCCGCTGACGAGGCTGCCGTCGATGAGTTCGGCTTCCACCTTCTGGCCGATGGCGAGCTGGGCACGTGCCTGTTGCGGCGCCTGAGCGAGTACGCGGAAGCGGTTGTCGTCGATGAGCTGGAGCACCTCGCTGCCGGCACTGACGAGTTCGCCCTCGTCGATGTCGATGCGGTTGATGATGCCATCGAAAGGTGCCTTGATGCGGGTGTTCTCGATGTCGCGTTCGATCGTCGCAAGATGTGCGCGCGCGGCTTCGAGTGCCGCATCGAGCTGTTCGGACTGCAGCTCCGACTGCAGGCCCTGACGGCGAAGGCTGGCAGCGGCTTTGGCTTCGCTTTCGGCGCTCCTGACGCTGGCAAGTGCTTCGGCGCGTTGCCCTGCGCGGGTGCCCATGTCGAGTTCGACGAGCAGTTCGCCGGCGCTCACACGCTGGCCCTCGGTAACGGCAAGCGCGGTGACCTGGCCATTCGTTTCGCCGCGCAGCGTGGCGCTGCGGACCGCTTCGACGTCGCCATAGAGTTCGAGGTGTCGCGTCACGGGCGAGAGTTCGACCTCCACCACTTCAACCGTCTGCAGCGCGTTTTCGTCGCTCTCGGCTATAGTGTCCCGCTCGTTGTTGTCCGTGCTCGACAGGCCGCTGACCATCCACAGGGCGAGAGCGACAAGCACGGCCAGCGCTGCCAACCAGGATCTGTTCACGCGACGAACCAATGTCTCTGACGAAGACCCCGATTATATCCGCAATGGTGTGTGCGAGCCTCTTTCTCGCCGCTTGCAGCAGTATCGGCCATGGCGTGATTGAAGAGGCGCGCCTGCGCGGTTTCGGCGTCGACAGCATCGAAGCCGGAGACTTCGAGCTTGCCGTGTTCATCAATGATCATGCTGCACGTGCATTGCGTTCCCGTCAGGTTGCAGCCACGAAATCGCTGCTGCCGGAACCCGTCGGCAGTGGGAGGTTCACGATCCGGAAACCCTTGCACGTGTATCTGGGTGGCGACGGCCGGCCATATCGTGAGGATCATCGCCGTCGCAGCCGAGACCCGACCTCCATCGACGGGCCGCTGATGTTCGAGCTGATGGCGCTTGATCCGAAGCCTTCACGCTATCTTGGCAGGCCCTGCTACAACGGCAGCCTCGGTGTGAGGCCCTGTACGGATGATCTCTGGACCGAGGCGCGCTATTCGGAAGACGTCGTCGCAGCGATGGTCAGAGGCCTCCTGCGTCTTGCAGAGAACGCCGGCGCAGAAGAGCTCTGGCTGTTCGGTCACAGTGGTGGCGGGACTCTGGCGATGCTGCTCGCCGAGCGTGTCGAAGCCGTGTCGAGAGTCATTACCATCGGTGCCAATCTCGACACCGACCGCTGGATCGCACTGCACGGTTATACGCCGCTCAGGCGTTCGATGAACCCTGCCACGCGCCCGGCGCTCCGAGATGATGTGTGGCAGTGGCATCTCGTGGGTGGTCGCGATGGCACCGTGCCGCCGCGCATCGTCAGGCGCTTCATCGACGGCCAGCCCGCGGCGAGTGGCTTCGAGTTCCCGCAGTACGGACACGTCTGCTGTTGGGTGGAGACCTGGCCTCAGGTGCTTGCAGCGCTCGAGGCCGATGACCCTTCACTCATGCCGGCACATCAGTTCAAGTTTCGTGAGGTGCCTCGAACGCCGTAATGAAGCGTGCCGGATAGTCGGTGAACACACCGTCGACCCCCGCGGCGAGAAGCTCGCGGGCATGCTCGACGTCGTTGACTGTATAACAATACAAGCCGTAACCTCGGGCCTTCAATGCATCGAGCGGTACGGTGCCGGCGATTTCCTTGTTGAAATGCAGGTTGCAGCACTCGAGTTCGGCGAGGGTGTCCTGCAGTGCGTCGAGTGGTTCCTCGTGCATGATGAGCGCGCGCGGGAAAGCCGGCAGGCGATCGCGAAGGATTCTCAGTGAGTCGATGCAGAGGCACGAGAACACGAGACGGCGTTCCCGTGGCCAGCGTGTCTCGATCAGGTTCGCTATGGCTTCGGCGGCGCGTACTTCAAGCCCGGGTTCGGGCTTCACTTCGATGTTCAGGGTGGCCTCGTGTCCGGTGAACCAGTCGATGATCGCGGCGAGACGCGGCAGGGGTTCGGGCGAGTATGCAGGGTGCAGCACCGCGGCGTTGACGCCGTCGAGCACCTTCGCGGTATGAGACGACAGCGGGCCGCTGGCGTCGGTACATCGATCGAGGGTGACATCGTGATGCACGAAGGGGATGTCGTCGGCACTGATCCTGACATCGATTTCCATGCAGCGTGCGCCTTGCCGATAGGCGAGGTCGATTGCCGCGAGGGTGTTCTCGGGTGCCTCGGCCGAGGCACCGCGATGCGCGATGATACGGTCGAGCGCAGCCATCTCGATGTGATTGTCGGTTGCTGGGTGCATCAAGACGCTGTTTGTCGACATCGTTGGTCAGGTCTGCGGTGTTGATTCAGGATCGTGCTGTTGATTCAGGACTGCGACGGCGATGCATACCCGTCCTGAAGATACTCGTTGCGCAGTTTCAGATAGTCATGGTAGCCGAGCGCGTAAGTGCGCGCGCACAAGTCCTCGAACTGTTTCTTCGGGCAATCCTGCTGCCGGAGCGCCTGGTAGGCGATGTGATCGGGGTCGATGCGCTCGAGCGTCATGCGTGACGGCAGGCCTGCTCCGCTGCATCCAGCAAGGAGCGTGCCGAGCGCCAGTGAGAAAGGAACGATGGAGGCGGGGACGCGGTGCTGCCGGCGACGCGGCAACGTGGCACCGATCAAGGGAATGGCTTGCATGGTTACGAAGGCGCTTCGCAGGGATGGAGTGGGGATATAGACGGCGCCGTTCGGGCTTGCAAGCAGAAAATGCCGCCGGTCCGGATTGTTGCAATCGGCGCAGTCTTATTGCGCAATCGCTGACCGTGAATACAACACCGATGGCGCATAATGGTGGCGGCAGGTCAGGCGTACTGATGTTGCGCCAGAGGCAACGAGAGAACTCATCGTGACACTCCCCTACCATGATCCGGTACCGGTCAGCGACGCCGAAAGGAAACGCTATCTTGCGGCTGCCGAAGCCGCAGCCGATGCAGCACGCGCGATCACGCTTGCGCACTTTCGTCAGACACTTGCCGTCGACAACAAGGCGGGCGAGGCCGGTTTCGATCCGGTGACCATTGCCGACCGCGATGCCGAAACCGCGATTCGTGCCGTCCTCGCCGAGCGCACGCCGGACATCGGTTTCTACGGCGAGGAGCACGCGCCGAGCACCGACGGCAATGGCCTCGTCTGGGTGGTCGACCCGATCGACGGCACCCGGGCCTTCGTCAGCGGCATGCCGATGTGGGGCACGCTGATCGGTCTCTACGATGGCCGTGACGCCATACTCGGGCTCATGGATCAGCCACCGCTCGACGAGCGTTTCATGGCCGCCGACGGGCTCGGTGCAACCCTGCTGTGCGGCGGGAAGCGCGAGTCACTGCACGCGCGAGCAGACACGTGCCTTGCCGATGCCACCTTCTACTGCACCACACCGGACATGTTCACCGACGCGACGGCTCGCGCGGCGTTCGAGCGTGTGCGCGACGCGTCGACACTCGTGCGTTATGGCGGCGACTGCTACGCCTATGCATTGCTCGCACTCGGTTTTGTCGACGTGGTGCTGGATTGCGATCTCAAACCCTTCGACATCATGGCGCTCATACCTCTCCTTCGCGAAGCTGGCGGCGAAGTCAGCAACTGGCAGGGAGAATCGGCCGTCGATGGCGGCTATGTGCTGGCCACGGCGAACGCCGCGCTCCACCACGAAGTGCTGACACTGCTTGCCGACAACTGAGTGTCTGCCGCCCGCATTGCGGGCTAGAGACCGATCGTCAGGCGAAAGGCGTCGGAGACCGAAAGGCCATCGGGATCGGTGGCCGTGACGGTGATGATGTAGGAGTGGCCCAGGTTGTAGAAGCTGACGCGACCGCTGATCGTGCCGTCGTCGCTCAGCGTCACGTTGTGTGGCAGCGATGTCGACGTGAAGAGCAGTTCGTCGCCGTCCGGGTCGCTGAAGTAGGTGCTGACGTCGAACGCGAAACTGCCGGACACGCGCCGGTTGTCGATGTCGCTTGCCATCGGTGCGCGATTGGGACGCTCGACGATCGTCATGATGAAACTGTCGGCAATCGAGGCGTTGCCGTCGCCGGCGTTCACCACCACGCGCCAGGGCCCGATGTCCTCGTCCTCGGGGGTGCCGATCAGCACTCCCTCGCGGCTCAGGGCAATGTTGCCGCTCGGAGGCAGTGAACCGGGTGTCGCGCTGAATGCCAGCGGATCGCCATCGGGATCGGCGAAATGGCCGGAGAGATCCTGTGCGACTGCCTCGCCGACATCCAGCTCGATATCCTCGAGTCGATGGATGATGACCGGCGTGACGTTGCTTTCTCGGAGCGTGATTCGCACGGTTGCGCGCACTTCATGCAGTCCGTCGCTCACGACATAGACGAAGCTGTCTTCGCGCGCCGTGCCTGCCGACGCCTCGTCGGCAAGATAGGTATAGCTGCCGTCGCTGCCGAGCGTGAATTCGGCAGCGTAGGCAGGCTCGCGGTATGCCGTCTCCAGAACGCGCAGTGGCTGGTTGCGACGATCGAGGTCGTCGCTGTCGTTCGTCAGCAGGCTGTTGACACTGGTGCCGCTGACGACAAGTCGTTCGCCGAGGCGTGCCGTTGCCGCGTCATCGTTTGCCAGCGGAGCCTCGTTCACCGAGATGCCGCAGAGCACCTGCGTGCGTTTGTGCAGGATGCCCGCCGAATCGGTGCTCTCGGCCCGATAGCGCAATGCGATCGGTGCCGCCAGCTTCGGCATGCGCAGCAAGGTCACCCGGCCATCGTCGCCGGCGTTGGGCAACACCTCCACGCGGCATTCGTTGCTGTCTGCGCAGGCGTCTTCGAGTGAGTCGGCTGCGTAGATCGGATCGAAACCGTTGAAGCGCGAGCAGGTGGCAGGGTTCTCGATGGCCACGGGGTGCCAGGTCCAGGTGCCATCGCCCGGGTCGGAGAGGCGGATCGAGCGCATGGTCTCTTCCAGCAGTGCGATCCCTTCCCCGGGGGAAACGGAGACGTCGTTGTCGAAGGAAGCCATCGTGCCTGGTTCGGCATCATCCGCCTGGCGACCGGTCGAGTCGACCCAGCCGCAGCCGGAGACAGCGAACATCGAGGCCAGTGCGAGCAGCACGGCGAATCGGCTAAGGTAGACAGTCGCCGATGGCAACAGCAACCGGGCGACGGGAGCACGGCAGGCGAGGGCAGCAAATGGCCGCAGCACGCGGCGCGAGCGTTGCGAAATGGTCATGCGCGCCAGCATAGCGAGGCCATCTCGGCATACCGTGGTGCATCTCGCAGTCCTGTCAGGCAGGCGTTTCTCGACCGTTGCTGGTTTATGATTCTGCCATTCCGATCACATAAACACGAAGACACCGGCGACGACGGCACCGGAATGAGCCGTTCGAAGGCGAAGTTTGCGAAAATTCAGTCATGTATCCAATTCATTTCGCGTCCGGTCATGTCACCGGCGCCTTGCTGCTCGCCTGACCAACTCGTGAATCAGGACGCGCAACACATGTTCGGCAGAGTCTCCAGCACCTTGTTGCTGTGTCTGTCGGTGGGCGCCTGGGTGGCGCTGATGGCCTGGGTGCTGCAACGACCGGGTGCATTCTGGCCCGGCGAGTCGGTGGGCATGGAGCTGTCAGGAAATGGGCAGGACGGTGTCGACTCGATGTTGCTGGCCGAGCGTCAGCACGGCAGCACCAACGGAACCGAGGTCGACCGGCTGGTGCTGCTGGATCGCACCGGCTCGCAAGCGGAACGTGACGCCGATGGTGAAGAGGCGGAAACGCCTGTGGAGGAAACACCTGCGGAGCAAGCTGGCGAGAGCACGGACATCACCGTGCTTGCCAGTGGTCGTGTCGTTTCCCGACAGGACACCTCGGCATCGGAGCCTGCTCCGCAGCCACAGCCACAGCCACAGCCACAGCCACAGCCACAGCCACAGCCGCAGCCGCAGGCGCAGGCGCAGGCGCAGGCGGAACACGAGTCCGGATCGGAGCCCACATCCCGGCCTGGATCGAAATCCGAATCCGAGCCCGCAACACAATCTGGAACAAAGCCTGGCGCTCGGACCGAAACGAAGCTCGAACCCGAACCCGAACCCGAACCCGAACCCGAACCCGAAGCCGAAGCCGAAGCCGAAGCCGAAGCCGAAGCCGAAGCCGAAGCCGACTCCGAACGGGAATCCCGACCTGAACCGGGTTCCGAACCGATCACCACGGCTGCGCTCGATGCGCAGAACACTCCTGCAAAGGATGGTTGGCTGGCGCGCAAGGAGAAACGTCGGGCCGAGGAACTGGCGGTTCTGCCCGGACTGTCAAGCCTCATCCGCATCGTGCCGGACTCACTTGATCTCGATCCGCGTTCACGCAAGGCACTCGACGGTATCTTCGAACCCTTGTTCGTGTATTCGGATCTGCCCGTCTTCATTCATGTCTACAACCATGAACACGAAGAGCCCTACAATGATGTCATCATGGGTAACCGGCGCACCGCCGTGGTGGCGGAGTATCTGATCAGCCGGGGGGTGTCACCGGAACGGTTGTACATGAGTGCTTCACAGGACAGGAGCTTGCCGATGGGAACACATAAAGTCAGTGTTGGTGTTGAGGCGCCGACCCAATGAGTGGTACTACGCTCACACCGCTGTTGCTGGTATTGCTGGCGGCTACCGTACTTGGCATGTTCATGGGCTGGGCTGTGCGATCGTTTCGGAGTAACGCCGAACTCGCACGGCTTCGCGAACTTCAGAACGCGGAACGCAGACGGCTCGAAGAGCTGGCTGCCGAGCAGCGTCAACACGCCAATGACCAGCTTGACGGTCTTCGTCGGCAGCTCGAACAACAGGGTGAACACGCGCGCAAGCTGAGGTCGGAACACGAGGCATTGCGTGATCATGCCGAGTTGCAGATGCGCAAGATCCAGCATCTGGAGCGCGATCTCTCGTTTGCGCAACGACGGCGTGGCAGCGCCGTATCCGGTGCCGACTCATCCGCGCGTCAGGGAGCTTCTTCGAGAAACGCCACTGCCTTGGGAGCAGCCGCGCCGGCAGCACTGGTTGCCGGCAGTACACCGGCACTCGGTGCGCCGGTTCTCAAGCGGCGGTTCGAGCAGGGTGATACCGATCCGCACGGACTCTCGGGCTCAGATCATGACGAACATGATCCACCTCTCAGTGAGCCCGTGCCGCTGCCCGGTGATGATGACTTCCCGTCACTGGCGGAGTCGGAATTGCCGGAGCTGTTCGACGAAGATGAGCTTGGTCTGACGACCGAATTCGATACGGATGGCAATCTCATCGAAGCCCTTGAGGCCGCCGAAGCCGCCGAAAGTCATTCACTGGATGACGCTGACAGTTCGGCAGTCGCCGATACTGTCGACGAGGCAGATGCTCCTGAAACGGATGCCGTGGATGAGAACACCAGTGATGCCGAGGGTGATGTCATCGGCGAAACACTGGATGCAGCAACCGACATGCAAGACCCGGACAACAGCGAAGGAGCGTCGAGCGAGCAACGACATGACTGACGGCGGGGTATCTCGCGATGTCTAGCCGCATGCCCGAAGGGGTCATGTGGCAGCAGTTGTTCCAGCTCGACGAGCGCGGCCGCAAGGGTCTGCAGGCGCAACTGCGAGAAGCACTGGTCAAGCTGATTCTCGATCGGCAGCTGCCGCTTGATGTGCCTCTGCCTTCGTCGCGTGAGCTTGCCGCTGCCCTTGGCGTGGCGCGCAACACCGTCGTGCTGGCCTATCAGCATCTTGTCGATGAAGGTTATCTGCTGGCACACCAGCGTCGTGGTTACTTCATCAATCCGGCCATGCTCGAAGGCAGTGTGGAAGCGTCCGCTCGAGCGTTGCAGAATGCAGCACCGGATGCACCGGACCCTGCCGAATTCGCGCCACCGCCGGTTGTGCTGGATCTTTCGCGACAGCGCCGTATCGAGCGTCCGCTGGACTGGAAACGCTATCGCTTTCCCTTCATCTACGGACAGGTAGACCCGAGTCTGTTCCCGGTCAACGACTGGCGCGAAGCGGTGCGACAATCGCTGCGGGTGGACGCGATTTCACGCTGGTCACATGATCAGGTCGATGTCGACGACCCGTTGCTGATCGAGCAGATCCTGACGCGGGTGCTGCCGCGTCGCGGGGTGTGGGCGCGGCCCGAGGAACTGCTGGTCACGATCGGTGCGCAGAACGGCCTGTATCTCGCGGCGAGGCTGCTGCTCGATGCGCGCGCGACGGTCGGCATCGAGGATCCTTGTTACGTTGACGCACGCAATATCTTCCAGCTCTTCACCACCGGCCGGATTGCCTTTCCCGTCGGCGAGCAGGGCATCATCGTCGATGAGCGCCTCGCCGATTGCAACCTCCTGTATGTCACGCCGAGCCACCAGTGTCCGACCACGGCCACCATGCCCATCGAAGCGAGACACGAATTGCTCGAGGCGGCATCCCGCCATGGCGTGACGATCCTCGAGGATGACTACGAGAGCGAACTCAACTTCGTGGGCAAGCCGACGCCGGCATTGAAGAGTCTCGATCAGGAGCAGCGTGTGGTCTATGTCGGCAGTCTGTCGAAATCGCTCGCGCCCGGGCTTCGGGTGGGTTTCATGGTGGCTCATCCGAAACTGATCGAACAGGCAAGAGCCCTCCGCCGCCTCATGTATCGCCATACCCCCGCGAACAACCAGCGCACCATCGCGCACTTCATCGCGCTCGGGCACCACGATTCCACCCTGAGACGCATCAGCAAGAGTCTGAAGGAGCGATGGCAGGTGCTCGATCAGGCGCTGAAATCGCATGCGCCGCTGTCGAGCACGGCGCCTGCCTTCGGTGGCAGCTCGTTCTGGGTGGAGTTGCCGCCGAAGGTGGAGGCGCGTCGGCTCGAACGCCTTGCCGACCAGCACAGCATCATCATCAACGCCGGCGACGCCTATTTCGCCGATCGTGACGGACCGCGGAACTACTGCCGCATCGGCTTTTCCTCGATTGCCACCGAGGATATCGTTCCCGGTATCGACAAGCTCGCTTCGCTGATGGACGAACTCTGAGCCAGTCATTGCGACAACAGGAGATCCGCACATGAACACGGCATTTCTCGGCCTTGGCGTCATGGGCTACCCCATGGCCGCGCACCTTCTGTCCGTCAGCGATGCGCATGCGGTGTTCAACCGCACGGACGAGAAGGCCGCGCGCTGGGGCGACGAGCATGGCCGGGCTTGCGTGCGTGCCACGGTGGCCGAAGCGGTGGCCGAGGCCGACGTGGTGTTTGCCTGTCTCGGCAACGACGACGATGTACGGGAGATCTGCCTGGGTGAGACGGGTGCCTTTGCCAACATGCGCGAGGGCAGCGTGTTCGTCGATCACACCACCACCTCGGCCGAAGTGGCGCGTGAGCTTCATGCCCGTGCGGCAGCGATGTCGCTGGCCTTCGTCGACGCTCCCGTGTCGGGCGGGCAGGCAGGGGCCGAGAACGGTCAGCTGACGATCATGGGTGGGGGTGATGCGGCAGCCTGGGAGCGTGTGCGACCGTTGCTGGACTGCTACGCGAAACAGGCGCGGCTCATGGGGCCGAGTGGTGCCGGACAGCTCACCAAGATGGTCAACCAGATCTGCATTGCGGGGCTCGTTCAGGCATTGTCGGAGGGGCTCCACTTCGCCGAATGTGCGGGGCTGGACGGACGTGCCGTGGTGGAGGTGATCTCGCGCGGCGCCGCGCAGAGCTGGCAGATGGAAAACCGTTACGAGACCATGCTTGCGCGCGAATTCGATCTTGGCTTCGCCGTCGACTGGATGCGCAAGGATCTTGGCATCGTGCTCGACGAAGCGGGCCGCAACGGGGCGTCCCTGCCGGTGACGGCACTCGTCGATCAGTTCTATGCCGATGTGCAGAAACTCGGTGGCCGGCGCTGGGACACCAGCAGCCTGATCGCGCGCTTGCAGGGGCTTGGCGAAAAAACGTGACCTGGTTCGAGTTCGTCGTTGCGTTGGGAACGAAGTCTCGACCGATGGGTTGAATATTCGGGTCATCGGTCGCTAGGAGGGATGTGGCATTCCTTCGTTTTCACCGAACATGAACCGAGTCGTATCGACCCTTGCAGCTGCGCTCCCCGGTCTCACCTTGAGTGCGATACTGCTGGCCGCCGTTCCCGAAGATCAGCCCTGGCAGACCGAGACGAGCAGCGATGGCAGCACCATCACGGCTCGTCACGAGACGGGTGGTGTGGCCGTCGACGGCAAGCTCTATGTGTTCGGCGGGCGCCGGACGCGTCCGGTGGAAATGTACGATCCTGCCACCGATATCTGGAGCGAACTCGGCCCGATGCCCGGTGAGTTCAATCACTTCCAGCCGGTGGCCATCGGCAGCGACGTGTACCTTATCGGCGGCTTCGACAGCAGTGGCGATCATGGTTTTCCCCACGAGAAGAACATCGCCGAGATCTATCGCTATGACACGCTCACGCGCGACTTCGCTATCGTTGGTGAGGTACCCGCCAACCGGCGCCGCGGCAGCGCTGCGGCCGTGGCGCATGACGGGTGGATCTACGTGGTCGGTGGCAACAACCAGGGACACTCGGGCGGTGCCGTCGACTGGTTCGATCGCTGGAACCCCGTTTCCGGGGAGTGGGACATCCTGCCCGATGCACCGAGTGCGCGCGACCACGCCCAGGCCGTGGTGATCGACGACAAGCTGGTCATCGCCGGCGGGCGTCGCACGAGTTCGCCCAACGTCTTTGCCAATCCCGTGATGCCCACCGAGATCTACGACTTCGCCAGTGGTGAGTGGCGTTCGGGGCAGGACATCCCGACGGCAAGGGCCGGTGCCGTCGCGGCAGCATGGGATGGCGAGATGCTGGTCGCGGGTGGTGAAATCAACACCAGCAACCACGCACTCGCCAAGGTCGAAGCGTACAACGTGGCCAGCGACGAGTGGCGTACACTGCAGCCGCTCGATACCGGACGTCACAGCGCGGCGGCTGCCATCCTCGGGCAGCGCTGGCACCTCGTGGCGGGCAGCGTTTCAAAGGGTGGAGGTAGTGAAACCACCTCGCACGAATCCCTGCTGCTGGGTGATCTACCGCCCCCGGACAGCGACGAGGATGGTCTGCCGGATCAGGAGGAAATCGACACATACCAGACCGATCCCGAGGACGCCGACACCGACGATGACGGCCTTTCGGACAGTGAAGAAGTCACGCTCGGCAGCAACCCGCTGCTCGCGGACAGTGACAGCGATGGTCTTGCCGACGGTGAGGAGCAGAATCGTTACGGCACCGACCCGAATGTCGCCGACAGTGACGGCGACACGCTCACCGATGGTGCCGAAGTACACGAACACGACAGTGATCCACTGCTTGCCGACAGTGACGACGACGGGCTCGATGATGCCCTTGAAGTGGCGCTGGGCAGCAATCCGAAGGCTGTCGACAGCGATGACGACACCTTGTCCGATGCCGACGAGTACCGGACTCACGGTACCTCGCCGACGCGTGCCGACAGTGACGCCGACGGCCTCTCCGATGCCGATGAAATCCATCTTCACCGCACCGATCCCTTGCTGGCCGACAGTGACGCCGATGACCTCTCCGATGCCGATGAAATCAGGATCCACCACAGCGATCCGCGGCTCGTCGACAGCGATGGCGATGGTCTTGCCGATGGCGTGGAGGTGAACGAACACGGCAGCAACCCGGCCATGAGCGACACCGACGGCGACAGCCTCGACGATGGGCGGGAAGTGCTCGAACTCGGCACCAGCCCCGTCAAGGCCGATACCGATGATGATGGCATGAGTGACACCGAGGATCCGGCACCGCTGGTGTTCGGCGACGGCAGGCGTCGCGGTGGGGCCGCACTCTGGTTGTTGCTGATGGTTGCGGGCTCGGGTCTGCTTCGGCGTGTCAAATAATCGGCAGCTGGCACCTCGCGCCAAAGCGTCTATTCTGTAACCGAATTGCGGTACAGTTCACGATTGTCACAGTCATCGCTGCCGAGTGTTCTGGCGAGCCCTGGAAGGTAGATGCAATACCGGGACGGGTTCTGCCCCTTGTCTGGCTCGTTTGCCGGCGTCGACAACTGTGAATCCCAGTTTCATGAATCCATCCGATCGGAGTCGCCAGGTGAAACCCGTCACGCATGTCCTAGTTGCAGCCGCTGTGGCTGCCGTACCCGTTCTGAGCGCCTCGGCTCAGGAGATCGACAACACTGCCACCCTGCCCGATGCCAAACCGGGTGAGTGCTACGCCAAGGTAGTGGTACCACCGAAGATGGCAACACGTTCCGAACAACTGGTGATACAGGCTGCTTCCGAGCGCATCGAAACCACCCCGGCCGCATTCGAAACCGTCAGCGAGCAGGTGCTGGTGCAGGAAGCCTCGCAGCGGCTCGAGGTGGTCGAAGCGGATTTCGGTGAGGAGCAGAAGCAGATCGAGGTGCGCGCGGCAGAGCTTCAGTGGATGGCCACCCAGGACGGCAGGCGGCGCCGTCCTGCAAGCAGTGCCGACATCGCCGCCATCAAGGAATCGGGCATCGACATCGACAAGGCATCACCCGATGCCTGCTTCCGTGAATACTACAAGCCTGCCACTTACGGCAAGCAGACGCGCCGGGTCATGGTGCGTCCCGCACACGAGAAGCTCATGGTCGAAGAGGCAGAATTCGAAACCGTGGAAGAACGCGTGGTCGTCAAGGAAGCCTCGAGTCGCGTGATCGACGTGCCGGCGGTGTTCCGCAACGAGACTGAATCGGTGCTGGTGGAACCCGCTCGCAGCGAGTGGAAGGCCGGACGTGGCCCCATCGAGCGCATCGACAACAGCACCGGCGAGATCATGTGTCTCGTCGAGATACCGGCACGCTACGAAACCATCACCAAGACGGTTCTCGATACACCGGCCAGCACGCGCACCGTGGACATACCGGCCGAGTACAAGACCATCAAGGTACGTCGCCTCGTGAAACCCGCCAGCGAACGTCGTGAACAGGTCGAGGCCGAGTACAAGGATGTCGACGTGAGTGTCAAGGAGAGCGAGGCGCAGTTCTTCTGGCTCGCCAAGGGGGAAGATGCCGGTGAAGCCGACTACACTGGTCAGGAAGTCTGCCTCGTCGAGCACCCGGCGGAGTTCCAGAACGTCAAGGTCAGCGTGATCAAGGAACCCGCGAGTTTCAAGTCCACGTCCGTCCCGGCGCGCTACCAGACGATCGAGATGCAGAAGCTCGTGACACCGGCCAGCGAAAAGCGCATCGTGATTCCCGAGCGCTCCCGCACCATCACCAGCCAGGTGCAGGTCGAGCCTTCGCGTCTCGAGTGGCGCAAGGTGCTCTGTGAAACCAACATGACGGCGGATGTGATCCGACGTCTGCAGCGCGCGCTCGATAAGGCCGGTCATGATCCGGGCAAGATCGACGGTGTGCTCGGTCGTGGTACGCTTCAGGCCATCGAGAATTATCAGATCGCCGAGAACATCGATCGTGGTGGCATCACCTACGAAACGCTCGAGAAGCTTGGCGTCGAACCCTGAACTACAGGAGGCAAGGTCGCCGTGTTGATCACTTTCAAGACCAGTTCATGGGCCGACATCACCATGTTCGGTGATGCGGCCGTGGAACTCCTCAAGCTCATGGGCATGAGCGGCAATGTGCCGGGCGCGCTCATGGCCGAGGATATTCCTGCCGCTCTGGCTTCCCTGAAGGAAAGGCTCAGCCAGCGTGAAGAGGCGGAAGGGAACGTGCACGTGGTCGACGAAGAGGAAGAAGGTGAGGTGCCGGTGCCCCTCAACCATCGAGCCGTGCCGCTCATCGCGTTGCTCGAAGCGGCTGCCGAAGCCGGCGACAGCGTGATCTGGGAAGAAGGCGACTGACCCTCGCCGATCCTCTTCCTCAGGACGCCATGAAGCCGATGTCGCGCTCGGTGAAATTGGCAAGATCGGGAAGGGCGGTGTCGATGGCCGCTTCATCCATGCCCATCCAGCGAGCCAGTGTCGCCGCGTATTGCGTCACCGAAAGCTGCGGAATGATGCGTCCGGCGAAGCTGCCGTCGTCCTCGCCGGCATCGTCCGGGTTGTCGTTCGCGGCAAGACTCGGCAATTCGCCATAGAGCTGCCCGCCGGCCACGGCGCCCCCGAAGACGAAACTGTGTCCACCCCAGCCGTGGTCGGTACCGTTGCCGTTGCTCGTCAGGGTGCGCCCGAAATCCGAAGCCGTGAAGGTGGTGACCGAGTCGGCGGCGTTCAGTGAATCGATGGCATCCTGGAAGGCACCGACGGCCTCGTCAAGACCGGCGAAGAGCGCCGGCATGCGTTCGAGCTGGTCGGAATGCGTGTCCCAGCCATCCATCTGCACGAAGAACACCTGTCGCTGCATGCCGAGCTCCTCGCGTGCGGCGATGAGACGCGCAACGAGATGCAGCTGGCTCGCCAGGCGGTTGTTGCCGTCGTAGCGCATGTTGTCGAGTGGGTGATTGGTGAAGGCGCTGTGCAGCGAGGCCGTCGCGTCTGCCGCGCGCCTCACCGAGGCGCCGATGCCACGGAGGAGGTAGGGATTGCCCTCGGCTGTTGCCGCGCCGATCAGCGAATCGAGTGTCCCGTCCATGCGCTGGAGCCTTTGTACCGGTATCCAGTCGCTGATGTAGTCGTGACCGAACATGCGTTCGATGGCGTAGCCGGCGTTGAGGCTGATGTAGTTGGTATCGCTCGACGCGAGAAAGTCGCTGCGCCCGGCGATCGAGAACGCCGGGGCCACGTTGATGCTGCCGTTGCAGTTACCGGCATGGCTGCTGATGGCACCGCCCCAGCCGAAGGCGTTGGCGCCGTTGACGATGCCGGCACCGGTCTGCCAGAGTTTCTGCTGGGTGTTGTGCGCAAACAGTGCCTGCGGCAGTGCCACCGAGCTGAGGTAGTCGGAACGGCTGGTGGGCTGGATCAGCGTGCCGAGGTTGGACACCACGGCAAGATCGCCTCTGGCGTAGAGGCGCTGGAAGGCCGGCAGCTGGGCATTGAAGCCGAGGCTGCCGTAACGCGCGTCGCTGACTTCGAGCAGCGCTGATTCGTCGACGGCGAGTTCGTTGCGTGTGGCACGGTATTCCTCGAAACGGCTGCCACCGGGCACCAGTATGTTGAAGGAATCGGCGCCACCGGCGAGAAACAGGCACACCAGTGAACGTGCGCCGCCGCAATCGGCGGCACGGCTGAGCGAGGGTGCGCCGGCAAGCAGCGAGACACCCGAGAGTGCGGGCAGTGCAGCGAGGCCCTTGAGAAGCTTTCGTCGCTGCCGGTCGATGCGGTGAACCTGGCGCATCAGCGTTGTACCTGTTGTTGCGGTGAAACCAGCGCGAGAAACAGCGCGTCCTGGGCGCGGGCAAAGCGTCCCGCATCGTCGTTGCCGAGTGTCCGGAGGTATTCGGCGATGATCTCTCGCTGGGTGTCGGGCATGCCGCCGGCGAAGAGATAGAGATTGATCCGGTCGAGCAGGGCACCGATGTCACCGGCGATGGCCGTGAACGGCTCGAGGTCGACGGTGTCGACGCGCGGGTTGTCATCCGAGAGGTCGGAGCGCTCGTTGAAGCGGTAGATCTGGTGGTGATAGTTGTTGTGCGTGGCGCCGAGGTTCGCTTCGGACATGATCTGCATTTCCGGCGAGAGAAGGCTGCCGCCCGGCACGATGGGGTTGTCGGGAAGGTAGAAGTTGAACACCGACGGCGAGCGCATGACCGCCTGGCCGCCCATGCCCTCGATGCGATGGATCAGGAAGTCCGGGGTGTTGTCGATGCCGTTGGCTTCCGGTCCTGTGGTGGCGTCGAGGGCACGCCACATGCCCGCCCAGCGAATGACCGGTTCCTTGAGCTTGCCGAAGTCGGCAAGGGTTTCATGGCCGCTGACCGCTTCTTCATCGAGCAGGATGGCGCGCACCACGGCGGCAAGGTCACCGCGCTCGCCATTGCCGTTGTCGTTGAAGACGGCGCTGACGCGGGCGACGTAGGCGGGCGTGGGGTTGCTCGTCACGAGACGCTGGATGAGCTGCTTGCCGATGAAGGGGGCGACGTTCGGGTGGTTGGCAATGTTGTCGAGCGCGAACTCGAGATCGTCGCGCGTACTCAGACCTGCCGGGGCCACGGCACCGTTCAGCAGGGTTTTCTCGCCGTCGTCGTGGTACTGCTCGAAGGGCACCATCGGCGTGGTGAAGATCTCCTGATTGCCGAGGTTGGTGGTGTCCCAGCTGACGAGGTCGTAGTTCCAGCCCGTGAACACGCGCGCGAATTCCTCCACCGTATCCTGGGTATAGGTGGGTACGGGGTTTTCGGGGTTCGTGAACTCCCCGTTCGGTTCGAGTTCGAAGAGGCCGATCGAAAAGAGCTGCATGACCTCGCGCGCGAAGTTCTCGTCGGGGCGGATGTTCTCGGCGGGGTTGGCACGCTCGTTCCGTACCATGCTCAGGTACACCCCCATGACCGGGTGCAGGGCAACATCCTCGAGCAGCTCGCGGTAGTTGCCGAAGGCGTGGCCGGCGAGCATGTCGTAGTAGTTGCTCATGCCGTACTGCTGATTGGCGAGTGCGTAGTCGATGTCGGATACGACGAAGATCTGGCTGAGTGCGAAGGCCACTCGCTGCCGGAGCTGATCCTCGCGATTGAGCGCGTTCTGCCACCAGATCTCGTGGCGCGCCGCGGGGTGGCTGCCGTTGCTGTTCTCGCGCGTGTAGGGTTCGGTCAGTGACGCCGGCAACTGCATCTGCCAGTCGATCCAGACCGCGCGGTCGTCGAATTCACGATAGCGTGCCAGGCTCTCGGTCGAGGGGCCGAAGCTTGCCTGCATGAGAAATCGTGCTGCCGCCACGTCGTCGGCGTCGAGACGGCTTGCGGCGGTGGTCGCAGGAATTTCGCCGCTCGGTTCGCCGTTGGTCGGAGGCAGATCGAGCACGCCACCACTGTCCGTGTTCCCGGCATCGCCCGTACCGCCACCGCCGGCAGTGTTTCCCGACTCGCCATTGCCGACGACGACACCGTCATCACCGCAGGCAGCGAGCAGGAGGCCGAAGACAAGCGCAATGCCGATGTGTGCGCGTGCGCGTGCCGAATGCCGGAATGCCGGGGATTCACGCCGCATCCATGTCGGGCGTCGGGATGACGGTGATCCACGCCGAGCCTGAGTGGCCCGGGAGGGGGTGAGCGCCACGTGGCGAACTGGCGGCGCAGGGCAGCGGCCTGACAAGGGGGATTTCCCTGGAAGCATGTGTAACGGATCCGTCTGTGGCAGCGCGGTGATCCGCGCGAAAGCGATCAGACAATAGAAAGTCGAAGGAGAGTTTAACTCGACACGGTCGCATCGGCAGGTGCGCAAGACCTCGTTCCGGACGTGGATTCGATCACGTGTTGCGATTTCTGCTGGCGAACCGAACAATTCTGCAATGTGGAGCGTTACCCGCTTTGCGTGGGCCATAATTGGCCCTTCATCCAAAACAGATATGGAGTTGAATCATGAGATACGTCCTCATTGCGCTGGCCCTGGTGCTGGCGGTCGGCTGTTCCGGTCGCGGCGAGAAGCGCATTCAGGAGACCGCGATGGAACGCTCGCAGGCCATGCAGGCACCTGACCGTGCGCTCAATGGCTACGCCAGTTACGAACTGCGTCCGATCGCCATGTCCGAAGAAATCAAGGCCGACGATGGCAAGAAACAGCGAGCGCTGGAACTGCAGGGCAAGATTCAGGAACGCGTGCAGCCACTGCTCAACGAGTGGCAGGCGGCGGGTGGTACAGGTCGCTCGGGAACCCTGGCCATCGAGCCGAGGCTTGATTCACTGCGTATCATCAGTGCGGTCAATCGCGCCTTTGCCGGCGCGTTTTCAGGGAATTCCAGCATCGGTCTGGATCTCGCCCTGATCGACACCAGCAGCAACCAGGTCGTCGGCAATCCGCGACTTGACATGAGTTCCAACGCCTTTGCCGGTAAGTGGAGTGGCGGAAACTCGGACGAGAACCTCCTGAACTACGTCGCGGAGACCGTCAGGCAGTATCTCGTGCTGAATTACGGTCGCTGAGTCCCGGCCTTAAGTATCTCTCAGGGCAGCTGCGGCTGATTCCGGCTGCACGGGGTTCACCATGTTGCCGGAGCCCGTTTCGAAACCGGCGAGGAACTTCAGTTTGTTCGGGTCACGAAGCGGTGGCAGCATGGTGATGTGAAAGCACCAGTGTTCGTTGTCGGGATGGTTGTCGACCGGCGCGTTGTGCCAGAGGGTGATGTTCGGTGCCGAGCGCCGGAACAGGCGGTCGTAGCGTTGCATCTGGCGCTGATGAAGCGCGGCCATGTCGAGAAGCTCGTTGTCGCTGAGTTCCGCCACCGTGCAGACGTGGCGGTGCGGCAACACCCAGGTTTCATAGGGCATGCGGGCGGCATAGGGCACGATGACCGAGGCATGCTCGTTGCGATCGATGAGCAGGTGTTCCTGGATGTAGGGTTCCGCCAGCAGTGACTGCAGCAGCGAGCCGCCCGATTCCTGTGCGTACAGTGACTGCGCGCGGCACATGCGCTTGGCGATCTGGGTCACGAAAGGCGTGGCATAGATCTGACCGTGCGGATGTGGATTGGAGGTGCCGATTTCCTCGCCCTTGTTCTCGAACATGAGTACCTGCTTCACCTCGGGCAGTGTTGCCAGTGCCTTGAACTCGCCGCGCCAGAGTTGTATTACCGCCCGCATCTCGTCGTTGGCAAGCGAGGCGAGCGTGGCGTCGTGACGTTCCGACCAGCACACCACGCGGCAGCGTCCGAGCGGCGGGGCACTCGCCAGCAAGGGGTGTTCAGGAGGTCGGATGGGTGCGGCCGCGATGTCGCTGGCGGTGGAGTCGAGTGCCGGAAAGTCGTTGTCGAAGGCGAAGGGGCCGCGGTAGTCCGGGTTCGTTGCGCCAGTGGCTCGTGAGACACGGGGGCAGAGATGGCAGCCGGGGTCGTGAACAGGCTTTCGTGTCTGACTGACCTTGCTGACAGCGCCCGACCAGGGGCGAGTGTCGGAACCTGCGGCGATGATGACCCACTCGTCAAGGAGAGGGTGCCAACGGAGTTGATGACTGGGCTTCATGCTGTTGGTTCCCTGAGCTGTTGGTTCCCTGAACTGAAAGACAACCGTGTCAAGTCGTGTCCGACGATCTCCGGGTGTCGATGGCAACATGGCTCGCGCCTGCGGCTGCCTCGATGCAGAAGAAGTCGGCAGCAAGTTCCGTTTCCTGCCGGTATCGCGTCCCGACCGCGTGCATGAACGCGTCGATGTCGGGTTCCCTGACGAGTGATACCGTGCATCCGCCGAAACCGGCACCGGTCAGGCGGCTGCCGGCCACGCCGTCTTGTTCACGTGCGATGCGGGTCAGTGCGTCGAGGGCGTCGCTCGATACCTCGTACAGCGATGCCAGTGAGGCATGCGAGGCATTCATGATTTCACCCACGCGCTTCACGTTGCCCGACGCCATTGCCTGAGCTACCTCGCGCACCCGTTGATTCTCCTCGACCACATGGCGGAGCCGGTTGAAGGCCTGCGGGTCTTCGGCGAACGGTTCGGCGAGTTCACCGAGTTGTTCCGGCCGGAGTTCACCGAGAGCCGAAACATCGTTGCGCTTCGCGACCAGAGCCAGTGCGCGCGCGCATTCCCTGACACGTTGGTTGTAGGCCGAATGGCTGAGTTCACGTCGCTGGTTGCTGTTGGCAATGACAATACGGTGATCTGCGATGAGCAGGGGTACGGCGCGGTAGTCGAGTGTGGCGCAGTCGAGCATGATTGCGTGGCCGCGCTCACCCATCATGACCGCGAACTGATCCATGATGCCGCACTGCATGCCGACAAAATCGTTTTCGGCCGCCTGAGCGAGACGAGCGATGTCGGGGCCCTGCATCCTGCTGCCGATGATCGCGTCGATGGCGACGGCACTCAGCACCTCGATCGATGCCGAGGAACCGAGCCCGGCGCCGTTCGGCAGGTTGCCCCAGTAGAGGCAGTCGATGCCGGGCAGAGCGTGCCCGCGTCGGCGAAATGCCTCGAATACGCCGAGCACGTAGTTGCACCAGCTGTCGCCGAGTGATGGCATTGCTGCGCTGGCATCGACGTCCGCCGTTTCGGGGAACTGCATCGAAGCAAGCCGGATGCGCGCAGGCTTGTTGCCTGTGCCTGTGCCTGTGCCTGTGCCTGTGCCTGTGCCTGTGCCTGTGCCTGTGCCTGTGCCTGTGCCTGTGCCTGGGTTCGCATTCGTGTTGGTGGTCACCCGGCACAGCAGCAGTGTGCCGAGATCGATGGCACAGGGAAACACGAGACCACCGGTGTAGTCGGTGTGATCGCCCAGCAGATTGACGCGCCCGGGTGCCCGGAACAATTGCACATCGGTTTCATCGCCGCCATAGCGAGCGACGAAGGCAGCGAGCAGGGCGGGTAGCTTCGCGCGCTGTTCCTCGCTCAGGTCGGCGAGTGTCATGAGGTGCGTTCCGGGCCGCTGCAGAGGCGCGAACGCAGCGGCTGCAACGATGGCGACAGGTTCGTGCGGAAGCTCACCTGTTGCATCGCCGACAATGGCAAGCTGCTACGGCCTGCATGGCAGGCCGGCAGCGCATGGAATCCGCACTTGCGGGCTCATTCCACTCAGCCCGTGCCGAGCTGATTGGCGACATCGTTGAGTGCGTCACCCACTGCATCGAAGAGTTCGTCGATCTGTTCCTCGTTGATGATCATCGGTGGGCAGATGCCGATCGTGTCGAACGGAATGGCCCGTACCACGGCGCCATGAGCAAGTGCGGCCGTTGCCACCTTGAAACCGGTCTTGTCGGCCAGCGGGAATTGCTCGCGCGTGCTCTTGTCGCGCACGATTTCCACGCCACCGATGAGGCCACGACAACGCACGTTGCCTACCAGCGGGTGGTTGGCGAGCGCCTGCAGGCGTTCGGCAAACTTCGGTGCCATCGCCCGCACGTTCTCGTACACGCCGTCTTCCTCGTAGATCCGGATCGCTTCGAGTGCGACTGCGCAGGACACCGGATGACCGCCGTAGGTATTGCCGGTGCCGAACATGCCGGTCTGGTCGCTGCCGGCGCGCAGCCCTTCGTATACCTTGTCGTTGACGAGCACGCCGCCGATCGGCAGAAAGGCGGCCGAGAGCTGCTTGGCCACGGTCATGATGTCGGGCTCGTAGTGCATCGTTTGCGACCCCCAGACGTTGCCCGTGCGACCGAATCCGCAGATGACCTCGTCGGCAATCATCAGGATGCCGTTGGCCTCGAGCAGGGGTTTCAGTTTCCGGAAGTAGTCATCGGGCGGGACGATGACACCACCCGCGCCCATGATGGGCTCGGCGATGAAGGCAGCGATGGTGTCGGCACCATGCTCCTCGATCACCGCGGCGACTTCGGCCACGAGACGGTCGGTGAATTCGCTTTCGCTTTCGTTTTCTTCGGCGTAGCGGTAGTGGTGCGGTGTCGTAACGTGGTGCACGTCGATGGCGGGAAGGTCGAAGCCGTCATGCACGTAGGCCAGGCACGCTAGACTGCCCGCCGCCACGGTTACACCATGATAGGCGCGTTTGCGCGCGATGAAGCTCTTTCTCTTGTTGTCGCCGCGGGCGATGTGGTAGAACCAGGCGATCTTGACTGCCGTATCGACTGCCTCCGAACCCGAGTTCACGAGAAAGGCGCGACACATGCTTTCGGGGGCAATCGACACCAGCTTGTCGGCGAGCTGGATCGCGGTATCGTTGGAGCGATGCGTGAAGAGATGCGTGTAGGGCAGGCGCTCGAACTGCCGTGCTGCTGCTTCGGCCAGGCGAGGCTCGCTGAAGCCGAGGCCACTGCACCAGAGGCCCGACATGCCTTCGAGATAGCGCTTGTCGTTGTCGTCGTAGACGTAGACTCCTTCGCCACGGTTGATGATGAAGGGTCCTTTTTCTTCGTGGGCGCGCAGATCGGTGAAGGGATGCAGAAGTGCCTTGTCGAGGTTCTTGAGGTCAGTGGCGGTGTTCATGGCAGAGACTCGCTCGGTTACGCATTGTGAGGAAGGCAGTGTTGCCGGAGCGGTGTTGCTAGCATTGACCTTGTCAGAGGTCTTTCGGTCATCAGCACGTCTTCGGTAGCACGCCGGTTTCCCCATGGGATTGATGTTTCAAGCATGCCAGAAGCGAGGAGCAAAGTCATGAGCCAGAAAAGCACAGCGCGAGCGGCGGTCGTCGATGCGCTGAGGGTACGTTTCGGTGATCGTCTGTCCACCGGTCAGAGTCAGCGTGAGCAGCATGGACACGGCGAAAGCTGGCACGCGCCGGCGCTGCCCGATGCCGTGGTGATGGTCGAGTCCACCGAAGAGGTGGCCGAGGTGGTATCGCTCTGCGCGCGCCACCGGGTGCCCGTGATTCCCTTTGGTGCAGGCACGTCGCTCGAAGGGCACCTGCAGGCCATCGAGGGTGGCATCAGTATCGACCTTTCATCGATGAGGGCGGTGCTCGCCGTGAATGCCGATGATTTCGACTGCCGCGTGCAGGCGGGCATTTCTCACCGCGAACTCAACGACTACCTGCACGACACCGGTCTCTTCTTTCCGGTGGATCCGGGGGCCGGGGCGAGCATCGGTGGCATGACCGCCACGCGGGCTTCGGGAACCAATGCCGTGCGTTACGGCACCATGCGCGAGAACGTGATGTCGCTGACCTATGTCGATGCGCATGGCAACATCGTCAATACCGGTTCGCGCGCGAAGAAGTCATCGGCGGGTTATGACCTCACGCATCTGCTTGTCGGTTCCGAAGGTACCCTCGGTGTCATCACCGAAGTCGGTCTGCGCCTGCACGGACTGCCCGAGGCAATCAGAAGTGCAGTGGTGGATTTTCCTTCAGTGGATGAAGCCGTGCGTACCGTCATCGAAACCATCCAGATGGGCTTGCCGATGGCGCGCATCGAACTCGTCGATCATCAGTACATGGCCGCCATCAACGACTACAGCAAGCTGGACTACCCGGTGCGTGACACCCTGTTTCTCGAGTTTCACGGCACCGAACAGTCGGTGGAAGAGCAGGTGGCGCTCTTTGGCGACATTGCCGCCGAACATGGTGCCGGTGAGATGCTGAGCGCGAAGTTCGAGGAAGACCGTCAGCGCCTCTGGCGTGCGCGCCACGATGCCTACTTCGCCATCACCGCGCGCTATCCCGGCAAGCTCGCGATGACCACCGATGCCTGCGTGCCGATCTCGAAACTGGGCGAGATCGTCAGCTACGTGCGCGAAGCCATGCAGGACAGTCGTTTCGAGCCTGCCGTGATCGGACACGTCGGCGACGGCAACTTTCACATGATCTTCTGCATCGACCCCGAAAATGCCGATGAACTTGCCGAAGCACAACGCTGCAACGCCATGCTGGTCGAGAAGACACTCGAACTCGGCGGCACCTGCACCGGTGAGCATGGCGTCGGACTCGGCAAGTTGAAGTACCTCCGACGCGAGCACGGCGATGCCGCAGTGGACACCATGCGCGTGATCAAGCGTGCGCTGGATCCTCACGACATCATGAACCCCGGCAAGACCGTGGCGATCTGACGCTCGGTCAGAAACGCAGTCCGCGTGCGCCGTCGTTGAGCTGTGAGGCGAGTTCCACGAGTGCGGGGTCGGTCCAGTCCTCGTTCGAGGTTGCGGCGCTTCCCATTCGTGCCGCGAGACGGCTTTCGCCCGCAGCGTTCGGTGTGCTGCAGCTGCCGGACTCGATGTGGGCAAGCGCGTTGCTCAGCAGTACCTCGTCGTCGGCACCGAGCGCGATGCTCGTGTCGTCAAGCGCGGGGCAGTCTGGTGCCAGCCCTTCGTAGTAGTCGCCCTCTCCGCTGGCATTCGACCAGACGGTCTCGACGAGGTTGAGAGCCTTGCCGCAACGTTCGCGTGCCATCGTGCCGTAGGGTTTGCCGCAGGTGGTATCGCCAACGACCACGACGTCCATGTAGGGCTTCAACGACTCAATCAGCATCTCGGATGCCGAGCAGCTGTCATCGCTGACGAGAAAGTAGACGCGATCGAGTTCGAGCTTGATCGCATGGCCGGGGAAATCCCAGGTCAGGTCCTGATCGTCGTAACGCTCGTTGAAGGCGATGGTGCCGAACTCCTGACCCATGACCTTGCAGGCACCGATGCGTGCGCCGAATTCGGAGGCAACGGTGGCGCGTCCACCCGGGTTGAAACGGAGATCGACGACGAGTTCGTTGACGCCTGCGGTTTCGAGTTCCTCGATGGCGTCGGCCAGCGCGGTGCGCGAAGGGTTGTTGAACTGCAGGTAGTTGAAGTAGCCGATCTTGTGGTTGCCGCGCTCGATCACACGCGTGTCGGTAACGGTTTCGAGCAGGTAGCTGCCACTGGTCACGTCGACTTCGACCGTTGCGGCACCGCCGCGAATGTATCCGATGGTGACGGTGGTGGGGGTGCCGTTTTCACCGAAGATGGCCTTGCGCGTTTCGACAGGCAACTCGCGGTATTCGGCGACGGTGTAACCATTCAGCGACGCGAGTTTGTCGCCGCGTTCGAGACCGGCAGTATCGGCCGGTGAACCCGGATCGATGTACGCAAAGAGGATGTCTTCGCCTTGTGCGGAGGTCTGCCAGCCGTAACCCCAGATTTCACCCTTCTCGAATTGCGCCTCGTAGGTGCTGGCGTCGGTGATGTAGCTGAAGCGGTCGTAGGGCTCCACACGCAGTGCTTCGATCAGTTCCTGTTCGTCGGCATATTGTGCGAGATCGATGCTGTCGGGTACCTGATCGGCGAAGAGATAGTAGTCGCGCATGGCATCGTAGACCCAGACCTTGCGGGCCTCGATCGAGCAGTTGTCGGCACGTGGGCTGATGGTGGATGTGTTGCCGGAATCGGAAGACGCGTCCCTGCCCGAATTGTCGGTCTGGGCGGCTGAGGCGATGTCAGGGAACGGTGCGGGCGGCGCATGGGCGCTGACCGGCCCGTTGTTCGTGATCACTTCCGGGCAGAACAGGTCAAGCTCATCCGAGTCGCTGTCCGAGGAATCGAAATCCGTGATGTCACCGACACAGGCGCCAAGGAGCAGGCAGCTGCCAAGGAGTGTCAGTGCCGTGAACGCGGACAGGCCGTTGCCGCTCGTCGCACGCCGTTCACTGGTGTCGCCTGCCTTGTTCATGAGGATTCCTCGCATTGCTCCATGCCGTCGTTTTTGCCTTGAGCGGCAGCCTGTCCGACAACTGGACAGCGTTCCTGTTCCGTCAAACGCACATCGGCACCGATTTGCGTACTGTTCGATCAAGTGCCTCGGTTGACAGTCGCTACACGGAGTGCGCCGTCAGCCCCTTCACATCGAACCATGCTTCAGAGCAGAATACCGTCATCACTGCAGAGTCTGCCCGATCGTGCCGCGTTTCGCCGGCATCTGGCGCGTGGCAGTGATCTGCCGAGGGGGACGCTGCAGGGCTGTCTGCTGTTCCTGAAGTTCGTCGAACTCGAGTCGCTTGCACGTCACGACGGTGATGTCCTGGCCGCGAAGGCGCTTGCGGATCTCGTGGCGGTGATCGAAGTCAGGCTCAGAAGTCGTGATTATCTGGCGCGGATCTCGCGCGATACGGTAGTCATCCTGTTGCACCGTTGCCGTCTTGCTCATGCGCGGCGTGTTGCCGGCAACTACCTCGATCTCTTCTCCGATCTCGAACTCCACGTCGATCACAAGCCCTGGCGGGTCCAGCTTCGCTATCGGCTCATGTCGCTCGACGAGCATCAGCTCAGACTGCGCGGCGGCGGCTGGATCTGTTCGGGGCGACTGCCCGGGGAGAACCTGCTCGGGGCAAACCGATTCGGCAGCGAACACATCGGGACGGCACGCGCCGGGGTAGCACACGCCGGAACGGAACGTGCCGGAACGGAACGTGCCGGGGCGGCACACGCCGGGGCGGCACCCGCCGGAACGGAACGTGCCGGTGCCGATGGGTCTGTCGAGCGGCTATCGGGTATGCAGCGAAATGACGCGAATCTGCCCGCTGCGCACTCGCCGGACGTGAAACCGCTTCCATCCGCGTGCACCGCGTCGGCGACGGTCACAGCGCGCGGTCACGATTCGGTGGTAGCCTTTCCCGGCCGTCTGGACGAAGCGGCAAGCACAACGAAAAGCGCGTCCGGCACGGAGGGCACGTGCGCCGAGGTCATCCCGCTGCGTGGTGGCACTGTCTCCGGAGCGCCGCTGCGAAACCGCACTGTCATGGCAGGCAGCACACATGATTCGCACTGGCGGCTCGAGCCTGGCGTGAGTCCGGGGCTCGGCAATGCCATCGGCAGTTGGCGTCTTCGGCACCTCGGTGAGCAGACGCCATGCGATGATCGGCAGCGGCTGGAGATGGCGCTTGATCTGCTTGCCTTCTATCCGCCGACCGGCGGCACACGTCTCGGTGGTGAACTGATCGTCGAGCTGGCCGCCGAATCGCTCCTGCCACTGACGGTGAACTGGCTGATCGTCGAAGCGCGTGAGCGACAGGTGGCGCCACAGGATCTCTGCCTGAGCCTTTCCCATCCGGACATCATGAACCACCTGAGCCTCGTGATTCCGGCCATGCGCAACCTCCGCCGCGCGGGCTTCCGCTGCCTCCTGCGCGAGCCGGGCGAGCCGCCGGCGCTGGCAGCCCTCCGGCGGCTGGTGTATTTCGACATGCTGCAGATACCGCTGTCGCGTCTTGCCGCGATGACGGCGAACGGCAACACAGCGGCAGCGGGTGGCAATGCGCTCTGTCCTTGGGCGGCCGACGTGAAGATCGAGTGTCTGGTCACGGGCGTGGATACGCCTGCCGACTATCGACGGGCAGCGGCCAGCGGTGTCGAGTTCGTGTTCGGCCGCCACGCCGGCAAGACCCTCTCGGTGCAGCCCTTTCTCGATACCGGCGATCTTCCCGATGGCGGCGATTCTTGAGGGAACGGTCAGGCGTGCATGTGGTCGGGGGATGCGGTCAGTTCATCGCTACGGTTGCTCATGCAACGCTCAGGAGCGCATGCAGCCAGGGTGACGATGCTCAGTCGCGCTCGACAAGCCCGACGGCCAGTGCAGCCACAAGCGCACCGAGAGACAGTGCGGCGAGGCTGCCGCCGATGTTCCCGCCCCATTCGATGTCCAGGAGATCGCGCGCCATGAGTCCGGCAAAGGCGCCAACGCCGCCCGCCACGAGACAGGGCAGGGGTGTTCTTCCGGGCCTGGACACGACGGTGTGCACGACGAAACCGATACCGGCGCCGAACAGCGACAGAAACAGCGGTATCAGGAGACGCATGCGTCACTCCCCGGCGGCAATGATGCTACATTGTGCGCACTATAACAGCACCGTCTCGCGCCCGAATTCCACGCCTTCCAGCGGGGTGAACGGTATCTGACGTGTGGCACCGGTCACGCGACACGACAGGCCACCGTGCCGATGCTCGGCGCTTTCCCTCCTCACCGCCATGAACCAATCTGACGCATCTTCGTCCGTCCTTGCCGGCATCGGCCTCGCGCTGCTCGGCTTTGCCGTGTTCTCCACGCACGACGCCCTGATCAAGAGCATCGAGGGTGTGCCGAGCGTGCAGATCGCCTTCTTCGTGATGCTGTTCAGCTTCGTGCCCTTCACCCTGATCGTGGCCGTGGATCCGAGCGAGAGATCGCTGCGCCCGCGGCTGCCCGTGCTCGTCGGACTCAGAAGCCTCTTCGGCGCCATCGGCATGCTGTGCGGCTTTCATGCCTTCCAGAACCTGCCGATGGCCGAAGTCTATTCGCTGCTCTTTGCCGCACCCATTCTGATCACGCTGCTGGCCATTCCGATCCTCGGCGAACGGGTTCACTTCGTGCGCGGAATTGCCATCGCGCTCGGCATGGTCGGCGTGCTCGTGGTGCTGCGGCCGGGCAACAGCGAGCTGACGGTGCATCACCTTGCCGCGGGTATCTGTGCCGTCTGTGTTGCCGCCACGGCCATCGTCACACGCAAGATCGGCTCGCGCGAACACGGCAGCACGCTGGTGATCTTCCCGATGCTCATGAACATACTCGTGGCCGGCGTCCTGACGTATTTCGTGTACGAGCCGATGCCGCGCGAAGCCGTGGTTCGGCTGGCGCTGATCGGTTGCCTGAGTGTGGCCGGGCAGCTGCTCATGGTGCGCGCCTACCGCGTCTCCGAGGCGCAGTTCGTCGCGCCCATGCAGTACAGCCAGATGCTCTGGGCGCTCATCTTCGGTGCCTTCGTCTTCGGCGAGTCGGTCGATCGCATGGTGCTGATCGGTTCGGCCATCATCGTGTTCTCCGGTCTGCTCTTCATCTGGCGCGAACTGGCGCACTCCCTGAATCGACCGGTGCTGAGCACGCGCAACCTCCGCTTCGTGAGTGGGCCGGCCACGAAGTCCTCGGAAACCGATCGCAACGAGCCGCAATTCGATGTGCCGTTCCTGCAGGTGCCCCTGCCGAAGGAGCAGTCGCTGAAGGCGAGAGGCGATGCGCCGTGATGACTCGGGATTCGCGATCGCAGGAGCTCATCGCGGCGGCATCCATGGAGATGCCCTTCGGACGCTTCAAGGGCACGCGCCTGATCGACCTGCCGGAACCCTACGTGGTCTGGTTCCGGCGCGAGGGATTTCCCGCGGGCAGACTCGGCGAACGCCTCGCGCTGATCCACGAAATCAAGGTCAACGGCCTCGAAAAGCTCGTGCGGCCGCTGCTTGAGTGAGGGGCAGCGACCGAATCGGAGAGGATGCGCCATCAGGTAGCCCTTGACCGCAGCGCCCACGAGCAGTAATCTCGCTCCATGATCAAACCACAGCGCACCGGGGTGCTTCGTCGCCCGGCCTCTTTCTGAAGAGCGCCGGGAGAACATGACCTGCCCGACCCACCACTCGGGCCACCCGCGAGCCGACCTGGCTCCACCGCACCTTCAACCGGCCATCACAACGCTGTATACACCCCTCGGGGTTACAAGATCATGCCACGCCGTTTCCTGCCCAAGCTCTCCCTGTTGATGACGTCACTGCCGACATCTCGCACGGACGACCTGCGTCCTCTGCTCGAACTTCGCTGCCGCTGCCGGGATGGCGCGATCCGGTAGCGGTGGCAGGGCAGCGTCACACACGGAGGCTGCGCGATGAACCGCGCCGCCCGGGCAGGAATCACCTCGAGACCACCACCATGATGAACGACCCTCAACAGAAGTACCGTCCCTTTCCGCCGGTGGCACTGCCGGACAGGCAGTGGCCGAACCGCACCCTCGACACTGCACCGATCTGGTGCAGCGTGGATCTTCGTGACGGCAACCAGGCGCTGATCGAGCCGATGGGCACCGAAAGGAAGCTGCGTCTGTTCGATCTGCTCGTGAAACTCGGCTTCAAGGAAATCGAGATCGGTTTCCCCTCGGCTTCGCAGACCGACTTCGACTTCACGCGCAAGCTCATCGAGGAAGGCCGGGTGCCGGACGACGTGACGCTGCAGGTGCTGACGCAGGCGCGCGAGGGGCTCATCGACCGCACCTTTGCGTCGCTGGAAGGCGCCAGGCGCGCCATCGTGCACCTCTACAACTCCACCTCCACGCTGCAGCGAAGCGTCGTGTTCGGCATGGACAGGGACGCCATCAAGGGTATCGCCACGAGTGGTGCCGAGATGGTGGCCGAACGGGCCGCGAAGCAGACCGACACCGAATGGGTGTTCCAGTATTCGCCCGAGAGCTTCACCGGCACCGAACTCGACTATGCCGTGGAAGTCGTCGATGCCGTCAATGCCGTCTGGCAGCCGACACCGGAAAACAAGGTCATCATCAACCTGCCGGCGACGGTGGAGATGTCCACGCCCAATGTACATGCCGACCAGGTCGAGTGGGTCATCCGCGAAGTCGCGAATCGTGATGCGCTGATCATCAGCGTGCACCCGCACAATGATCGTGGCTGTGCCGTTGCCGCCACGGAGCTTGCACTCCTTGCCGGAGCCGATCGTGTCGAGGGCACCCTGTTCGGCAACGGCGAGCGCACCGGCAACGTGGATCTGGTCACGCTGGCGCTGAACCTCTACACCCAGGGTGTCGATCCGAATCTCGACTTTTCCGACATCTACGATGTCAAGCGCACCGCCGAGCATTGCAACCAGTTGCCCGTGCATCCGCGCCATCCCTACGCCGGCGAGCTGGTCTTCACGGCTTTTTCGGGCTCGCACCAGGACGCCATCAAGAAGGGTTTCGCGGCGATGCGAAAGAGCAATCAGCCGCTCTGGGAAGTGCCCTATCTTCCCATCGACCCCGAGGATCTCGGGCGCACCTACGAGGCGGTGATTCGTGTCAACAGCCAGTCCGGGAAGGGTGGCGTGGCCTTCATCCTCGAGCAGGATCACGGGCTCGAACTGCCACGTCGCATGCAGATGGAGTTCAGCCAGGTGGTACAGCGCACCAGCGAGAAAACCGGCAAGGAAGTCAATTCCGGGATGATCCGCGAACTCTTCGACCGGACCTACCTCGATGTCGATGCGCCGCTCGTGTTCCAGCGCCACACCACCCGTGAGGATCAGGCCGACGAATCACACCGCGAACTGACTGCCGAGGTGCTCTTCGAAGGGGCGGTCCGGGAAATCCACGGTCATGGCAACGGACCGATCGATGCCTTCATCGACGCACTCTGCCGGGAATTCGGGGTGGCCATGCGCGTGATCGACTATCACCAGCACGCCACCGGCGTGGGGCAGGATGCGCAGTCCGCCTGCTATGTCGAGATCCAGCTCGGCAAGGGTGAAACGCGCTACGGTGCGGCGCTCAACAGCAACATCACCAGCGCGTCGTTGATGGCCGTCTGCAGTGCCTTCAACCGGGCGGTGGCCGACGGACTGCTTTCACCGCATAATTGAGTTCTTTCCGTGGCCGGCCCCGGTTGTCGAGGTCGGCCGCGTCACGTCAGCGAGCAGGAGACAGCCGCCACATGAGCAACGACACCAGTGCAGAGGACAGGGGCAAGAGTGACGCCGAACTGTCACTCGACGAAGCGGCGCTGATCTACCACCGTTACCCGAAGCCGGGAAAGCTCTCCATTACCGCCACCAAGCGCATGGTGAACCAGCGCGACCTGGCGCTCGCCTACTCGCCGGGTGTGGCGGCCGCCTGCCGCGCCATCGAGGCTGATCCTCTCGAGGCCGCGAACGTCACTGCGCGCAGCAATCTCGTGGCCGTCGTTTCCAACGGCACCGCCGTGCTCGGGCTCGGCAACATCGGCGCGCTGGCCTCGAAGCCGGTCATGGAAGGCAAGGCCGTGCTGTTCAAGAAATTCGCCGATGTCGACGTCTTCGACCTCGAACTCGACTGCACCGACATCGACCGGTTCTGTGATGCCGTGGCCTGTCTCGAACCTACCTTCGGCGGCATCAACCTCGAAGACATCAAGGCGCCGCAGTGCTTCGAGATCGAGAAGCGCCTGCGGGAGCGCATGAACATTCCCGTGTTCCACGATGACCAGCACGGCACCGCCATCGTGGTGGCGGCGGCCATCAGGAACGGGCTGCGCGTCGCCAACAAGCGCATCGAGGAGGTGCGTCTCGTCGCGAGTGGCGCGGGTGCGGCGGCGCTTGCCTGTCTGAACCTGCTGGTGTTCATGGGGCTCAGGAAAGAGAACATTCGCGTGCTCGACAGCCGCGGGGTGATTCGCAAGGGACGCAGGGAAGGCATGGATCCCTACAAGGAAGCCTTCGCCGTCGACACCGACGCGACCACGCTGGATGACGTGATCGAGGGTGCCGACGTGTTCCTCGGGCTCTCCGGCCCGGGCACCATCTCGGGCGAGCAGGTGAAGCGCATGGGCGCGAATCCCTTCGTGCTGGCGCTCGCCAACCCCGACCCCGAGATCAGCCCGGACATCGTGCACTCGGTGCGCGACGATGCCATCACCGCCACCGGCCGCTCCGATTATCCGAATCAGGTCAACAACGTGCTCTGCTTTCCCTTCCTGTTTCGGGGGGCGCTCGATGTCGGCGCTACCGAAATCAACGGCGAGATGCAGGCAGCGGCCGTGGAAGCCATTGCCGATCTGGCGATGCGCGAGGCCGGTGACGAAGTCTCGAAGGCCTACGGTGGCGAGTCGCTGCGCTTCGGGCGCGAGTACCTGATTCCGAAACCCTTCGATCCGCGCCTGATGATCGAAGTGCCGATGCGCGTGGCGAAGGCCGCCATGGACAGTGGTGTGGCAACGCGGCCGATGCAGGATTTCGAGCAGTACAAGCGGCAGCTGCGCAGCTTCGTGTTCCGCACGGGACTCGTGATGAAGCCCGTGTTCGAGCGTGCCCAGTCCGACGTCAAACGCGTGGTGCTTGCCGAAGGCGAATCGAAACGGGTGCTCAACGCCACGCAGATCCTCGTCGACGACGGCATCTGTCGCCCGATTCTGCTCGGGCGCCCCGAGGTCATCGAGTCGACCATTAACGAACTCGGTCTGAGGCTCACCATCGGTGAGGGTTTCGATATCGTCGACCCTTCCGACGATACGCTGCACGCCGAATACATCGACACCTTCCACCGTCTCAACGAACGCTCGGGCGTCTCGCCCGAATACGCCGCCAACGTCATTCGCACGCGGCACACTGCCTTCGCTGCCGTCATGGTGCTGCATGGCGATGCCGATGCCCTCGTCTGCGGCACTCAGGGCGCCTTCGCCCGCCACATTCGTTACCTCTGCAACATCATCGGCGTGCGCGATGACGTCAGCGACATTTCCGCGCTCATGCTCATGATCTCGGAGAAGGGCAACTACTTTCTTGCCGATACGCATGTCTCGCTCGATCCCACGGCCGAAGAGGTGGCCGAAACGGCCTTGATGGCGGCGCGCCAGGTACGCCGTTTCGGCATCGAGCCACGCGTGGCGCTGCTTTCGCACTCGAACTTCGGCAGCCGCAACAATCCTTCCGCCATGAAGATGCGGCGCGCGCGCGAGATCATCGTCGAGGAATCTCCGGATCTGCTGGTCGAAGGCGAGATGCACGCCGATGCGGCGCTCTCCGAGGAAACCCGCTCGAGGATCTTTCCGCATGCGGCCTTCGAGGGTGAGGCCAACCTCATGATCATGCCCAACCTCGATGCGGCCAACATCACCTACAACATGGTCAAGGTCATGGCCGATGCCTTGCCCGTGGGGCCGATCCTCATGGGACTGAAATGCGCCGCGCATGTCACTACCGAGTCCACCACCGTGCGCGGCATCGTCAACCTCGCGGCCATCGCCGCGGCCGATGCCATTGATGCCGAGAACGACGAGCAGTGTGATCTCTCGGCCATCTCGCGGCGCGCCAGCGAAAGCGTGAGTTCGAAGCCGATCGATCTCGATCGCGTCTGACCGATGAGCAGTGCCTTGCCGATCGTTTCGGGATCCGAGTGGCCGCGACTGGCCGGAGGTTCGCCACCATGATCGACATCGAACTGCTGCTCAACCGTATCGAACACCGGCCGGGTGACATCGAGTTTCCCGACGTGGTGGCGCTGATCAACCGGCACTACGCATTCGTGCCCACGGCCTTCAGGAACGGCGACCTTTTCAACGAGGCCGGGCAGAACAATGGCGCCTGCAGGCTGTTCGCCTTCGCGCGTCTGCACGAACTCGGTCGTGAGCAGACGCTTGCGCTGTTCGGTGCCTTCTACCGTGCCGATGTGCTGAAGAACCCCGATGGTGACAGTCACCCCAACATTCGTCAGTTCATGAAGACAGGCTGGGAGGGAATCGAGTTCGACGGGGTGCCGCTGCGGGCACGGTCGCCCAGGCGCGGCGCATGATGCTCCGGCCGTTGCATTGCCTCGACATGTTCCGGTAGTTGCATTGCCTCGACATGCTCGGGCAGTTGTGATGCCCTTGAACTGCTCGGGCAGTTGGCTGCTTCCGAACGTGCGCGATCGTCAGACAGATTGAAAATACAGTCTCAGCAGGGCGGCGGCGAGGCCGATGATGCCTCCGAAGACCGCGCCCCAGATCACGAGCCAGCCGAGATGTTTCCTGATCATGCGCTGGATGAGGTCGCGCACCATGTCGGGCGTCATTTCATCGAGCCGTGCGCGCAGCAGTCGGTCGAGTTTCTCGAGGAATCGGTCGCTGCTCGCGAGCTTGCCGATTTCGCGGCTCAGGGATTGTCTGAACTCGGGTGAAGCGGCCATGTCTTCGAGAAAGACGGCCATGCGTTTCCGGAAGGGCGCGCGCAATTGTTCGAGCACTTCGCCGCCACCAAACATGCCAAGCATGGCACCGAGATTCGAACCCATGACGGTTGCCACGAGCTGGTCGAAAGCCTTGTCGAGATCGATGGCGGCAATGATCGGTTCGAGATCGATGGGGAGTTCCGTGTCCGGGGAAGCATTTGCCTGTGCAATCTGGTTGTCGTCTGCCGGAGCGCCTCGGTCATTGTCAGTCTGCGCGCGTTGGTCATCGTCTGCCGGAGCGAGCAGGGTTTCCACTTTCTCGCGATTGAACAGTTCCTCGTGCACCATCCTGAGAATGCCCGCCTTGAACTCCTCGAAATGCAGGCTGATGATGCCGGAACCGTAGATGCCTGGAATGCGCTCGAACAGCATGTGGATGGCAAGCCAGTTGGTGAGTCCGCCCGAGAGCGCGAACAGTCCGATGCTGAGTATCACGCCACCGGCAGGGTCGGGCAGGGCGAAGCCGACCAGTACCACGGCCAGGGCAAGAAGGTTGGTGATCAGGTTGGTGCTGAGCATGGGGTGCCGAAGAAGTCGTGTCGGTAGTCGGAAATCCTGGCGTCATTCTGGTGGCGCTGGCGCGTGTTTCAAAGTGCGGGATTCCGGCGCCTCGCATGCCCTCGCATGCGCGGGAAACGTGGCTGAGCCGATGGTTCGTTCGATGTGCCGGGATTACTGGCTGCTCATATTGCAGATTGTACTTCCAGTTTGTCATACCGATTGGTAACATGTGCGGTTCCGCGCGACGCTCGACGGCGGGTATCAACAGCGGGTTTCAACCAGCCAGTAGAGGACGAAGGCATGACTTGTTTTCTTGAGTATCCCCGTGTTTTTCGTGGTTCAGCCGCCACGCCGGAGGCGCTTGTCGCGGTCGCGGCATTGCTTGTTTCCACGAGTCCCGCATTCGCGAATGCACCGCCCGAACTCGCGCCCTTGAGTGCCGCGACGGTCGCCGTGGGCGAAACCCTGCGGGTTCGCGTCAGTCCGAGTGATCCTGACGGCGATGTTCCCGGTGTCAGGATGCTTGACTGGCTCCACAATGCAAGCTTCGACGACAATGGCGACGGTACGCGAACTCTGGTCTGGACGCCCGGTGTGACTGATGTGGGCGAGCGGAACGTTCGTTTCGAGGCCGTCGATGCCGTCGATGCCACGCTGGTGCAGCAGCGCACGCTGACCATCACGGTCGAGAAAGGCGCGGGCGGCGACGGCGGAGTCGCCAATCAGCCCCCGGTCTTCGAGAATCTCGGCGACCAGTCGGTTGCAGAAGGTGGGCGTTTCAGCTTCCGCGTCGCGCCGACGGATCCCGATGGTCAGGTGCCGGGTGTGCGGGTGGTCGATGCGCCGGACACCGCCACCTTTCACGACAACGGCGATGGCAGCCGTCAGTTCGTCTGGGCTCCCGCGGCCGATGCCGCCGCCGAGACGCGTCTGACTTTCGTCGCGACCGATGCCTTCGACCCGACCGTGGAAACGCGCGCTACCATCACGCTCACGATCGGGACAGACGAACCCGAGACCGAACCCGGGATCGAGACGGATACCGAAACGCCCCCGGATGACACCAGTGACGGCAATTCACCACCGGAACTCATCGACCTCGAAGATCAATTCGCCTATCTGGGCACCGACTTCGAATTTGTCGTCACGCCCTTCGACAATGACGGCACGGTGCCGGGCCTGTACATCGAAGGGCTGCCGGTGGGTGCAAGCTTCGACGACAACCACGATGGTACGCGCACCTTTCGCTGGTCACCGCTACCGGCCGATCTCGGTGAAACCGTCATCACCGTGGTCGCCGTTGACGCCGAGGACAGTTCGTTGCGCACTCGCCAGAGCGTGCGACTGACGGTGGAGCGCGACGAAGAGAATCCGGTGAATTTCGAGCCTCACGTCAACGGCATCGTCAACCCGATCATCCGTGTGGGCGACACTCTGAACCAGACCGTGCGGGGCGTCGATCCCGACGGCGACATTCCCGAACTCGTGGCCGTGGACATTCCCGCCAGTGCCAGTTTCATCCATGACGGCGGTGACACCTACACGCTGATCTGGCCAACGCAACAGAGCGACATCGGTGATACCCGGATGACCTTCCGTGCCGTGGATGCCACTGATCCCGAACTCTTCCACGAGCGCACCATCACGGTAACGGTGGCCGATCCCGCCGATTTCGAACGTCCCGGCAAGCGCCTCCGCGATCTCGCCGACGAGCGAGGTCTGCTGGTCGGCTATGCCGCCACGCTCAATTCCGCAACGATCGCCGACAACGAACTCTATGCAGCCATTGCGGCCGAGGAGTTCAACATCGTGACGCCGGAAAACTCCCACAAGATGGGCTGGATCTGGCCGGCACGCGACGTCTTCCGCTGGGACGACGCCGATCATCTTGCCGACTTCGCCGAAGCCAATGGCATGGCACTGCACGGTCACCCGCTGATCTGGTACGCGCAGTTGCCGCCCTGGGTGAAGGCACTCGAAGGAGATGAGGTTGCGCCCGTGCTGGAGGAATACATCGAACTGCTGGCGGGACGCTACGTCGGTCGTGTGGCCATGTGGGATGTCGTCAACGAGGCCTTCGAGAAGGACGGCTCCTTTCGCGATTCCGTCTGGTACAGGGGCATGGGCGAGGAGTACATCGGTGCCGCCTTCCGCAAGGCGCGCGAGGTGGACCCCACGGCGACACTCCTCTACAACGACTATGACGTCGCCTGGGAAGGCCCGAAGTCGAATGCAATGTACGAGATGATCAAGCGTGAGCTCGATGCAGGAACACCCATCGATGGCGTGGGTTTTCAGATGCACGTCTGGAGCCATTTCGACGACTTCGAGAGCGTGCGCCGGAACTTCCAGCGCTTTGCCGATCTCGGGCTCGATATCTACATCACCGAAACCGATGTACGCATCAATGACGGCGATGATCTCGACGACCAGGCCAATGCCTATGCCGAGATCATGCGCATCTGCCTCGATCAACCCGCCTGCAGGGGTTTTCAGACCTGGGGTTTCACCGACCGGTATTCCTGGTTCGCGAGCGCAAAACCGCTGCTGTTCACCGAGCGCTATGCAATGAAACCCGCCTACACGGCGCTGCAGGACACACTCGAGAACCACTGACGGTGTCGTTCAAGCCCGACTGGTTTCCTGCTGCGGGACTGGTCGGGCAGGGCGGAGCCCGGGGTGCGGGTTGCTGGCCGGCTATCCGATTCAGCTGCGCCGCCGACGTGATCGGCGTACCCCGCGCCCCGAAGCCGAACCGCCGGCCACCGAAAGATCGCCGGCAAGCTGGGCTTTCGCCCCTGTGGAAACCTCGCCGAGAGAGGCTTCGATATCGGCCAGGGTCGGTGCCGGGCCGGGTGTCCAGGCATCGAGTGACTTGCGCATGGCGGCGACATGCGCAGGGGTGGTGCCACAGCAGCCACCGATGATGCGGGCACCGGCATTGGCCGCCAGGATCACGTATTCGCTCATGAGCTCGGGCGTGCCGTTGTAGACGATCTTGCCATCGACGTACTCGGGAATGCCACAGTTCGCCTTGGCGACGAAGGCCGGTCGGTAGTCTAGTGACTCGCCAGCCTTGCAGATGTTCACGATTGCTGCCACCACTTCCGATGCGCCGATGCCACAATTGGTGCCGACCGCCGCAATCAGTGGCGCGTCGACGGAGTCTTTCCCTGTTTCCCTGGCGGCTTGCTCGAGTTCGGTTTCGAGTTCGGCGCCGATGTGCAGGGTGTCGGAAGCGGTCAAGCCCATCATGGTGCGACCGTTGGTGTCGATGCTGACCGTAAAGGCGATGGGCAGGCCCAGTCCGGCGGTTCCGAGTATCGCTGCGCGGATCTCTTCTTTCGAGGAAATCGTCTCGATCCAGAAGATGTCGGCGCCACCGGCGGCGAGTGCCTCGGCCTGTTCGCGAAAGGCCTCGCTCGCCGCTTCGATGGACAGTGCGCCGCTTGGTTCGAGGATTTCGCCGGTCGGGCCGATGGAACCCGCGACGAGTACGATGCGATCCGTATCGCCTGCGTTACGTGGCCTTTCGGCCTCTTCGCGGGCGATTTCGGCAGCTCGACGGTTGAGTTCGGCAACGCGATGGCCCGCCTTGTGCAGGTCGAGGCGGTAGCGCGTGCCTCCGAAGGAATTGGTCAGGATGATGTCCGACCCGGCGTCGACGAAGCTCCTGTGAAGGGCTGCGATGCGCTCGGGATGATCGACGTTCCAGAGTTCCGGTGCGTCACCCGTTTCAAGTCCGACGGCAAAGAGGTTGGTACCAGTGGCGCCATCGGCGAGCAACACTCGCCGAGAAGCCAGCAGCGAATGCAATTTGTTTTCCATGACAGCAGCATATCACGCGGAATCAGGGCCGATATCGCCCCGTTGTCGAAGCGATAACAGGGTGTTCGATGATGCCGTGCAAGCCGACTATCGCCTCTCGGTCATCGCTGACGAGGCGAGGTTCCAGGCCCTCGAATCCGAGTGGTGCGAACTGCTGTCAAGGGTGCCGGGCGCCACCGTGTTCTGCCGCTGGCTCTGGCACTGCAACTGGTGGTCGGTCTACCGCTCGGCGGGCGATCGCCTCCACATCGTGACGGTGCGCGACGACGATGGCCGGCTTGTCGGACTGCTGCCGGCCTACCTCAAGCGCCAGCGTTTCACGGGCTTGTTCACGCTGATGTTCCTCGGTACCGGAGAAAGCCGACGGGATGAAGTCGTCACCGAGTACCTCGATTTCCTTGTCGACCCCGAACACCGCGCGGCGAGTCTCGCCTTGCTGGCCGAGCACCTTCGCGGCAATGGTTCGTGGTATCGCATCGAGTTCCGTTGCCTGCTCGATGATGCGAATCTCGTCTTGCTGGCAAGGAATGCGGCAGTCGAGGGGCTCGAACTGCATGCAGCCGGAGCACGTTTCGAAGTCGATCTTGCCGGTAGCGAAAGTGACTACCTCGCGCGTCTCGCCCCGAGTCGCGCCGCGCGCATCAGAAGAAGCCTGCGGGCACTCGAACGTGACGGCAGTCCGGTGCTCGATTCCCTGCTCGCGGCAGAGGCAACAGGCTCCGCAGACCTTGCCGAAGCAACGATCGCGGCAGGTGTTGCCGGCACGGCCGATGAACGTTTCGACGTGGCCTTCCGGGATCTCATGGAACTCGGTCACGAGCGGCAGATGGCCAAGGGTCGACGCAGCATTTTCGCCTCCGAACGTTTCCGCGAGTTTCATCGTCGAGTCGGGCGCAGTTTTCTTGCGGCAGGTCAGGCCGATATTCTGCGCTTCCGGCTCGGGCCGCGCCTGCTTGCCGTGATCTACGTTTTCGAAGACAACAATGTCTGTCATTATTATCAGAGTGGGTTCTCGAGTCAGGGCGCCAACCGGTATCTGTCGCTGACCACGGCGCACCTCGCGCTCATGCAGCATTGCCGGGCGCGTGGTATCCATCGCTACGATTTCATGCGCGGAGACATCGACTCCTACAAGGCCGATCTCGGCTGCATTTGTTCGCCGATGTGGAAGCTCGAAGCGGTGCAACGGCCGTTGCCCGGGTTCCTGTATCGCTCGACGCAGGCCGTGCGGCAACGACTCGGCAGGCTGCGACGCAGCGTGTCTGTCTGGTTGAACTAGTCTCGTGCGGCCCTTCAGGGGCCTTGCATGGTTTCCCATCTCTGACGCTGGCTTGCTTCGGCGCAGATGAGACGTTTCTCACACCGGTATTGTGTCGAGCGTCAGGCAAGACTTTCGGCCAGGGACTAAACTTCGCACATGGTTTTCCGCAAGCCCAGGGGCCCGAGCCCCAATCAGATCGATACCGTTCCGGTACCCGGCAGCGTTGGCTGCCTCGGGCTGTTTGCCTGTCCCGGTACCCGCATCGAACCCGTTGCAACCAGTACCGGCCGGCTGCTCGCGGCCGATCTTGCCGCCCTTGCGGACTGGGGGGCCAACGGGGTCGTGAGTTTGATCGAGCCGCACGAGTTCACGATGAACAAGGTCGAGGTGATTCCCCGCCTGGTGCGCAATGCTGGCATGTGGTGGTTGCACCTGCCCATCATCGACATGGATATCCCCGATCAGGCCTTCGAGGATCGATGGGCGGTGGAGGGTGAGCGCATTCGCCATGCACTCCGGATCGGCGAACGGGTGGCATTGCACTGCTATGCCGGGCTGGGACGCACGGGCATGATCGGCGCACGGCTCCTCGTCGAACTGGGCGAGACACCCGACGAGGCCGTCAAAGCGGTGCGTCGAGACAATCGCCGCCGCATTCAGACACGCGAGCAACTCGATTTCGTGAGAAGCTGCACTCCTTTGTAAGATCTTGTGCCCGAATGGCACAGGTGGGTCTTTTTTCAGGAGCAAGGCGAATGAGCGAAAGTCGAGCACCGCGCAGGCGGCGAGGTGGTGGAAGAGAAGCGCGTCGTGCGCGTGCGGCAGGCGGTTCCCGAGCCCCGGCCTACATCAAGCGAGGCATTCCGTATTACCGGATACTGAACGACGAGGGTTTCGCGCTGATCGAAGCCAACGCCGACACCATTCTCGAGGAAATCGGCATCGATTTCCGTGACGATGCCGAAGCGCTGGATCTGTGGCGCGAGGCCGGCGCCGACGTGCAGGGTGAACGCGTGCGGTTCCCGCGCGGCTTCTGCCGGAAACTCATTCAGGACAACGCCCCGAGCCAGTTCACTCAGCACGCGCGGAATGCCGAGCGATCCGTGGTCATCGGTGGCGATCACACCGTGCTCGTGCCCGCCTATGGCTCGCCCTTCGTCAGAGACCTCGACAAGGGCCGTCGCTACGCCACCATCGAGGACTTCCAGAACTTCGTCAAGCTGGCCTACATGGCGCCGGGGCTGCATCACTCGGGCGGCACCATCTGCGAGCCGGTGGATCTGCCCGTCAACAAGCGCCACTTCGACATGGTCTACACGCACATGCGCTACAGCGACAAGCCCTTCATGGGGTCGGTCACGGCGCCCGAGCGTGCCCAGGATACGGTGGACATGGTGAAGATCCTCTTCGGCGACGATTTCATCGATCCTGAAACCGGCAACGAGAAAACGGTGGTGATCAATCTCATCAACGCCAACTCGCCGCTGACCTTCGACGACACCATGCTCGGTGCGGCCAAGGTGTACGCGCGTGCCAATCAGGCCTGTGTGGTTTCGCCCTTCATTCTTGCCGGTGCCATGTCTCCCGTGACCGTCGCCGGCACCGCGGCCCAGATCCTGGCCGAAGCAATGGCCGGGATGGCCTTCGTGCAACTCGTGCGTCCCGGAGCGCCGGTGGTGCTGGGTACCTTCGCCAGTTCGGTGTCGATGCAGTCGGGTGCGCCCACCTTCGGCTCGCCCGAACCATCGCAGGTCATGTACATCATCGGCGAACTGGCGCGGCGGCTGGGCGTGCCCTTCCGCAGTGGTGGCGGACTCTGCGCCTCGAAGATCGCCGATGCTCAGGCTGCCTACGAGGCCGCCATCACCATGCAGGCCGCGGGGCTTGCCGGTGTCAACTTCATGCTGCACACGGCCGGCTGGCTCGAAGGCGGTCTGGTCATGAGCTACGAGAAATTCATGATGGATGCCGATCAGGCCAGTGCTCTCGGCGTGTTCCTCTCCGGTGTCGATCTCAGCGAAAACGGGCAGGCACTCGATGCCTTCCGCGAGGTCGGCCCCGGCAACCACTTCCTCGGCTCGGCGCACACCCAGGCGAACTTCGAGAGCGCCTTCTGGCGTTCGAACATTGCCGACAACAACAGCTTCGAGCAGTGGGAGTCGGAAGGCTCGCTGAGTGCCGAGCAGCGCGCCAACAATCTCTGGAAACAATCGCTGGAGTCCTACGAAGCGCCGCCCATCGACCCTGCTGTGGACGAGGCGCTGAAGGACTTCGTGACGCGCCGGAAGAGCGAGTTCCCCGACGCCAACTACTGACCCGTTTCCCCCGGCAGGGACGCCGGCCGCTCAGTCGTGCACGAGTGGCGCCGTGGCCGGCCGGGTGCCGGTGAGCGATACCGTGGTCGGTCAGATGTCGGATGCACAAGAGCGGCGCCATTCGCCGGATTGGAAAGGTGATCGGAATGCTGGCATGGCGGCCGTTCCCGTGTCATGATCCGCTCATGATCGGCCACCAGGAACAGCCGGCGCGGGTCGCGCTGGTGCTGATACCGAAGTTCTCCATGCTCGCCCTGACAGGGGCGATCGAAGTCATGCGCATGGCAAACCAGCTCGCCGGATGTGAGCACTATCGCTGGCAACTGGTGTCGCTCGACGGCGATGCCGTGGCGGCAAGCAACGGTCTGTCGCTGGCGGTCGATGTATCACTGGCCGAGTCTGCTGCCTCGAGCGCCGACATCGATGCCGTGCTGGTTGCCGCGGGGCTGGACGTGCATCAGACCGACAGCGAAGCCCTGATGCAGGCACTTCGTCAACTGGCAGCGAAAGGGGCCACGCTTGGCGGTATCTGTACCGGTAGCTGGCTGCTGGCACGAGCCGGGGTGCTCGATGGCTATCGTTGCACCATCCACTGGGAAAACGTGGCGGCCTTTCGTGAAGCCTTCCCCGAACTCGTGGTTTCGGCCGAACTGTTCGAGATCGATCGTGATCGCCTGAGCTGTGCCGGTGGCATCGCACCGATCGACATGATGCTCTACGACGTCAGAGTGCGTTGCGGTGCGTCCATCGCCTCGCGCATTGCCGAACAGTTCATGCTCGAGCGCATTCGCGATCGTCACGAAAAGCAGAAGGTGCCACTGACGCAGCGCGTGGGTGCGGCGCAGCCGAAACTGGCCGAAGCGCTGGCGCTCATGGAAGCCAACATCGAGGAGCCAATCGGGCTCGATGAACTGTCGCGGCATGTGGGCCTGTCGCGGCGGCAGCTCGAGCGCCTCTTCCAGCGTTACCTGCAGTGCGTGCCGACCCGCTACTATCTCGAACTGCGTCTCGAACGAGCGCGACAGCTGCTCCTGCAGACCGGTATGCCGATTCTCGATGTCGCTCAGGCCTGCGGGTTCGTATCGGCTCCGCATTTCTCGAAATGCTATCGCGAGAATTTCTCGCTGACGCCACGAGACGAGCGGCGACGGGCATCGGAACTGTTGCGGTAGGCGCGGTAGTCGTGGTTGGTGTGGTTGGTGTGGTTGGCGCCGGCCAGGGCCGACACTCACCGGGAACGGCACTTACATGACGCGGCGAGCGCGTTGTCGGTTCGAGTTATTGCGGCTTCAGATGGTCAGTGTCACGGCGAGTTGTGCCGCAAGTGTGGCGTTGTTCTCGATCAGTGCGCGGTTGGTCACAAGGCTGCGCCCCCCGGTGATCTCGACGATGCGCTGCAGCAGCCAGGGTGTGACGGCCTTGCCGCCGATGCCTGCGGCCACCGATTCGGCGATCGCCGTGTCGATGTAGCCCTGCATTTCCGCGCGCGGTATTTCGTCGTTTGCGGGTACCGGATTGGCAATCAGTACGCCACCGCCAAGCGCGAGTTCATCCCGCGCGCGGATGAAACGCACGAGGCTGTCGAGTTCGTCGATGCGGCTCGGTGCGGCGATGCCACTCGCACGCGACCAGAACGCCGGCAGTTCGTCCTGCCGCCAGGCCACCACGGGCACGCCGAGCGTTTCGAGCACTTCGAGCGTTGCGGGAAGATCGAGTATCGCCTTGGCACCGGCGCAGACCACGTGAACGCGGCTCTGCGCGAGTTCCCGAAGGTCGGCCGAGATATCGAAGCTCGTCGCGGCACCCCGGTGCACGCCGCCGATGCCACCCGTGGCGAACACCTCGATGCCGGCCCGTTCGGCGAGGATCATGGTTGCCGCCACCGTCGTGGAGCCATGGCTGCCTCTGGCCAGCGCCGAGGCAAGGTCGGCGCGCGAAAGCTTCATGACCTCGTCGGCGCGGGCAAGCATTTCGATGGCTGCCGCGTCGAGGCCAATGTGTATCTCGCCGCCAAGGATGGCGATGGTCGCGGGCACCGCGCCAGCGTCGCGCACGCGTTGCTCGACAGCGATCGCGGTGTCGCGGTTTTCGGGCCAGGGCATGCCGTGAGTGATGATGGTGCTTTCGAGCGCGACCACGGCCTTGCCCTGGTCGAGGGCATTCCGGACTTCGTTGGAAACGTGCATCGGCGGGCGATCCTGTCGGGTGGGGTGTCATGATACGTGCCTGCCTGGCGTCAGTTCACATCCGTCAGGGGATTTCTGACAGACTGCCATCTTGTCGACGGCAGCGATGTCTTCGTCGCGAAGCACGATCTGCCCTTGCCCCTGATCGAGAGAGACGCAGAATCCATGTTCAAGCACATCGCCGTGATCGGCTCCGGCACCATGGGCTCGGGCATCGCCGGGCAGATTGCCAACGCGGGCCACAAGGTGCTGTTGCTCGACCTCCGGAGCGAGGGTGACGACCCGGACGCCATCGCCAACGCTGCCGTCGAGCGCCTGCAGCGGAGCGACCCGCCGGCACTCGTGCATCCTGCGGTTGCCGGGAACATCGAGACGGGCAATCTCGAGGACGATTTCGACCGCCTCGGCGATGCCGACTGGGTTGTCGAAGCCATCGTCGAACGCCTAGACATCAAGCGCGATCTCTACCATCGGCTCATGGACGTGGTGTCCGAGGACTGCATCGTCACCTCGAACACCTCGACCATTCCGATTCGTCTGCTCGTCGAAGGCCTGCCGCTGGCCTTTCAGCGCCGCTTTGCGATTACGCATTACTTCAATCCGGTGCGCTACATGCGTCTTCTCGAATTCGTGCATGGCGAACACACCGACGACGAGGTCATGGACGCCCTGGCCGACTTCAACGACTGTGAGCTCGGCAAGGGTGTGGTCGTCTGCAACGACACGCCGGGGTTTCTCGGCAATCGTGTGGGTGTATTTGCCTTGCAGGTAGGGATCGACGAAGCACTCAGGCAGAACCTGCCGATCGAAACCGCCGACGCGCTGATGGGGCGCCCGATGGGCATTCCGAAAACCGGCGTGTTCGGTCTCTACGACCTCATCGGCATCGATCTCATGGCCGATGTGGTGCGCTCGCTCGGGAGCATTCTCCCCGCAGACGACGCCTTTCATGCCGTCGGTGCCGAAAGCGACATGATCAACGGCATGGTGGACGCGGGCCTCACCGGCAACAAGGGTGAGGGCGGTTTCTATCGCGGCGGCGAAGGCGCCGGGCGCCTTGCGCGCGATCTTGCCAGCGGCGACTACCGTGCGGCGAACGAAGCATTGCCTGAGCGTGTCGAGCGGGCAGCCGATGCGATTGCGGCACAGGAAGAACCCCTGCACGAACTCGTTGCCGGCGAGGATGCCGAGGCACGTTTCTGCCGCAACGTGCTCGGACGGGTGCTCGCCTACGCTGCCGGCCTGCTCGGCGAGGTCACCGACTCGCCCGCGGCCATCGACGACGCCATGAAGCTCGGGTTCAACTGGGTGCGTGGCCCCTTCGAAATGATCGACGCACTCGGCGCCGACACGGTTGCCGGTTTCGCGCGCGCCGCCGGTGCCGAGGTGCCGGCCGTGCTCGAGCAGGGCGGCAGTTTCCAGGTGGTCGAGGCAGGCGTGCTCAAGGAGCGTGCCGCGGACGGTACCTTGCGTCCGCTGGTGCGTCCCGAAGGCGTGGTGCGCTTTCATGAGCTCAGGCGCACCTGTCGTGAGATGGCCTCGAACCCCTCGGCAAGCCTCTTCGATGTCGGCAACGGCATCCGGCTCGTCGAGTTCCATTCGAAGGCCAATGTGCTCGATGATGATTCGATGGCCATGGTTGCGGCGGCCGCGGCCGATCCAGGTCGGGGCATTCTCGTGCACAACGACGCGCAGCATTATTCGGCGGGTGTCGACCTCAACACCTTCCTCGCACTCATCGACGCCGCAAACTGGGACGAGATCGATGCCTTCCTTGCGCGCTTCCAGAACGCCGTGCAGCAACTCAGGTACACGGCGGTTCCCGTGGTGGGCGCCCCGTCGGGGCTTGCGCTTGGTGGTGGTTTCGAGGTGCTGCTGCACTGTGACGCCCTCGTCGTGCACACCAACTCGGTGGTGGGCCTGGTCGAAGCGGCCGTGGGTCTGGTGCCTGCCGGTGGTGGCGTCAAGGAAACCTACCTCCGCTGGTACCGAGCCCTCGGTGACTGGCAGGAAGCGGCCTGGAAGACCTGGATGAACATCGGCTACGGTGCCACGGCAAGTTCGCCGAGGCTTGCCACGAAGCTCCGCTACTTCCGTGAAGGGCAGGACCGGGAAGTCATGAACCGCGATCGCCTCTACACGGCAGCGCTGGCGCTCATCGAAACGCTGCGCGCGAACGCCAGCCCGCCCGCGGTGCCTTCATTCGAGCTGGCCGGTGGCGACATCATCGAGCGCATGGAGCGGTTCATGGACGAGGGCATGGCGCGCGGCGACTTCTTCCCGCACGACAAGACCGTGGCGATGGCCGTGGCCTCGATTGTCTGCAGCGATGACGGCAATGCGGCGAGCGCGAGCGAGCAGGATCTCTACGATCGCGAACGTCGCGCCTTCATCAGGCTCGCCAGAACCCCCGAGACACGCGCGCGCATTCACGCCATGCTGCACGGGGGCGGGGCGATCAGGAACTGATCTCTCGTCGGAGCCTGTCCACCAGCGGCGCGGGATAGTTGGCGTCGTTGTAGGGCATGGCCTCGCCATGGCCCCAGACCGGTGCAGGCCAGACCGGGTCATCCTCATGCCGTGCCACGACGTGACAATGCAGGTCCGGCACCACATTGCCGAGCATGGCGATGTTCACGCTGCGGCAGGCGGTGGCGGCTTTCAGTATCGACGAGACCGTGTTGACGTCGGCCAGAAAGCCTGCCCGCGTTGTCTCGTCGAGTTCGTGCAGTTCGGCCACTGCGGGAAACACACGCGGCATCAGCATGAGCCACGGCCAGCGGCTGTCGTTGAACAGCCGCATGAAGCTGCATGGCGTGGCGATGACGGGCAGGCTGTCGGCGAGGAGTCGCATGTTCAGCCGAGCCTCGTCGTCGGTGAGGGTTTTGCCGGTCTCGCGGAGGTTCATGCTGGCAGGTGGTTTCGTCGTCGGGACGCACAATCTAGACGCACATGACCGCTGGCGCGAAAAACGCTTCCGACGTTGACAATTGTTTGCCGTGTCACGTTTTCGAAAAACGTGTCGATGTCGTCAGGTTCTTGATCATACCGAGCAGGTCATGGCCCTGGTCTTGCAGCCCTGAGCCCATGAATCAGTCCGTATACCGGATCCCGGTCGATGTGGTGCTGTGCACCTGTAACGGCGCTCGTCATATCGAAGCGCAATGGCAATCCCTGCAGAGTCAGCGATGGCCGGTGCGGATACACGTCTTCGACGACGGCTCCGATGATGAAACCGTATCCCTGATCAGCGGCATGCTGCGTCCCGGGGTGGATCAACTGCATGCCTCGAGCGATCGACTGGGTCATGTCGGCAACTTCGAGCGTGGTCTTCGGACAGTGCTCGACAGCGGGGCGAACTACATTGCCTTTGCCGATCAGGATGACGTCTGGCGGCCGGATCGTGTGGCTGTCGGGATGGCCCGCATGCACGAGTGCGAACAGGCCGATCCGGATCTGCCGGTACTCGTGCATTCCGATCTGGCCATGATCGATGCGACCGGGCAGCCCATGGCGGAGTCCTACCTCGCCTGGCGTGGTTACCGGCTCGGCAACAGCCCCGACCTCGCGCGGGTACTCGGACAGAACGGCGTCATGGGCAACACGATGCTGATCAACCGGGCACTTGGCTCGCTGGCACTGCCGTTCCCCCGGTTCACGCCCTATCATGACTACTGGCTGGCCATTGCTGCCGAGCTGTTCGGCCGGCGTGTGTTCATTGACCGCCCTCTGGTCGACTACCGCATACACCGTGACAACGCCAGTGGCAAGGCAGCGCTGATGGCAGATGCGGCAGGTGCCGCGCGGCTGCGCCGGGCAGGGCAGGGTCTGTGGCAACGCAACCTCAAACTGCCGTTTCGGGAAGACAGCCGCCGCGCGATGATCGAGACCTTGCTTGCGACACACGACGACCGCCGCCGGATCGCCCCCGCGCAGCGGCAACTGATCGAAGCCTTCCTGGCCTGTCTCGGTGGTCCGGGCAGCCGCAGGAAACTGTTCGGCGAGCTGTGGCGGCGGCGTTTCCTGCATGTCGATGCCGCGCAGAGCGGCCGGCTTGCGCTGGCAATCGCCTTGACGCGTCGCTATCCGGATTGAGCGTTCGGCAACTGCCGTCGCATTGTCGGCAACAGTTTGTTGCCATCAGGCCGATACCCGTGTGGTCAATCACCGAATGGCGAGTTCCCGTACCCATGCGACACGGTTTCCAGTGCCACACCCTTCGCGGTATCGTTTCCCTGACGCTCATCGCAGCAAGTTGCCATGTGGTATCGCTCTCTGCAGCCGAAGTGGATGTGCGGCAGCATCAGGATTACGTCGCCATCGTGATCGAGGCCGAAGCCGCCGATAACAGGGACGAGAGATGGGTGGAGACGGGACCGAGCACGCCCACGTGGGATCCGCCGTCGGAAGACCCTGACGACAACCACTCCGACACCGCCAGTGGCAATGTCTATCTCGAACTGCTGCCGGATCGCCGTGTCACTCATGACGATCACCCTGAAGGAGCGCCGGCGTTCTACTGGAACGAGCCGGGTTCGGGGCCGGACATCGAATGGACCTTCGACTTCCCCGAAGCCGGGCGTTACTACGTTCACGCGCGTGCCTTTTCGACCGGCAAGGAAGACAACGGCATTCATTTCGGCATCGACGGCACCATGCCGGACAGCGGCAAACGCTGGCAGGACTGTCACAAGGAGCGTTGGGTGTGGAGCTCGAATCAGCGCGGCTCCGGCGGTGATCACTGTGGCGTGCCCATGACCATCTGGATCGACGTGCCGAGTGCCGGAGAGCATACCCTGAACGCCTGGGCGCGTGAAGACGGCTTTGAACTCGACAAGCTGATGCTGATCAAGGACAAGTCGAACAACACGCGCATCTGCGATGCCGATGGCGAAGATGACATCGTCTGCCGGGACGGCAGCATCGATACGCCCGATGGCATTGCCGATCTCGAACTCCTGGCATCGCTCGACAGGACCTTGCTGCGGGTCGGTGAAAGCGTGTCGATGAATCTCTCGATGCGCAACATCGACATCTTCGACACGGCCATGGATGCCGAGTTCGTACTGCCTTTCGATACGGCACGCTGGCAGATCATGCCTCTGCCCGAAGGTTGTGAGCAGGCGAACGACGAGATCCGGTGTCCGCTTGGCGATCTCGATGTGGTTGCCCCGGAGGCAGCGGACAAACTCGACATGAGCTTTGTGGCACTCGACGTGGTCGGTACCGATGTGTGGATGCCGCGGCTCGAATCCTCGAATCAGGATATCGATCCGGCCAACAACACGGTTGAACTCAGCGTGACCGTGGAAGAGGCACTGCCTGTTGCCGTCGAGCTTCAGGTGTCGGCAACCGCGTCACCGGCAGAAGTGCTGGTTGGTGAATCGGCGCAGGTGCAGGTGACGGTCGACAACCGGACCGATCTCGATGCCGAAGAAGTCTCGCTCGAACTTTCGGCAAGCAAAGGCCTGACCTTCGGTGAAGCACCGACAGGTTGCGTGGCAGAGTCGGATCAGGTGCTTCTCTGTCGTCAGCCCCTGCTCGTCGCGCTCGGGAGCACAGGCTGGACAGTGGATGTCGCGGTGCAGAGCCACGGTCCTCAGGCGGTAAGCGCAACCGCCTCTGCCGCCAACGCGGGCGAGGCCGGTGCTGCCGGCAGCGCCACCATCAAAGGCGACGTTCCACCCGAGCCCGAGCCTGAACCTGAACCTGAACCGGTGCCTGAACCTGAGCCGGAGCCCCAACCCGTCCCGGAAACGGAATCCGGGTCGGGAACCGAGTCCGGATCGGAATCGGAGACCGGGTCGGAATCGGCGTCGGCTGCCGGTGGTGGTGCCGCAGCGGGTCTGGTGCTCGTCGCGGGCGTTGCGCTACTGGGTGGTCGCTGCCGCCGACGAGGTACGGTGCGAGTCTGAGAGCGGGGCTGTGTCTGGTGTTCCGGACCGGGTCTGATGTTGACCGGCGCCGGGGATTGGCGCATCGGTCATTGATGCCGTCTCAGGCGTAGGCAATCTTCTCGAGATCTCGCCAGTACGGGCAACTCGCGTAGATGTCATCCTCGCGGCGGGCAAGCGTTTCCCTGACGTCTGCGGGGATGTGCTGTCCGGACTTGTTGGCCTTGCTGCGAAATGCGGATGTCGGTATTGCTGACACATCGATGAAGCGCGAGAAGACCGAATGGAAGTCCTCTTCGAGGTACTCGGTTCGCAGAAAGGCAAGCTTGCCGGACTCGACGATTGCAGGCGGAAGGAAGTTGCGGGCGTAGGCGTCGGCATGGTTCAGGAAGCCGCCCTGTTCGAGGAACCTGCCTTCGAGCAGGAGTTCCGGCTTGTGCTCGAGATCGGGAGAGCGCCTGAATTCGAAGTTGTAGCGGCTGACGAGCCAGCCCGGCAGACGTCGGAACGAGCAGACCACCGTCCGGTCGCCGAGCGCGAAGTCGGGATCGCGCTCACTGCGTCTGGCAACGGTGTCGTGCCAGGCCACGGTTGGATCGAGGTCAAGGCCGACAGGGTCCTGCACGAGGCCCGGCACGTCGGCAAGGTACTTCGCGAACAATTGCTCGATCTTCGTGCCTGCGCACTTCGGAAAGTGCAACCAGACGAATTCGTCGTTGTAGATCAAGTTCTGCTCTCCGGGTTCTCTGCTGGTACGCGTTCTGTTTCACTACTGGCGCGCCGTTGCTCGTGTCGGGCAGGTGCCGTGTCGAGCAGGTTACCGTGTCGGGCAGGTTGCCGTGTCGGGCAGGTGCCGTGTCTGCGGGCGGTGGCGTGCCGGCTCAGCTCTCCTGCAACTATTCGGCCAGGTGCTCGAGCATGGCCGATACCGCGTCGAGATCGACCGAGAACGGCCGTGCACGCGTCTCGCCGGCCGTGCCCGAATAACTCTGGGCAATGGCGTGGGAGGTCAGACGGGCGTAGTCTTCGGTCGGGTTCTCGAGAATCGCATGGTAGCGATGCCCGCACAGTGCGCTCAGACCGTAGTAGTAGGGGAACACGTGCCGGCTCAGGAGTTCGACCACGCGTATGCCGGGGCGGCACCAGATCATGTTGGTCAGGGCACCCCCGTGGGGCGACATGAGCACATCCACCCGCGCCAGCAGTGCTGCCTGCTGGAACGGCGTCAGGCCTTCCATTGGCAGGGTGATGAATCCGGCGTCTTCGAGCATGGCAACGAGAGCTGTCTCGTTCTCGACGCCGCGCCTGACTCCCTGCGGGCGAGTGATATAGAGTTTCAGTTCCTCGTCGTGGGGCAGCCGGCGACCGAGGATGGAATCGAGCGATAAGTCGTTGCGCCCGGGAAATCGCTGTTGCAGCCACTCGACCACGAAGCGGTGCATGCCGAGGTTGATGCAGCCGTTGAGATCGGCGTGCAGCAGGCGGTCGCAGCGTAGCCAGGGGCGCTTGTGCGTTTCGACGATGCGCTCTCGGCCGATACCGAGTTCTTCGAGCAGCGCCAGCTGCCAGCGGCCGGTGATGCGGCGCATCAGAAAGTGGTCGATGTCGTCGATCGCAATCCCGTTGGCCTCGAGCAGCCCGAGCCGAGGCAGCAGCTCCATCACGAAGTGGTAGTAGCAGTTGGCGCCGTCGGAGGCGCCGAGCATCATGCTGGTGCCGGACAGGTGCCGGGGCCGTGCCGAAGCGGTTTCCGCGGGCCTCTCACTGATCTGTGCCACGGCAATCAAGTGACCGGAAAGATTCTCGATCCACCACTTGCCGCCGTCGAAATACAGCGAGGCGTTGCTGATGTCGAGAAACGGCACTTCTCGCGTGACCATTTCCGTATCGGCGTCGGGGTTCTCGGGGTGCGCCTGCAGTACGATCGGCGCGGGCAGGGGGTAGGTTTCGGTGGGCAGCCAGGTGCCCCGGACGACACGCGTTTCAACCGGTGTTGCGTCATTCGCGGCGTTTGCGCCAGCGAGTGGGATCGAGACGAGTTGTCCGAGATCGCGCAGACTCGAAAACAAGGCGCTGTCACGCCATCTGGCGATCAGGTTGGGCATTGGTGACGAGGGCAGGGTTCACGTGGTGTCCCTCGATCAATCAACTTCCATGCCACGGAAATGCCGTGGGTAGTGCGGTGGGAATGGTGGGCCCGGCAGGACTTGAACCTGCGACCAAGGGATTATGAGTCCCCTGCTCTGACCAACTGAGCTACAGGCCCCGAAAGGAAGTGGGCGGTGCCGGCTCTGGAAGGACGACACAGCCATGTTGCATATTATTCCTGACTTGAATCAAGAAAGCTTCGAAGCTGCTCCGAACGTGTCGGGTGGCGGAGCTTCCTCAGCGCCTTGGCTTCGATCTGACGGATGCGCTCGCGCGTCACGTCGAACTGCTTGCCGACTTCCTCGAGGGTGTGGTCGGTGTGCATGTCGATACCGAAGCGCATGCGCAGCACCTTGGCCTCACGCGGGGTGAGGCTGGCGAGGACTTCGTGCGTGGTTTCACCGAGCCCGAGGCCGGTGGCGGTGTCGACCGGCGAGAGGATGTTCTGATCCTCGATGAAGTCGCCGAGGTGGCTGTCTTCGTCGTCGCCGATCGGGGTTTCCATCGAGATCGGCTCCTTGGCGATCTTCAGCACCTTGCGGATCTTCTCCTCGGGCATCTCCATCTTCTCGGCAAGCTCTTCGGGCGTGGCTTCGCGGCCCATCACCTGCAGCATCTGACGGCTGATGCGGTTGAGCTTGTTGATGGTCTCGATCATGTGCACCGGAATGCGGATGGTGCGCGCCTGATCGGCGATCGAGCGCGTGATGGCCTGGCGAATCCACCAGGTGGCGTAGGTCGAGAACTTGTAGCCACGGCGGTATTCGAACTTGTCCACCGCCTTCATGAGGCCGATGTTGCCTTCCTGGATGAGGTCGAGGAACTGGAGGCCACGATTGGTGTACTTCTTTGCGATCGAGATGACAAGACGCAGGTTGGCCTCGACCATTTCCTTCTTGGCGCGGCGGGCTTTCGCTTCGCCGATCGACATCCTGCGGTTGATTTCGCGGATTTCCGGAATGGGAAGCAGGGTGCTTGCCGAGATCTGCTGGATGCGCGACTGCAGCATCTCGATTTCCGGCGCGTGCTCCCGCAGGGCCGCAACCCAGGGCTGCTTCTTCCCGCGGGTCACGCTCGCCACCCATTTGGTGTTGGTCTCGTTGCCCGGAAAGGTTTCGAGGTAGATCTCGCGCGGCACCTTGCAGTTCTTGATGATGATGTCGCGAATCTGCTTGTCGAGCGAGCGGATGCGCTCGACCTGACCGCGCAGCTCGTTGGTGATGGTCTGCGAGAAGACAGGTGCGTACTTGAACTCGAGGAAGATCTTGGCGACCTTCTCCATCTCCTTCTTGCCGGCGTCGTCCTGAATGCCGCCGGCAGCGTCGATGGCCTTGAGTGCCTTGGCGTAGGCGCGCTGCAGAGCGGCCAGGCGCTTCCTGATCTGCTCGAAATCGGGGCCCGTGTCGACCGGTTCATCGTCCTTGTCGTCCTTGTCCGCGGGAGTCTTGGCGACGTTGATCTCGTCGCTGGTTTCGCGGAAGTTGACGATGAGATCGGTGAAGCGCATTTCGTCCTTCTGCACGAGCTGATAACGCTCGAGCAGGAGGTTGATGGTTTCGGGGTAGGTACCGAGCGCAGCGAGCGCCTGGAAGAGCCCTTCCTCGATGCGTTTGGCGATTTCGATTTCGCCTTCGCGCGTGAGGAGTTCGACGGTGCCCATTTCGCGCATGTACATGCGCACGGGGTCGGTGGTGCGGCCGAATTCGCCATCGACGGAAGCGAGCACCGCGGCTGCCTCGTCAGCGGCATCATCGTCGGTACTGGTGCTGTTGTCGGAGAGAATCAGCGAGTCGGCTTCGGGTGCAACTTCGCCCACCGTGATGCCCATGTCGGCAATCATGGCGATGATTTCTTCGACCTGCTCGGGGTCGACGATGCCCTCCGGCAGGTGGTCGTTGACCTCGGCGTAGGTGAGGTAGCCCTGCTCCTTTCCCTTGGCGATCAATTCCTTGAGAGAGGACTGCTGGGTCTTGTTCATGGCGATGCGAGCTGTCATGTTCCCTCGATGGTCGACCAAACCCATTATTATACTACGAGCTGGCTGACTAAATGCGAACGAAATCGTGGTTTTAGTGTGTGCCAGTGCGCGTTTCGTTCCTTGCTGACGGTATACTGACGAGTCGTTTCCAGATTCAGGATGTCCAATGGCCACTCGCCGCGAACTCGCCAACGCGATCCGCGCCCTCAGCATGGACGCCGTGCAGCGGGCGAACTCCGGGCACCCGGGTGCTCCCATGGGCATGGCCGACATTGCCGAGGTGCTCTGGAACAGCCACCTCTCGCACAATCCGGCCAACCCCGGATGGCACAACCGCGACCGTTTCGTGCTCAGCAACGGTCACGGGTCGATGCTCCTGTATTCGCTGCTGCATCTTTCGGGCTACGACCTGCCGATCGAGGAACTGCAGAACTTCCGCCAGCTGCACAGCAGGACGCCGGGCCATCCCGAAGTCGGTTACGCGCCCGGTGTCGAAACCACGACCGGGCCGCTGGGGCAGGGTCTGGCCAACGCCGTCGGCATGGCGGTCGCCGAACGCACGCTCGCGGCGCAGTTCAATCGTGGCGAACACGTGATCGTCGATCACCACACCTACTGCTTCGTCGGCGACGGCTGCCTGATGGAGGGCATCTCGCACGAGGTCGCGTCACTTGCCGGCACGCTCGGTCTCGGCAAGCTCATCGTGGTCTACGACGACAACGGCATTTCCATCGATGGTGAAGTCGAAGGCTGGTTCACCGAGAACGTCGCGGAGCGCTTCGCGGCCTACGGCTGGCAGGTCATCCCCGGCGTCGACGGGCATGATGGCGAAGCCATCGATGCCGCTATCAAGGCAGCACGCGAGGAATCCTCGCGGCCCACGCTCATCTGCGCACGCACCACCATCGGCTTCGGTTCACCCAACAAGGGCGGGAAGGAAGCGAGCCACGGCGCCCCGCTCGGTGACGACGAAATCGCACTGGCGAGGAAGGCGCTCGGCTGGCCACACGCCCCCTTCGAAATTCCGGCGCCCATCGCGGCGGGCTGGAATGCGCGCGAGGCCGGTGCCGAACGCGAAAGCGCCTGGCAGGCACGCCTTGACGCCTGGGCGAACGAGTATCCGGAACTCGCCGACGAATACCGCCGCCGCATGGACTCGACCTTGCCGAACGACTGGCCGGCTGCCGCCGATGCCTACCTCGCGAAGGTGGTCGCGGACGCTCCCGACGTGGCCTCGCGCAAGGCTTCGCAGATGGCCCTGAACGGTTACGCTCCGGCGCTGCCCGAACTCATCGGTGGCTCGGCCGACCTCGCGGGCTCCAACCTCACCCTCTGGGAGGGTTCGCGCGAGATTCTCGCCAATCCGGACGGCAACTACATCAACTTCGGCGTGCGCGAATTCGGCATGGCGGCCATCGCCAACGGCCTCGCGCTGCACGGTGGCTTCATTCCCTACGTTGCCACCTTCCTGATGTTCTCCGAATACGCGCGCAATGCCCTGCGCATGTCGGCGCTCATGCGGCAGCGCGTGATCTACGTGTTCACCCACGACTCCATCGGCCTTGGCGAGGATGGCCCCACGCACCAGCCCGTCGAGCAGACGGCCACGCTGCGGCTCATGCCCAACATGTCGCTGTGGCGTCCCTGTGACGCGGTGGAAACGGCAGTGGCCTGGCGTCATGCCATCGAACGGCAGAACGGCCCGACGAGCCTCGTGCTGACGCGTCAGACGTTGCCGCATCGCGAGCGCGACGAGGCTCGCCTTGCTGCCATCTCGAAAGGGGGCTACGTCATCGCCGATACCGACGGCACACCCGACGTGGTGCTCATTGCCACGGGCTCGGAGGTGGCGCTGGCCATGGACGCGGCGGCGACGCTCGCGGAAGGCGGGGTGGCCGCGCGCGTGGTGAGCATGCCGAGCACCGATGTCTTCGACGCCCAGGACAGCGACTGGCAGCGTGAGGTCTTGCCGCCCGGGGTGCCGCGCGTCGCCGTGGAAGCCGGCATGCCGGATCTCTGGCGCAAGTACGTCGGTCTCGAGGGTGCGGTGCTCGGCATCGACACCTTCGGTGAATCGGGCCCGGCGAAAGATGTCTTCGAGCATTTCGGCATCTCTGCCGACGCACTCGTGTCACTGGTACGCGATACGCTGCAGGGTGTCTGACGGATTGGACTGAACGACGATTTCGGTATTGTCCGGCTTCGTTGCCGTCATCGACAGCGCTCGCAGGACCGGACAGACAGCAAACACAAGAGGTAGCAAACGCCAATGAGTATCAGGATTGCCATCAACGGCTATGGCCGCATCGGCCGCGGCATTCTCCGTGCCGTGCACGAACTCGATCGCACGTCGGAGTTCGACATCGTCGCCATCAACGACCTCGGCGACCTCGAGACCAACGCGCTTCTCACGCGCTACGACACCGCTCACGGTCGCTTTTCAACGGTGATCAACTCAAGGTCTTCGCCGAGCGCGACCCGGCGAAGCTGCCCTGGAAGGATCTCGGCATCGACATGGTCATGGAATGCACCGGGGTGTTCCGGACACGCGAAACCGCCATGAAGCACATCGACAGCGGTGCGAAGAAGCTGCTGATGTCCGCGCCCGGTCGCGGCGAGGTAGACGCAACCGTGGTCTATGGCGTCAACGAGGGCGTGCTGAAGGCGTCCGATCGGATCATCTCGAACGCCTCCTGCACCACCAATTGTCTTGCGCCCCTCGCGAAGGCCCTGCACGAGGGTATCGGCATCGAGCACGGTCTCATGACCACCGTTCATGCCTATACGAACAGTCAGGTACTGACCGATACCTGGCACAAGGATCCGCGGCGCGGGCGGGCGGCTGCGATATCCATGATTCCGACCACCACGGGTGCGGCCAGGGCCGTGGGGCTGGTGTTGCCCGAACTCGACGGCAGGCTCGACGGCTTCGCCGTGCGCGTACCCACGGTCAATGTGTCGATGGTGGATCTCACCTTCACCGCCGCCCGCAAGGTGACGGTCGAGGAGGTCAACGCGGTGCTGAAGTCGGCAGCCGATGGCAAGGTGCTCGTGTACAGCGAGGAACCTCTGGTGTCGATCGACTACAACCATACATCGTCGTCGTCGAACATCGATGCCGATCTCACGCGTGTCAAGAACGGCAATCTCGTCAAGGTGGTGTCCTGGTACGACAACGAGTGGGGTTTCTCCTGCCGCATGCTCGACACCGCCAGGGCGGCGATGGCTGCAAGCTGAGGAGTTGCACTCATGCTCATGAATCTTCTGACCGAGTTGCCACTCTCGGGCCAGCGCGTGCTGATTCGTCAGGATCTCAACGTGCCGCTTGATGACGAAGGCAACATCACTTCCGACCAGCGCATCAGGGCGTCGGTGCCAACCTTGCAATATGCGCTCGAAGCCGGTGCGCGGGTGCTGGTCATGTCGCATCTCGGCAGACCCACCGAAGGCGCGCCCGATGAGGCGTCGTCACTGGCGCCGGTTGCCGAGCGCCTGGCCGAAATCCTCGATCAGCCCGTGCGCCTCGTGACGGATTACCTCGACACGGCACCCGAGCTCGAGGGCGGTGAAATCGTGCTGCTCGAGAACGTGCGCTTCAACGTGGGCGAAAAGGCCAACGACGACGCTCTGGGTCGGCGCTATGCCGCGCTCTGCGACATCTACGCCATGGATGCATTCGGCACCGCTCACCGTGCCCAGGCGTCGACGCACGCCGTCGGCATGCACGCACCGATCGCGGCTGCGGGGCCCCTGCTCGCGAAGGAACTCGATGCGCTGGCGCTGGCGGTCGAAAATCCGGCACACCCGATGATGGCCATCGTCGGTGGTTCGAAGGTCTCGACCAAGCTCACCGTGCTCGAATCGCTCGTCGAGAAGGTGGATCAACTGCTCGTCGGTGGTGGCATCGCCAACACCTTCATCGCCGCGGCCGGACACTCGGTCGGCAAGTCGCTGTACGAGGAAGATCTTGTCGATACCGCAAAGGCGCTCATGGCGAAGGCGAAGGCACGAGGCTCGTCCATACCGATCCCCGAGGATGTGGTCTGTGCGAAGGAATTCAGTGCCGATGCCGAGGCACGCATCTGTGCCGTCTCGGAAGTAGCCGACGACGAGATGATTCTCGACATCGGCCCTGCGGCGGCGGAAACCTTTGCGGAAATGATTGCGCAGTCGGCCACGATCGTCTGGAACGGCCCCGTTGGCGTCTTCGAGTTCGATGCCTTCGCCGCAGGCACGCGCGTTCTCTCGGAAGCCATCGCCGATGCCGACGGCTTTTCGATTGCCGGTGGCGGTGATACGCTTGCGGCCATCGACAAGTACGGCATCGCCAAGCGCGTCTCATACATTTCCACGGGCGGCGGCGCATTTCTCGAGTTTCTCGAAGGCAAGGAGCTGCCTGCCGTCGAGATGCTCCGATCCCGTTCGGAGAACGCCGATCCGTAGTGCGGCTTTTGATACAGGTCACGGCAATTCAGGTGGCCAGGGTTCACGATTCCGGATCGGATCAACGACATACATACATCAGGAGAACAATCCATGAGTACGATCGAGTCCATTCTCGGTGATGAGGCGGAGTACCTGCTTGCCCACAAGTGCGAAGGCATCGCTCGCGAGCAACTGCAGCTGCCGGGGCCCGATTTCGTCGACCGCGTGGTTTCGGTCAGTGACCGCGGACCGGGCACCATGCGCGCGATGCAGCAGGTGTTCGATTCAGGCCGCCTTGCCGGCACCGGCTTTGTCTCCATCCTTCCTGTCGACCAGGGCATCGAGCATTCGGCGGGCGCCTCGTTCGCGCCGAACCCGATCTACTTCGATCCAGCCAACATCGTCGAACTTGCCATCGAGGGGGGCTGCAACTGCGTCGCCTCGACCCTGGGCGTGCTCGGTTCGGTGTCGCGCCGCTATGCGCACCGCATTCCCTTCATGGTCAAGCTCAACCACAACGAGACCCTGACGCTGCCGGCAATGTACGAGCAGACGCTCTTTGCGCAGGTGGAGCAGGCCTTCGACCTCGGTGCGCTCTCGGTGGGTGCGACCATCTACTTCGGCTCGCCCGACTCGCGCCGTCAGATTCAGGAAATCTCCGATGCCTTCCATCGTGCGCACGAACTCGGCATGATGACGGTGCTCTGGGCCTATCTCCGCAATCCCGAGTTCAAGAAGGACGGCAAGGACTATCACACGGCGGCCGACCTCACCGGTCAGGCCAACCACATCGCCGCCACCCTTCAGGCCGACATCGTCAAGCAGAAGCAGGCCGAATCGAACGGTGGTTACACGGCAATCAAGTTCGGCAACACCCACGAAAAGGTCTACAGCGAACTCACCACCGATCACCCGATCGACCTCAACCGCTACCAGGTGGCGAACTGCTACATGGGTCGTGCCGGTCTCATCAACTCGGGCGGTGGCTCGGGTGCCGACGACCTCCATCAGGCGGTGCGTACCGCGGTCATCAACAAGCGCGCCGGTGGCATGGGACTGATCTCGGGACGCAAGGCCTTCCAGAAACCCATGAAGGAAGGGGTCGAACTTCTTCACGCCATTCAGGACGTGTATCTCGACGAGACAGTGACCGTCGCCTGACGACGGCCTGTGAAGGCCTGAACCCGCAGAACGCATTTGCCGTACAGGAACCCCTGGAAGCGGCGGGTGCGTTCTGCCTGGAAGCCGCCGGCCTGCTCAGCCCGTCTTGCCGGTCAGGCGCACCAGTGCCTCCCGGTAGCGGGCGAGCGTTCCTTCGGCGACCTCGTCGGGAATGGCGGGGCCGGGCGGCTGCCGGTTCCAGTCAAGGGTCTCGAGCCAGTTTCGGAGGTATTGCTTGTCGAAGCTCGCAGGGGTGGTGCCCGGCTGCCAGCTCGAGGCTTCCCAGAAGCGTGAAGAGTCGGGCGTCAGTACCTCGTCCATGAGGCGAAGCTCGCCCGCGGCGTCGAGCCCGAACTCGAACTTGGTGTCGGCAAGAATGAGCCCGCGCTGGCACGCGTATTCGGCGCCGTGGCGATACAGCGCAAGACTGACCTCGCGGATCCTGTTGGCCAGATCAGGGCCGAGTGCCTCGCTCATGTGCTCGAAACTCACGTTTTCGTCATGATCGCCCACGGCGGCTTTGGTTGCCGGCGTGAAGATCGGGGCATCGAGCTGTGCGCTTTCCTTGAGGCCTTCGCCCAGGCTTACGCCGCAGATCGCGCCCGTTGCCGTGTAGTCCTTCCAGCCCGAACCCGAGAGGTAGCCTCTGACGACGGCCTCGTAGGGCACGGCATCAAGGCGTCTGACCACCATCGAACGCCCCTCGACAGCACGCCGCTCCTCTGCATCGGGCAGCACGGCTTCGAGTGGCAGGTCGACGAGGTGATTGCCGATGATCGGTTCGACCTGACGAAACCAGAACAGTGCGAGTTCGGTCAACAGGCGCCCCTTGCCGGGCAGGATCGTTGGCAGGATCACGTCGAAGGCCGAGACGCGATCACTGGCGACGATGAGCCAGTACTGCTCGTCGATGGCGTAGATGTCGCGCACCTTGCCGCTGTAGGTCAGCGGCAGGGAGGTGATGGCCGTCGCGTGGTAACCGTCATTCATGGATGTGATGCAGCCGCAATGAGATGAAACTGGCCGGATGGGCTGATCCAGTATACTTGCGCGTTCCCCGAATGACGGACCCCAGCGCCATGACCGCCCCCACGCGCGCTTCCGCCAGCGCCTCCACGAGTGCTTCCACGAGCACCACCACGAGCACCTCCACGAGCGCCTCCACGACGGCTGGTGAATCTGCCACCGTGACGCCCACCCGCGTCGGCGTGGTGATGGGCAGTGACAGTGACTGGCCGACCATGCGGCGCGCCGTCGAGATGCTCGACCGTTTCTCGATCGAGCACGAGGCGAGGGTGCTGTCGGCGCACCGCCAGCCCGATGCCATGTTTGCCTACGCCGAAAGTGCGCGCGAACGCGGGCTGGCCTGCATCATTGCCGGAGCCGGCGGTGCGGCACATCTGCCCGGCATGCTCGCGGCCAAGACCACGGTGCCGGTGCTCGGCGTGCCCGTGGCGTCACGTCATCTTCAGGGGCAGGATTCGCTGCTCTCGATCGTGCAGATGCCGAAGGGGGTGCCGGTGGCCACCTTTGCCATCGGTGAGGCCGGTGCGGCCAACGCCGGTCTGTTCGCGGTGTCGCTGCTTGCCAATCACGATGCTGCGCTGGCCGATGCGCTCGCCCGGTTTCGCGAGGAGCAGCGAGAACGTGCCGGGGCGATGCAGTTGCCGCCCGTGGCCGACGGCCAGTGACCCCGAGGCATGATGCTGACATGAACATCCTGCACCGGCCGTTGCTCCCGGGTACGTCCATCGGCATGATCGGCGGCGGACAGCTCGGACGCTTTTTCGTGCTCGAGGCGCGACGCCTCGGCTATCCCGTATGGGTGCTCGACCCGGATCCGTCGGCACCGGCGATGCAACTCGCCGATCATCCGCTGGTGGCGGCCTATGACGACACCGAAGCGCTCGAGCAACTGGCCCGGGCCTGTGCTGCCGTCAGTATCGAGTTCGAGAACGTGCCCGCTGCCAGTCTCGATCGCATCGCCCGGATGACGCGTCTTGCGCCGTCGGCCGATGCCGTGCGTGTGGCACAGAGCCGTCGGGCAGAGAAGCTGGCGGCAGAAGCCGCGGGGCTCCGGCCCGTGCGCTGGTGTTTTCTCGAAGTTTCACGACTGGCGGGTGTTGAAAACCTTGCCGATGAGCTCGTCAAAGCTGCAGAAAATACCAGTTATCCTGCCATTCTCAAGATCGACCGACTTGGCTACGACGGCAAGGGGCAGCGTCACATCGGCAGCCGGGAAGATCTGACCACCACATTGCGCGAGTGGCAGGTGGATTGTGTGCTGGAAGAGCGTATCGAGCTGGCCGGCGAAATCTCGGTGGTGCTGGCACGCGGCTACGATGACAAGGTGGTCGAGTTTCCGATTGCCGACAACGTGCATCGGAACGGCATCCTGCATACTTCCACCGTGCCGAGTGCACAGCCGGCGCATCTGTTGCGTCAGGCGGCCGAGCAGGCAGAATGTCTGGCCGTGCACCTCGACTACGTGGGTGTCATGGCGGTGGAGTTCTTCATCGACGGTGCGGGCCGGCTGCTCTTCAACGAAATGGCGCCTCGGCCGCACAACAGTGGTCACTACACGCTCGATGCCACGGCCAGTTCGCAGTTCGAGCAGCAACTGCGCATGCTCTGCGCCTTGCCGCCAGCTGCCACCACGCTGCTGTCACCCGTGAGCATGCTGAATCTTCTCGGCGATCTGTGGCTCGATGGCAGCACCGGACAAGCAGCAATCGATCGGCCCCATTGGCAGGCGCTGCTGGACCTGCCCGACGCCCATCTGCATCTCTACGGCAAGCGCGAGGCGCGAGCTGGGCGCAAGATGGCGCATGTCAACATTCTGTCATCCAGTGCGTCGACCGCGCATTCGATGGCGGACGCGTTGTTCGAGTCGCTGGTGCGCTGAGTCCGGGCAGAGGCGGCGTGCCGTCTCGCGAGCGACGGAAACACCGGGCGAGAGCCAGGCTTCGTGACAGGCTTCGGCAGCGTGACCCTGTTCGCAGGAACGGGCATTTTCCGGTTCACGTGAATCGTTTTTCGGCGCTGAAGCGTGACCGGCATCTCGGAAACCGCCCCTCGACGGTTCACGTAAACCGTTGTCGTCAGCGTGGTTCACCATTTTCGGCATCGGCGCGAAACTTGCCTGAGGCCTGCTTGATCACGACATGTCGTCGTGGTGCAGGAGATGCAGCAGGCAATGCGCAAGGCGATTGTACATATCGGCACCGAAAAGACGGGTACTACCTCGATCCAGTCGGGTCTGTTCATCAATCGTGACGAACTGGCCCGGCGAGGATGGTTGTTTCCGATCAGCGCTGGTCTGCAGAGCAACTTTCGTTTGGTGATGTTCTGCAAGGACACGCCGCCGCCATTCATGCTGAATTTTGCCAGACTTGCATCGGCAGACGATGTCGACGAGAAATGGCGACGCGAATTCGCCGACAGGCACCGTGCCGAAGTACAGCAGTTTCAACGGCAACGCAACGAATCGGTAGTGGTGTACTCGTCAGAGCACTTGCAGTCGACCCTCGTGGAACCCGAGGAAGTGGAGCGGCTGGCGGACTTCCTGTCATCTCTCTACGATGAGGTCGAGATCGTCGTCTACCTCCGACGACAGGATCGTTTTGCCCTGAGTGCCCACAATACCGCGTTGCGAGCGGGTTTGACGAAACCCTTCGATTTCTCGCGAATCCATCCGAACTCTCCCTACTACAACTTCCTCGGTCTGCTGGAGAGATGGTCGTGCGTCTTTGGCGACAGGTGTATGCGGGTGCGGGTTTTCGAGCGCGACAAACTCGTTGGAGGCGACGCGGTGCGTGACTTCTTCGAACTCGTCGGACTCGACTCCGCGGCGCTCGGTCTCACCATTCCGGCGGTGGAGAATGAAGCGTTGAGCTGGACTGCCCAGCAACTGCTCTACACCTTCAACCGTCTCGTGGAAAGGCTTCCGAATACCGAGCGACGTCAGAACTCGAGTATGGCCGACGGCAACTCGAACGGCGTTTCCGACGTGGCGCTTGCGAGAGCTCTTCGGGGAAAGCGCCGGGATTTCGTCCGACACGTCGAAACCATCAGGGATGACTACGGCAAGGTACTGCCGCCCCGGGCCGAAGCCGAAGCCTTCCAGGCGCAGTTCGACGCCGCCAATGCGGAACTCTTCGAGCGCTGGCTGCCCGGTCAGAGCTTCGATCGCCGCTTCACCGAATACCGGACCGAGCCCGGGTTGCCACCGCCGCTCGTCGATGCGAAAGAACAGGTGCGCGCCTGGCTTGAAACCTTTTCCGTTGCCGCCTGATCGGCTGGTACGAAACTCGCTTTGATCGGCGAGGGACCTTGAGCACTTTCGAGGCACGAGGAACCCGCCATTGAATACAAGAACCACCACTGAGCATCGAATTCATGAGCCTCGCCCAGAGAGCCGGACGGCAGAAAGACCATTCGTCGAGTTTCATCCCGACTGCCATCGAATCGCTGACCATGCAGAGCAGCGCGCTCATGAACCTGGCCGGAAGCCTCGGTGGCGAGTTCGACGAGGCTGTGCGCCTGATTCTCGGCTGCAAGGGGCGGGTGATCATTTCCGGCATGGGCAAATCCGGCATCGTCGGCAAGAAGATGGCCGCCACCTTTGCTTCCACCGGCACACCGAGTTTCTACGTACACCCCGGAGAGGCCTTTCACGGTGATCTCGGCATGATCACTTCGGATGATCTCATCATCATGATCTCCTACAGTGGCGAGACAGAGGAAGTGATCAAGCTGATCCCGTCGCTGAAATACTTCGGCAACCGCATCATCGCCATGGTCGGTGCCGACAACACGACGCTGGGTGCCGAAGCAGACGTGACGCTCCGTTGTGACATCGAGCGTGAAGTCTGTCCCAACAATCTCGCGCCCACGACCTCGTCGCTGGCAATCATGGCCCTTGGGGACGCGCTTGCAGTATGCCTGATCCAGGCACGCGACTTCAAACCCTCCGACTTCGCTCAGTTTCATCCCGGTGGCATGCTCGGACGGCGCCTGCTCGCCCGCGTGGCCGACACCATGATCACCGAAAACCTGCCGATCATCGGACCCGAGGAAAGCGTGCGGGACGCGATCTTCTGCATGACGTCGGGTCGACTCGGGCTTGCCATCGTGACCGAGAACGAAAGGCTTCTCGGCATTCTTACCGATGGCGATTTGCGTCGCGCACTCATCATGGACGCATCGATGCTCGAGCGCCGTGTGCGCGACTTCATGACACCCGTCCCCGTGACGATTTCGTCCGACGCAATGATCACCGACGCCGAAGTGCTCATGCGCCGCTACAAGATTCGCGCACTGGTGGTCACGAGTGCCGAGGAAAACGAGCGCGACCGCGTGGTCGGGCTGCTCGAAATCTTTGCCAACGCCGAATGAGCAGGAGTTCAGCATGACCGTTTTTTCAAGAGTTTCCGTACTGTTTCTGCTGCCACTCCTGGTGTCGTTGACGGCCTGCGCGAGTGCGCCATCGTCGGAGCGGGAGATAGGCGGAAATGGCCGTACCACGATGTACGAGCGCGCAAGCGCCAACAGCCGTGCCCGTCTGGACGCGATCGGCGCAGGCCGGATCGGCTCGTCGGTACGTCTTGCCGCCGGCAATCCGCTCGCGGCACGCAGCGCCACGCTCCTGAGTGAGTATCAGGCGGCAAGCGGTCGTCGTTGTCGTCAGGTCCGACCGTTCAACAGCGACGTACGCAGAATCGTCTGTCAGCAGCGCTCGGGACAGTGGCGCCTTGTCCGCAGTCTCCTGCCGGAAGAAAGGGCAGAAGTATCACCGACAGCATCGATTCTGGCCGACGTCACGGACGGCGGCGACGGGTCTGCGGTTGCCGTCGCGGACGACATGTCGATGTCGGCGGTAGCTCATCGGCGCTCCTCCGCCAATCGGACGGTGTCTGCTCCGGTCAAGGCCGTGCGTTCCGTGTCGCCGGTGCAGGCCAGGATCGAACCCGGTGAGACGTTCTGGGCGTTTTCCCGACGCACCACAGGGCGCGGCAGCAACTGGGCTGAAATCGCGCGCTACAACGACATCGATGACGTACAGGCGATTCGTCCCGGCACTCGCCTGTCGATACCTGCCGCACTTGTTCGGGAGCCCTGAGAGTTGCGCGCATGCAAGCGATGATCGCCACATTACGTGACCGCTCTGGGGTATTCGAGACGGCCTTCAGGAATCTCCGGGAGGCGCTCGAACCGGCGCCGAGAGCGCCGATTCGCATCGCCGATGTGTCTTCGGCACTCAGGACCCAGATGCGCGTGATCTTTGCGCTGATTCTGCGTGAAACGAAATCCCGTTACGGTAAACACCGTATCGGCTTTCTGTGGGCCTTGCTTGATCCGCTGATTGCCGTCTCGATTCTGGTTGTCATTTTCACGGCACTGCATCAGAGCGATGTCAACGGCATGCCACTGGTGCTGTTCATGATCGTTGGATACTGTTTCTTCAGTATCTTCAAGGATACTCATACACAGATGCAGGGTGCGATTGCTCAAAGCCGACCACTGCTCGCCTTTCCGCAGGTCACCACCTTCGATGCCATTCTCGCGCGCGGCTTGCTTGCGGCAGCTGTGGCGCTCACGGTGTTCATTGTGCTGTTGTTCCTTGCAAATCTTGCAGGACACGATGTGCACATCGAACGCCCCCTTGGTGTGCTGATGGTGTGTTTGCTGATGTTCATGACGTCGACAGGACTGGGCTTCGTGCTCGCCTCCCTGAGTCCGATCATTCCATCAATCCAGCAGATTTCCCAGCAGGTTCTGGGCAGGCCGCTCTTCTACGCCTCGGGGCTGTTCTTTACCATCGACAGCTTCCCCCCCGAAATTGCCGACGTGCTCCTGTACAACCCGCTGCTGCACATGGTCGAGCTGGTGCGCAGCGAGTTCTTCCTCGAGTTCGAGACTCGGCATGGTAGCTGGTTGTACGCGAGTTCATGGTCGGTGGGCATGCTCGCGCTCGGACTCGTGATGCACAAGAGCCTTGGCGGCAAGGCGGTGGTGGCGAAATGATCCGCCTGGTTGATGTCTGCAAGAGCTACCGCACGGGGCAGGGCAGGAAAGTGGTGCTCGACAGGGTCAGTGCCGATTTTCCCGTTGGCAAGAGCATTGGTATTCTCGGGCTCAACGGGGCGGGAAAGTCCACCCTGATTCGCATCATCGGCAAGGCCGAACCGCCCGATCGTGGTCGCGTCGAATGCGATCAGCGTATCTCCTGGCCACTCGGCTATGCGGGTGGGTTCGTGAGTACCATGACGGCGCGAGAGAATGCCCGCTTCGTCGCGCGCGTCTACGGCGAGGACATCGAATACGTCGAGCAGTTCACCCGCGAGTTCTCGGAACTCGGCAGCTATTTCGACGAGCCGCTCAACAGCTATTCGGCGGGCATGCGTGGACGTTTCGCCTTTTCGGTGAGCCTTGCCTGCAACTTCGAGTACTACCTGGTCGATGAAGCGCTCGAGACCGGGGACGCCCGTTATCGCGAGAAATTCCGTCGGGCTTTCGAGGAGCGGCGCCGCGAAGCCTCGGTGATTCTCGTCTCGCACAACGAGCAGACCATTCGCCGCAACTGCGACATGGCCGCGATCCTGCATGAAGGTTCACTGACACTCTATGCAGACCTTCAGGAAGCGCTGCAGCGTTACAACGCCCTTCAGAATCAGACACGCTGAGACATGAAAGCCATATTCCAGACCCTGGCCTCCGTGGTCGGCATTCCGACACTCGTGGCGAGCCTCTATTTCGGATTCCTTGCCTCGGACATCTACGTGTCGGAAGCCAAGGTAGCCGTACGTTCGGCCGGCAACACCATGGTGGCCTCAGGCCTTGGTGCGCTGCTGAGTTCTTCGGGCATCGGTGGGGGTGCGCAGAACACGGTCGTGGTAATGGACTACGCCCGATCGCTCGACATCATCGATGATCTTCGGGAAGAGATCGATCTGATCGGGCACTACAGTGACGAGAACATCGATGTGCTCTCGCGCCTCGATGCCGCAGCAAGTCGTGAGGAGCTTCTCAAGTACTACCGCAGGCACGTGGAAGTACTGAGAGACAGCACCAGCGATGTCATTTCCTTCAAGGTGCGTGCCTTCGATCCTGCCATGGCGCAGGCGCTGGCCACGGCCATCATCCGGCTCAACGAGAAACTCGTGAACCGCATGTCCGAGCGCATGGAAGAAGACGCCCTGAAGTCAGCCCGCAACGAAATGGATCGCGCCGTCGAACGCGTACGCCGCACAGTGCATGACATCAACCGTTTCCAGTCGAACAACGATTCGGTCAGTCCCTCGGCGGAGTCCTCGGCGCTGTTCACGCGTGTTGCCACGATCGAATCACGCATGACGGAGGCGCGTGCGGAACTCGACGAGAAGCTTGCCTACATGCGTGAGGATGCCCCGGAAGTGGTGGCGATCGAGAACCGCCTTGCTGCGCTGAAGAAGCAGCTGGCACTCGAAAAGGGGCGTGTGACCACGGGCGAAGGCAACCTCGGCAGTCTCATGGAACAGTTCCAGCCACTGCAGCTCGAGCAGGAAATCGCGCAGCAGCAATACGCCGCAGCGCTTGCTTCTCTGGAAGCTGCACGACTCGATGCGCAACGACAGAAGCAGTATCTGATCACCTTCGTGCAGCCGAATTATCCTGATACATCGACTGAACCGCACCGGTTCCGTAAAGTGCTGACGGTCGCGCTGTTCGCCTTCCTCGGTTGGCTGATCGGCGGTCTGTTCTGGTCAGCTCTGCGCGATCACATCGGTTATTGAGGGTTCGTTCACCGATAGCGACTTCTTTCACAGAGTTCATACCTGGCCGAATCGACTCCACATCTCGCGCCGAATCTGCTTGCCTCTGACGGTGAGCAGCGTAACGTAGCCCGTCCCAATAACGAAAACAATAGCGGGCCGGGCCATGCTGCACCGAAACACACCCTTGTCTGTCCTTTGTCACACCGCTCTGGTCGTGACCCTTTTCGGTTTGCCGATCAACGCCACGCATGCGCGCGAGCCAGGTGGTTTCGCTGCTTTGCGTGCGATTGTGACTGACCCCGGCAGTTCGATTGCCGAAACCACGGCCTCAAGCGGTCATGCCTTCGGTTCCGCTGTTGCGGCAACACTTGGCAGCAGCGTCAGTGCCGTCGAGTTCGGAAATGTCGCAATCGGCGCAAGCGACACACGACGCTTCATTCTCACGCATTACGGCCTTGATGGCAGCGAGCCCATCGATATCCTGTCGCTGTATCTGACCGAACCGGATGCACGGGTATTCAGTACCGATTTTTCCGGTGAAACACGCCTCCATGCCGGCGAATCGCTGGCGGTGGAAGTGCGCTTCGCACCGGAGCGCGCGGGTGCGCACGTCGGTGCGCTCTACGTCAGTCACAACGGGGCGAGTGGCCTTGAAGTGTTCACGCTGAGTGGTACGGGCATCGACAGGGGCGATGCGTCTTCAAGTGATCTCGAACGGAAGGCGAGGCTGAAACCCGTGGTGACAGGCCGCGGTGACGGGATTGATGCGCGCGTTACGCCGCGAGTGGAATTCTTCAACGCGCCACCCATCCGCTTCGGCAAGAGCGTGCTGACGGGTACCGTGGTCAAGCCGACCAGCCTGCAGTTCGGACCGGACGGCAGGCTCTATGTGGCCGACATGTTCGGTGAGATCCGGGCTTTCGAGGTCGCACGTTACGGCGAGAACGACTACCGCATCCAGTCGAGTGAAGTCATCGACCTCGTCAGGAACATACCCAACCACAACGACGACGGCCAGCGCAACGGGTCGATCAGGAATCGTCTCGTGACCGGTATCGTCGTTGTCGGCACGGCCAGCGAGCCGGTCATCTACGTCGCTTCGAGCGACCCGCGCATCGGCGGTGGGCCGTCGCACACCGACACGAACCTCGATACCAACTCGGGTGTCGTCTCGAAACTCTGGCGCAGCAACGGCGTCTGGAAGAGGCTCGACCTCGTGCGCGGTCTGCCGCGTTCGGAAGAAAACCATCACGGCAACGGCATGGTGTACGACGCAGCCACCCACCGTCTGTATCTCTCCCAGGGCGGTCACACCAACGCGGGTGCCACTTCCGACAATTTCGCACGCCTGCCCGAGTACGCGCTGAGTGGTGCGATTCTCGAGATCGATCTCGGCGCCATCGGCAACAAGACCTACGACCTCCCGACACTCGATGACGGAACCCGACCGGGTGTCAACGACAACAATGACCCCTTCGGTGGCAACGATGGCCGCAACCAGGCAAAGCTGGTACCGGGTGGCCCGGTTCAGGTGTATGCGCCCGGGTTTCGCAATGCCTATGACATCGTGCGCACCGAAAGCGGCAAGCTCTACACCATCGACAACGGTGGCAATGCCGGTTGGGGCGGTCTGCCGGTGAAGGAAGGGCCGGCCGGCAACTGCACCAATGCGCTCAATCAGCCGGGCAGGACCTTCGTCGATGCGCTGCACCTGATTTCAGGCCGTGGCTATTACGGCGGACATCCCAACCCGACGCGAGCCAATCTCGACAATACCTTCAATCGTGCATTTCCGCAGTCACCGGTGGTCGAGGCCAATCCGATCGAGTGCGATTTTCGTGGTGCCGGCACTGCGGAGAGCACGGCGCTGGCGACGGTCAATGCGTCGACCAACGGACTGACCGAGTACACCACCATGCATTTCGGCGGTAAGCTCAAGGGGGATCTGCTGGCAGCCACCTTCTCGAACAAGATCGTGCGTTTCAAGCTCGATGCTTCGGGCACCCGCGTGATCAGTCAGAGCACCCTCTTCAACAACGTCGGCAGGACGCCGCTCGACGTCGTTGCGCAAGGGCCGGGCGAGCCTTTCCCCGGCACGATCTGGGTGGCGGACTTTGCCGAGAAGAAGGTGTACGTGTTCGAACCGAACGGCTACGCGGATCACGAATCGGATCTGCCGCCGAACGATGATCCTGTCGGCGACAACCAACGGCGACAACGGCGACAACGGCGACAACGGCGACAACGGCGACAACGGCGACAACGGCGACAACGGCGACAACGGCGACAACGGCGACAACGGCGATGCGGTTGATGACGGTGATGCCGGGCCCGTCGGTAATGAAGATGTCATCGGTAAAGACAACGACACGACCGGCAACGCCGACAAACTCGACACGAATTGCGGCAAGGTGAGTGCTTCGGCCGACACCGACGGTGACGGTTTCAGTAACGGCGACGAAATTGCCAACGATACCGATCCCTGCTCGGCAGCCGACCTGCCCGCCGATGCCGATGGTGACAAGGTGTCGGATCTTCTCGACAACGACGATGACAACGATGGCATCGTCGATGTTGCCGACCCCTTTGCACTCGATGTCAGCAACGGTCATTCGAACAATCTGCCGCTGTCCCTGACCTGGGAGAACAACAGCGAGGGTGCCGGTGGCCTCTTCAACATGGGTTTCACCGGACTCATGCTCGATGGCAGTAACGACTGGCAACAGCAGTTCGATGCGGCGAACATCACGGCTGGTGGTGCCGCCGGTGTCTTCACCATCGACGCCATCGACAACGGTGATCCGATCGGCGCGCGCAATGACCAGTCGAACGGTTTTCAGTTCGGCCTGAACACGAGTGCGAGTTCGCCCGTGTTCACGGTGCACACACGTGTGCCTCTGCCGCTTGCCGGTGCATCCTTCAAAGGCTGGCAGTCGATCGGCCTGCAGATCGGCAAGGGCGATCAGGACAACTACATCAAGCTCGTGGCCAGTGCTGCGGGCGGCAGTGACGGTGGCATCCAGTTTGCCCGCGAGGCTGGTGGCAGCTTCAATTCGCTGACGTTCGAGGCGGCGGCCATCAGGAATGCGAGTGCAGTCGATCTCATGCTGGAAGTGAATCCGGCCACGGGCGACGTGCGGGCTGCCTACCTCGTGGGCAGCGCTGCCGAGGGTGTCAGCTGGCAGGTGCTCGGTATCACTACCGACATGCCCGGCGACTGGCTCTCGGGAAAGACGGGGCTCGCCGTCGGTCTCATCGCAACCTCCGTGGGAGCAACGCCGTTTACCGGCACCTGGGATTTCATCGAAGTGCTTCCGGGTACGCTCGAGCAGAATACGAGTGTCGGAGGCACGGGCGCCGATACTGGCTCGGATGCCGGCAGCGATACGAACAACGACACCGACCCGGGTACCGACGCCAATGCAGTTTCGGGTACGGACAACGGCACGCATGGCGGCACCGGTTCCAATGCGGGCAGTGATCCGAATACCGGCAGCAGTACGGATACCGGCAGCGGCAGTGACGGCGGCAGTGGCAGTGATACCGTTGCTGGCTCTGGTACTGGTGACGGTTCGATGGGTGATGACGCAACAGCGGTGCTGATCGTGGTTGAAGCGGAAGACCATGACTCGAAGAAGGACACGGCGACGCACGCCTGGCGGCGTGTGGAGCTTGCTGGTGCACGCGGTGGGAAGGCAGTCAAGACGACGCCGGATACCGGGGCGCTCAAATACGACAAGGCCGGTTCGCCTCATCTTGGCTACAAGGTCAGCTTCCCCGAAGCCGGTGAATATCGTGTGTGGCTGCGCGCGCTCGGTGACACGAATGCGGCGGGCGAGGGCAAGAGCGACAGCGTGCATGTCGGTATCAACGGTCAGCTCGGGAGTGCATCGGCCATCACCGGCTTTCCGGCAACATGGACCTGGTCGTCGAATCGTCATCGCAGTTCGCAGACGGCGCGCATTCTGGTGCCATCCGCGGGTATGCACGGCATCGATCTGTGGATGCGTGAAGACGGGCTCACGGTCGATACCATCGTGTTCACGCGCGATACCGATTTCGATCCTTCCCTGCTCGATGGAACCGACGGTGGATCGAATGACGGTTCCGGCAACAGCGGCGTGGATGGCGATAGCAATGGCGCTGACACCACTGACGTCAACGGAGGCAACTCGAATACCGATGCTTCCGACAGCACCGAAGAAAACACGGGTGCCGTCACCGATCCGGTTGCCATTGCGGCCGTGATCGATGGTGTCGGCGCTCTGGAGGCCGAGCACTGGTTCGCGAACACCGGTACCTCCACCCATGAGTGGGTGACGCGATCCTCCGCCACGGCATCCGGAGGTGTCGCGGTGGTGACAACGCCGGATAGCGGCGTGCTCAAGCCCGGCAATGCAGGCACACCGATGTTGAGTTGGCGGGTTCATTTCGACGCACCCGGCAACTACCGTGTCTGGGTAAGGGGATCGGGCGATACCGATGCCAGTGGTGAAGGCAAGAGCGACAGTCTGCACGTCGGCCTGAACGGTCATCTGAGCTCGGCCAGGGCAATGGATGACTTCCCGGCGGGTTGGCACTGGCGTTCGCACAAGCGCGGTGGCGGTGTTCCGCTGATTTCGGTTCCGTCGAGCGGTGTGCACACGGTCAATGTCTGGATGCGCGAAGACGGCATGCAATTCGACAAGCTGGTGTTCGTTGCCGCAGGTTCCTCCTGGCGACCGAATGGCATGGGGCCGGCTGTTGCAGCATGGACAGGCGATTCCGATGCTGGCGGCAATACGAGCGGCAATACGAGCGGCAACACGGCATCGGTTACCGGCAGCGTTTCTGCCGACACCAACTGGCGCTGGGCGCCGATCTCGGGCAACACCCGTCCGCAGGCCCGTCACGAGGCCGGAGGCATTGCTTTCGAGGGCAGGTTCTATCTCATCGGTGGACGCGGCAGTCGCAGGACCTCGGTCTACGATCCGGCCACCGACAAGTGGAGCAACCTCAGGAATCCGCCCGAGCAGTTGCATCACTTCCAGCCGGTGCTGTGGGGCAATCGCATCTGGGCCATCGGCGCGCTCGAGTGCTGCTACCCTCACGAAAGCACCAACGAGAAGATCTACAGCTACAACCCGGCCAACGACAGCTGGCGTGTCGAAGGCAACATGCCGGCGGCGCGGCTGCGGGGTGCGATGGGTGCCGCTGTATACAATGGCAAGATCTATCTCGTCGGCGGCAACACGCGCGGTCATGACGGCGGCGCGGTTGCCTGGTTCGATGAATTCGATCCTGCCACCGGAGAGTGGCGACGCCTGCCGAACGCACCGCATGCGCGTGATCACGTGCAGGTGGCCGTGGTCGATGGACAACTCATCGTGGCCGGCGGGCGCCGCAGTACCCAGCCGAGGGTCTTTGCCAATACCGTGGCTGCGGTAGACATCTACGATTTTGCCAGTGGAACCTGGCGACAGGGTCGATCGCTGCCGAACCCCAGGGCCGGGGCCATGACGGTGGTGGTCGGTGGCGAGGTGCTGATCATCGGCGGTGAGTCGATGGCACAGGGTTCGGCGCATCGTGATGTACATGGCTTTGATGTCAGCCGCAATCGCTGGCGTCGTCTGAAGCCCCTGCTCGAAGGGCGTCACAGCGGTGGCGCCGCGGTGCTCGACGGGCAGGTGCATGTGGCGACAGGCAACAGGACGCGCGGCGGCGGTGCCGAAAGCGCCTCGCACGAGGTTCTGCCACTCGATTGAAGGGAGGAGCGTCGGTGACCTGACGTCTCCGGCGCTCCGTCGTGGCTTGCTTCGGGCGCTGCGACGAGCATTGCATGGCGCGCTCCTTGCACGACTGCGGCAAATCCCACCGGAATTCAGCCCGCCGTGTCTCGACTATCACTGCTATCTCTGCTGTTCGCGTTTGTCGTAACAACTCCGCTTGCCGCCCAGTCCCTGCAGGGCATGGACGTGAGTGGTCTCGTCGAGGAAATGCCGAGCAGTGCATTGATCGATGCAACTGTCCCGAACCCTGCCGTTCCTGCAGAGGTGGGCAGTGGTTCGTCACCCAATGGTTCGTCACCCGAGCCCTTCGGCGCGAATCTCTTTCATGGCGGCTTCAGCAATGATCGCGAGGACGGACTCAATCCCGGCTACGTGATCCAGCCCGGAGACAGCATTGCCGTACGCATCTGGGGCGCCGTCGAGTTCAACAAGTCGCTGCCCGTCGATGCACGGGGCAACATCTTCATCCCGCGCGTCGGTCCCGTGCCCGTGGCCGGCACGCGCAACAGCGGGCTGAACAACCGTGTCACCGCTGCGGTGCGTTCGGTCTACACCGACAACGTGCGCGTCTACACGAGTCTCAACGGCTCTCAGCCGGTGGCGGTATTCGTAACGGGGTTCGTGCCCAATCCCGGTCGCTTCAGCGGCATCCCGTCGAACTCTGCCTTGCACTTCATCGATCGCGCGGGCGGCATCGACAACCGCCGTGGCAGTTACCGCGACATTCGCATCCTGCGCGACGGTAAGGCGATCGCCAGCCTGGACCTCTATGATTTCCTGCTCGACGGCGTGATGCCTGACGTGCAGTTCCGCGACGGTGACACCATTGTCGTCGGTGAACGCGGTGCGGTGGTGACGGTAGGTGGCGACGTGGCCAACAAGGCGATCTTCGAACTCGGTGACGAGACCCTGCGGGGTGAACGCGTCGCCGAGGCCGCCATGCTCGAACCCGGTGTCACTCACGTGGGCGTTTCTGGCGTGCGTGAATCCGGAGCGATCGCGGTTTATCTGCCACTTGCGGAGTTCGACACTTTCGCTCTCAGGAACGGCGACCGCCTGACCTTCAAGTCCGACCTGCACGACGAGATCATCGTGGTCGAGGTGGAAGGCTCGCATCTCGGCCCGTCGCGCTACGCCGTGCCGCGCGACACTCGTCTGCAGGATCTTCTCGATCATATCGCGGTGGATCCGCTACTTGCCGATGTCGAGTCCTTGTCGCTCAGACGCCGCTCGGTGGCCGAGCGTCAGAGGAAGGCCATCGACGAGAGTCTTCGCCGGCTCGAGTCGCGCTACCTGCAGGCCGGTTCACAGACCGACGAGGAAGCACGCATCCGCTCGCAGGAAGCCGAACTCATTCGCGAGTTCGTGCAACGTGCGCGCGAGGTCGAACCGATTGGCCGACTCGTGGTCAGCCGCGAGGGAGAGATTGCCGACATTCTCCTGCAGCAGGGCGATGTCGTGAGCATTCCGAGAAAGAGTGACTCGGTACTCCTGAGTGGCGAAATCCTGGTCACGCAGGCGGTGCTGTACGAAAAGGGCCTGCGCGCGCGCGACTACATCGCCGCAGCCGGAGGCTTCACCGATCAGGCGTTGAAGAACCGCATTGTCGTCATGCACCCGAACGGTGATGTAACCACGGCGAAGAATCCGGCAGTTTCGGCCGGTGACGAAATCGTCGTGCTGCCGAAGGTACCGAGCAAGAACCTGCAACTGAGTTCGGTAGTGGTCGACATCCTCTACAAGATCGCCATCGCCACACGAGTGGCACTGGACATCTGATGCGCAAGCTCATCCCGGTCGTGGTGCAGAAACGTTACGCACGACTCAGAAGAAAACTCCGACAAGGCGCCGCGACGACGATGCGTGGCTGTGCACGACGTCTCAATGCCCGGGCCGCGCACATGGCAGAGCGTTCGACTCGCCGCTCGTCTCTCCGGTACCCGGCATCGATGGCGGAATCGATTCGCCACTTCGCCAATCCGGGAGATGCCTTCGAAGCTCGGCTTGATGATGCGCCTCGCGAATTCCAGCGTCTTGCACGCACCATCGCCTTCTATCTGCCGCAGTTTCACGCCTTCGAGGAAAACAACCGCTGGTGGGGCGAGGGCTTTACCGAGTGGCGCAACGTCAGCCGCGGTGCACCGCGTTTCCGCGGTCACTACCAGCCGCGTATTCCGCGCGATCTCGGTTGCTACGATCTCGACAACCCCGAGGTGATCCGCGCGCAGTGCGAACTTGCCGCCGACGCCGGCATCGAGGCCTTCTGTTTCTACTACTACTGGTTCGACGGCAAGCGGCTGATGGACAAGCCGCTCGATGCCTTCTGCGAGATGGATGTCGAGCAGGACTTCTGCATCATGTGGGCGAACGAGAACTGGACGCGCACCTGGGACGGTTTCGACAGTGAGGTACTGATCGAACAGCACTATCGCGACGAAGACGAAGCCGCCTTCATTGCCGACACCGCGCGCTACATGGCACACGAGCGCTATGTCAAGGTGGCCGGCAGACCGCTGTTCCTGCTCTATCGTCCCGGGCTTCTGCCGGATGCGCGCAACACGCTCTCACGCTGGCGCGAGCGCTGGACCGAAGCGCTCGGGATGGAGCCGTGGATTCTCATGGTGCAGGGTTTCGGTGACACCGACCCACGGGTGTACGGTCTCGACGGCGCGGTCGAGTTTCCGCCGCACAAGCTCTGCGAGAACCTCCCGAACATCAACCGCGAACTCGAGATCTTCGATGAACGCTTCACCGGCAACGTGCGCGACTACGAGGCTGTGGTCGCGACCTCGCTGAACGAGGCGCCGCCCGCCTGGCCGCTCGTCAAGACGGTCGTGCCTCACTGGGACAACGACGCGCGGCGTGAAGGGCGTGGCCTGACCCTGCACGGCTCGACACCCGAAAACTACGAACGCTGGCTCAAGGGCGCGATCGACTACGCCAATCGCCATCCCTTTGCAGGCGAGTCGCTGGTGTTCATCAACGCCTGGAACGAATGGGCCGAAGGTGCCTACCTCGAACCGGACGTGCACTACGGACATGCCTATCTCAATGCCACGCGACGAGCGGTGAGTGGCATGGTCAGCCCGGCGAAGTCGACTCGTATCCTGCTCGTCGGACACGATGCCTACCGTCATGGCGCGCAGATGCTGCTGCTGAACATCGCCACGGTGTTTCGCCGACAGTTCGGCATGGAGGTCACGATACTGCTGAAAGGTGGCGGACCGCTGCTTCAGGCGTATCGGGCGGTTGCCCGCACCGAGGTGCTCGAGACGCTGCTTGCTCGCGGTGGTGAGGCGGCACTCGACGCCTTTCTGGCCGAACACCGGGATGGCATGGCCATCTGCAACACCACGGTCACGGGTGACCTCGTGCCGAGGCTCAAGCGTCAGGGATTGTCGGTTGTGTCGCTGGTGCATGAAATGCCCGCGCTGGTTCGCGAATATGCGCTGGAAAAGGAAGTTGCTGCCATCAATGGCTCGGCGGACCATGTGGTGTTTGCCTCGAGTGTGGTGCAGGATGGATTCAACGGTTTCTGCGATGCTGATGCCATCGCGCATGCAAGGCAACTCATCCGCCCTCAGGGCAGCTACAAGGCGATTGCCTGGAATAGCGAAGCGCGTCAGCGCATTCGCCGGGAACTCGGCATCGGCGACGATGCCCGTGTCATCGTCAACGTCGGCTACGCCGATCTCCGCAAGGGCTTCGATCTCTTCATGCAGAGTGCAATTCGCCTTACGCAGGCGCATCCCGATCTGCATTTCATCTGGGCCGGAGCGCTCGCGCCGGACATGGAACGCTGGCTCGCGAGTGATCTCGAGGCGTGCGATCGCGAACGTATCCACCTCGTCGGTTTCACCGATGCGATGAGTGACTACTACTCGGCCAGTGATTGTCTGTTCCTGAGTTCCCGCGAAGATCCTTACCCCTCCGTGGTGCTCGAAGCGATGGATGTAGGCCTGCCCGTGGTGCTGTTCAGGGGGGCAACCGGTTTCGAATCGATGATCGATGAATTCGGCACGCGCGTCGAGCGCACCGATACCGAAGCACTCGACCGGGCACTGCTTGCCGCCATCGACGGCGACAGCGACGAAGCCGCGGCTCACCGCATGCACCATGTGCGCGAACGGGCACGCTTCGATGACTACTGTTTCGATCTTCTGAAACTGCTGGTACCGGACATGCCGAAGATCTCGGTGGTGGTGCCGAACTACAACTATGCTCACTACATGAGTGGGCGGCTCGGTTCGGTGTTTGCCCAGCAACAGCCGGTGTTCGAGGTGCTGGTGCTCGACGATGCCTCGAGTGACGATTCGGTGGCCGAGATCCGCCGAATTGCGGCAGGTGCCGAGCGTCATGTCCGTCTTGTCGTCAACGACGAGAACAGCGGTAACGTGTTCCGGCAATGGCGCAAGGGACTCTCGCTGGCGCGTGGAGAACTGGTCTGGATTGCCGAAGCGGATGACCTTGCCGCGCCCGATTTCCTGACTGCGAGCGCTGCGGGCTTCGCATCCGGGACGGTCATGAGTTTCACCGATTCGGCTCAGATCGATGCCGGCGGGCGGCATCTTGCCGACAGCTATGACTACTACTACCCGAGTATCGATGCAGCCTTGTTTGCCGCCGATTTCGATCTGCCCGGTCGCGAGTTCGTGGCACGAGCGCTCTCGGTGCGCAACGGTATCCTGAATGCCAGTGCCGTGCTCTGGCGGCGCGAGACGCTGGTTGCCTCGATCATGCGGCTGGCCGACGAACTGGCCGAGGCACGGCTCGTCGGTGACTGGCTCTTGTATCTCGATGTGCTCGCGGGCGACGGTGCACGCATCAGCTACCTGAACCGTTCTCTCAACACACACCGGCGTCATGACAGGAGCGTGACCGGATCGCTCGATCACGAGCGGCATCTCGATGAGATCATGTCCATGCACGAACGCGCCCTGGTGCTTTTCGGCGAAGATATCAGCGATGCCGGGAAACGTGCAGATTACGTGGCCGAACTCAGACGACAGTTCGGTCTCGACGCAGAAGCCGGCGCTGTTCGCGTGTCGGAGCAGGACGACGCCGCCAACGATGCGTATGCTGCGAACGGCGGGGGCGCAGAAGGCAGGGATCGGGCTGCGTGATGCTGGGCAAGTTGCATGCAGGTGTGTGTTTGCGGCGTTGAGGTGCGTCAATGAATCATCACCGATTGCGCATCGGCACTGCCGCTTGCGAATATCGGCTGCATGCCACTGCTGCACAGGTCATCAGAGCAGTCGCTGGCGCATATCTTGCTGCCGATCAAGGGTGGCGATCGGGTTAGCATGGCGCAGAACCGGCTCGAATTGACTATAGTGCCGAGCCTCGCCCATCAAACCGCGCCACTCCTCACGGCGCATCGCTTTACTACTTCAGGAACACCACGATCCAATGAACAACAATCAGTCAGGTACCGGCTCAGGCATCGGCAGTCTCGACCGCAAGCGAATCCTCGTTACCGGCGGTGCCGGTTTTCTGGGTTCTCACCTGTGTGAGCGTCTCATCAACGATGGCCACGAGGTCATCTGCATGGACAACTACTTCACGGGCAGCAAACAGAATGTTGCTCATCTGATGGACAATCCGGCTTTCGAGCTGATGCGCCATGACGTGACCTTGCCGATCTACCTCGAAGTGGACGAAATCTACAACCTTGCCTGCCCGGCATCTCCCGTTCACTACCAGCACGATCCCGTACAGACCACCAAGACGAGCGTTCACGGCGCCATCAACATGCTCGGCCTTGCCAAGCGTACCGGCGCCCGGATCTTCCAGGCGTCCACCAGCGAAGTCTACGGTGACCCGAAGGTACATCCGCAGCCCGAGAGCTACTGGGGTCACGTCAATCCCATCGGTTTCCGGTCCTGCTACGACGAAGGCAAGCGCTGCGCCGAAACACTCTTCTTCGACTACTACCGGCAGCACGATCTGCGCATCAAGGTGGTCCGCATCTTCAATACCTATGGTCCGCGCATGCACCCGAACGACGGTCGCGTGGTCTCGAACTTCATCGTGCAGGCGCTGACCGGTGCTCCCATCACCATCTACGGAGAAGGCCAGCAGACGCGTTCCTTCTGCTACTGCACCGACCTGATCGAGGGTTTCGTTCGCCTGATGAACAGCCCGGATGACGTCACCGGCCCGATCAACATCGGCAATCCGGGTGAATTCACGATTCGCGAGTTGGCCGAGAAGGTCATCGAGATGACCGGCTCGAAGTCGGAACTCGTGTTCGAGCCGCTGCCGAGCGACGACCCCACGCAGCGTCGTCCGGACATCACGCTCGCGAGGGAAAAGCTCGGTTGGGAACCCACCATCGCGCTTGAAGAAGGTCTTGCCAAGACCATCGAATACTTCGATGGCGTGGTCAGGAACCGCGCTGGCTGATCGACACACGCTGACAGGACATTCACATGAAGGGCATCGTACTCGCCGGTGGCTCAGGCACACGGTTGTATCCGCTGACCGAAGCGGTGTCAAAGCAGATGCTGCCGGTGTACGACAAGCCCATGATCTACTACCCGCTCAGCACGCTGATGCTGGCGGGTATTCGCGAAATCCTCATCGTTTCCACACCGCGTGACCTGCCGCTGTTCCGGCAGCTTCTCGGTGATGGCTCGCGCTGGGGGCTCGAACTCGAGTACGCGGTACAGCCGTCGCCTGATGGCCTTGCCCAGGCTTTTCTGATCGGCGAATCCTTCATCGGCAGAGACAATGTCTCGCTGATCCTCGGTGACAATATCTTCTACGGCCATGATCTCGTCAGTCTGCTCGATGAGGCAGCGGCGAAACGTGCTGGCGCAAGCGTGTTCGCCTATCGCGTCAGCGATCCCGAGCGATACGGCGTAGTGAGTTTCGACAAGGCTGGCAAGGCGCTGGATCTCGTGGAAAAGCCGATTCAGCCAACATCGAACTTCGCGGTTACCGGGCTCTATTTCTACGACAATGACGTCATCGACATCGCGAAAGGCATTACCCCGTCAGCACGCGGTGAACTCGAGATCACCGACGTCAACAAGGCTTATCTCGAGCGCGGTGATCTCTCGGTGCAGCTCATGTCGCGCGGCTTTGCCTGGCTCGATACGGGTACCGGAGATTCGCTGCTTGAAGCCGGGCAGTTCGTCGAGACGCTGGAGAGGCGCCAGGGGCTCAAGATTGCCTGCCCCGAGGAAGTCGCATGGCGTAACGGCTGGATCAGCGACGAGGCGCTTCTCGAACTAGCCGAGCCGATGCTCAAGAACAGTTACGGACAATATCTCTCGCGCCTCGTGCACGAGCAGATCGATAACGTGATGCCGTTCAGAGAGGCAAGCTGAGCCGCCTGCTGCCTGCTGCCTGCTGCCTGCTGCCTGCTGCTCGTTGCTCGTTGCTCGTTGCTCGTTGCCCGTTGCCCGTTGCCCGTTGCCCGTTGCCCGTTGCCCGTTGCCCGTTGCCCGTTGCCCGTTGCCCGTTGCCCGTTGCCCGTTGCCCGTTGCCTGGCGCCGGGTTTCACGGTGAGGCCAGGCGTAATGCGTGATGTTGCTTTCCCGGCTCCCGTGCGTGGCGTGAATCCTGCTTGGATCACGCCACAGTTGCATTCGGAGCACCCATCTTGGCCAACCCCGCACAGCCTCTCGAGCCGGCATCGGAAAAGCGCGACGCCAGTGATGCGTCGGCGCATGTGGTGACGCTGCACAAGGCAGATGCAGCAAACGCGGCCAACGCGGCGGCACCAGCGGCAGAAGCCGCGGCGAGTACGCAGGAGGTGGCACCCGAGTCACTGCAGGACGTGGCCTCCGAGTCATCGCAGGAGGCCGCGAATAGCGACGACACCAGCAATCTCGTCAGGCGCAGCGTCGAAGAGATTACTGCGCTGATGGCACGCTCGCACGAGCCGCGTGAGAACCTGATCGCTCGAGGCGTTCCCGTGCACCTGCTCAACTCCATGATCACTCTGGGGCAGCAGGGCAACCGCAGCGAACTCGAAAAGATGATGCAGAGCGCGCTGTCCGCGGCGGAGAATACGCAGGGAGGCGGGCTCACGCACGAGGAACTCGAGTCGACGCTCGAGATGCTCATCGAAGCCGAAAGAGACACGAACCATGCACGGCAGGTGGCGCGCCAGCAGGGTCTCGACATGCCGGTGCTGCAGAACCTGACCCAGCTCATTCGTCAGAATCCCGGTGATGGCGGCAAGGCCGCGATAAACACCCTGGTTGCTTATGCTCTCGCAGCGAACATCGAGCTTGATCGCGTCGACGAGATACTGAAGCGATTTCCGGAGGAGTCCGAATCGGTATTGCCACAGATCGACAGGAGCGCCGGTGACACGGCGCTGAGGAACCGTCGTCGTCTCGCCACCAACCTCATCGTCGGAGTGATCCTCGCCATCGGCGGGATGTGGTTCGTGCTGTGAGTGCGCTGATCCCGAATGCCGCGAACGACAATGCAGTTGCGCCGGTGTCGCCACTTGACGCCCGCGTGGCCGTGAGCTTCTCGCGCGGCATCCTCGCCATTGACAATCTCGCCGCCATCCTCGGCGTGGAGAAGGTAGTGTCGCCGCGCGAGGCGAGGCGGCAGGGGCTTCTGCCCGAGGTCATGCTGGTCTGGGGGCGCAAGGAAAACACGCAGGCCGCGATCGACTATGCCGAGCATCGAGGTCTGCCGGTGTGGTATCTCGAAGACGGCTGGATCAGGAGCGCCGACGAGAACGCGCATTCGAGACGGCTGTATTCGCTGCTTGTCGACCCGCTGGGCGTCTACTACGATGCGAGCGCGCCGAGCATGATCGAGGCCACACTGAACCTCGATGACGAAGGTTTCGCTGAAGCCTGTTCGCCCGCCGACCGTGAGCGTGCAGCCGCATGGCGGCGGGCGCTGGTGGCGGCCGAAATCACCAAGTACAACTATTGCCGCACACCCGGCAGCGACGCCCTCGACGACGAGCGTGCGCTGGTGCTGGTTGTTGACCAGACGCGCGACGATGCCTCGGTGCGTCTTGGCGGCATGAACGAAAGGCGTTTTGCCGCCATGCTCGATGCCGCCATCGAGGAAAACCCGCGGGCACGCATCGTGGTGCGAAGCCATCCCGATGTGGTGGCAGGACGACGCGAAGGCTACCTCGACAGGCTGGCCGCCGATCGTGGCATCGAGCTTCTTGCCGGTGACGACAATCCGCTGCCCTGGCTCAAGCGTGCCGAGCGCGTCTATGTCGGCACCTCGCAGCTTGGCTACGAGGCGCTGCTCTGCGACACGCCGGTCACGGTCTTCGGGCAGCCCTTCTATGCCGGCTGGGGGCTTGCAGACGAGCGGCAGACCATGCCGCGCCGACAGCAACGCCGCAGCATCGATGAGCTCTTTCACGTCTGTCACGTCATGCTGGCGCGCTACGCTTCGCCGATGAGCGGTAAACGCTGGACGCTCGGTCAGATGATCGATCATGTTGCGCTGCAGAAATCGATGTTTCGTCGCAATGCCCGTGATTTCCACTGTGTCGGCATCACGCCCTGGAAGCGCGGCTACGTGCGCCGTTTCCTGCGTTCGCCCGACGGCAGCGTGACATTCGGCCGCGAGTCCGACGCCGCGCCGGGTTCGACGCTGCTGACCTGGGGCTTTCGTCGCTATGCGAACAGCAGCGCCGAGACAAAGTCCGTCTGGCGCATGGAAGACGGCTTTCTTCGTTCCGCCGGTCTCGGTTCGGATTTCGCCGCGCCGGGCTCGCTCGTGATCGACGGTGCAGGCTTGTATTTCGACCCCGGTTCGGCGAGCGACCTCGAAGTGCTTCTCAACCATCACAACTGCAGCGAGGCGGAGATCGAGCGGGCGCGGGCATTGCGTGAACTGGTGCTCGAATCGCGGGTATCGAAGTACAACCTCGGCAACAATGTTCAAAAGGTCGAGAAACCGGTCGATAAACTGTGTGTCCTCGTGACCGGACAGGTCGAAGACGACGAGTCGGTAAAACGCGGCAGCCAGGTGGTGTCGAGCAACACGGAACTTCTGCAGACGGTCAGAAAGGCACGGCCGGATGCCTGGATCGTGTATCGACCGCACCCGGATGTGCAGGCGGGCAACCGCCGTGGACGCGTCGATCCGTTTACCGAACAGTCCTGTGCCGACGAGGTGGACGTGGACTCGGCGATAGCGGACTGCATCGATCGGTCGGATGAGGTGCACACCATGACGTCACTGTCCGGCTTCGAAGCACTGCTGCGCGAGAAACAGGTGGTGACCCATGGCGCACCGTTCTATGCCGGCTGGGGTCTGACCGAAGACCATGTGACGATCGAACGTCGTTCGAGGCAGCGGACGCTGGATGAACTCGTGTTCATCACCTTGATTCTGTACCCACGCTATCTCGATGTGGCCAGTGGCGAATTCATCGAGCCCGAGCAGATGGTCGGCTCGATCCTGAGACAAAAGGAGCAAGGCATGCAGATGACCGACGCGAACTGGCCGGGACGACAGTTCAGCAAGGTCGTCAACATGGTCAGAGGGCTGCGTTATGCGCCGTAACGTGCTCCTGCTGCAAGGCCCGGTAGGTCCGTTCTTCTCCCGTTTCGCCGACGAACTCGAGTCGCGTGGGTTTCACGTCACCAAGGTGAACTTCAACGGCGGCGACGCCTTCTTCTATCGGCGCGGTGGCGCGCTCGATTACACGGGAAAACTCGAAGACTGGGAAGCGTGGCTTGATCGCCTGCTGGTCAATCGTGACATCGGTCGCATCTATCTGTTCGGCGACTGTCGCGCCTACCACCGGATTGCCAGAGAAGTGGCCAGACGCAGGAAGGTGCGCATCTTCGTGTTCGAGGAGGGCTACATCCGCCCGAACTTCATCACGCTCGAAGAACATGGCGTGAATGGCTATTCGATGTTGATGCAGCGTCCGCTCTCGATCGATATCCGCGATGTGACCCTGCCGCGCGAGAAAAGTGCGCCGTCAAGGGTGTTTCATGTCGCGGCGATCTACTCGATGATCTACTACTGGGCCAGTGCCTTCCGGCGGAAGCGTTTCAGCCACTATCGCCACCATCGTCCGTTTCATGTGGTGTCGGAAGGGTTCCGCTGGCTGGTTTCGGGTTGGCGCAAGCAGCGTTACGCGCGCCGCCAGAAGCACTTCTTCGACGAGCTTCTGCCACAGTTCGACGGCAACTACTTCGTGGTGCCGCTGCAGGTTCACTGCGACATGCAGGTGGTCGTGCACTCGGACTACAATTCGATCGAGCACTTCATCGGTGAGGTGCTCGATTCCTTCTGCCGCCATGCACCCGACAACAAGGCCATCGTGTTCAAGCACCATCCGATGGATCGTGGCTATACCGACTACAGCGCCCTGTTCGACAATCTCGTCGGCGAGTTGGGATTGGCCGGGCGCGTGTTCTATGTACACGATGTGGATCTGCCGCAGCTGTTGCGCCATGCCGAAGGTTCGATACTGATCAACAGTACGGTAGGTCTTTCGTCACTGTTTCACGGCACGCCCGTCAAGGTGCTCGGCAAGGCCATCTACGACATTCCCGGATTGACGGCACAGGAAGAACTGGCCGAGTTCTGGTCATCGACCAAGCGCGTCGACGCCGAATTCTACGGCGAATTCCGCAAGTGGCTGGTGCAGAGGAACCAGCTCAATGGCAATCTCTACCGTCGCATCGACACGACGACAGCCACGGGTATCGTCTGGTCGGAGGAACTTGCCGAAGCGCACAGCTGGTCGGAAGCGAGCGAGGACGTGTCGCTGCCGCCGAGGCTCACCGTCATCGACGGTGGCGTCGGCCGTGGCAGTCGCCACGATCGCTCGGGTGGGGCCGAGGCGGCCTGAGATCGTTGCCGATGCTTCAGATCAGGCGGGATGCTTCCGACAGTGAAAGATTGCCGGCTCGACAGGTGTCCAGCAGTTCGCGTGCGAACGATGAACGTGCGTCGAGATGGTGACGGCTGTCACCGGCTCTTCTGAACCTGCCGCTGATGTTGCTCGTCACGCTGCCGGGAAGCATGTTGACCACTTCGGCAATGCTCGCGAGCCTTGTCACGCCACTGCCTCGGCAGACGTGGCAGCCGGGCGCACGGTACCACCGAATCGATGACTGCACCTCGAACCAGCGCGGGAGCTGAGCGGCATCGGCAGGGCTGTTGAAGCGGGCCAGGAAATCCACGTCTTCGGCGTTCGGCAGCGAGGGGGTGCGGCATTCCCGGCAGAGCGCGGCAACGCGATGCTCGACGACGATCGTGTGCAACCGCGTTTCCAGGGTTTCGTTCGACCAGCCACCGATGCGCGCGCTCTCGAACGCAGCGGCTGGCGATGCCGCAATGACGAACTGCAGGGTCAGGCAATTTGTTGCCTGTTGTGCCAGCACCTCGCGTTCCCTGCTGCGTAATGCAGGCATGGCACTGATGATCACATCGACATCGGCACGACAGGCACGCACGAAGGCGTCGTTTTCGACATGTGCCGAGGCGGTATTGACGGTCAGCGTCAGAGGCAGGGCGTGCTCGGGGTTGCGGCTGCCGTGGAGAAGGCGACGATCGGGTGCGACGAGGTCGCGGGCAAGGGTGGTGGCAAGCTGTTCGAGGTGCCACTCGTCGCGGCAGGCGATGAGCATCAACCCCCGCTTCTCCTGCAGGGCATCTCGCCAGCGCGTCAGTCCGCGTCCGGCGAGAAAGCGCTGATCGAGGGAAACGTCGTCGTTGCCGCAGAGCTGGATCGACCAGGTTGCGGTGTTGTCGCCGATGCTCCGCCAGCGTTCGATGTTGATGCGATGTCGTTCGCCATCGATGACGAGGAGCAACCTCGCTCGACAGGCTTCGCGTCGGTTGTCGACACGCTCGATCAGCCAGTCGAGCGTATCGGCGAACGGCCGCCAGACGGCGTCGTCGGCGTGGCATTGTTGATCAAGTCCCGTGAGTCGACGTTGTCTGAGGCGCCAGGGGCAGGACGGGTCGTTGCCGACATGCTCGAGGTGAATCTGCAGAAGATCCGACGAACCGCTCGCCGCGAGCATCGCTGCAAGTCTGCGACAGCCTGCTTCGAGGGCGCGCGGACAGAATGCCGGCAGATCGTCGATGACAACTCGCGCCGCGCGCTCGCTGTCATTGGCGGCATCCTGACGCAGTCGGCGGCGCTCTCCCGCTTCATCGCGATCGCGAAGCACCGCGTCGCGAAGGCGCCCGGCCGCGGGATCGGCGCCGGGCTCGGTCGCGGACACGGTCGCAGACATGGCCGCAGACATGGCCGCAGACACGGCCGCAGACACGGTCGTGGACGCGGTCATGGGCGCAGGCAGATTCGGTCGAGGCGCGTCGCGCTTCACTCGACGCTGGTCGCAAGGGTGCTCATGCGGTGGTTAGCGGCAGCAGTCCAGTCGGGTTGGAGAGTGCATGCTGCGGGCGCGACGGCCGAAGACGCTGATCTGTGAGCCGGGCAGCAGGAAGGCGCGATTGACTTGCTGTCGGCAGGGCGCGCGGAGAGGCCTCAGTCGCCGACCTGGCACTCGAGCGATTCACCGATGCGGATGCAGCGCTTGCCGGGAGGGCAGGTACTGCCCGCGGGCAGGGCCGCGGAGCCTGCCGGGCAACGGTTGCCGCGTTCGCCCGTGCACCAGTCGCCGGTCGCGATCTGGTAACAGGCGGCGTCGTCCTGGAGGCACATTTCGGGGCCGGCCACGAGTTCGTCTCCGGACTTGCAGACTTCGGCGTGAACCACGTTGGCGTCCGGAGGGGGGCTGCCACCATCGCCTGCACAGGACGAAAGCAGGAGCAGGAACATCGTGGCAAGCGGAGCGGCAAATCGGGTGGCCGTGTTGCAGATCGAGGCAGACTTGGTCATGCGAGGGATACGTGTGGTCGGCAGACAAGGGTCATTATGGCACTTGCAGACATGGTACTTGACGACCGACCCGGCCGCGTGCACACTTCGGTGCCATGATCACGAGTGCAGACAACACACGGGCGTTTCACTGGCGAGGCTGACGGTTCGAATTGCATGTCGGCGAAGGTCCTCACGACACGCCGGCTCCTCAGGCACACACTGCCTTTTCACCGTTGTCTAAATCACACACTCACTCATGAACGCTTCCGACTTTGCCGGCTTCGCCGCCGCGGGCTTCACCCGCATTCCGGTCAGCGTCGAGGTGGTCGCCGACCTCGACAACCCGCTTTCCACCTATCTCAAACTTGCCAATCAGCCCTACACCTTCCTCTACGAATCGGTGCAGGGTGGCGAGAAGTGGGGCCGTTACTCGATCATCGGTCTGCCGGCACGCACGACCCTGCACGTACACGCCAGGCGCATTGTCGTCAGGCGCGAGGGCGAGCCCGATGAGGTGTTCGAGGTCGACGATCCGCTCGCCTGGATCGAGAACTACAACCAACGCTTTCGCCTGCCCGACATCGAAGGCCTGCCGCGCATCACGGGTGGTCTTGTCGGTTATTTCGGCTACGACACGGTGCGCTACATCGAACCGCGGCTCGGGCCCAGCTCTCACCCCGACCCCATCGGCACGCCCGATATCCTGCTCATGGAAACCGACGAGCTTGTCGTCTTCGACAATCTCTCGGGGTGCCTGACGCTGATCGTGCTGGCCGACCCGGCGGTGGATGGCGCGCGTGAGCAGGCACTGTCCCGGCTCGGTGAGCTTGTGGCCGGGCTGCGCGCTCCGTTGCCGCCGCGGACGGAAACGCACGCAGCACGCGAGATTCGCGAGTCGGATTTCAGCGAGGTGTTTCCCGAGGCCGATTTCAAGAAGGCCGTCGACACCACGCGCCGCTACATCACCGAAGGCGAATGCATGCAGGTGGCGCTGTCGCAACGCATGACGCTGCCCTTCACGGCACCATCGCTCGATCTCTACCGTGCGCTCCGCATCCTGAATCCTTCGCCGTACATGTTCTATCTCGACTTCGGCGATCACCAGGTCGTGGGCGCTTCCCCCGAGATTCTTGTGCGCCTCGAAGAAGGGGAAGTCGCGGTCAGGCCGCTTGCCGGAACCCGGCGGCGCGGCGCGACCGAGGCCGAAGACAAGGCACTCGAGAGTGAGCTTCTCGCCGATGAAAAGGAACTTGCCGAGCATCTCATGCTGATCGATCTCGGCCGCAACGACATCGGCCGTATCGCCGAACTCGGCAGCGTCGAGGTCAGTGAGCAGTTTTCGATCGAACGCTACTCGCATGTCATGCACATCGTCTCGAACGTGCGTGGGCGCCTGAAGGACGGGATGTCGCCGATGGATGTGCTGAAGGCAACCTTTCCGGCAGGAACGCTGTCCGGCGCGCCCAAGGTACGCGCACTGGAGATCATCCAGGAACTCGAGCCCGTGAAACGCGGTGTGTACTCGGGAGCCGTCGGTTACCTGTCGTGGAACGGCAACATGGACACCTGTATCGCCATTCGCACCGCCGTCATCAAGGATGGTGTGCTCAATGTCCAGGCGGGTGCCGGCCTCGTCTACGATTCCGACCCCGATGCCGAATGGCAGGAAACCCGTGCCAAGGCGCGAGCGGTGTTCCGTGCCGCGGCCATGGCCGAGTCCGGCATCGATCGTGTTCCCGCAGCACTGGAGAGAGACGCATGAAGAAAGCACGGCTCACGGTCATCGACAACTACGATTCCTTTACCTGGAATCTTGTTCAGTACATCGGTGAACTCGGTGTGCATTGCGAGGTGTACCGAAACGACGAAATCAGCGTCGAGGAACTCGCTGCGCTGGAACCGTCGGCGCTGCTCGTATCTCCCGGGCCCTCGACACCCGACAATGCCGGGATCTCGCTTGCCGCGATCAGGGCGCTTGCCGGTCAGGTGCCGATCCTCGGTGTCTGCCTCGGCCATCAGGCGATCGGTCAGCACTACGGCGGGGTCATCGACAAGGCACAGCGCATCATGCACGGCAAGCTTTCCGCCGTACATCACGACGGTACCAGTGTGTTCCGGGGTCTGCCGACACCGTTCACGGTCACGCGCTACCATTCACTCGTCATCACGCCTGCCTCACTACCGAGCGAACTCATCGTCACGGCCTGGACCCTCGATGATGCGGGTGAGCGCGAAGAGATCATGGCGGTCAGACACCGCGAGTTGCCGATACATGGAGTGCAGTTCCATCCCGAGTCCATCAGCAGCGAGCAGGGTCGTGAACTGCTGGCGAACTTTCTCGTCGAGGCAGGTTACCTTGACCGCGACAGTGCCGACGAGCGGCTTGCCATCATCCATGCAGATCTCGCGGCACGCGGCACGAACATCGACAATCCGCTGCGTCAGGCAGCAGGCGAAGCATCTCCATGAACATCCAGCAAGCGCTCGAGCAAGTCCTTGAACGCAGGAACCTCACGGGCAAAGAGATGAGTGAAGTCATGCGCCAGGTCATGACGGGCGAAGCCACGCCCGCGCAGATCGGTGGCTTTCTCGTGGCGCTGCGCATGAAGGGCGAGACGGTGGATGAAGTGGCTGCGGCCGCGGGTGTCATGCGCTCGCTCGCCGCCGGGGTCGATACCGATGGTGCCGACCTCGTCGACCTGGTCGGTACCGGAGGCGACGCCACCGGCACCTTCAATATCTCCACCACCACGGCGATCGTTGCCGCCGCCGCGGGGGCACGTGTTGCCAAGCACGGCAACCGCTCGGTGTCGAGCAAGTCCGGCGCGGCCGACCTGCTCGAGGCTGCGGGCGTGAACATCGAGCTGGACCCTGCCGATGTCGCGTGCTGCATCGAGGAAACCGGCTTCGGTTTCATGTTCGCGCCGCGCCACCACAGCGCCATGAAGCACGCCATCGGCCCGCGTCGTGAAATGGGCGTGCGTACCGTCTTCAATCTTCTCGGCCCCCTGACCAACCCTGCCGGCGCCGAGCGTGAACTCATGGGCGTCTACGACGCCGACTGGGTGCGTCCGCTTGCCGACGTGCTCGAACGACTCGGTGCACGGCACGTGATGGTGGTACACGGCGACGGGCAACTCGACGAAATTGCATTGAGTGGCCCCACGGAAGTGGCCGAACTCAGAGATGGCCAGATCAGGGAGTACCGTATTTCTCCCGAGGATTTCGGTCTCGACACGGCGCCGCTCGACGCCATCCGGGTAGACAGTCCCGAAGCGAGTCTCGCTCGCGTGCGTGAGGTACTCGACGATACCGAAGGTGCTGCCCGCGACATCGTCCTGCTCAACGCCGGGGCCGCGATCTACGTGGCGGGGCTTGCCGAGAGCATGGCCACAGGCGTCGAGACGGCGCGCGAGGTCATTGCAAGCGGGGCGGCGCGTCGCAAACTGACTGCCATCGTCGAAGTCACCCGGCGCCTCGGTGGCGAGAGGTCGGCATGATGCGCGATGTACCGGACATTCTCGCGAAGATCATCAACAGAAAGCACGAGGAGATCGCGGCGGCGCGTGATGCCTGCCCCGATGTTGAACTCGACCGGCGCATCGGCAAGGCTGATGCACCGCGTGGTTTTGCCGCCGCGATCGAAGCGCGTATTGCCGCCGGTCACGCCGCCGTCATCGCCGAGATCAAACGGGCTTCGCCGAGCAAGGGCGTGCTGCGCGAGCACTTCGAACCCGCTGCCATCGCCAGCAGCTACGAATCCGGCGGCGCTGCCTGCCTCTCGGTACTGACCGACCGCGACTTCTTTCAGGGAGCAGACGCCTTTCTCGAGGAAGCGCGTGCTGCCTGCACGCTGCCGGTGATCAGGAAGGACTTTCTCATCGACAGCTACCAGATCCGCGAAGCACGCGCCATCGGTGCCGATTGCGTGCTGTTGATCGTTGCTGCCCTGGACGACGCCACTCTGGCGTCGCTCAACGACGAAGCGCGGGCGCTCGGCATGGATGTTCTCGTCGAAGTGCACGACGAGGAGGAACTGTCACGTGCGCTCAGGCTCGAGCCGGCCTTGCTCGGTATCAACAATCGTGATCTTCGCAGCTTCGATGTCTCGCTCGATACCACCCTGTCCATGCTGGCGAAGGTGCCGGCAGATACCCGGCTCGTGACCGAGAGCGGTATTCTGGATTCAGCCGATGTTGCGCGCATGCGCGCGGCCGGTGTCGATGCCTTCCTTGTCGGTGAGGCCTTCATGCGGGCTGACGACCCGGGGGCCGCGCTGGCCGATCTGTTCGCCGGAGCCTGATGCCTCGCTGCGGCATCGGCACAGTCGGAATTCACGCAGTCGGGATCCACGTAGTCGGGATCAGCGCAGTCGTCAGCGCCATGGTGCGTCTGCGCAGGCAGCGCGGCATTCTCGACAAGGCAAAAGAAAACCGCCAGGACCTCGAAGATCACTGGCGGTGTCGCTACTCGCGCAAGTTCGGGTGGCTCGTGACGCGGCGAGCCGTCAAGGTCGTTCTACGTCAGCGGGTTCCGTAGATCACCATGGTCTTGCCACGTGCGTGGATGAGCCCCCGGTCTTCGAGGTCCTTGAGCACGCGACCGACCATCTCGCGCGAACAACCGACGATGCGGGCGATCTCCTGGCGCGTGATGCGGATCTGCATGCCATCGGGGTGAGTGATGGCGTCGGGCATGTGAGCCAGATCGAGAAGGGTCGAAGCGACGCGACCGGTAACATCGAGGAAGGCGAGGTCGCGTACCTTGATGCTGGTCTTTTTCAGACGCTGCGCCATCTGTGTGGTCAGCGCATAGAGAAGGTCGGGTTGGTCGGCCGCGAGACGACGGAACTGGTCGTAGTTCATCTCGGCGAGTTCGCACTTGGTACGGGCAACGACGCGAGCACTGCGCTCGTTGATGTCGTCGAAGAGGCCGATTTCACCGAAGAAATCGCGAGCGTTGAGGTAGGCCAGCACGATCTCGCGGCCATCATCGTCTTCGATGATGACGCTGACCGAGCCGTCAATGATGTAATACAGGGTTTCCGGCACGTCACCGTGATGGATGATCGTGGTCTTGGCCGGGAACTGGCGTCGATGGCTGCTGCGGAGGAACAGGTCCAGCCATTCGACGGGAGGCGGTGCAATTCGTGGCGCCAGCATGTTACAGAGTCTCCAGATTCAAGGTTTGCGCGTGAGCCGCGTGTCTGCGGTTGAACTCAAAGGGTTCTTTTTGAATAGCGTCAAACATTGATCGGCGGAATTTCCAGTTTCTTCAGTGAAGTGATCGACATTTTCCACGCAAAAAGCGAACCAGCAGGAGAAAGGCACTTGAAAGCACGGGTGAAATGGTTGGACCACATGAGTTTCGTCGGTGAATCCGAGAGCGGTCATTCGGTGGTTATGGATAGCTCCCCCGATTCCGGCGGCCGTAATCTCGGCACACGGCCGATGGAAATGGTGTTGCTCGGACTCGGTGGCTGCTCGGCCATCGACGTGCGGTTGATACTGCAAAAATCTCGCCAGCATGTGACCGACATCGAGGTGGAACTCGATGCCGAGCGCGCCGACGATGTACCGGCGGTGTTTACCGGCATCCGCATTCACTATCGGGTGAAGGGCAGGAGTCTGGATGAAAGGCGGGTTGGACGAGCCGTCAGTCTTTCGTCGGAGAAGTACTGCTCCGTCAGCAGGATGCTCGAGGCGAGCGTCAAGCTGGATTTCACCTGGGAGATCGTGGAGGAGACAGAAGAGTTGGGCTGAGTCGCGTTCGGCCTGAACGGTGTCCTCGTGCAGGAGTTCTGGCACGACGATTGCAAAATCATTCTCGCTCTTCATGAGTTTCTCCTCCCGGTCATCACCGATGACCCTTGTGGTGCGGTTCAGCCTGTTCGAGGCTGGCCGCACCAGACTTTTCCCTCCGAGCGCTGGAAGCGGCCATGCTTCATCGTGCCGATGGCCCCGCAGTGGGCAGTTCGGGGTTGCCATGATGAGTCCTTGTGAGTCCTTTCTTTCGTGAAGGGAGGTGCCGCGGCAGCGCCCGCAGCCAAGGTCATCAGTCAGGTTGCGCAGGCAGTTCATTTGTCAGTGGCGCAGTCATTTCCAATCCTGAAATGAGCCTGAACGAGGGTTGAGAAGGAGTCGGTTCAGGCGACCGAGTCGTGGGGTTGAAAGAGGCGTTGGAAGAG
>PDPU01000024.1 GCA_002746645.1 Gammaproteobacteria bacterium | reverse complement strand
GCTTCATGTTCTTCCCCTGATTCGCGGGTCGGCAATGACCCCTGGCGAACACACCGGCGTTGATGCCGGCACACCTTCGTCAGCGATGGTGCATGTCCATGCGGAAGGAAACGAACCGGGTAGAATTTCTTGACGGGGAAAGCAGCCAACACCCTCCGAACGTCCCGGCGGTCCTGCCTGATTCAGGCAGAGCCCTCAGTCGGAGTCAGGGCTCAGCGACCGGATCACGGGTGACGCCCACGGCCCCGTTACCCGGTAACGCCTGAGCCCGATGCGATCAAGCTCGACACCCATGGACTTCAGAACACCGCCGGCGACAAGTGCGCCGATGCCACCCGTGGCACCGCCGGTGATGAGGCCGATCAACGGCAAGGCGGCACTGACTCTCGGCAGCACCGTGATTTCCTGATCGAACACCCCGGCAACCAGATCGGAGGTACCCTTCACATCGACAACACCGATGGGACCGGTCATCTCCAGCAATGGCACCTCGGCCACCCCGCGCCTGATGTTGGCGGTACCCCAGAGTCGCGAGAAGCCGAGACCATCGGAGGTCACGTCGGTGAAATCGAGATCGAATCGCTGCGGCAGGGCTTCGAGCGCCGCCAGGCCGATGAGCTTGGCGCCGCCGGGCTCCACCTGCAGCAGGTTGCCTCCGGCAATATCCATCGTCAGCCGACCCGACATCCGCTCGAGCGCGAACCCCTGAGGCGCCTCCGGCCAGGTAAGCCGCGCCTCGACACCGCCCTGCCCTCCCAGCAGCACATCGCCGTATCCGACACGGGTGAGGAGATTGCCGATATCGTTGCTGGCGAGTCGCAGATCGAGCTGTGTCTGCTGGGGTATCCTGTCGCCCTCGGCAACGTTGTCCGGCAGGCGGCGCCAGAATCCCGTGCCGGTCAGGGCAAGCTGCGGATCACTCACGCCGATGGCATCGACGATCAGCCCCTGGGTGCCCGGCCGGGTACGCAGGAAGGCACCCGAGAGTGTCAGATCGTTCCAGGTCAGGCGCTTCACGGTGGCCTCGATTGCGGGTATCCGACGTGGGTCCACGCCACCGTCACCCGCAGCGATGCCGGCGGCTTCCGGCAACCAGAGATCATCGGTCATCTCGAGCATGGCGAGGACGGCGTGACGATCAAGCGCATCGAGCCGCAACCGCGCACGGCGCTCGGGCGAGAGAATGATGGTCGGGAGACTGACATCGCCTGCCATGTGGGCGTTTTCAAGCGCGATTTCGAGCGTCTGCTCGTTGCCGGCAAGCTGTGCCACGGCACGGCCGAGCGAGGTCTTGCCGAGAAGGAGCTGCGATACCGAAAGATCGATGTCGATCGGCGGCATGGGCGGACCGGCGTTCTCGCTCTCGGGCAGGCGACGTACGAGATCGCCGACCACCCAGATCCATTGATCGAGCGCCAGATCGTCGACATGCCCGCGCAGACGCACGGCAGCTGCGTCGTCAACTTCCGGCTCGCCCCCGCCGAAGCGCGCGTAAAGGCCGGCGCCTTGATCACGTGCCGCCGGTATCAACAGTTGCATCTTGCCGAGCGACGGCACCCCGACTCGCCAGTGCTGATTGCCGGCGCCGTCGAAACCCGCCCGGAGTTCCACGGGTAGCGCCTCGTGCCCGCCGTGCGCCAGCGGCTGCGGCAATCCGACACGTGTACCCACGAGATCCGAGTGCGCTTCAAGTCGGATGTCACCCCCGGCACTGGTATGCGGAATCACGAGACGTCCCTGCCAATCGGAAGCCCCCTGGAAATAGTCGGCCAGGGGGTAATCGATGTGCGCGAGGAAATCGCTGGCGGCGAGAACGCCATTCAACGTGAACTCGGACGCGGGCTCACCGTCAAGATCGATGGTGCCGATGACCAGCCGTACCGGACGCTCATGGATGCTGGCACGGAGTGCCGGCGATTCGATGCCGCGCTCGTTGAACCCGAGTGCGCCCCGGATATGCTCGAACTCGAAACCCGTGCTGCGATGCAGCAGGGAATTGCCGTCGAGAAACACGCGCCCGTCAACGGACAACGGCGTCGTGCTGGAGCGCACCAGTGGCACCGCAAGCGCAAGCTCGAGATCGGCGCTGCCGCTGGCCACGAGATCACGCGTGGCCGCACCGATGAACTCGCCGAGTGGCCCCTCGTGCGTGAAGGCGAGTGCCGGGCCGGCATCGGGGACGTCACCGGCAGCATCGATGACGAGTGCCGGACTGAGCAAGCGCGGAATCTCGAGATGCAGGCGCCTCACGCTGGCAAGATCACCGAACCAGCCCTTGTCGAGATCCGCCTTCAGCGTGAGGTCGTCCAGCGTGACTTCGCCCTGCAGGCCTCTGGCGATCGGCCAGCCATCACCCGGCGAGAGATCGATGTCCACGGCGTCGGCGCGCGCCTCCATGCGCGCGTTGCTGCTTTCACCGAAGCCCAGTTCATCCACCTTGCCTTCGAGTTCGAAGACGGCGTTTCTCGCGGCACCACTGACGAAGGCCTGTTCCAGCCAGTCCGCGGCTTCATCGGGAATAGACCGTAATGGTATCCAGTATCTGACACGGGCCATGTCATCGACATCGGCTTCGCTCCGTATCGCCAGATGCGGCACGCGTCCGGCCGGCAGATCGACGCGTACATCGCTCTGCGTGCGGATGCGTTCATCACTGATCGTTGCATCCACGTCGAGCCAGCGCTGTCCGGCATCGCCCAGCGCCATCGATATGCGCAGCGCGAGTGCTTCGAGCGGCAGCGGTGCGATGAGCGCATCGGGCCAGTCGAGGGTGACATCCTCGGCATCGAGGGCAAGATCGCCACCACTGTCGACCAGCGCGATGCGACCGTCGAGCCCGTGAAGTCCGGGCAGCGCACCGAGGCTCTGCCAACCGAGGTTGCGCAGTTCGCCGACCAGATCAATGGCCGGGGCGCCACCCTGCTCGGGCGAGTGCAGGACGGTTCGCCAGTTCAGGAATTCACCCTGAGCGGCGATTGTCTGCCAGGCTCTGGCAAGGTCTTCGCTGCCCACCGATGCCAGCGCCGCCGCCAGCCCGCCGACCAGCGGCACCGACAGCTGCTCGCCTTCGGCCGTAACCTGCCAGGCGGTGATCGGACCGGGACGCTCGGGCTGAACGAGTTCGATGTCGATGTTCTTGACGCGATTCGTTTCGCTTCCGCGCCCGAGATCGAGTTCCGACAGCGAGAACCGGATGTCGTCCTTGTCGCCGTAATCGATGAACAGATCGCCCGCAAGCCGGTCGAGCACCCGCCATTCGAGGCGGGTATCGTCGAACTCGGTGATCACGAAACGCGAACGTGCCTCGAGGAAGCGGCCATGGTCCCATTCACCCCAGAGTTCGTTGCCGATTCTGGCGTCGAGGTGCGACACCGGACGCAGATCGAAGGGCAGCAGGTTGAGGGTATTGATCAGTTCGAGCCAGCCACCGAGACGGAAGTCGTCGACCTGCAGGTAGAACCGGCCGGTGGTCTGCATCGACTCGAGAATGTCGCCACGAATATCGACACCGCCCGAAAGCAGTTCACCCAGTTCACCGGGCACGTTGGTTTCGATCCGCAGTTGATGATCGTCGCCGTTGTTTTCTGCCCGGAAATCGAGGTTCTCGAGCTTGACTTCGTGCCCCGAACGCCGGTCCACGAGTGTCAGACTGGTATCGAGCAAGCCCACCTGTCCGGCATTGAACAGCCAGGCCAGCACGTTGAAGCCACCATCCTTCTGCCCACGGGAACCCTTCGCGCCGGCACCGTCGGCACGGCTGCCGTTCGCGGCGGCCTTGTCGGACTCCCGCTTGCGCTGCGGTGCGGCAATGCCGCGAATGCTTATATCCGCACCATCACTGACGATGGCCAGTTCCGCGCCCGACAGCGTCAGTTCCTCGACGATGAGGCTGCGACGCAGAAGGGTTTCCGACAGATCGACATCGAACATCAGCTCGTCGAGCGATACACGATCACCCCCTTCGCCGAGAATGACGACGTCTTCGGCGCGCAGGTAGGGATTCCGCCCGTTCCAGCGGAGGCGCAGTTCGCCGATGTCCACGGGAGTCTGCAGATAGTCGCCGATGCGCCCGGCGATCTCGTCCTTGTAGGATCCGACGAGCGGCAGCGACAAGCGCATGATCAGCGTCAGGAGCGCAATCAGAATCAGCAGCAGGCCACCGATGATCAGGGTCCATCGCCAGGTGTATCGAGCCAGTGGTTTCAGCACCGGTCACGACCACCCGTGTCGGGTTCCGACACCTGCATGACAGTCACTGCAGCACCACGTCGTAGTGTTCGCGCGCGTACTCGTTTTCGGACTGCAGGCGTACGGGCACACCGACGAAGTCGACCAGCGAGGCGAGATCGTCGGAGCGCTCGTCGGTGAACCAGTCGACGATTTCCGGAGAGGCGAGCACGGTCACCGACTCGATATCGAACTGCCGCACCTGACGAATGATCTCGCGCGTGATCTCGAAACCGACGGTCTCGCGCGTCTTTCTCATACCCCGCCCTTCGCAGGTGCTGCATTCGATGCAGAGCACCTGCTGCAGACTCTCGCGCGTGCGCTTGCGCGTCATTTCAACGAGTCCGAGTTGCGACACGCCATTGACCTGGGTACGCGCCGTGTCGCGCTCGAGCGCGCGTTCGAGCGCGCGGATCACCTGACGGCGGTGTTCGTCGACGTTCATGTCGATGAAGTCGATGATGATGATGCCACCGAGGTTGCGGATGCGCAGTTGACGGGCGATGGACTGCGCCGCTTCGAGATTGGTCTTGAAGATGGTTTCCTCGAGGTTTCTCCTGCCGACGAAGGCACCCGTGTTGACGTCCACCGTGGTCATCGACTCGGTCTGGTCGATGACGATGTGTCCACCGGACTTCAGCAGCACCTTGCGATCGAGTGCCTTGTCGATTTCATCCTCGATACCGTGCAGATCGAAGATGGGCCGTTCACCCGGATAGTGCTCGAGCGAGTGCGACAGTTCGGGCATGTAGTCGCTGCAGAACTTCTCGCACTGCTGAAAGATTTCATGCGAGTCGATGCGCACCCGCTCGATGGCGGTGCGGTTGAAGTCACGAAGGGTGCGCTGCACGAGAGGCAGATCGCGAAACAGCTCGTCTCCGGGCCTTGCCCCCGTGCGGCGGCGCTCGATCCCTTCCCAGATCTTGTCGAGAAAGGCCATGTCGGCTGCGAGCGCCTCGGGCAGCACCCCTTCGGCCGCGGTGCGCACGATGTAGCCCACCGACTTTTCGCCGCGGAGTTCCTGCATCTTGCGTCTGAGACGCTCGCGTTCGTTTTCGTCGTCGATGCGGGTGGACACGCCGATGTTGCGCTCGAACGGCATCATGACGAGAAAGCGCGACGGGGCCGTGAGGTTGGTGCTGACGCGCGCGCCCTTGCTGCCCAGCGGATCCTTCAGGACCTGCACCGCAATCTCCTGCCCTTCGTGCAGCAGGCGTGCAATCGAGCGGTGCATCTGCTCGCCGGCTTCGTCGGTCGTGGCAGCGCCCGCGATGTCGGACACGTGCAGGAAGGCAGCCTTCTCGAGGCCGATGTCGACGAAGGCCGCATCCATGCCGGGCAGCACGCGATTGACCCTGCCCTGAAAGATCGAACCGACAAGGCCGATCTTCTGCTTGCGCTCGATCCAGACCTCGGCGAGCATGCCGTTTTCCACCGTTGCCACACGCGTTTCCTGTGGCGTCACGTTGATCAAGAGTTCCTGACTCACGGCAAGTTCAATCCAGCGGCTTCGAGTAGTGGCAAGGTTTCGAACAGAGGTAGCCCGACCACATTACTGTAGCTGCCTTCGATGCCCGCGACAAACCGCGCACCGCGCCCCTGAATGGCATAGGCACCGGCCTTGCCGAGAGGTTCCCCGCTGGCGGCATAGCGGCGCGCCTCGGCAAGGGTAATGTCGGCAAATTGCACCTTCGTGGTCACGACGATCCATTCGGCAAAACCACGCGCGACATGACGCACGCAGACACCGCTGTGAACCTCGTGACGACGCCCCGAGAGCGAGAGCAGCATGAGCACGGCATCTTCTTCGTCAGCGGGCTTGCCCAGCACTTCGCCGTCGCGATCGATCACGGTGTCGGCGGCCAGCACGATCTCCCGCGCATCGCTCATCTCGCCGGCAGCGACACACTTCTCGACGGCGAGCCGGCTGACGAGATCACGAGGAGTCTCACCCGCGACAAGCCGCTCGTCGATGCTCGCGGGACGAATTCGAGGCGTCAGTCCCACCTGTTCGAGCAATTCGCGCCGGCGCGGCGACGCGGAAGCCAGCACCAGGGTGGCAGGCTCGACGGCGGATGGCTGGGATGTTGCTCCGGAATTCACGGTATCGGCTGTAACGCACGTACACGGCGCTCCGCCGCGCCACACGCCCCCTCAGTTGCGGTGATAGGGATGACCCTGAAGAATGGACTGTGCGCGGTACAGCTGTTCGATGACGATCACGCGCACAAGCGGATGCGGGAACACCAGCGGCGAAAGACTCCAGAGCTGATCGGCGCGTTCGCGCACGCTCGCGTGCAGGCCATCGGCCCCGCCCACCAGCAACACCACATCACGCCCCTGTGCCTGCCAGGACTCGACGTTCCGTGACAGCACTTCGGTGCTCCACGCCTCACCCCGCTGATCGAGCGCCACCACCCATGCTCGCTCGGGAATGCTCTGCAGGAGTTGATCGGCCTCGCGCTGCATGATCTCGCCGGCGGTGTTGCCACGCGCCTGGGCAAGTTCGCGTACCGTGAACTGCCACGCCTTCGGCAGACGCTTGACGTATTCGGCGCAGCCCGCCTCGACCCAGGCCGGCATCCTGCGACCGATGGCCAGGAGATTGATCTTCATGGACTCAGGTTCGACTCATGGCCGACACGGAGCAACCCCGTAGCCAACCCGGGGCCACGGCCAAGGCCACGCCCATGCCCGAAACCACGCCCGATGCCAACCCGCGGCCTTCCCGCGCCGATTCAGACCCACCGACCGAGGCCCTACTCTCGGCCAGGTCAGGTCCACATTCAAGCGGCGCCGGCACCGGAAACGGAATCCTTGCCGTCTGCCTCGTCGACCGCTGCCGCATCGTCGGCAATGCTCTTTTCGGAGCCCACCGACCAGAGCTTTTCGAGCGCGTAGAAATCACGCTTCTCGGCCGTCATGACGTGCACGATCGCATCACCGAGATCCACGAGCACCCAGTCGCTGCCACCCTCGCCCTCGACACCGAGCGGCGCGTGACCCGCCTGCTTCGCGCGATCGCGCACGTTCTCGGCGATGGAAGCGACGTGCCGCTGCGACGTGCCGGTGACCACGATCATGGCATCGGCAATGCTCGACTTGCCGACGATATCGATGACCTGCAGGTCGACACCCTTCATGTCGTCGATGGCCTCGACCACGAGGGAGATGAGTTCTTCTGTGTTCATGCATTGCAAGGGTATCCCACCCGCGGTGACAAGGGAAGGTACCGATCTGCAACGGAATCCTGCCACTCAACGATAGAGACCGTGTTCGTCGATGTACTCGCGTACTGCTTCCGGCAGCAGGAAGCGGATGCTGAGCCCCGCGGCCAGCCGGTGGCGCAGATCGGTTGCCGAGATCTCGAGCTGGGTGACCGCCTGCTCGACGATCACGCCACGACGGCCACGCTCGATCCGTTTTCCGTGACGCGCCTGCTGCCGCCGGAGGAGGTTCCGCGAAAATCGCGAATGCTCGGCCTCGGGCCGCTCGATCACCACGAGATTTGCAAGCCGCAGAATCTCTTCCCACCTCGACCAGGTGTCGAAATGCGCGAAGGCGTCGATGCCGAGAAAGAACACCAACGTGACGAGAGGGTCTTCCTCGTGGAGTTCGTGCAGTGTATCGACGGTGTAGCTCGGTGCATCGCGCTCGGCTTCGCGTGCATCGACGATGAGCCTCGGCACGTCGGCCACCGCCAGCTCCAGCATGCGGATGCGATCGGCGCTGGTCGCGCCGGTCGGGCCGCGGTGCGCCGGACGATGATTCGGCAGAAGGCTCAGTGTGTCGAGCCGATAGGCTTCGGCCAGTTCGATGGCGGGCCGTAGATGACCGTAGTGCACGGGGTCGAAGGTGCCGCCGAAGTAACCGAGCAATCGGCCGTGGCTGGCGGACGGATCAGGCACGGAATCAGGCACGGAATCAGGCACGGAATCAGGCACGGAATCAGGCACGGAATCAGGCACGGAATCAGGCACGGAATCAGGCACGGAATCAGGCACGGAAGGGACCGTCTCGCGTCTGGCCGATGGACAATTGCTGCTTCGTCATGGGCACTGCATTCATCCGGGGAAATCGGCAAGACGGATCAGGACCGCGTGGTGTAATCCCCTGTCACCACATACTTCTCGGTCGTGAGCCCGAGCACGCCAACGGGGCCGCGCACATGCATGCGGTTGGTGGAAATCCCGATTTCGGCACCGAGACCGTATTCGCCACCGTCGGCGAAACAGGTGGCCGCGTTGACCATGACCGATGATGAATCCACTTCCTGCGTGAATCGGCGGGCAGCGGCGATGTTGTCGGTGACGATGGCATCGGTGTGGCCGGATCCGTGCCTCGCAATATGTGCGATGGCGGTATCGATCGCATCGACCACGCGAATCGAGAGGATGGGTGCAAGGTATTCGGTGTCCCAGTCTGCGTCGGAGGCCGCCAGCATGTCAGGCACGATGGCGCGGCATCGTTCGCAGCCGCGAAGCTCCACCCCCTTCTCGCGAAAGGCCTCGGCCAGTATCGGCAGCAGTTCGGCGGCGCGCTCGGCATGTACCAGCAGCGTTTCCATCGCCCCGCAGATGCCGTAGCGATAGGCCTTGGCGTTCACGGCCACATTCACGGCGCCCTCGGCATCGGCATCCTTGTCGATGTAGACATGACAGATTCCATCGAGGTGCTTGATGACGGGCACCCTGGCTTCATCGCTGATGCGTTGCACGAGCCCCTTGCCACCGCGCGGGATGACCACGTCAATGAACTCGTCGAGTCTCAGGAGCGCGCCGACCGCGGCACGGTCGGTAGTGGCGACCAGCTGCACCGCCGCCGCCGGCAGGCCGGCGTTGACCAGCCCCCGCTGCACGGCCTGCGCAATGACCCGGTTACTGCATTTCGCTTCGGAGCCACCGCGGAGAATCACGGCATTGCCCGACTTGACGCAGATGCCGGCGGCGTCGGCGGTGACGTTGGGCCGCGATTCGTAGATGACGCCGATGACACCGAGCGGCACGCGCATCTTCGCGACGACGAGACCCGACGGCTGACGCTCGCTGGCCGACATCGAACCCACGGGATCCTTCTGGGCCGCCACGTTGCGAAGCCCCGCGATCATGCCGTCGATGCGCGCCTCGGTCAGCTCCAGGCGATCGAGAAAGGCGGCACCGATGCCCGCCTTGCCTGCCGCCTCGAGATCCTGCCGGTTGGCCTCGGCGAGTGCCGCACGATCCGCGTCGATGGCATCGGCCATGGCGATGATGGCACGCGCACGCGTCTCGGTATCGGCAGCCGCCAGCGAAGCCGCCGCGGCCCTTGCTGCCTGTCCGAGTTCGCGCACGTGAGCCACGGGATCCGGCACCTGTACGTCACTGGTGTCGCGGATATCAGGCGTGGCGGTCACGGTAGTGTTCATGTCGACTCACGGTTCAGGAGGGAAACGGCCTGCTAGGATAGGCGCACGCGGCAACCGGCGGGCACGAAGTGCTCCTTCCGATTTGCCGACAGGCGCCCTGACGCACCATTCCGATTGTCGCGAGACTTGCCCCAACATGCAACTGGTCGATTCACACTGCCACATCAATTTCCCCGGGCTCATCGAGCGCGTTCCGGAACTGCTCGAGAACTGCACCGCAAACGAGGTCGCGCATCTGCTCTGCATCGCCACCACCTGGGAGAACGTCCCCGAGGTCATCGCGCTTGCCGAAAGGCACGAACGCATCAGCGCCTCGGTGGGCGTGCACCCGACGACCGAAAGCGAACACGAACCCGACGAAGCGGAACTGCTCGCGGCTGCGCGCCACCCCGAAGTCGTCGCCATCGGTGAAACCGGACTCGACTACTTTCGTACCGAAGGCGCCGAGGATGGTGGCGGCATGCAGCAGGCAGACGGCCTCATGGCCTGGCAGCACGAGCGCTTTCACCGCCACATCGCCGTGGCCCGCGAACTGAAGAAGCCGCTCGTCATCCATACCCGTGCCGCCGCCGAAGACACCATGGCTGCCCTTCGCGACCACGAAGCGCGCGATGCCGGCGGCGTCATGCACTGCTTCGCCGAGGACTGGCACATCGCCGAGCAGGCGCTCGACATCGGCTTCTACATTTCCTTTTCCGGCATCGTGACCTTCAAGAACGCGAAGAACGTGCAGGAAGTGGCCGCGCGCACACCGCTTGACCGCATCCTTGTCGAAACCGATGCACCCTATCTTGCGCCCGTACCGTACCGGGGAAAGACCAACGAACCGGCTTACGTTCGCCACACGGCCGAGTTCGTGGCCGAACTCCGCGGCATGAGCCTCGAAGCACTGGCCGCAGCGACAACGGCAAACTACCAGCGGCTTTTCGGCACGGTGGCAGGCCTTTCGGCGGCGGCCTGATCGTCACGGAAACCAGCCACTCGACAACAACCAGTAAACCGCTTCTTCCCGCGACATCCACAACAGGTGATCGTCGAAGCGATGACCGGCAACACGCGAGTCCGGCGCTTCGAGAAAATGCCGCTGGCCTGCCGGCAGTGCTGCCGGCGCACCGAACACGACATGGTTCGCCCCGCCGGCAGCCGGGTCGGAGTTCCTGCCGTAGACCCCATCGGCACCCGCACCGACCACCACGTAGACAATCTGGCTCGCGCGCACGTCCTGACCGCTGCAGCGTGACTTTCCCGGAGCCAGATGGTTGCAGATGACGAGGTCTGCCGACAGTCCACCGACGCCTGCTCCGGCAGGCGCGCCGACCGTCGTCCAGAGTCGTGTCGGCGTTGCGCGTGATGTCTGCGGATACGCTGTTGACGATGCCCTTGACTCACCGGCAGAAACCGCGACGGCATACCAGTAGGGCCGCCGCCAGGGATCGAGAATGGCGCCGCGGGAATCGACCGGACCATCAAGGCCCAGTGCCGGCAAAAACCCCTCGCTCGAACGGCAGTCCTCTCGCGCGTGCGTGCCTCCTGATGCAAGCGGTGGTGGTCTTGCCCCTGCGACAGCGGGACTGATCGGACAGGGCAGGACACCGTGTTGCAGAAGGTACCCCGTCAGCTGGCGCTCGATGGCAAGCAACTGCTGCTCGGCCTCCCGCTCGAAACCCTGCAACTGCGCGTTGGCCCAGGGAACCATGGCCGCTCGCAGCAACAATCCGACGATCACCATTACCACGGCCATCTCGACCAGCGTGAATCCACGGCCTTGTCGTCTCATCCAGACTCCCTCCCGGCTTCGGTCAATGATGATTGCTGGTGCTGGACAGGCCTTATCACCAGTGACAGTTTTCCATTCTTGAACGTGATTCCCTGCGGTTCAACAACACAGACCGTCGCTGCGTTCCTGGCTCGACGCCCGGCAGGATCAGGCGCCGCTTCCTCCGGCATCACTGTCTTCTCGAACGACGCTTCGGTATTGAGAGCTGCTTCGGTATTGAAAGCTGCTTCGGTCTTGAACGATGCCTCGGTATTGAAGGATGCTTCGACACTGGATGCCGTTTCGGCATTGGCCGGCCGCAACCACGGCTTGTCGGCGCAGGCGTCATGCAGCACCACCATGACCTGGCTCGGCCAGTGATTGCGCCAGTACCAGTGGCGTTTGGCAAAACCCTGTCCGAACAGATCGACGAGGCCCGGCTGCATCTCTGTCGGCGCCTGCCAGCGAGCGTCGCTCCGCAGCGGTTCGCCAGTGGCGGAACACGGCAGGTCTCCTGACAGGAGCGCCAGCAGACAGCGGCGCTCCTCGCCAGCATCAAAGCTGCGGGACGCCAGAGCCAGCGTTTCGCTCAACCAGACCGAAACCACCCCGGCAAGTCGTTCACGATAGCGGGCATCGTCAACGACGATCGTGGTTCCCTGCAGTTCCAGCTCCAGAATCGGCAACCGGACTTCGCCCTCCGGTGGTGATTGCAGATTCACGACGCGACCCAGAGGGTTGTTCACATGCGTTGACTGCAGTCGATAACCGATACGCTGCTCGTCTTCACGGTGAAAGGCAATGCGCCGACCGGGAAGACTCACGTGCCTCGGCAACCTGCCCGCTACCGTACCGACTCCGGCACAGGGCGGATCGGGGCCATCGCCACCGAATACGCCCTCGAGCCGGCCGGTATCGGGGCAGGGAAAATGACCCGCACCGGCGCCGCGATGACCGTATGACCAGGGATAGTGAAGGCTGTGCGCGGTGATGCGTCGTCGCGCAGCGACGAGTCGATGGCGCGAGTCCTCGATGTGTGCGAGCGACGTGCGCTCCACGCCGGCGAAAGTACCGGAAAGATACAGCGGCAGACTGGCCAGAACCAGCGACACGAGCAGCAGCGTCACTGCATGTCCATGCTGTCCTGTGTTCATGGCAGCGCCAGCCTGTCCCCGGTGCGCAGCAGTACGTCCCTTCCTTCGTGACTGATGCGCAGCGTGCCATCAGGGAGCGACAGATAGAAGTCCGGCCAGCGCTCTCCTGACGGTTGCCCCCGTGACGAGAGACTTCGAGACAGGAGTTCTTCGAGTTGTGCGCGACAACGGAAGTGATGAATACCTGGTGAATCAATCAGTATTTCGCCGGATTCGGCACAAGGCCGGTTGCCGAGAAACAACAGCACACCCTTGTGCGTCTGCAGCCAGCCGCCATAGCGCACAGTGCCCGGCGAACCACTCCCGCGAACCACGGCAGTGGTGGCAGGTTTGTCGATGGCGCTCCGATGATTCCCGGTGCCGGCACGCTTGTCGATGCTTCTCCGGTGGCTCACCGCGCCGGCTCGTGACTTGTCTGCCGGCGTCGGATGCGCGGCCGATGCCACGCGAGCAGCGTCGGTGCCAGTGTCGGTGTCGGTGTCGGTGTCGTCGACAAGAGCCACGATTGCCGGTGCCGGTTCGGCTTCATGATCTGCCGAACCTCCCGCCATTTCCCGTGACATTCCCCGCGCTATCCCGCGCGCCTCGCGGCGTCGTTCACGCTCGGCGTGATCGAAGAAGAGGCGCCGCTCGCCAAGCAGTGAACTGGCCCGAACGAGGGGCGCTGCATCGATCTTGTTCAAGACACCTGCATCCGACACGGCTTGATCCGATACGGCTTGATCCGACGCAACTGCAATCACGATAGCGGGCACCGATTGAATCGGCGGTTCCTTGCCGGAAACCCGTCCGGTAAAGCCGGCACAGGAAACCAGAACCAGCAGCAAGGGGAACGGGGACACTCGTTTCACGGACGCGGCTCCTGATTGGCGGTTGCGAGTAGATGGTGGAAGTCGATCACCAGTACGGCGGTGATTGCGTCATCCTCGAGCTCGATGCGAGCGGCACGCAGTTCGTAAGGCCAGTCGCTCGCCCGCGAGAGCCACACGAGCAGCTCGATCAGACTCTCGCCATCGAGCAGTCGTGCATCGAGCACCAGGCGCTGCACGGACGTCATTCCCGGCTGGTAGGGGTCATGCAGGCCATGAGCATGCGGCATCATGGCCTGCATGTCGGTGCCGGGAATGATGTCGTGTTCCATCGCGAGCACGCCGGCGGGCAGCGGTGTGGCATCGAGATGCTCGAGCAATTGCACTCTCAGGGAATCCGGTGAACGCTGCGTGGCCTCGAGCAACCAGGCGCTGCCGGTTTCGGTCAGACGGTGCCGTTGTTCGCGCACACGCTGGTGTTCGTGGCGCGTCGACTGCAGCAGCGCCGCTTCGTGACGACGCCAGTGGTCAGCGCCGAGAGCAAGTGCCGTCATGAGCACTGCCAGCCCCGCCAGCAACGCGAGACGCAGCGGTGTTGCCCCCCTGCCGACGAGCGAGGTCATCATGCTCATGGCTCTGCCCGCCTGTCGAGTACGCTCGCGTCAACACGCATCAGAATTGCAAAGCGCGCCTGATCGCGCTCGACGCCGGCGTCACTGCTGCGTAACAGATTGCCGATGGGGCTTTCCAGCACGACATGCTCATCGATGGCCTGTTTCCCGTCGATGGCGGCCAGCAGTTCGTCGAAGCGCCGCTGCCGCTCGGCCGCACCGAGCTGCCCGTAAGGCTCGTCGGACAACTCGCCGGAGAGTTTCAGTTGCAGCCACGGCGAAGCCTGACCACTGTCGTTGACCTCGAGCGACATCGCACTACCCACGAGATCGGCCGTTGGTGACAGCGCCTCGGTGTCATCGCGCGCCCACCATTCGATACCCGAGAGCGTCACTCCGGGCACCTCGCCGAGCACGTCGCCGACAAGTTGCAACAGGGCCACAGGCCTCGTGAGCATGGTGTCGCGCAACTGAGTCACTTCGCGAAGCTGGCGAGACGCCCGCTCAGGTACGGGATGGCGCGCATGCAGCACTTCGAGATCTTCGTGAATCTCCTCGACCAACTCTGCCTGCCGCGCCCTGTCGGTGTGAATCGCCGGCAGTGCTCGCCACAGCGTACCGAGCAGCGCCAGCACACAGAGCAGCACCACGAGAAGTGCGATCGGCTGTGCCTTTTCCATGCGTTCTGCGCGGCGGATTTCGGCAAGACGTGTCCGTGATGCTTCGATCCAGAGGGGGCGCAGCCAGGGCAGGCCACGGCGCCTCCGTCCACCTGCCTCGCCAGCGAGTTCACACCAGAGCGCGAACAGAAGCTGAAGCCGTGCGGGCACCCCGTTCTCGAAGCTCATGTCGCGGCGTTCGCGCATCACCGGCAGGCCACGTTCCTGCCAGTCTCCATCGGAGCTGATGTCGTTGCCGGTCGCCAGCACCCTGCCACGCTCCGCGGCCACGCTCAGACGGGCATCACCACCCGGCACGGTCGCATCGATCTCGAGACGGGACGCTTCCCCGCCGAGACAGGCGGCCAGCATGCGAGAGGAAGGCAGTACGCCCTCGATCACCACACCTGCGTTCTGCAGATCCTCGATCCACGGCAGGGCGGCGCGCGGCAACGGAGCGTGCAGCAGCGACACACGCGTCTGACCGGAGCCGCCGCGGAGTGCCTGCAGAAGCGTGTCGCCCAGTGGCACGTCTGCACGCCCGAAGGCCATCAATCGCAACCGCGCCTTCAGGGAGAGGCCGGTTTCACTGGGTGTCAGTTCGAGCGTCTCGCACTCCTCGAGCACGCTGCAGAGAAGCATCGGCAGGATGACTTCGCCGTCTTCGTCGATTGCCCATGGACGCAACTCATGCCCGTCTTCGGCACCTGACGGAACACGGGCCAGCAGTCGCCAGACGACCTTGCCACCTTCGCCGGTCGACGCCAGCCACAGGGCATGGTCATCGAGCAGAAGCAGCGAGTGATCCCTGCTGCCAGACCGTTTGATCATCCCGGCAGCTCCCCGGCAAGCGTCTGCAGAGGCATCAGCAGGGACACCACCAGAGCAATGAGCACCAGTGCCACGAGCAACATCAGCAGAGGCCCCGTCAGCGCCTCGAGTCGCCGCACGCGGTGATCGGCGAGTGCGTGCAACTGCACCGCTGCACGTTCAAGCGTCACGGACAACTGCCCACTCTCGGCGCCACCGTGAACCATGCGGAGGAACAGCGACGGCAGATCCCGGTCGCCAAAGGCACGCGTGAGACTGGCTCCGTTCGCCACGGCTGCGCGCGCACCTTCGAGTTCAGCCCCGAGATGACGATTGGTCACGGTCTTCCCGGCGAGTGACATCGCCTCGGGGTGGGCGACACCGGCGTCGGCAAGACGCGCCCAGGTGGCGCTGTAGGTCGCCAGCGCGAGCTGCCGGGAAGCCTCGCCGATCAGTGGCAGTCTCTGGAGAAAGCGATCGATGTACCGGCGCCCCTGCGCCGACCTTCTGCCGAAGACGATCGCAATGAAGCCCAGCGCAGGCAGCACGATCGGCAACGGGCTCGCCACGAACACGCCAAGACCGTTCGACATCGCCACGAGCAACTCGGTGTGCCAGGGAAGTGCCTGACCACCGATGGCCGCCATTGCGCGCAGGGTGTCGGCCAGAACGGGCACCACCGACAGCAGCAGGAATACCGTACAGGCAATCACCACCACGAAGGCAAACACGGGATAGGTGAGCGCCGTCAGCAGACGGCTGCGGCGATCCTGCCGTTCCGACAGGAGCTTTTCGGCCGCTTCGAGCGCTTCTGCGAGGTTTCCCGTCGTTTCGCCACTCCGGACCAGCACCACCAGCAACTCGGGAAAGGCACGCGGGTGCTGCGCGAGGGCGGCAGAGAGTGCCTGGCCACCATCGATCTGCCGCTGCACCGACTGCCACAGAAGCCTGGCCGGGAGCCGCGACTCCATTTTCACCAGCTCCTCGAGCGCGTTCGAGAGTGGCACGCCCCCGGCGAGCAGATGCCCGAGGTGAAACAGCGCCAGCAGCAACTCGCGCTCGCGAAGGCGAGTTGCCCGCTGCGGTGCGTACCGGTGTGCATGCCGTGTTGACCACGCAGCAACATCAAGCGCCTTCATGACTGCTCCCCCGACCGAACACACGCGCCAGTTCGGCTGCGTCGCTGAGTCCACGCGCCACCAGATCCTCTGCCGCCTCCACGAGCGACCGTGCACCGGATGCCCCAAGCAGGGCCTGCAGTTCGGTCCTGTCGACCGCTGCTGCGATGGCAGCACGGATGGCATCGTTGACGGGCAGACATTCGATGACGGCAATGCGTTGCCGATAACCGCTGCCACCGCAGGCTGCACACGGCGCGCATGCCGGCGCGGATGACGGCGCGGATGACGACGCGGATGACGGCGCGGATGACGGCGCGGATGACGGCGCGGATGACGGCGCGGATGACGGGGCAGAGGACGCGGCAGAGGACGGGGCAGATGACAGGCTGCCTTCACAGGCCGCGCAACGCCGGCGCATCAGCCGCTGCGCGAGCAGGGCCGTGAGTTCGTGCGCGAGTACCGAGCGCGGCATGCCGAGTTCGCTCAGGCGATGAATGGCACCGAGGGCATCGGCGGCATGCACGCTCGTCAGCACCCGATGGCCCGTCAGCACGGCGCGTGTCACGAGCGCACAGCTTTCCTCGTCACGGATCTCGCCCACGAGCAGCACGTCCGGATCCTGCCGCAGCACGGCGCGTAGTCCGCTGGCGAATCCGTAGCCACGTGCTTCGTCGATGGCGCTCTGCCGGTAACCGGAAACCCGCGTCTCGACCGGCGCTTCGAGCGTCATGATGTTGAGTTCGCCGGCATCGAGTTCACCCAGGAGGCAGTGCAGGGTTGTGCTCTTGCCGCTGCCGGTGGGTCCCGCAACGACGATGAGACCGCGCGGTTGCGTGATGGCATGACGAAGTTGCCGTGCGATCGCCGGAGGTTGCTCAAGGCTCGCCAGCGAGCGCTTGCGTTGTCGCTGGTCGAGCAGGCGAATCACGAGGTTTTCGCCACCGATCAGCGGCAGCGTCGAGAGTCTGAGATCGATGTGTCGCCCTTCGGCCAGTACCCGGAACTGACCATCCTGTGGCTGATGGCGACGCGCCACATCCATGTCGGCCAGCACCTTGAAGCGGTTGCAGAGCGCCTCGAACCATCGCACCGGAAAGCGCGTCACGGGCTCGAGCACGCCATCGACGCGGAACCTGAGCACGGCCGTATCGCTCTCGGGCGACAGATGAATGTCGGATGCACGTGCCGCCACCGCCTCGCGCACGATCCGGTCGACCGTGACAACAACCGTACTTTCATCCGGTTCCCGAGTGGCCTCTGCCAGCGCTGTCAACGGGCCCTCACGGACCGCTTCGGGCGTGTCATAGGCGCGCTCGATGGCTGCCATCAGCGAACCCGACGGCACCGGCACCCTCGTCGCCACCGGCGCCTCACCAAGGTATCGCGCCAGCACACCGTCGCTCGCCGTCTCGGATGAACGGGGCGACTCTTCCACTGCCAGCAGCAATCGAGAGCCATCTGCGGAGAGGTGCATCGGCAGCGCACGCCAGCGCCTTGCCAGCTCCGCAGGCAGGTACGCGAGCGCCTCGGCACTCGGCAGGATGCGCAGCGGTTCGCGTTCCATCGCCACCGGCTCGCTCACGGCTGCACCCCCTGCCCGGCGGCGGCCACAAGCCGATCCAGCTGTTCTTCCCGTGGCGTTCGTCCGGGCAGCACGAGCGGTCGGAGCACGATCAGGAGTTCGGTCTGTTGCTGTTCACGTCGTTTCTGCGAAAACACGGAGCCGATGAACGGCATCCGTTCGAGCACCGGCAGGCCGCGTGCATCACGAGTGCTTCGCTGCTGCATGAGCCCGCCGATGACCGCCTGCTGCCCGCTCGCCACACGCAACACCGACTCCATCTCGCGCACCTGGATTTCAGGCACGCCGTTGACCACGTGCGCATCGGCGAGTGCCGGGTTGGGGTCGTTGACGAAGCCGAGAATGCGCGAAAGCGTTGGCCGCACGCTCAGCATGACATCGCCGTTCAGGCCGATCTGCGGCGTCACCACCATCACGAGACCCACCGGCACCGTGTGGATCTCGGTAGCCGTGATGAGTTCTTCTTCCTCGTCGATGCGGCGACGCTCCACCTGGATCGAGAAGTACACGCGGTTGTCGACGACCTTCAGCACCGAAGGCTGATTGTTGAGGGCGATCACCCGCGGCTGCGAGAGAATGCGCACGTCCCCGAAGGTATCGAGCAGCTTCAGCGTGGCACGCACGTCGGCGGTCGAGTTCTGGCTCACGAGGCTGAACAGGGCATCGGGTGAGGTCGCCGGCAACGGTGTCGCGGCACTCTCGGGCAATGGCAGACCGGCAAGGCTCTGCACCGCACTGATGCCGTTGATGCCCCGCGCCAGCATCTGCCAGTCGACACCGGCGGCAAAGGCGCGCGAGAGCCCGAGTTCCACCACGCTCGCTTCGATCAGCACCTGTGCCCGCGCACGGCGATGCAGTTCGTCGAGATAGCGTCCGAGTTTGCGATGCAGCGCCGGGTGCGCCGTCAGCGTCAGCAGGCCGAGTTCGGCATTGAGCGAGAGACTGGCGGCGGGATCGAGGGCCGCGGCCATCACCTCCACGTCACGTGCCAGCGCCGCCCAGAAATCCTGCGAGGCCTCGTTGACCACTTCGGCCGATGAGCTGTTGCTGGCAACGAGGGTATCGAGGCCACGTGCGAGCGTTCCCACCTCGGTTGCAAGCGATACGCTGCTGCGTGTGTGACGGGCAAGATTCAGGTAGTCGACGGCATGACTGGCACTGATGCGCTCGCCGACCGCAACCACCAGGGATCTGCCCGAAATCGACCAGAAGCCATCGAGCGACTCGACAATCGCATCGAGCGCCGGCATCAGCTTCGCTGCGTCGATGTCGATATCGAGCGGTTGCGAGAAGTCACCCCGCAGCACGAGATCAAGGCCGTGCTGCCTTGCCAGCTCTTCGAGAACAATCGCAGCACTCAGCGTGCGGCTCGAGAGCGAGAGTCGCGGCTCGGGATCAGCTTCGGCGGAGCGTTGCACATCCGGCGGCACCAGGGCACGCGATTGCGCCATGGCCGCGGCAATGCGCCCGTGAATATCCTCGGGGTCTGCCTCCGTCGGCGCCGCCGAAACCACGGGCACCGCCGAAGTCGCTCCGGTCGCCCGCGGAGGTGCGGGCACTGCGGGCGCCGCGGGGACTGCGGCAGCAAGCGAGGATGGAGCATCCCGGCTGTACCGAAAGCCCGCCAACGACTCGGACGCGCCTTGCCAGACGCAGCCCGAAAGCGGCGCGGCAACGAGAACAAACACGGTGGGTGCCACCAACGAGGGCGGCCGAAGCAGACTCCACACAACAACTCCCTTTGTCGTGAACGTGGACGAGACACATCGGCGATCCTGCCAATGATTTGACGATACTACGCGAGCAGGTGCCGCACTTCAAGCACCTTCAAGCACCTTCAAGCACCTTCAAGCACCTTCAAGCACCTTCCAGCACCTTCCAGCACCTTCAAGCACCTTCAACATCGTAAACACCTGCCGACTCCACGATCCGAAAACGGCGTCGCGTCAGTCGCTGAGCGAAACGTGGCATCGAAGGCGTCAGGCCATGTACCACAGCAGCAACGCGAACGTTGCGACCACAGCCATCGTCAGGGACAGCACGAGCCAACCACGATGACGACTCACGAACCTTGGCTCGACCTTGTTGTCGGCAAGGTTGCATGGCACCGCCGCCATCAGAAGCTCGGACATGCTCGGCGCATCCTTGCCCGCACGGCGTGCGATGAACCAGGCGCGGCGCGCGAGCTGGTTGATGGCTGCAATGTTTCCACCTGTCTTTTCAGCCACGAACTCGCACATGTTCTTGTCGAAGGCATCACGCTGGTGGTAGTCGAACAGGAGTGTGCGATGCTGGATGTACTCGGCCGTCTCGGCCGCGCTCAGTGGATGCAGACAGTGCACGCCATGCTGCATCCAGCGTGGCTGCATGCCGTCGGGCTCCGGTGCATGACGACGAAACAGCACGATACGCAGCAGCGGCCGGCCATCATCGTTCATCATGGCGAGGCGATACAGCAACTGCACGACATCCTCGGGCGGATCACCGGCGGAATCGACCAGCAGCACCGGCGGCTTGTGCGAGTCCATCGAGTCGATCAGACGCCGACGCAGGAGTCGGCAAGCGGCGTTGACCTGATGCACTCGCGAATTGATCGGAATGCCGAACTCGAGCATGAGCTGACGCAGGAGGCTGCGCTCGGAGAGGCAAGCCACATCGTGACGCACCACCGAATAATCATCGGCGAGGCGATTGGCAAGGACCAGGGAGAACAGCGTCTTGCCCGTACCTTGGGGGCCATGCACCTGCACAAGATGCCCCTGCGAGGCCATGCCACGAACGAGAAAATCGAGTAGTTCGCCCCGACCAGCGCCACCAAAGAAGTTCAGAATGTTCAGCACATTCTGAAAGGGACTGTCTACCGAAGCCGGTAACTGACGTCGGACGACTGGTGCAAAGTCGATGTTCGATCTCATGGACAACCTACCCGCTACGACTATCGGCGAGGACCGTGATCAACCATGGATGGCCAGGTAGCTCACGGCAAGACTAGCGACGTCCAAAGCATGACGCACGCAGGGGTGAAATTGCAAATGCCATACCAGTGGAACTGCACGAACGCCCCAGGTGAATGGCGCGGATTTCGAGAAACAGCGATGACAGTTGAAGATTATACAATGATGCCCGTTTCCGCCAGGAACCCTTGCCTGCCTTGTCGAGACTTCCGGCAATGATGCCGCGGTGGCGGGAAGGCGACGACCTTCGCTGCCGATTCAACACCGATGCTGCACCTGATACTGTACGAGCCCGAGATACCGCCCAACACGGGCAATCTCATTCGCCTGACGGCCAATGCCGGGGTTGCGCTGCACCTGATCGAGCCACTCGGCTTCACGCTGGAAACGAAGGCGCTGAGAAGAGCAGGGCTCGACTATCGCGACATGGCCAGTGTCACCGTACACAGGAACTTCGAAGACTGGCTCGCCACGCTGTCCGCTCGGCAGCGTGTTCTGGCTCTGACCACCCGCGCAAGCCGTCTTTACGCCGAGGTGAGCTACCGCTCGGACGACTGTCTGCTCTGTGGACCCGAATCACGCGGCCTGCCCGATGAGGCATTGCACCACGACCGCATTGCCGAGCGCATTCGCATCCCCATGCAACACGGCAGCCGCAGTCTGAACCTCTCGAATGCAGCGTCCATCGTGACTTACGAGGCACTGCGGCAACTCGGTTTTCCTGCACTCGAACGAAGTACTGCGCCACAGAACTGAAGATGCATCGAATGGCATGAGCCGCCAGACGGTCGCTGCCGCCGGGCTACCGCCACAGATACCGCCAGAGTGCCGTTACTGCTGCGTTTCCGGCGCCGGTGCGTTCTGACGCCCCTTTTCGAGATGCTGCGCATACAATGCATCGAAGTTCACGGGGTCGAGCACGAGTTGCGGAAAACCTCCTTTCAGCACGAGCGAGGCAATCTCTTCGCGCGCGAAAGGGAAAAGGATGTTCGGACAGTAGCTGCCGAGCATGGCGCCGAGGCGCTTTTCGTCGAACCCCTTGATCAGGAACAGGCCGCCCTGCTTTACTTCCACGAGATAGGCCGTTTCCTCCTGCAACTTGACGGTGGCGGTCACGGTCAGCACGCATTCGTACATGTCGTTGTCGAGTTTACTCGACTCGGTGTTGAGGTGCAGTGACACATTCGGCTGCCAGTTCGTCTGCGTGACGAAAATATGGGGTGTCTGCGGCGATTCGTAGGAAACGTCCTTGAGGTACACGCGTTGAATGCGGAACTGCAGGCCTTCGCTCTGCCCTTCGGCGGCGCCGGCTTGCGGGTTGGTGTTTTCGTCAGCCATGGGTTGTGTTCGGATGTTCGCTGAAAATACGGATGATCGGGATACTTAGACCGGAACAGGGATGTTGTACGTGAGAAAGCAACAACGCCATCATGCGCCTTTGATGTACTCATCGTACAGCGCGTCCAGTTCACCGGCAGCCTCGAGTGCGGCGATGTCGTCAAAGCCACCGATGTGGTGCTGCCCGAAGAAGATCTGTGGCACGGTATGACCTCCGCTGAGGTCCATCATCTCGCGGCGGCGTCCGGCATTGCCATCGACACCGAGGACAGTGTAGTCCCAACCCTTCTGATCGAGCAGCCGGCGCGCCGCACGACAGAAACCGCAGATGACGGAAGAGTAGACGATGATCCTGCCCTCGGTCGGACCCGCTGGTTTCCTGTCGTCAGAACCGGCAGAGCCGATGCGGTGACCAAAGATGTTCACGAGGTGACAACGGGCAGGTTGGCCTTCTCCCAGGCCACCATCCCCCCGACAAGGTTGTGCAACTTGCCGAAGCCTTCCCGTTTCAGACGCGCCGCGGCACGATTGGCGCGCATGCCGCTTTCACAGTAGATCACGACATTGCGATCCTTGAACTTCTCGATTTCGTGCAGACGCTGATCGAGCTTGTTCACCGGAAAGTTGCGCGCGTTCAGGATGTGCCCCTGCTCGAACTCCGACTCGCCCCGCACATCCAGTACGAGAGTATCGGCGTCTTCGTTCATGAGTCGTGTGAGTGCGAGTGGCGACAAGGGGGCCGTGCCACCGGCAATGCGCTGGTACTCGGTATAGATGATCATGCCGAGCAGGCTGAAGAAGGCAACCACCATGAGGGTGTGGTTGCCCATGAATTCGAAAAGCTGGGCCATCGCGGACTGCCGGTTCCTGGTTCGGTTACTTCGTGAGCATGTACTGAATGGCCGAAGCGAGTTCTTCATCGTCGAGCGATGAACCACCGCGCGCCGGCATGGCGCCCTTGCCCGCAACCGCCGTCTGCAACACGGCATCGACCCCCTTGGCGAGGCGCTCGTTCCAGGCAGCGGTATCACCGAATTTCGGAGCACCGGCAACACCTGCAATGTGGCAGGCCGCGCAGGCAGTATCGACCACGCTCTTGACTTCGTCGGGAACGTCAGCCGAGGCAAATTCGGCAACGGTAGTGCCGGCAACAGCTGCGGATGATGTCGCGGCGGACGCAACGTCGACCTCCGAGGCAGCGGGTTCGCCGGTGTCGGCTACGCTCTCGGCCTCATGCTCGACAGAGGCATCGCCGTCGGTAGCGGGTGCCGCGCCATCAGTCGCGCCTTCGGCGGCACCCTCACCTGCCGCGTCGCTGGCGCCGTCGGCTGCTGCATCGGCTCCTTCGGCCGACGTTTCGGCAGCAGACGCTCCGGCGGCGGCCTCCTCGACCACTTCGAACATGGCGAGATGCTGAACGGCGGAACGCAGTTCATCGTCGCTGAAGGAGCTACCGGCGCGTGCAGGCATGGCGCCCTTGCCGTCGATGACGCTGGAGAGAAGCGCATCGAGACCGGCTTCACGCCGCTTCGCCCATTCCGCTTCATCACCGATGACCGGCGCACCGGCGACACCTGCCTCATGGCAGGCGCTGCAGGTGGAAGCGACGATCTCGGCCGCGGCCACCGGCTCGGCCGACGCATCACTCGCGGCCACGGGCTGGGCACCGGGAAGGTCGTCGGCCGAAGTGCGCACATCGGCCACCGGCTGGATACGCTGAAGCTGGGCACTCACACTGGCATCGAAGACATCCTCCTTGAGGATGCTGGCGGTGAGTCCGGCGAGCAGTGCCAGCACGACAAGTGCGCCGCTCACCAGGCCCATCATTCTCGGCATGTAACTGTCGCTGTCGGAAATCATTGGGTTGACTGTCTCCAAGAAGTGTCTGGCGCACCTGCCACTTTATCGAAATGAACTGCCGCAAGGCGCTCGCAGGGTAACGCTCAACCGCTGATTGTATCAGGCTACCACCGATGGTTGCGACTCGAAACCGTGATGGTTGCGGCGGATCCGTGAAGCTGGTCTGATGTCCGTTTCCGGCAGTTCTGCAAGCGCCGGAAACGCCATGGTCACCGATACCAGAGAGCCCGAGGACCGGACAATGAACAATGATTCACGCCGGAACCACTGGCGCTGGGCGTTCTACGACTGGGCCAATTCGGCCTTCGCCACCACCGTGATGGCCGGCTTCTTTCCGCTCTTCTTCAAGCAGTACTGGAGTGGCGACAGCGCGGTCACCACCAGTACCTTCTGGCTCGGTCTCGGCAACGCCACCGCAAGCTTTCTGATCATGGTACTGGCACCGCTCCTCGGCGCACTTGCCGACGCCGGTGGCAACTACAGACGCCTGCTCCTTTCCTTTGCCGGTTTCGGCATGCTCGCCACCGCCGCACTCTGTCTCGTCGATGCCGGTCAGTGGCCGTGGGCCATCCTTCTCTACATACTGGCCTTCATCGGCTTTTCGGGTGCCAACGTCTTCTATGACGGCATGCTGCCCGGACTCACCACCCCCGAGCAGCGAAACCGCGTCTCGGCACTCGGCTATTCGCTCGGCTACCTCGGCGGTGGTCTGCTGTTCGCCATCAACGTGACCATGACCCTCAAACCCACCTGGTTCGGCCTTGCCGATGCAGCCGCAGCCGTGAAGGTGTCTTTCGTCATGGTATCTCTGTGGTGGGCCGTGTTCGCGCTGCCGCTGGCAACGGCCCGGCTGCCGGCCAGCCTTACCACTGCGCGACGGCGAGCCCACATCGGCGGCAGTTTCCGTCAGGTGCTTTCCACGCTCCGTGATGCACGCAGGCATCGCAACCTGTGGCTGTTCCTGATTGCCTACTGGTTCTACATCGACGGTGTGGCTACCATCATCCGCATGGCAGTCGACTACGGCATGGCCATCGGACTGCCTGCCAACAGCCTCATCACGGCACTGTTGCTGGTACAGTTCATCGGCTTCCCCTGCACCATCGTCTTCGGCCGACTTGCCGATCACATCGGGACGCGGCGTGGCCTGTGGATCGGCCTCTGGGTATATGTCATTGCCACCGTTGCCGCGGCCTTCATGAGCACGAGCCTGCATTTCCACGCCCTCGCCTGCTGTCTCGGTCTGGTGCAGGGCGGCGTGCAGTCGCTGAGCCGTGCACTCTTCAGCCAGCTGATTCCCGTCGAACAGCAGGGCGAGTACTTCGGTTTCCTCAACATGCTCGGCAAGGCCGCCGCGGTGCTCGGACCACTCCTTGTCGGCGTGGTCGCAGCCACAACGCACAGCTCGCGCATCGGTATCCTGTCGGTGATCGTGCTGTTTCTCATCGGCATGTGGTTTCTCGGCAAGGTCGAAGAACCGGATCTCACAGCGCGCTCCGGCAGGGAACGGTCAGGCGGAAAGCACCCCACGACCAGTCCGGCAAAGACGCCAGCCGATACCTGACGATCGCCACCAGCCGTCAAAAACTCGCCGCCGAAACAGCTCGTCGCCGCAAGAGTCCTGATCACATACATGCCAACGAAGCTCACCCTGATTGCAGCAATCCTCGTGTTGTTCACCGCCTACGCGGCACTGCCTCTCGGACTGACCGAACCGATGCTGACCATCGAGGGCGACATCGAGAAGAGCGAACTGGTCGCAGTCGGGCGCGGGATTCTTGTCGAGAACCGCGACGATGCGCCCATCATGGCCCGGTTCGGAAAAATGCTCATCGATCGTATCGAGGTGGACGGCACGGTGCGCGCCTTTGCCGGGGAAAACAGCATTCTCGGTGCCGCACGCGAGCTGTTCACGAGTGGCAACCAGCTCGTGGCGGTGCTGATCGTATTCTTCAGCGTGGGCGTTCCGTCGGTAAAACTGCTGTTGCTGCTGACAGCGAGTCTGCCTCCGGCCGCGCGCTGGCGCGGAGTACTGATCAAGACAGCCGATGTCTCGAGCAAATGGTCGATGGCCGATGTGTTCGTCATCGCCATCTTTCTCGCCTGGCTCGGCGGCAACGGACTTGGCGGAGACAACAGCCTGGTTGCCTTCAAGGCCACGCTCGGCAACGGCTTCTGGTTCTTCCTCGGCTACTGCCTGCTGTCGATACTCGGCAGCCTGCTTCTCGGACGCACCGTCTCGAATGCTTGAACAACTCACCTTCGCCTTCGGCATCACCGGCCCGGTTCTGGTGCTGCTGATCGTCGGTTGGGGGGCCCGCAAAAGCGGCCTCATCAGTGAACACTTCATCGGCGAAGCCAACCGACTGGTATTCAACGTGGCCATGCCGGTGATGTTGTATCTCGCCATGACCGGGAGACCTCTCTCCGAAACCGTCGACCTTCGCCTCAGTCTCGTCGGCCTGGTCGGCACACTTCTCCTCGTGGGAATTCTGTTCGTGGTGCGCCATCTCGTGCCCGACGACGAACGCGGCGTCTTCATTCAGGGCAGCTACCGCGGCAACCTTGCCATTGTCGGCCTTGCGCTTGCGGTTGCGACCTACGGCAACGAGGCGCTGTCACTGGCAGCAATGTACATCGCCGTCGTCACCACCGCCTACAATATCATCGCGGTGCTGGTACTGAACGCACGAGGCGCCCTTCGCAACATTCTCCTGAACCCGATCCTGCTCGGCATTCTTGCCGGCATCATGGCATCGCTGCTCGGTGTCAAGCTGCCAACCGTGATGGTACGAAGCGGTGAATACCTCAGTGCCATGACCCTGCCGACCGCGTTGTTGTGCATCGGTGCCAGCATCAGTTTTCGTTCCATGACCACGCATCTCATGTCGCTGAGTCTGGCGGTGGTATTCAAACTGATACTCTCTCCGCTGCTACTGGTTTCACTGGGCATTGCCGCAGGACTCACGGGGGAAAGCCTGGGTATCCTTTTCTTAATGTCCGCTTCACCCACAGCTTCAGCAAGCTATATCATGGCTCGGCAGTTGACACGCCACGGCGCACTGGCTGCCGAAATCATCGTCGTAACCACGACCTTCGGTGTCCTGAGTTACACTCTCGGCCTCGCGTTTCTGAGAGCGCAGGGTTTGATCTGAACAATCCAACAGCTACCTCTCAGCCACCGAGAAAGAACCGAATTCCACTTTCGGCGGATCGGCACCCTGAACGAACTCAGCCTGCCGCCTTGCATACACGGAGTACAGCATGCTTTTCAGACAGGGCACGTCAAGACCACCAAACTCGCCGACAAACCTCTTCCCTTCCGTTACCACCATAACGCTGACGCTCTCTCTGACATTGGCGCTCAGCGCCTGTGAAGAAACCGCTTTTGTCATCGACTCGGACAGCGGTGCTTCACCGGCGGCAGCCGGCACCGAGAGTGAAGCCACAACGAACAACGAAATCACAACCGGTACTGGAGTCGGCGCGGGCATCGGCAATGGAACAGACTCCGGCAGCAGCACGGGAAGCAATGCCGGTAGCAGCACAGAAATCGACGCCGGTAGCAACGCAGGTACCGGCACAGGCACCGATGCCGGCAGCAGCACGGGAAGCAACGCCGGCAGCAGCACAGGCACCGACGCCGGCAGCAGCACAGGCACCGACGCCGGCAGCAACACAGGCACCGATACCGGCAACAACGCAGGAACCGGCACAGGCAACAACGCAGGCACCGACGCCGGCAGCAACGCAGGTAACGATACCGGCAACAACGCTGGCACCGACGCCGGCAGCAACACGGGCACCGACAACAACGCAGGAACCGGCACCGGCAACAACGCTGGCACCGGCACAGGTAACAACGCGGGAACAGATTCCGGCAACAACGCAGGCACCGACGCCGGCAGCAACGCTGGCACCGACGCCGGCAGCAACGCAGGTAACGATACCGGCAACAACGCTGGCACCGACGCCGGCAGCAACACGGGCACCGACGCCGGCAACAACGCAGGTACCGGCACAGGCAACAACGCTGGCACCGACTCAGGTAACAACGCGGGCACCGATGCCAGCAGCACGGGAAGCAACGCCGGCAGCAGCACAGACGCCGGCAGCAACACGGGCACCGACGCCGGCAGCAACACGGGCACCGACGCCAGCAACAACGCAGGTACCGGCACAGGCAACAACGCTGGCACCGACTCAGGTAACAACGCGGGCACCGATGCCACCAGCACGGGAAGCAACGCCGGCAGCAGCACAGACACCGACAACAACGCAGGAACCGGCACCGGCAACAACGCTGGCAACAACACAGGCACCGATGCCGGCAGCAGCACGGGAAGCAACGCCGGCAGCAGCACAGACACCGGCAACAACGCAGGCACCGACGCCGGCAACAACACAGAAACCGATACCGACAGCAACGCAGGTACCGATACCGGCAGCAACGCAGGTACCGACGCCGGCAACAACACGGACACCGACGCCGGCAACAACGAGGGAACGGATTCCGGCAACGACACAGAAACCGATACCGGCAACAACGCAGGAAGCGATACGGCAAGCGACACCGGGACTGACACCGGAAACGACTCCGGTAGTAACACCGAAACCGACACCGATGACTCCACGTCCTCGGCTGATGCGAACGTGACGGTGAGTTGCTCGGCGGACGATTCCATGATGAAACAGCGCATGTTGCAGCTGATCAACGAAGCCCGCGCCGAGGGACGTTCCTGTGGCGGAGAGTTCCACGCTGCTACCACACCTCTGACCTGGAACATGCAACTGATGCAGGCAGCCCGCGAACATTCACTCGACATGGCGACGCACAACTTCTTCAACCATATCGGTTCCGATGGTTTGTCGGTTGCTGATCGTGCGACGCAAAGTGGGTATGTCTGGCGCACTGTGGGCGAGAACATCGCTGCTGGCCAACGGTCGGCCAAGGAAGCAGTCGATGGTTGGCTCGCCAGTGCGGGGCACTGCCGCAACCTGATGAATCCGGATTTCACCGAAGTCGCCGTCGATTGCGTCGAGGATGCCGGCAGCGATTACGGCACCTACTGGACCAACGTTCTTGGCGACACTTTCTGAAGTGTCATGTGACTTTCGCCGTTGAAAGATTCCGAATCGATGAACCGTCGCTGGGTCACGCGCACCAGCAGGACAGTCTACGAAAACCCCTGGATCGAGGTTTCACATCGGGAAGTCACGGCTCCGACAGGCAAGCACGGGATCTACGGTCTCGTGAGTTTCAGAAACCGGGCCATCGGCATTCTGCCCATTGATGCCGATGGCCACACCTGGCTCGTGGGCCAGCACCGCTACACTCTTGACAGCTACAGCTGGGAAATACCCGAAGGCGGCGCACCGCTGAACGAATCACCGCTCGCCGCTGCACAGCGCGAACTCGTCGAGGAGACAGGACTCGTGGCACGGCGCTGGACGGCGCTTCTTGATCTGCACACCTCGAATTCCGTTACCGACGAAGTCGCTCACAGCTTCATTGCCCAGGATCTGCTGCACGGCGAAGCAGCACCCGACGACACCGAGTTGCTCGAATTGCGGCGCCTGCCGCTGGCCGATGCCGTGCAGATGGTGCTCGACGGCAGGATCACGGATGCACTGGCCATGGCCACTCTCATGAAGGCACAACTGCTGATCGATCGTGGCGAGATCCGCATCTGATCGCCCCCACTCAGGGCAGTATTGCGTCGAACGCGTCAAGAAGCTGTTCGATCTCGGCCTCGCTCGTGAAGGCACCCGGTGAAAGCCTGATCGCACCTTCCTCGAGATCGATGCCTGCGTCCTCGTGCACCATCGGTGCACAATGCAAACCCGCCCGCGCGATGACATGGTGATCCGCGTCGAGCATGTCGGCCAGCATCGAGGTCAGCATGCCATCGACCACGAAACTCAAGGTCGCCACACGTCCGTTTTCCACTGCGCCGTCGACAAGCCGATCGTTCGTGTCGACACCGATCAGCCGGACAGCGGGCGATTGCCGCAGTCGGGCCTCGATTCGTGCAAGAAGTGCGAGTTCTCGTGTGTGGATCGCTTCGATTGCCCGGCGGGTCCGGCGCGCGTGAACGGCCGCATCGAAATCGGGCAACGACAACGGCAACGAAGGTTCGATCAAACGCCATTCGGCAGTGTCAGCTACCTGCCAGGCCTGGTCGACAACCGGTCTTCCGAGTTGCCCGGACCCGGTGACGGCCCCCTCGGTGACAACACCTTCGGCACCTTCGATGCGGCCCCCGAGTTCGGCCAACCAGGCTTGCGCGGCATGCAGCCCGGCAATCGCGGGCAGCGGCAGGGTGCCGGCTTCGAGCCGATGCGGATAGTCTTCCGGCTGAAACCGCGATACGGATTCGGTGCCAGTGCCACCGACGCGCAGGGGAACGAGTTCGACGTGCTCGGCAACCACCAGAACACCCGCGCCCATCGGGCCAAGCAGTCCCTTGTGGCTCGGCATGGCAAGTGCGCTCACTCCCTCGAGTTGCGCCAGATCGATTTTCGACACCCCGGCAGTCTGCGCCGCATCGACAACGAGCCTGACACCTCGCGCACGTGCCACTTGTGCGATCTCGGCAAGTGGCTGCACAAGGCCTGTTACGTTGGATGCATGCGTGAACACGATCAGTGTCGTGTCGGGTCGCAGCGCCGCTTCGATGTGGTCCGGCGCGACACGGCCATCGTCCGACGCCGACACATAGGTTACCGAGATGCCTCGGTCGCGTTCGAGGTGATGCAGCACCCGACGCACGGCATTGTGCTCGAGCCGTGTTGCCACGATGTGGTCACCGTCATTGACGCTGCCGTTGATGGCCATGTTGAGGGCATCGGTGCCGTTGAACGTGAACACCACCCGGGCCGGGTTGCCGTGATACCCGACACAGGCCGCAAGTTGCCGGCGGGTGAGTTCGATCATCTCGGCCGCTTCGGCCGCGAGCAGACTGCCACTACGGCCCGGATTCACCCCATGGGAGCGGTAGAAGCGGTCGGCAAAGCCATGGACGCATTCAGGTTTCGGCCAGGTCGTGGCCGCATTGTCGAAATACGCGTGTTCGAGCATCAGCGATCACGTTCGTCGGGAGGATCGACCCAGTCATCAGTGGCACTGGCATCGTCGAAGTCGAGATCGAAATCGAGATCGTAGCGATCGTCGTCGAAGCTCGTGTGCGTCATGTCGAACACATCCTGCTCGGCTTCGACATCTGCCGCATCATCGTGTTCCTGCGAACCATCGTCGACGATGCCGGAACCGATACCGGCAGAGCCAATGCTGCTTCTCTTCAGCGCAGTGGCAGCACGACGCCCTTCACCGGGCGAACGTTTCGAATACTGTTCGGTACGAGTGTTGCGCACCACTGCATCGGCACCGGCTGCGCCGGCAGGATCGCTTGCCGCGGCCGACGAGCCATGAGCGCCGAAGCGCGCCGATTGACGCGGTGCCAGCCAGGGGCGCTCCCTGAGTTCGGCGGCGCTGGGCGTCGGCGCTGCTGCCATCGCGCCATGCATCATCGCGGCACCGTGACGGGTACCCGGCGGCCCCATCGGGCCCGGCATGACGGTGGAACGTGCGCCACCCGCCATCGAGCCCTGCGGCACCCGCGTGTCATTGATCTGCCTGAGCATGCTGATCGGCAAGGCAAGAAAGAGTATCCAGTACAACTCGCGCGAGATAAGGAAACGCGCTTCCGAGTAGTTGCTGATCAGGAAGGCGATGCTGAAAGCGAGCACGAACAGCACACCCGCCTGTTGACGCTGGTACTGGCAGTAGAAGATCTCGATCATCTGCTGCACCACCCAGAGTAGTGCCAGCATTGCCAGTGGCAGACCTACTTCCGAGGCAACCTGCAGAAAACCGTTGTGCGCATGATAGACAACCCAGCTGAAGTCCGTGAGGCTTTCCTGAATGCGCAGCGTTTCGCCGGTGGGGAACCAGAGAGCACCATAGCCGTATCCGGTCAGCGGTTGATCGAGAATGAGCTTCCAGGTCTGCCGCCAGACTTCCCCGCGACCGGTCAGGTCACCGGTTCGACCCACGATCGAGGCAGTATCGATGTTGGCGATGGCCAGCCCGACAATGGCCACCATGAGTACCGCCAGCACCACCATGCGCACGAAGCCGAGCTGGAAGCGGATGGAGATATAAAGATAGAGCGCCACGGCGCCCGCCACGAGCATCGCCATGAGCGAGGTCGCCGACTGACTCATGATGAGCACGCCGACCGCGATGCCCGCCATGACGAAGCAGAACACTCGCCAGAACAGTTCTCGCGTCGACTCGCTGAGCGTGATGAAGAGCAGCACGGAAGCGGCCGACCAGAAACCGAGATCGTTCTTCGAAATGAAGACACCGCGCCAGACCTGCACGCCCTCGTAGCTCTCGAGACCGAGTGCCGGGTAACCGAGCGCGGTGCCGACGCTGGCGAGAATGGCAATGCCGAGCAGCACCGCAAGCACCCTGAGCGTGGTCAACAGCGGCATCGAAAAACCGATATGAAAGGCCACGATGGATGTGCCGAGCAGGTGCACCACACGTTCGGCCGAAACCCGTGCATCGAGCGACCAGGCTACCGACGCCGCCGTACCGAGCAGCAGCAACACGAGCAGAATACGGTAGCGCAGCAGCCAGCTGATCCAGTTGATGCCGTGCCGGAACATCAATCCGAGAAAGGCACCAAGATACATCACCAGCCACAGCAGGGTGAACAGGCGTTCGGTGGTCGGTTCGAAATGGATGGCCACGGCCGGCAACACACCGCTGCCGAGCAGGATGGCCGCAATCAGCATCAGCATGCCCACCGGCGACACGCGCGACGGCAGGGAATCCTGTGTGTAGGTAACAAAACGCACGTGCCGGTGCACTCGTTGATCGAACGGAATGCGAAATGATAACGCCTGGCGATCACCGACGCTGTGACGCTCCTGGCGATCACTGATTCTGTGACGCTCCTGGCGTGCACGGCAGTTTCGACAGCATCGTTTCCGGACGTCAGTGAAACTCGTCGAGTGCGCGGAACCCGATGGCCGCGGCCATGGCCGCGAAGTTCACTTCCTCGTCCGCGGCGAGATCGGCCAGGGTTCTTGCCACACGCAGAAGCCGATGTTGCGCACGCAGCGACAATCGAGCCCCTGCTGCCGCTTCGGCAAGCAACGCCAGCGCTTCGTCCGAGACCCGCAGTTGCCCGAATTCGGCCGTCTCGAGCCGGGCGTTGAGCTTTCCCTGACGCGTCAACTGTCGCTTTCTTGCCTGAATCACCCGCAGACGCACCGTCGCACTCGACTCGCTGACCTCCGCCGCATCCGGATTGCGAGATGGCAACAGAGCGCCGATACCCGTGATTTCGCGCATCACGGCAATCTGCAGATCGAACCGATCGAGCAGCGGGCCGGAGACCCGCGCCCGGTATCGGGCAACGGCATCCGCGTTGCAGCGACAGAGCCTGTCGTCATCGAAGGCGTGACCGCAGGGACAGGGATTCATCGCGGCGAGCAACTGAAACTCCGCGGGGTAGATTGCCTGCTGTGCGGCGCGCGAGAGCTGGATGACACCCGAATCAAGCGGCTCTCGCAGGGATTCGAGAACCGCGCGCGAGAACTCCGGCAATTCGTCGAGAAACAGCACCCCGCGATGCGCGAGGGAAATCTCGCCCGGCATCGGTGGGGAAGCACCACCCACGAGCGCCACCACGGAGGCCGAATGGTGTGGCGCGCGAAACGGTCTTCGTCCGAAGGCCTCATCACGAAAGCCACCGTGGCTGATCGATTCGATTGCCGCGACCTCCAGGGCTTCCGTTTCCGACAGCGGCGGCAGAATGCCGGGCAGGCAACGGGCGAGCAGCGTCTTGCCACTGCCCGGTGAGCCGCACATCAGGAGGTTGTGACCACCCGCGGCCGCCACTTCGAGCGCCTCGCGGGCCTGCTGCTGCCCCCTGACCTCGGCAAGATCAGGCCCGGTCTGCGGCAGGTCTTCGTGCATCCGCGACGCGTTTTCGCCTGCCGGTGATCTGTTCTCGTCCGTCGACAGGACCTCGACCTTCCCGAAAGTGTCCGAACCTTCGGAAGCGGTACCGTGGCTCGCGAGCGGCAGGGTGCCATCGCGAAGCAGCAGCGCCACCACCTCGTCGAGTGAACTCATGGCGTGCACTCGCGCGCCTTTCGAGTGCAGGGCCTCGCGAAGATTGGCCACCGGCAGCAGCAGCGCCTTGCCGGTGCGGCTCAGTCCGCTCACGGCCGGCAGCACACCACGTACCGCGCGAAGCTCCCCGCTGAGACCGAGTTCACCGATGACGACCACCTCATCGAGCGCCGATGCGGGCAACTGACGACTCGCGGCGAGTATCCCGAGGGCGATGGGCAGATCGAAACGACCACCCTGCTTCGGCAGATCGGCAGGTGCGAGGTTGATGATGATGCGCGCCTGGGGCACGCGCAGGCCAATGTGTTCGATCGCCGCTCGAACGCGCTCGCGGCTTTCGCGTACCGCCGATTGCGGCAGACCCACGATACTCATGCCGGGCAGGCCACCGGCAAGATGCACTTCAACCGTGACGGGCACCGCGGTTACACCATCCATGGTGCAGGAACGCACCGTTGCGTAAGTCATGAGGAACCTCCCTGTTCCCGCTATCGTTGTTCAGAGGCCCTGAAGGCCTCGTGAAGATCACTGCTCGGGCGTAGACACTCCTGCCTGTTCCTCGAGCACGCGCACGCGCGCCTCGAGCGCGCGAATGGTCTCGAGCGCACGCTGCAGCACATCACCCTGCACGTCGAATTCCTCGCGCGTCACGAGATCGAGATTACTGAAGGTGCTCTGAAGCCCGGCGCGAAGGTTCTTCTCCACGTCTTCCTTCATCTCGTTGAGACCGGGCGGCAGAAGATTGCCGAGGTTTCTGGCGATCTCCTCGAACGGATTGGCATTGGCCATCTGACTGACTGCTCCGAAAGTACTGGGGACCGGAATGCTGAGGCCCGACTCCGCAAAGCATATCGCATCGGCGTCACCGGGCGTGTGCATGCAGTATTCTACACCTGAAGACCGTGGACAGCGATGAGCCCATGTTGCAGCCAGATCGGTTGCAGACTGCTTCGGGATTCAAGCACCAGAACAGCCCGGACAGACACATTCGCACATGACCCCACCCGTTTGTCTCTCTGACGGCCGTTCTCGAAGAAAGCACATACGCTCTTGTGCGCTCCTTCTCAAAACCGTGAATCACCTTCGCGCCATCGTTCGACAAGTGCCGAACCCAATGGCCGCATGGCAACTCCTGATTCACCAATCAGTTCTTGCTCAGCAGCACAAGAGGATCGGCGACGACTTCACGTTCCACTACATGGAACATCATCACCAGTTCTTTGATAGACTGCCGCCCGTCAGCCTGTGCCAACTCGAACAACCCGCCGCCAGAAAGGCGGCCTGCCCCTCGAAAAGTGCTCGGACATCCGTCCGGTTTTCGAGGTTCACTTCCGCAGGCTCACTTCCCGGGCATGAGCAAGCAAGCATCCGCCGAATGGCGGAGCAAGCCGGACTCAACCGCAAACCACCGGACGCCATCAAAAACCACCGGCATCGGCCGGTGGCCATTGACAGCACTGCATGAATAAAAAATGAGAACTAATGAATTCAACCAAAACCAGTATCCTGGCTGTGACGTTCCTGGTACTGAGCCTTCCCGGCTGTGATGATGATGACAGGGATACATCCACGGAAACGGACCCTGTCGTTTTCACGGTCAGCAGCGATGGATCAAGCGCTGAGGTGCGGGGAGTGATTGTGGACGCAACACTGGAAGAATTCAATGATCTGATCGCTCGACACCCGAACCTGAAGACATTGAACCTGGTGGATGTTCCCGGCTCTGATGTCGGCGGTGATGTAAATACGGATTCGGCTCTTGAGCTGGGAAGGGAAGTTTACAACCACAACATAAACACACATCTCGTAGACAATGGCGTCGTGGCTTCCGGAGGCACGGATTTGCTGGCAAGTGGAAAAAGCGTCACCGTGGGAACCAATCCCACCATCGGCGTTCACTCCTGGGGAGGTGGAATCGAAGGAAATCCAGATGGCTCCGCCTGGGACATCAGGTATGACGAAGACCACATCGACCATCAAAAATACCTGCGTTATTATGAAGACATTGGCTTTTCAAATCAGAAGGCCAGAGATTTCTATTTTTTCACCATCCGATCGGCCCAGCCCGACGATGTGCACGACATGACTGCAGAAGAAATCAACACGTATTTGATACGATAGCTCGCGACGGCGATACCCACCCTGTCGAAACGGCAAAGGCGAACGGCATCGAGCCCTTCGCCTGCCTTCAGCATGTCACCAGTGTCAGGAGTTCAGTCCTTTCCGGAAAACTGGCCGCAGCGCAAAATACGCAAGCACGATAAGCAGCTGAACGATCAGCATCCTGCCGAAGAATGGCAGCAGTGCAATCACAAAAAGTCCAGTGACGATGGGCGGCAGCCAGGAGGTCAGTCGCGCAGGACGAATCAGGCGCACATAAGCGAGGGCGCACAGCCCATAGGTAATGACGGCCGACCCGCCCACGATCATGGCCGCATCCGAGATTCGCACCCAACCCATGTACATCACGAACAGAACAATCGTGTATGCCGTGAGCAGCACGAGTACGCTCGACTGAAAGGAGCCTTTGCTGTTGCGAACCGCCATCTTTCCGGGCAGGCTGCCGGAGCGGGCGAGCGACGCGCCGAGAGACGACGTACCCCATATGATCGCAGTCGCGCTTCCGACCACGATCATCACAGCCATCACCGTGGCGAACAAGCTCGCCCAGGAGCCGACCGTCAGCCGCAGCACAAGGGCAAGCGGAGCGGTCTGAATGTCCTGCTGTTCCGGTGGAACAACGCCGAGTACAGCGGCGGTCGATCCGGCGTAGAGTCCGCCGATGATGATCATGGAAACGACAATGCTGATGACGAAATCACGCCCGGGATCACGAAATTCCTCGGCAATCGAAGAAACGTTTTCCCATCCCACGTAAGCCCACATGATGAGGGCGGCGGCAGCGCCTACGGACGACCATCCATGTGGCAGCAGCGGCTGGTATGCCTCGGCGTTAATTTCGGGTAGGCTGACGACTATCGTAGCGAGCAGCAGCACGATAATCGCGACGGTGATCGCAGACTGGGCGCGCGCAGACATGCGCGTGCCGACGATGTTCAACATGCAGGACGAAAAGAGTATTGCCCACGCCAGAGCGTAGGTTGCAGTTCTCGGCAACCCGAACTCGTATTGCGCGTACTCGAGACCGGACAGCATGACCGCGGGTTGTCCGAAAGGTATGACCCAGAAATAGAGCCAGCCGGTCAAGTCACCGAGCGTGTCACCGAATGCCTTGCGCACGAAGGAACTCACCCCGCCGGCATCCGGATATACCGACGACAGTTGCCCGAACATCAAGGCGATCGGCAGGCAGATGACGGACACAGCGACCCACGCAATCAAGGCACCTGCGCCCGCGGTCGCAGCCGTCAAACCCGGCAGAACGAGTATTCCACCACCGAGCACCGACGACACATAAAGTGCGATGGCGGTGCTGACGTTGACATGCTTTTTGTGTTCAGTAGCCACCGTTACTCTGACAGGTACCAGCCTGGTACTACTGTATCAGTATCCATTTTTCTGGAGTCGGCGACAGCAACAGGGACAGTGAGCATGCTCGAGTCAGCCCCTCAACCCCTTCGCCGCTGAAAGGGATTGAAGTGCAGGAACGGAATGTCGAGCGGCACCCCTCGCTTCCTGAACAGGCCCACGAGCAGCATCCCCGCAACAAACCCCCCGACATGGGCACCGAAGGCCACCGAGGTACTGGCACCGAGCGTCGTCACGGTACTGAACAGCTGCATCAGAAACCAGACGCCGAGCACGTACATCGCGGGAACGCGAAAGGCTCTGATGACGAACAGGATGGGCACCACGATCAGCACCTGCGCACGCGGATGAAGAAGCAGATACGCGCCGAGAATGCCTGATATCGCCCCGCTGGCCCCGACCATGGGGATTTCCGAGTGGGTATCGGGCAGCGCCTGCGCCATGACCGCCGCGACGCCCGTCAAAAGGTAGAAGACGAGGTAGCGAAGGTGCCCCATCGACACCTCGACGTTGTTGCCGAACACCCAGAGATACATCATGTTGCTGATCAGGTGCATCCAGCTGCCGTGCAGGAACATCGACGAGAACATCGTCGCCCAGCTCGGTATCCAGTCGATTTCCGGCGCTGGCCGAAGGTGGCCGAACAGCAGTGTGGGCGTGACCCCGAGCGCATAGAGGATGCGCTCCTGCATCATCGGGTCGGAAAGGAACTGCCACAGGAACACCGCCACGCAGGTGCCGAGAATGGTGAAGGTCACCCAGGGCGTGGATTCGACCGGATTGTCGTCGTGAACCGGGAACATCAGAACTCTCCTTGTCGGGTGGAATCGTGACTGCCCGACGTGTTTTCGGTGGCAACAGCAGGGGCACGCTCGTTGTGGACGGAGCCCAGAAAACGGCTGCGCACGAACCACACGATGACGGCCGCCATTATCCAGTTGATGATCAATGCCGACAACCAGATACCGGCAATGCCCGTCTCGAACACGCTGATGGCCAGCCAGAACAGCAGCAGCTGCCCGATGATCTGCCTGACGATGTTGAAGTACATGGCGAGTTCGGGGCGTTTGAGGCCCTGCAGCACCGATCCGCTGACGAAGATCAGACCATAGGCCGGCAGGATGAAGGCTTCGTAATGCAGATAGGTGGTGCCGATCGCCTGCACGTCGGCATCGCTGCTGAAGAGGCGCATGACCACCCCGCCGAAGATCAGCAGAAGGCACCCACCCGCTGCCATGAGCACGACAGCGTGAGCGATGCCACCGTGCCAGATTGCGCTGACGCGGGAGTGCAGCCCTGCCCCGTGATTCACGCCAGTCAGGGAAAGACAAGCGATGTTGATGCCGATGACGGGCAGCAGCATGAGCTGTTCGATGCGCAGCGCCACGCCATAGGCCGCCATGGCCGATTCGCCGAACAAGGCCACGTAGCGCACGATGATGATGCTGCCGATGGCCACCAGCATCATCGAAACGGTATTCGGCAGACTCTGCCCGAAGATTTCGCGATGGCAGTGCCAGTCGGGTATCAGCTCGCGCCTGGAGAAGTCATCGAGAAAATCGAGCTGTCTGACGCGCAGGAACAGGTAGGCAGCCGCACCGGCCTGAACACAGAGGGTCGCCACTGCCACTCCGGCAACACCGAGATCCAGCACGAACATGAACAGCGGGTCGAGGCCGGCATTGGCGATGGCAGCACCTATCTGGGCATTCCGATAACTGTGGGTGTCGCCGCGTGTGTTGAGAATCGCGTTGAATACCAACGAGAGCGCAAACAACAGGGTACCGGCAAGAACCACACGCATGTAGACCATGGCCGGTTCGAGGTAAGGCGACTCACCCCCCATGAGACGGAAGATCGCGGGTGTCCAGATGAAGGCGGCAATCGATGCGACGACGGAAACCAGGAACGAGAAGCCCATCGCCTGCACGGCAAATCGGCGCGCCTCATTCCGACGCTCGCCACCGAGCGCATTGCCCACCAGCGCGTTGGTCGCCTGGCCGATGCCGATGCCGAGCGTGATCACGAGAAAGTACAGCGGACCGGCCAGAGACAGCGCCGCCAGTGCGGTCGGTGACATCATGCCGGCGTACCAGGTGTCGGTGACGGCGAGGAGCGTCGAGAACACCATGCCGATGCTGGCAGGCAGCGCCAGACGACGGATGAGTTCACCAACCGGATCACTGTCGAGTTTCATTGATGACTGGGCTCTTGCCGACTATCGATACCAGTTCCGGATGACCGAGTGGTCATGCTAATCAGGCATACACAAGGGGCTGCCTTGATTGGTCACCCGAATCTTTGTACATTCGTAAGGGACGCAGAATCGCATGAGAACACGGTTTCCGCTGCGTTGTCGCTGACAAGTAAAACACTTCATCGGTTCACAGTTTCCCCTTACTCTTCGGCACAAGTTGAACCAGCTCGCCGCCCGCGTGATGACTTCCCGCTATCATGCAGGACTGAAATTCAACCTCACGCGTGCACGTCATGATCGGTCACGTATCCAGCGCATTCATCAGCATCATCCTTCTGTTCCCACTGGTCCCGGGCGCGGCACAGGCACAGGAGACCTTTCTCGGCGAGTTGTCCGACAGCGCGCGCGAGCATATCGCCAACATCTGTCTGCCCGTCCAATACCGCGACGGCGTTGCCGCCTATCGCGATTGCATCGCCACCCAGCGTGATCGCATGAGCGCAGCCGAGTCGAGCATGCCCGGCTATGAATCACTCGACCTCGATGATCGCTACGCACTGCAGCAAGCCTGCCCGACCGGTGATTCAGCCTGCATCAAAGACCAGACCGAAGCCCTGCTGGCAGTTCCTCGCCCCGACTACAGCATGCTCAGCGATGACGAACGTTTCGCCGTGCAGCGCGAATGCTTCGCCTCTCAGTCGGGGGCCTCTGCCGCCACATGGCGAAAGTGCGTCAACGAAGCCATCAACTCGCTTGCCGGCATGCCGGCGCCAAACTGGGGCGGTCTCGATACTGTCGAACGCAACGCCCTCAAACAGCGTTGCAGCGAACAGAGCGCCAGTGCCAGTGCCTACCGCTCCTGCCTCAACAGCGTTCTGGTCTCACTGGACGGCGATGCAAACCTTGCCAGCGATGCCACCAGCACGAGCCCGAACAATGCCAGCGCAAGTGACGTCAGCCCGACTGACACCAAGCCGAGTGAGGCCAGTCCGAGCGACACCAGTTCGAGTGAGACCCGCCTGAGTGACACCGATCTGAGCGACACCGATCTGAGCGACACCGATCTGAGCGACACCGATCTGAGCGACACCGATCTGAGCGACACCGATCTGAGCGACACCGACCTGAGTAACACCAGCCTGAGCGACACCGATCTGAGCGACACCGATCTGAGCGACACCAACCCGAACGACATGGCAACGGATACCGTTGCAACAGGCAACGCTCCGGCAGCAGACAGTACCCAGGAACCTATTGACACCCAGACGACCACTGCAACACAACCAGCCAGCGCGATCCCATCCGGCGAGAACAACTCATCACAGGTAGCGCTGGCGGGAACGGAATCCGAACCGTCCATGGCTACGTCGGGCGATACTGAAACCAGCGGGGCACCGACCGACCTTCCATTGTCCGACAGCGAAACCAAACCTGTCGTTCCGGTAGATACCGCCGTAGATGAGAGCGTGCCTGTTGCCGACAACATCGGCACCGATGCCGCGCTTTCCAGCGATCCAGCTACAACAGAGGCTGACCTGACAGCGGAAGAGGCAGCGTACAACACTGCGGCCGAAACAGACGGCAACGTGATCAGCAAGGTCTGGCAGAACCTGCAAGACAGTCTCACGATGCTGGATCCAACCAGCCGTCTGTTTCTCTACGCTGCACTGCCGCTGGCCCTGCTGGTCGTGCTGTGGTGGCTACTGCGAAGGCGTCGGTCCGAAAGTACCGTTGCCAATTTGCTGCCGGCAGACAATCGATACGATGCCGAATTCAACGATGACGTGCTCGGCGACTTCAGAGACTTCGAACCGACATCCATCGCTCCGACACGAGGTCAGGCATTCGGAGAATCTGCCAATGGTGCGAAATTCGACGACTCGTCCTACTCGGAAAGCTATTCCAACCTGACCGACCAGCTCGACGAGCTTTTCGACGACCGAGACACCATCGTCACCGCCAAGCCGGAGCCGGAGCCGGAGCCGGAGCCGGAGCACGAGCACGAGCACGAGCACGAGCACGAGCACGAGCACGAGCACGAGCACGACGGTACTTACCACGAGTTGGAGGATACCTACCTCGATCACATCGATGCGATCAGTGGTTCGGACGACGAAGAGACCGCGACCGAGACCGAGACCGAGACCGAGACCGATGAGAACGCATTGACAGATGCCGAGCCAGTCACGACGGACACTGCAACCGACGGTCCTGAACACGCGACGCCTTCGGCAGAGCCCTTTGCGCACCGCTCGGACTTCGGTGCCTTGCTACCGGGTCGAGAATCTCGGGAATCCTTGTCGTTTGCCATCGAATTTCTGATCTACTGGCTGGCCTACGCCGATGATCGCTACCCCGAAGACCTTCGCCAGCGTCTCGCTCAGGCCGACACCCTCGACGAGCACGATCAGATCAAGCTCTGGGTACTGCAGTATGATCCCGCGGCGTTCATGGATTGCATTGATTGGATACAGAGTCACGCCACTCCACAGCAACGACGAGAGATCATCGAGCTGCTGCTGGCACTTCTCGTGGCCGACATGTCGCTCACACCCACTCAGAACACCCTGTTTCGCTTCCTCACCGATGTATTCGGCCAGGGCGACAAATGGCTCGAACAACGCTACTTCGAACTCTACGAACAGCCGATGCCGGCTTTGCCGCGAACCGACAAGCCGCGCTGGTGGCAGCGGCAGAATGCCGAGCAACTGTTGCGTTGGGATCATCGCGCGCTCAGCAGTGCCGACGATGAACTCACACACCGCGCGCGACTCGGACTCGAACTCGAGGGCGATCTGCCGATCGAGGTTCTTGAAGCGGTGACCATTCGTGCGATGTCTCGCTGCAACAGCAGCAATTTCCTCTCTCTCGGGGAGCACGAACGAACACTCGCCGAAGTGCAGTCAAAACGCTACCGCGAATCCTTTGATTACCTTGCCGGGAGCATCGCATGAAGAACTATCTGGACCGGCTCGGACTGGAGCGTTTCCCCGACAGCATCGACACACTGCAGGATGCCATTATCAGTACCGGAAACAGCACCTGCGACGCGCAGAGCCTCAACGATGCCGAAGCGGTACTGACGGATCCCGTTGTCGGGGAACACTACAAGCGCCTGCACCGCCAGTACGAGGCAATGGCAACCGCCGCTTCCCTGCTCGAGAAAGGTGACGCGGTGAATACACACCGCTGGAAGGAGCGTCTGATGGAATTCGGCCCGGACAGCAGGGATCTGTAGCAGAAGGCCGCTCACGATCCACGATTCGAGTTCAGCCGTTGTCGGCGGCCATCTCGACCCGTCGTCGGGGCTCATCGAAGGGCAGCGGTTCGTGACGCAGACAGTGGGCGCGTGTGGCAACCAGCGTCCTGCGCGACCCCAGCAGTGAAAACTCGACCCCGCGCCCCGGCAGACTCAGGCTGACACGCGAGCCGCCGGCCAGCGCCGTCACCAGTGCTTCCCTGTCACTTCTGACGGCAACGAGATGCAGCACCACGTTGTCCCCTTCTGTGTCGGCGACCACGGGATAGCGAAAGTACTCGTGACCGATCTGCCAGTTCAATTCGTCGGAGCTCAGGTTCGTGATTGCAGCGAACCGAGAAGCATTGCTGTCGAAACGCATGCGTACGTGCGGGCTGCAACCGAAGCGTGGTGAAAACTCCACGGCCAGTTCGGTGCCCTCGACATCGGCCTCGGTCGTGACGGCCGTATAGCGCGTGAGGGTGGAACCATCCGGCAGACTGTTCTGCAGTCGCTCGCCACTCCAATCGAGAAAGCTCGTGCGCTCGAGACTTTCCGAGGCACTGTCCAGCTTTGAAGAAACAACGGGCGGTACCGCAAGCAGAGCAAACCCGACGACTGCCGACACAGCCAAATGCACTTCGTCACCCATGAGAACCTCGATCCCGACACCCGTTGAACGAAGTGTAACGCGACAGACCGGGTATCTGCATGAAAATGCATGAGTGACAAAATGCGAACGATTTCTCGAAAAAGGCACTGAACTTGCTAGGTAGATCTCGTTATCACCCACCGAGATTACTCAAATGGATGACTCGCTCAGCATGCTTGTCTTCAAGTACTGCCTGCCTGTTCTGCTCGGGTATACGCTGTACGTCGGTATTGCAGGGAGCCTGAATCCCTTCCATCGCCCGGAAAACCGTCTCGATCGACCAAACTGGTTCTTCGGCTGCTGGACAGGACTTCTGACTGCCTCGTCAATGGCGATGCTGCTGCACGCTGCCTACGACTTGCCGATCGAGATGCTGCCGAAGCTGCTGTTGCCCACGGGGTTCCTTGCAGCCTCGGTAATGGTGAGTGGCATCGTCTTGTACACAGCCTATCTTCGTGTCGTCAGCATCGAGAATGAAGAGGTCCTGGACTTCGGCTACATTCCGGTGGAAGACGAAACAACGCCTGCACTGCCGGCGCCCGAGGGACATGTTTCGATTACCGGCTACATCCATGACGCGGCAGATTCCGAATCCGATACGCCCGAAGCGGTACTCGACATTGTCAGCAGGCAGTTCTGGCCCGATTTCGACGACGAAGAAACAGAGCGACTGGCGGCCGTTGGTGACGAAGACATCGACCTCTCCGTCTTTGGCGGCAAGGATGCCTGTCACGACATATCGGTCAATACATCATCCGGCCCCTCTGTCGATGCAGAAGACGATACGACTCATGACGAAGCACTGGCTTCGATCGGAGTGCTCGAATCGCAGTGCCGTGAGCTACGCGCCGAACTCGACACCCTTGGCGTCAGCCTCGGCAATGAACGCAGCCTGCGCGAACAGACCGAAATGCACCTCAGGGTGACACGCAAGGCACTGTCGGTACTCGCGAGCGAGACGCGGGATCACGAATCAGCACGCGCCGATACGCTGATCGAATTCGAGCAACAACTCGAGTCGCGCATCCGCGAAGTTGCCAGCGCCAACAGCAACGCCGAAAAGGAACGCAAGCAACGCATCGCGGCGGAAGAAACAATCGTCGATCTCAAACAGCAACTCGCCCAGGCCTCCCGTAAACTGAGAAAAGGCACCGAAGCCCGCGCCAGAGCACTGGCCACTGCCAACAAGTCGATGACGCTTGCACGTCAGTCGGTGCAGGTCAGAGCGCAACTCGAAGAAGAACTGAAGGAACTCAAGGCGACCCTGGCCGATCGTCAAACCACCATCAGCAGCCTCATCAGCGCGCTGGACAAGGAAAAGCAGCGTGCACACGAACAGGGTGAGTCAACTGGCCGGGCAGCTGATACTGCACGAAAAGCAGATGCGCGCGAAGCGCAGTCTGGATGAGATATCGCGCAGCATCGAGGGCAAACCGACCAACACGGCTCATCAAGCAGTTAGCGCGCTCGCTGCCGGCCGACAGGCGCAGCGAGAAAGCGAACAACGGAGTTCGCCGACAACGAACCACCCCGCTGCGGCCGCGCTCGATGGAAACCACCCTGTTCGCGGCGACCGGCGACCGACCGTTGCTGGATCAACACCCGTTGCAGATAACCATCACGCTCTCAGGTGGATCACATCGGTATCTGACTGCTGTTGACACCGACGACACCTGCCTGCGGTAGCCGGTTCTGCTCCACGGGGCTTTCGTGGCGACCATACAGTTCAACTACGTTGTCTGATTCACTCTGCTTGCGCGCGCAACGCGCACGTCGCGCGCGATGAAAGCCGTCCTGCGAACATCTTGCTCGATTCTGCATCAATCGCATCGCTATCATGGCGCCGAAGTAGACGGCGCCGAAGGCAACAAGAACCGGTACGCCACTGTATGACAACAGCATGACCACACTGGCAAAGAGCAGAATGCCAATTGCGATCAAGCCCATGACCTGATAAGGATTCATTACTACATCTCCAATGAATCTTGCACTTCTGGAATCAATATACGCGCGCGTTTTTCCGGAAGCAATACGCCGGGAACGGCGAATTGTGACTTGTCAATCAAAACGGACTCGAACGTGCATCCGAAGGATGCATAATATCATTACCATCATGTAATGTAAGCTGATTCAGGGCGCCTGTTTGGCGGCAGCCGCGCGCTGTGGCAAGCTATGGGTTTTCCACCAAAGCCCGAGCACACACTCCTTTTACTCCTCATGACTTTCGAACTCGCCAATCAGGCACTGCTGCAAAGCGGCTGCCTCATCAACGGCGCCTGGACCGGTGCCGACGACAACTCCACACGTGACGTGACCAACCCCGCCGACGGCAGCAAGGTCGGGGTCATGGCCAATGCCGGCAGTGCGGAAGCACAACGTGCCGTCGAGGCTGCCGAAAAAGCTCTGACGAGCTGGCGCGAAACCAGTGCCGACGAGCGCGCGGCACTCCTGATGAAGTGGCATGACCTGATGCTCGCCAACCAGGAAGATCTCGCGCGCCTGATGACCGCGGAACAGGGCAAACCCCTCGGTGAAGCGCGTGGCGAGATCGCCTACGGCGCAAGCTACCTGAAATGGTTCGCTGAGGAAGCGCGCCGTCTCTATGGTGACGTGATTCCGGCACCGGGGCCCGACAAGCGCGTTCTCGTCATCCGTCAGGCTGTCGGCGTGGTGGCCTGCATCACTCCCTGGAATTTTCCCAATGCGATGCTGACCAGAAAGATCGCCCCTGCCCTCGCCGCGGGATGCACGGTGGTGTGCAAGCCGGCGACGGCAACCCCGCTGTCGGCACTTGCCGTCGGTCAGCTCGCCATCGAGGCCGGCATTCCTGCCGGCGTCGTCAACATCGTCACGGGCAAGACGGCCGAGATCGGCGATGTGCTGACGACCCACCCGGCCATCCGCAAGGTCAGCTTCACCGGTTCCACCGAAGTCGGCAAGGAACTCCTCAAGGCCTGTGCCGACACCGTCAAGCGCACGTCGATGGAACTCGGTGGCAACGCCCCCTTCATCGTCTTCGATGACGCCGACCTCGATGCCGCTGTCGAAGGCGCCATCATCTGCAAGTTTCGCAATGCCGGCCAGACCTGCGTCTGCGCCAACCGCATCTACGTTCAGTCCGGCGTCTATGACGAATTCGCCAGGCGTCTCGCGGCGCGCGCCAGTGACATGAAGGTGGGCAACGGCCTCGAAGAAGGCACGGAGGTCGGGCCCCTGATCGACGACAAGGCGGTCGACTTCGTCATGGGCCTCATCGACGACAGCCGCGCAGCGGGCGCCGAAGTGCTCAGTGGCGGCGCGCGACATGATGCCGGCGAGCTCTTCATCGCCCCCACCGTCATGACCGGTGGCAACAGCGAGATGCGTATCCACAACGAGGAGATCTTCGGACCGGTGGCCATGCTCTACCGCTTTGACAGCGAAGAGGAAATCATCAGGCTTGCCAACGACACGCCCTTCGGTCTGGCCTCCTACTTCTACGCACGCGACATCGGCCGCATCTGGCGCGTTGCCGAGGGTCTCGAGTACGGCATCGTCGGCATCAACGAGGGCATCATCAGCAACGCTGCCGCGCCCTTCGGTGGTGTCAAGGAATCGGGTCAGGGGCGTGAAGGCTCGAAGTACGGCCTCGACGACTACACCGAAATCAAGTACCTCTGCATGGGCGGCATCGACAAGTAAACCGTCAAGCCTGCCGCACCGGGCACGGCACCTTCCGGGCAAAGGAGAACGAACATGATTGCGCGTTTCCTCTTGACCATCTGCGGCCTGGTGCTGCTGTTCGCGGTGCTCGCCGGCATCAAGACCCTGCAGATCGTCGCCCTGGTGCAGGCGGGGCAGGCGGCGACACCGCCGACTGCCGTCACCGCCACCAAGGTGGAATCCGCACGCTGGGAAGAAACCCTCAGTGCCGTCGGCACGCTCGAAGCGGCGCAGGGCGTCACCATCACGGCCGACTACACCGGCCGCGTGACGCGGCTGCTTTTCGACGGCGGCGAAACCGTGCAGGCAGGCACCCTGCTGCTCGAACAGGAAACGAGTTCGGAAACAGCACAGCTCGATGCCGCCGCCTCGGAACTCCAGCTGGCCGAGCAGAATCTCGATCGCGTATCACGCCTCTTCCGCAGTGGCGTGGTATCGCGTGCCGAGTACGATACCGCCCGCTCGCAGAAATCCGCTGCCCAGGCCCGTTTCAACGACATCACGGCCACCCTCGACAAGAAACAGATCCTTGCACCCTTCGGCGGCAGGCTCGGCCTGAGGCTGGTCGATATCGGCCAGGATCTCTCACCGGGAGTACCCATCGTGTCGCTGCAATCGGTCGATTCGATGCGTGTGAACTTCTCCCTGCCCCAGGCAGCACTTGCCAGGGTCACCAACGGCTTGCCCGTGCGTGTCACCAATGACGTCGTTCCCGGCACGGTATTCACCGGCTCGATCACTGCCATCAACACCGAGGTCAGCACGGCCACCCGCACCGTGCGCATACAGGCCACGCTCGACAGCGGCGTCGAGAATGCCGAGAAGCTGTTGCCCGGCATGTATGCATCCGTGGAAGTGGTGCTGCCGGACACCCGCGACGTGCTGATGATTCCGCAGACCGCGGTGAATTTCGCCACCTTCGGCGATTCGGTATTCGTGCTCGAACGGGCAGATGCCGAGGGTGCGGCCGGCGACGAGAGCAGCGACGAAGCAGCGGACGGGCGCGGAGATGAACCAGGGGCCGACAAGGTCTCCGGCGGCACCGGGAATACCGCGGACGCATCCGCCGACGAAATGGCGCCCTCGAAGGGCAATGACGGACTGCTGGCGCGCCAGCAGTTCGTGCAGCTCGGCGAACGCCGCGGCGATTTCGTGGAAGTCAACGCGGGTGTCAGCGCCGGACAGATCATCGCCAATGACGGCGTCTTCAAGTTGCAGAACGGCGCACCGGTGACGATCGTCGAAACCGGCAGCAAGGCGACCATGAACCCGACACCGGACAACGGCTGACACCTCACATGCACAGTCGGGCCGCTCCGGGGCTCCGGCGCTTCTTCGGCCACCACAGCTACAACCGACAGCAACTCACGGCGAATCACCAGCGATGCACTTTACCGACATCTTCGTGAAACGCCCCGTGCTGGCCATCGTGGTCAGCATCCTGATTCTCGTCGCAGGCATTCAGGCCATCGCTTCGATCAGCGTGCGGCAGTATCCACGGAGCGACAACGCCGCCGTCACCATCACCACCGTCTATGTCGGTGCCAGCGCCGATCTGGTACGGGGCTTCATTACCACGCCCATCGAGCGTGCCGTCTCGGGGGCTGACGGCGTCGACTACGTGTCCTCATCGAGCCGCCAGAGCGTGTCCACGGTCACCGTGCAGCTCGAACTCAACTACGACCCCATCCGCGCGCTTTCCGAAATCACCTCCAAGGTGAACCAGGTGCGGAGCGACCTGCCGCCCGAAGCCGAAGTACCCGAGATCAACGTCGAATCCACCGACAGTTCCTTCGCCTCGGCCTACATCAGCTTCACTTCCGACATTCTCGCGCCGAATCAGGTCACCGACTTTCTCGCGCGCGTGGTGCAACCGCGTCTCGCGGCACTCGAAGGTGTGCAACGCGCCGACATCCTCGGCGCCCGCAATTTCTCGATGCGCATCTGGCTCGACGCCAGACGCATGGCAGCCCATGTCATCAGCCCGAGCGAAGTGAGAAGTGCGCTCGCGGCCAACAACTACCTTGCGGCACTCGGCAAGACCAAGGGAGCACTGACGGAGGTCAACCTCGCCACCAATACCGATATCGGCACCGTCGAGGAATTCAAGGATCTCGTCGTCAGAAGCAGCGATGAAGCCATGATCCGCATCGGCGACATTGCCGATGTCGAACTCGGTGCCGACAACTACGACATGCAGGTCAACTACAACGGTGACGATTCGATCTTCATGGGCATCTGGCCACTGCCCAACGCCAATGTGCTGAGCGTGCTTGCAGACGTGCGTGACGAACTGGACGAGATGCGCAAGACACTGCCACGCGGCATGGAAGTGGCCATCGGTTACGACGCCAGCGAATACATCCACGACTCGATCTTCGAGGTCATCAAGACCCTGGCCGAAACGCTGCTCATCGTGATGTGCGTGATCTTCCTGTTTCTTGGCTCCTGGCGCTCGGTGATCGTGCCGATCGTCGCCATTCCGATTTCACTGATCGGCGCGATCTTCGTGATGCAGGTTCTCGGCTTCAGCACCAACCTGCTGACGCTGCTCGCCATCGTGCTGTCGGTAGGCCTTGTGGTGGACGATGCCATCGTGGTGGTCGAGAACGTCGAACGACACATCAGCGAAGGCATGAGCCGACACGATGCCGCCATCAAGGGTGCGCGGGAACTCCTCGGACCGCTCATCGCCATGACGGCAACCCTCGTGGCGGTATATCTGCCCATCGGCCTGCAAGGTGGCCTGACGGGTTCGCTCTTCCGCGAGTTCGCCTTCACGCTGGCCGGCGCCGTGACCATCTCGGGCATCGTTGCCGTCACGCTCTCGCCGATGATGTCGGCCGCGCTTCTGCGTGAGGGCGAATCCGAACGCGGCTTTGCCGGTCGTGTCAATCGGGTCTTCGGCCGTGTGCGCGACGGCTACATGCGTCTGCTCGACGGCACGCTCGGCGCCCGTCCCGCGGTCTACCTGGTCTGGTTCGTACTGAGCGCCCTGTGCATTCCGATGTTCATGTGGTCTCCGAAGGAACTCGCCCCCACCGAAGATCAGAGCGTCATCTTCGGCATCGTCGACGGACCCGGCAACGCCAGCATCGAGAACGCCTCGCTGTTCGCCGCCGACGCACGCGCGGCCATGCAGAGCGTCGAGGAAACCGAGTTCACCTTCCAGCTCATCATGACCGACGGCGGCTTCGGCGGCATGGTGCTGGAACCCTGGGGCGAGCGCAAACGCACCGTGTTCGAGATCAAGCCCGAAGCGGCCATGAAGTTCGGTCAGGTTGCCGGCATCAACATGATCCCGGTGACGCCGCCCGCCCTGCCCGGTGGCGGCAGCTTCCCGGTGGAGTTCGTGATCGCCTCCACCGCCGAACCCGACGAAATACTGGGTTTCGCGAACGAGATCGTGGAGCGCGCCATGCAATCGGGCGTGTTCGTGTTTCCACCGATCCTCGATACCCGGATCGACCAGAGCCAGGCCGAACTCGTACTCGACCGTGAACGTATCGCCGACATGGGTCTTTCGATGCAGCAGGTCGGCGCCGATGTCGGCACCATGCTCGGTGGCAACCCCGTCAACCGCTTCGACATCGATGGCCGGAGCTACAAGGTGATTCCCCAGGTACTCCGCGCCGAGCGCCTGAATCCGGAACAGCTGCGGAACATCTACGTGAGTGGACCCGACGGCCAGCTCGTGCAGTTGAGTTCGATCGCATCCGTCGAATACGACACGGTTCCCCGTTCGCTGAATCGCTTTCAGCAACTGAACGCCGTGAAGATCAGTGGCGTGTCGTCACAGACACTGGACCAGGCGCTGGGGTTCCTCGAGCAAACCGCCGCCGAGGTGCTGCCGTCGAACTACAGTCTCGACTACACCGGCGAATCACGCCAGCTTCGACTCGAAGGCAACAAGTTCCTGCCGGCGTTCACGCTGGCGGTGCTGCTGATCTACCTCACGCTTGCAGCACAGTTCAACAGCTTTCGCGATCCCTTCGTGATCCTTGCGGGCTCGGTACCACTCGCGATGTTCGGTGCGCTCATCTTCACCTTCCTGAAGATGCCCAACCCGGAAATGCCCTACTGGACCAACGGCTTCACCACGACCCTGAACATCTACTCGCAAGTCGGTTTCGTGACGCTGGTGGGCCTCGTGTCGAAGAACGGCATCCTCATGGTGGAATTCGCGCGCCAGCTTCAGGAACAGGGACTGGCGAAATTCGCGGCCATCCGGGAAGCTGCCCATACGCGTTTTCGACCGATTCTCATGACCACCGTGGCCACCGTTGCCGGTCACTTCCCGCTGGTCCTGGTGACCGGTGCCGGTGCCGAGGCACGAAACTCGATCGGCCTCGTGCTCGTGGGCGGCATGACCATCGGCACGCTGTTCACGCTGTTCGTCATTCCCTCGGTCTATCTGCTGATTGCCCGCGACCTGGGCGGAACGCTGGAGCGCCTGCCGGAGGATTGACCTGCTGAAACGCTCGCAGGACTGCTGTGCGTTCTGCCGCACTCAACAACCCCGCGAAGGGCGACACCTGACGCATCTCGCGCGCGAGCGGTCCGGGGTCGAGCATCAGCATGACCAGTTCGGTCACCGGCAGTTCGATCCACAAGGCCCATCGTTTCCGGAGCGCATCACCACCTGCATCAAGCCGCTGCCACTTCTCCAGATTCCGACGCGCACGAACCAGGGCAATCTCCGGCGCTTCCTCCAGCCGCCGGGCGACCTCACGATGCATGGCAAGGCTGCGCCGGTCCTCACGGGTAAGGGCCGGTACGACCTTCGTTTCGATGTCGAGATCAAGCGCCGCCGCCATGCGCTCGACGGTACGCAGCGTCGGTGACTTGCTGCCCGACTCGTAGGCCGCAATGGTGGGTTGAGACGTGCCCACGCTGGCAGCAAAATCCGCCTGCGACAGTCCTGTCGCCCGACGAAGCTGTCGAATCGTGTTCATGAATACAGCTTATCATATCCGATCGGATATCGTCGTATCCACCATTCGACTGCAGCATCACCGCAAGGCGCGAAAACCACCCACCAGACGATTGATCGCCGTGAGCACACAAATAGCCGCAAAGCCCCACGCCAGCCACGCGAAGGCGGCGGGGAAAAGGCACATGAGCGCAAAGCAGAGGATGGTCTCGCTGCCTTCGGCGAGTCCATCGAGGTAATAGAAGCCCTTGTAGCCGAAATCGGGATGTTCGATACCCCTTTGTTCCGCCTTCAGTGCAAAGGCGAGAAAGCTTGCACCGGTACCCATGAAACTCGCCACGAGGACAGCGGCCGGCAGCGCGTTCGCGGCGGGGTTCATGAAGGCGAAACCGAGCGGGAAGGCCGCGTAGAAGATGAAGTCCAGCGTGATGTCGAGAAAGGCCCCGGCATCGGTCGCGCCCTGACGACGCGCGAGTTCACCGTCGATGCCGTCAGCAAGGCGGTTGAGGGCCAGCAGCAGCAACGCAGGCAGTGACATCCCGAAGGCGATCGCGGGCACGCTGAGCATGCCGACGAGAAAACCCGCCATGGTGATCTGGTTCGCGGTGATCCCCCGTGCCTCGGCCCGCATCGCCAGTCGCGCCAGTGGCTGGCGGAGACGCGGCACGATGTGTCGATCAAGCATGCAGCAGCCACTCCTCAGGTATCGGTGGGGTTCGACAGATCGACGACACGAGCGTGGGACGGAATGTCTTCGACATCATGCGTCACGAGCAGTACCGGCAGATGCGCCGCCGAACACCACACCAGCTCACGAACCTGCGCACGTCTGTCACGGTCCAGGCTCGAGAAGGGTTCGTCGAGCAGCAATGCTCCGGGTGACGACAACAGGGTACGCAGGAGACTGGCGCGCGAGCGCTGCCCGCCGCTGAGGCTTGCCGGGGTACGCGAGGCCATGCCGTCGAGACCGGCCGCGGCGAGTGCATCGCTCACGCGCTGCCGGCGCTCCCGGCGAGTTCCGCCACGCAGACCGAAAAGCAGATTGTCACCAACGCTCATGTGCGGGAACAGATAGTCCTGCTGCAGCATGAGTCCGAGGTGTCGCTTCTCGGCGGGCAGGTGGTCGATGCGGCGTTCACCCAGCCACGCACTGCCCGATATCTGCAAGGCGGGGGCTCTTGCACCCGCAAGCCAGTTGAGTATCGTGGACTTGCCGCTGCCGCTGGCCCCCCTCAGAACCAGCACCTCACCCGGAGCCACCTCGAACTGCAGAGGGCCGAGCAGCCGCTGGCCATGGGGCAGATCGACCGTCAGCGACGCGACCTGCAATGCACCGTGGCACCGTGTTTCGTCGGACCACGTGCCTCGCCTGGGGGATGCAGGCCTGCGGGTCATGCCCGCACGACCTGTCCGGCACTCGTGCCGGCATCCGCAGGCAGCCATCGCCGGGGCAAGGCCAGCGCCAACGAAAAGGCGAGCAATGGCAACAGGCTCTGAAGAAGGGCCAGGCCTGCAATGACACGGCGGTTGAGCCCGCCGAAACTCGTGACCAGATCGGTCGTGAGTGTCGGGTAACGCCCGGCACCCAGCAGCAGCGTCGGCAGGTACTGCGCCACGCTGACGGCAACGGCAACTGCCGCCGCCTGCGCCAGCGGGGCTGCCAGCAACGGCAGGCGCACGCGCCAGAGCGTGCGCCAGTAACCCGCGCCGAGCGAATTGGCAGCGAGTTCCCAGTTGTCGTCCTGTGCGCGCCACGCGACGGCCAGCAGCAGAAACACATAGGACAGAGCATACATCCAGTGTGCATGCACCACCGCCGGAAACCGCTCGTCACTGCCCGTCCAGAGCAGGGCTGCCTGCCAGCCGAAAAGCAGGCTGGCCTGCGGAATCAACAGCGGCAGATACCAGAAGATGTCGGGCACGTGGAAGCGCGAGCGGCGTTCCGCTTCGAGGCAGCTCATGGCTGCCACGAGAGCAAGCACCATCACCAGCAGCGCCAGAATCAGCGTGTTTTCGGCACTGGTGAAAAGTGAGGCATCCCGGAACTCCCTGAGCGTGTAGCTCGACGGCAGCATATCGGGAAAGCGCCAGCGTTGCGCCACGCTCCAGAGCGGCAGCAGCAGCAAGCCCCCGAGGGCCAGCGCGATGCTCGCCATCACCATGACTCTGCCACCCGAACGCCGTATTCGACTGCCCTGCCCGCGCTGTCCGTCCTGCCGCCGCCAGCGCGCCACACGTGCCACCGGAAGTTCGAGCCCGAGCACCGCAAGATAGGACAGCAGCGTCAACGCGAGCAGGACCAGTGCACCGGCCGAGGCTGCGGCCCGCGAACCGGGTTCCTGCAACAGTTGCAGGACGAGCACCGAGAGGCTCGGCGGACTGCCGGGTCCGAGAATCAGCGCCATGTCGACCACGCTGAGGTTGAACCCGAGCACCACGAGCAGTGCGAGGCGAATACGCGGATAGAGCTGAGGCAGGATGAGTCTCGACCAGCAGCGCGCCGGGGAATAGCCGAGGCTTCGCCCGATGCGCAACGCCGCATCGGCATCGATGGTTGCCAGCTGTCCGATGGACACCAGCAGCAGGAACGGAAACTCCTTCAGCACCAGCCCGAGTATCAGCGTCCAGCCACCCGCATCCGGCACCAGCCAGAGCGTCGGTGGCCGCTCCCAGCCGCTCAGCTCCGGAGACACCAGCCGCACCAGAAAGCCACTCGGGGCGATCAGGAACACCAGCCCGACGGCAAGCGCCGCGTGCGGCACCGCCAGCAGCGGCGGCAACAGCGCCTGCACGGCACGCCAGAGCCGCGTGCCCGAAAGAGACACCAGTGCAATCAGGGTCATCAGGAAGGCGCAGACCGTGGCCAGAACTCCGGTCTGCACGGTGAACCGGAGCGATGCCGCCAAGGTCGGCTCGGCCAAAAGCGACGCAAACCCGTTACCGGGAGCGAGTACGGGCATCAGCCCGAATGCCGGCAGTACCGCGCCAGCAAGACCCAGGAGAACAGGCAATGAAAACAGTGCCGTGACGAGAACGGCCGGCATCAGTTCATTCCGGACACAGGCGCTCTGGACGCAGGCGCCACCCAGGCTGGTTCAGCGCCGGCATTCAACTGCCGTAGCGCTTCTGCCACGCCTTTTCCAGTGCCTCGGTCCAGGAGGCGTGCGGTTCGGGCAGCATGCTGCCGCTGCCGATCGGCAGCGCCCACACGCCCGGGTCGATCTTGTCGAACAGCGCCTTGTCCGCATCGTCGAGCGCCGACACGTCCAGCACCGTGGGGTCGCCCCAGAACGCGGGATCGGCCTTGCGGGCCTGAGCCTCGGGCGAAATCAGGAAGTTCGCCGCCACCATTGCCGCCGCCCTGGCACTGGCATTGCGGGGAATCGTCACGTAATGCGTGTTGCCGATGGTGCCGCCGTCGAAAACGTAGGTGCGCACGGTATCGGGCAGCAGGCCTCTGGCCACGGCCGAACTCGCTTCGTTCGGGTTGAACGACAGGGCGATGTCGACTTCGCCGTCGTCGAGAAGCTGCCGTGTTGCCTCGCCACTTTGCGGCCAGACCTTGCCCTTGCCGCGCAGCAGTGGATTGAGTTCATCGAGATAGGACCAGAGAGGTGCGGTCACGGCCTCGAAATCGGCCTCTTCGACCGGCGCCGACAGGGGCTGCGTGTCTGCGGCGAGTTCATGCAGCAACTGCTTCAACAAGGTGGTGCCGTGGAAGGCCGGTGGTGCCGGGTAGTCGAAACGTCCGCCATCCCTGACGAACTCGAGCAGCGCCGCAGCACTTTTCGGCGGCTCCGGCAAGGTCTCGGCGTCGTGGATGAACACGAGTTGCGCACCACCCCAGGGCGACTCGAGCCCTTCCACCGGTACCGAGAAATCCATGCGCAGGGATTCATCGTCCTGGAGAAGTGCGGCGTTCGGCAGATTGTCGGCAAAGGCGCCGAACAATAGCTTGCTGCGCTTGAGCGCAGCGAAGTTCTCGCCGTTCACCCACATGAGATCCACCGACCCGTCTTCGTCGCGCCCGACGGCACCGGCGGCTTCGAGCTGGCCGACCACTTCGCTGATGTCGGCCACCGGCACGTGCTCGAGCGTGATCTCGTAGCGCGACTCCAGTTCCTCACCCACCCACGCGATGTAGTCGTTGATGGGCTCGCTTCCACCCCAGGCATGGAAATACAGTGTCTGGCCCTTCGCCTCCTCCAGCACCTCCTCCCAGGGGCTGTCGGGTTCGACGGCCTGCGCCGGCATGACGGCGAGTGACAGCAAGACTGCTGCCGTGGCGGCAAGCCCTGCCGCCGCGCGGCGGATGTTGCCGCAAATGGCCCTGCCGCGAGCGGCGTGCAGGTGGTCAAGGCCGGCACTGTGGCTTGAATCAGGCCGGGTTGGCATGGGAACGATGTCTGAAGGCATGATGACGAGTGGATTCGGTTGCAGAACGGGCTACCGCGCGAGTGCGAAACATCGCATCCGTGGAACTGTCCATGATAGCGTTACCTTCGCCACTACGAGAGAGCAGCCATGTTCATTACCCGCGTCCTGCGTCAATCGCTTGTCGGCATCCTGCTGATCGTGTCCACCTCTCTCGCCGCGGAGGAGGCGCTGGCGCAGGATGAAAACATCACCAGAAGCTGGTCGATGGCCGAATTCGGCGAACCGCTCTACACGGAGGACATGCCGCACTGGCCCTACGTGAACCCCGATGCGCCACAAGGCGGCAAGGTGGTGCTCGGCGCCTTCGGCTCCTTCGACAGCCTGAACACCTTCATTCTCAAGGGCCAGTGGCCACTCTCCCTCGGCCAGGTCGATGACACGCTCATGGTGGGTTCGGCGGATGAGCTTGCCGTCGCCTACGGGCTGCTGGCCGAATCGGTCGAATACCCCGAAGACAAGAGCTGGATCATCTTCAACCTGCGTCCCGAGGCACATTTCAACAACGGCACGCCGATCACCGCCGCCGATTTCGAATTCACCTTCAAGGCGATTCGCGAGCACGGCCGCCCTTTCCTGAAATCCTTCTACGAGGAAGTCGAATCGGTGGAAGTGCTCGACCCGCATCGACTGAAGTTCAGTTTCAGCACCCGTGACAACATGAAACCCCTCATGAAGGTTGCCGGGCTCTCCCCCACTTCCGTCGAATACTGGAAGGACCGCGACATCAGCAGAACCTTTCTCCAACCCGAACCGTCGAGCGGCGCCTACTATGTCAGCAACGTGAAGGCGGGACGCTCGATCACCTATCAGCGCGACCCGAACTACTGGGGCAAGGAACTGAACGTCACGCTCGGCCTTGCCAACATCGATACCATCCGCTACGACTACTACCGTGACCTCGAAGTGATGATGGAGGCGTTCAAGGCCGGTGACATCGACTTCCGAGTGGAGAACAGTGCCAAGCGCTGGGCCACGGCCTATTCGGGTGGCACCTTCGACACGGGCGAAACACTCACCGACACCCCGCCCGACAACATGCCCCAGGCCATCCAGGGCTACTTCTTCAACATGCGCCGCCCGCCCTTCGACGACATCCGTGTGCGCGAAGCCCTCTCCCTGCTGTTCGATTTCGAAACCATCAAGCGCACCATTCTCTACAACCAGTACGAACGCACCAACAGCTACTTCCCGAATTCCGACTATGGCGTGTCCGGCCCGCCGACGCCGGAGGAAATCGCGATCCTCGAACCGCATGCCGACCAGCTCGACCCACGCATCCTGACCGACGAATTCAAGGCGCCGGTGTCGGACGGCAGTGGCCGCAACCGCAAGGCCATGCGTGCGGCACTGAAACTCTTCAACGAGGCTGGCTGGAAGCTGGAGAACGGCAAGCTCATGCAGGACGGGCGGCAGATGAAGGTCGAGTTCCTGTTCGTCTCGCCCGACAGCCAGCGCGTGGTTGCCCCCTTCGTGCAGAACATGCGCAAGGTCGGCATCGATGCAAGCGTGCGTATCGTCGATTCGGCGCAATACCATGTGCGCCTCGACGATTTCGATTTCGACATCATCTCCGGTCGCATGAATTTCTTCCCGCCGCCCGGCTCCGAACTCCGCTCCTATTACGGCAGTGCCGCGGCCGACGAACGCGGCACCGCGAACTACGCCGGCATCCGCAACCCGGTGGTCGATGCACTGATCGAAGACATCATCGACGCCGACTCGCTCGAAGAACTCAAGGCCACCACGCGCGCGCTCGATCGCGTGCTGCTCTGGAACCACTACACCATTCCGCAGTTCCACAACGACCGGCACCGCATTGCCTACTGGAACCGCTTCGGCAAGCCCGACACACAGCCGAAATACGCCAGCTACTCCGGCGGGCTTCCCATTGGCTGGTGGATCGACCCCGAACTCGATGCCCGACTGGATCTGAAGCGTTAGCGCCTCGTTTTCACGGGCCCCTGGCCTGTTCGCGTTCCCGACGTCCGGGACGACGCGCGCTCAGGCCGGCCCGGCACGCAAGCTGCTCTCTCGATACCCATGCCGGCCTACATTGCCAAACGACTGCTGCTGATCATCCCGACCCTGCTCGGCATCATGCTGATCAACTTCGTGGTCATCCAGTTCGCACCGGGCGGACCGGTGGAGCAAGTGCTCGCGGAACTTCGCGGCACGAGCGCGGATGCAACCTCTGCCTTCGCGGGATCGGGCGGCGACAATCAGAACGACGGTTCGCGTTCGGCCAACGGCAGCGGCGGCGGTGGCAACCGCAGTGGCTATCGTGGCGCGCAGGGTCTCGACCCTGCCATCATCGCCGAGATCGAAAGGGACTTCGGTTTCGACAAACCCGCCCACGTGCGCTTCATGACCATGCTCGGCAACTACCTCCGCTTCGATTTCGGCGAGAGCTACTTCCGCGACCGGAAGGTACTCGATCTCGTGCTCGACAAGTTGCCGGTGTCGATCAGCCTCGGGCTCTGGACCACGCTCCTCGTCTATCTCATTTCGATTCCGCTCGGCATCAGGAAGGCGGTCAGCGACGGCTCGCGCTTCGACGTCTGGTCGAGCGCGGCAATCGTGCTCGGTTACGCGATCCCCGGCTTCCTGTTCGCGATTCTGCTCATCGTGCTCTTTGCCGGCGGCCGCTACTTCGACTGGTTTCCGCTGCGCGGGCTGGTATCTCCCGGCTGGGAATCGATGTCATGGCCCGATCGCATTCTCGACTATTTCTGGCACATCACGCTGCCCGTGACCGCGATGGTGATCAGTGGCTTTGCAAGCCTCACCATGCTCACCAAGAACTCCTTTCTCGACCAGATCAACATGCAGTACGTGCAGACGGCTCGTGCCAAGGGCCTGAGCGAAAACGCCGTGCTCTACGGACACGTGTTCCGCAACGCCATGCTCATCGTGATCGCGGGGTTTCCGAGCGCCTTCATCAGCATCCTGTTCACGGGCTCGATACTGATCGAGGTGATCTTCTCGCTTGACGGGCTCGGCCTTCTCGGCTGGGAGGCAACGATCAATCGCGACTACCCGGTGGTGTTCGCCACACTCTACTTCTTCACCCTGCTCGGGCTCATCCTGCAACTGGTGGGGGACGTGATGTACCACCTCATCGATCCGCGCATCGACTTCGAGAGTCGGGACTTCTGAGGCCGCATGACGATGCCACTGAGTCCGCTCAACCAGCGCCGCTGGCGCAGCTTCAGGCAGAATCGCCGCGGCTTTCTGGCCTTGTGGCTGTTTCTCGTACTCTATGGCGTTTCGCTCTTCGCCGAGTTCATCGCCAATGATCAGCCCGTGGCCATACGCTACGACAGCGCCTGGTATTTCCCGGTGTTCACGACATATTCGGAGAGAACCTTCGGCGGCGACATGAACCTTGACGCCGACTATACCGACCCCTACATCACCGATCTCATCGCGGAAAAAGGTCATGTCATCTGGCCATTGATTCCCTTCTCCCACGACACCATCGATTTCGACCTCGACGGCTCGCCACCGACACCGCCCGACCGTCGGCACTGGCTCGGCACCGACGACCAGGGGCGCGATGTGCTGGCGCGCGTGATCCACGGCTTCCGCATCTCGGTGAGCTTCGGGCTGCTGCTGACACTCTTCAGCACCGTCATCGGCGTGGCCGCGGGTGCCGTACAGGGTTACTTCGGCGGGCTCCTCGACCTCGTCGCGCAGCGCTTCATCGAGATCTGGCAGGGCCTGCCCGTGCTGTATCTCTTGATCATCATGGCGAGCGTGATCGCACCCGGATTCATGTCTCTGCTGGTGCTCATGACGCTCTTCGGCTGGACGGCGCTCGTGGGCGTGGTGCGCGCCGAGTTCCTGCGCGCGCGCAACTTCGAGTACGTGCGTGCCGCCAGGGCGCTCGGCGTGGCCGATCTCACCATCATGTGGCGCCATACCCTGCCGAACGCGATGGTGGCAACCGTCACCTTCCTGCCCTTCATTCTCAGTGGTTCGGTGACCACGCTCACCGGACTGGATTTTCTGGGCCTCGGCCTGCCGCCCGGTTCCGCCTCGCTGGGCGAGATGCTCAAGCAGGGCCGCGACAACCTTTCGGCACCCTGGCTCGGACTGACGGCCTTCATCGTGCTGGCACTGATGCTCAGTCTGCTCGTGTTCGTGGGTGAAGCGATCCGGGACGCCCTGGATCCACGCAAGACCTTTGCGGTCAGTGTCGGCGCGGGAGCAGGCACATGAGCCGCGACACGCGAGACGACACACTCCACGACACGCAACGCTCGACCGAACGCCTGCTCGAACTGAGCGAGCTGAGTGTCGCCTTCGGTGCGGGCAGTGTGCCCGTGGTGGAAGAAGTATCGCTCACCATCGACAAGGGCGAAACCGTGGCTCTCGTCGGCGAAAGTGGCTCGGGGAAGTCGGTCACCGCACTCTCGATACTGCAACTCCTGCCCCGCCCGCTGACCGAATACCGTGCGGGCAGCATCCGCTGGCGCGGCGAGGAACTTCTCGGTGCACCCGATGGGCTGCTTCGTCAGGTGCGCGGCAACGAGATCAGCATGATCTTCCAGGAACCGATGACCTCGCTGAACCCGCTGCACACGATCGAGAAGCAGATCGGTGAATCGCTGCGCCTGCACCGGGGCCTTCGTGGCAAGGCCGCACGTGCGCGAACGCTCGAACTCCTCGATCATGTGGGCATTCACCATGCCCGCAAGCGCCTCGGCGCCTACCCGCACGAACTCTCGGGCGGGCAACGTCAGCGCGTGATGATCGCGATGGCGCTGGCCAATGAGCCGGAACTGCTGATTGCCGACGAACCGACCACGGCACTCGACGTGACCATCCAGGCCCAGATTCTCGAGCTTCTGAACACACTCCGAGACGAACTCGGCATGGCACTGCTGCTGATCACGCACGACCTCGGCGTGGTGCATCACATGGCCGACCGCATTCATGTGATGCGGCGCGGGCGCGTGGTGGAAGCCGCCCCGACCGAACGCCTCTTCAGCCGTCCCGAACACCCCTACACACAGGCGCTGCTCTCTGCCGAGCCTGGCGACCCGCCGGTACGCAACAGCGGCGAAACACCGCCAACGCTGCTCGCAGCGCAGTCGCTCAGAGTACGCTTTCCCGTCAGGAAGAGCTTCTTCGGCAGAGCCAGGGAATACCTCGACGCCGTGGACGACGTGAGCCTCGAGGTGCCACGCGGCAGAACGCTCGGCATCGTCGGCGAATCGGGCTCCGGCAAGACCACCCTTGGCCTCGCCCTGCTGCGTCTCATTCCTTCCAGCGGCAGCATCGTCTTTCAGGGCTCACCGATCCACGAACGCTCGAGTTCGAGCCTGCGTTCGCTGCGCCAATCACTGCAGATCGTGTTTCAGGACCCTTTCGGCAGCCTGAGCCCGCGCATGACCATCGGGCAGATCGTCGCCGAAGGCCTGACCGTGCATCGGCCCGGCATGTCGAAGATCGAACGTCGTGACGCGGTCAGCGCCGCGCTTGCCGATGTGGGCCTCGACGACGGCGCGCTCGAGCGCTTCCCCCATGAATTCTCGGGCGGTCAGCGCCAGCGCATCTCCATTGCGCGCGCCCTCGTGCTGCGCCCGTCACTGATCGTGCTCGACGAACCCACCTCGGCACTCGACATGTCGGTGCAATCGCAGATCGTCAACCTGCTGCAGGACCTGCAGGCACGTTTCGACATCACCTACCTCTTCATCAGCCACGACCTCAAGGTGGTGCGTGCGATGAGTGATCGCATCGTGGTCATGCGGCAGGGGCGGATCGTCGAGGAAGGCGAAGCACGGCAGGTGCTCGAGCATCCACGCGATGACTACACCCGTGCGCTGATGGCGGCGGCCTTCGATCAGGTCAGCCTTCGCGTGACAGCCGAATGAACACTCCAGGACGTTTCAGATGAGCAGCAACACGAAACAGGCGCGTATCCTCACCGTTACCGTCAACCCGGCACTCGACATGGCGAGTTCCACACCGCGTGTCGAACCCGATCACAAGCTGCGCTGTACGGCGCCGACGACCGAACCCGGTGGTGGCGGTGTCAACGTCAGCCGTGCGTGTCGATTGCTCGGCGGCGAAAGTGACACCTTCACGGTGCTCGGCGGCGCCATCGGCAAGGAGTTCGAGGCCCTGCTCAGGAAGAACGGGCTCGAACCCGTCATTGCCGAGGTCACGGCGAATACCCGCATCGCAATCGCGATCAGCGACGACACCCGAGGCGGCCAGTACCGCTTCGGCTTTCCCGGCGAGGGAGTGACTGCCGAGGAAACCGCGGCGATCCGCGCGCAGTTCCGGTTGCAGTTGCAGACGGGCTACGCGATCGTGGTGCTGAGCGGCAGTCTCGCACCCGGCATGGCCGACGACACCTACGCCGGCATGATCGACGACATCAAGGCCAGTGGCGCCCGCGCGATACTCGACACACACGGGCCGGCACTGGTCGAAGGTCTGCGCCGCACGCCGTGGCTGATCAAGCTCGACTATCACGAGGCCCTCGAGATCTTCAATCTCGATGCCCTCGATGTCAGCGATGCCGCTGTCGCCGCCGAAGCACTCAGGGAACGCGAGGCAGCCGAAGTCGTCATCATCACTCTCCGGGAAGAGGGCGCGGTGGTGAGTTCGGCGGAAGCCGCCTGGCGCATCACGCCACCGAAAGTGACCGTACGCTCGGCGATCGGTGCCGGCGACAGTTTCATCGGCGCATTGAGCCTTGCGATCGCGCGTGGCGAATCACTCGAGGCGGCCTGCCGACGAGGTGTTGCCACGGCTGCGGCCACCGTTGCCACGCCGGGAAGCGCGCTCTGCGAGCGCAGCATGGCAGACCACTGCCACGATCAGACGCGTGTCGAGAAAATCGACAGGAGCAGGTAACGGCACTGGCCGGGATCGCTCCGCCGGAGAACCGGACTGAATCACTGCCCGTCGGTCTGCCAGCACCCCTCGAAGCCTTCGGGAATCAACAGTACCTCGCGCCCCAGTTCGTCGATGCTGCGCCTTCCGCAAAGGGCCATGCTTGTATCCAGTTCCTTGTGGATGATCTCGAGCGCTCGTGTGACGCCCGCCTCGCCCATGGCACCGAGCCCGTAGATGAAGGCTCGGCCGATGTAGGTGCCGCTGGCGCCGAGGCTCAGGGCCTTCAGCACATCCTGTCCGGAACGAATGCCGCTGTCCATGTGCACTTCGACGCGATCACCCACGACTTCGACGATCGACGGCAGCACGCGTATCGAACTCAGAGCTCCGTCGAGTTGCCGCCCGCCATGATTCGACACCACGATGGCATCCGCGCCCACACCGGCCGCCTGTTTCGCGTCCTCGGCATCGAGTATGCCCTTCAGCACCACCTTGCCGCCCCACTCCTCGATCAGCTCCCTGACCTTGCCCCAGTCGAGCTTCGGATCGAACTGTTCTGCGGTCCACGACATGAGTGAACGCGTATCGGAAATGCTGTCGACATGGCCGACGATGTTGCCGAACTCGCGCCGCTTCGCACCCAGCATCTCGATGCCCCAGCCCCATTTCGTGGCGAGATTGGCGATGGTTCTCGGCGTGAGCTTCGGTGGCGCCGTGAGGCCGTTCTTGAGGTCCTTGTGGCGCTGCCCGAGAATCTGCAGATCCAGCGTGATCACGAGTACCGGACATCCGGCAGCACGGGCTCGACCCAGAAGCCGGCTCACGTATTCGGTATCACGCATGGTGTAGAGCTGAAACCAGAAGGGCTTCTCGGTGGCTTCGGCCACATCCTCGATCGAGTTGATCGACATCGTGGACAGCGTGAACGGCACACCGAACTTCTCGGCCGCGCGCGCCGCCTTGATCTCGCCGTCGGCGCACTGCATGCCGGTGAGCCCCACCGGTGCGAGTGCCACGGGCATGGCTACCGGCTCGCCTGCCATCTGACTCGCCGTCGAACGCCCCGTCATGTCGACCGCGACACGCTGGCGAAGTCTCAAGGCCTCGAAGTCTTCCGTGTTTTCCCGGAAGGTCTGCTCGGTCCAGCTACCGGATTCCGCGTAGTCGTAGAACATGCGCGGCGCACGGCGCTTGTAGAGCTTCCTGAGATCGTCGATGCAGGTGGTTACAGGCATGATTATCGGGCACTTGTGCGGGGAAACAGGTGACACGCTCGCCACGGATGCCGGTACGGCTCGCATTGTCGAAACGATGGCGAGTTACAACCGGTTCGTCATCACGATCATACAACACGCCCTTTCCCGCATTGAAATCATCGAGGAAGCAACGACGCTGCCCGATCACAACGCCGCTGCTGCCATCATCCTGCATCAGCCGAAGCGGTTCACTTCGGGCCGTGGATCGTGTCGAGATCCGACCAGTTCGCGCTCCAGACATCGTTGTCGTGCACGTAGTAGACGGCGTCGTTGACGATCACGCCACGGTCGCCGTAACTGCTGCCATAGCCGTATTCGCCATTGTCGTTCATCACCATCGCGCCCTTGCGGGTGATGCCGCCACCGTCATTGCCGCCGATCTCGAAACCGTAGAGCCCCGTGTGGTTGTAGGCCTTGCCCTGCATGGCAACGGCTGGCTCAGGCCATGAGGTCGGTGCGGGATCGCCATGGACATCCACCGCGAAGGCCATGCGCAAGCGGTGCTGCTCGTTGGCCGGCTGGATGGTGATGGCACGATGATCGTCGAGCGCCTCGGCGTAGCTGTCGCGCTCGCCGATATATACCGAGTCTTCTTCATAGGGAGCAGCAGGATCGGTCACATCGAACAGTGACAGCTTCAGACCCTGATGCCAGGCGCGTGTCTCGTCGTCGAGCATCGGCACGGCATCGCGCCCCAGTCCGATGAGATGGTTCTCGTCGATCGGATGGAGATAATCGCTGTAACCCGTGATCTGCAGTTCACCCAGTTTGCGCGGGTTGCTCGCGTCGGAGAGGTCGAAGAGATACAGCGGGTCGGTCTTCACGAAGGTGACGAGATAGGCGCGGTCACCGATGAAGCGTGACGCATAGAGAAGCTCGTTCGGCTTGCCGATGTGATCAGGGTAACTTTCATTCGGCAACTGCCCAAGCTCGGTGAGGGTGCCTGTCGTGGAATCGGCATCGAGCGTCGTCAGCGTGACCGGGCTTGTGGACGTATCACCGTGCTGCCCCGTGTAAGTCGCCACGCGCAGTACACCATCCCTTTCGCTCATGCGAAACGGGCGTTGCGTTGGATTGTCGCCAAGATCCCCGGGAACCGCGCCCGAACCGGTGTAGCGGATCGTGCCATCCTCGTAGGCGAAACGGTGCATGGCCGTTTGCGTGCCGAGATCGACAGGGGGAACGGCCACGTCACCGCCGGTGACGCTGGTCGCTTCCGGGATGGTGGGGTTGGCTTCGGGCGTGTTTTCGTAGTCAACGAGGGTGGTGGCGAGGTAGATCGCCTCGGGCGAGGCATAGAGCGTTTCAGTGTCACCGATGAAGCAGGCACTGTCGCGCACGGCAAGCGTGTTGCTGTCGAGAACCGTGAGGGCGATGATTTCCGGCAGTGGCTGCCAGTCCTCGTTCCCCTGATCACCGTTGTCGATCACCAGGCAGTCGCTGCCCGTGACGAGCGGCACCGAGTCGCTGCCGTCGGGATTCGCGATCGTCGGCAGCATGTCGGCGACGTTCACGTCCTGCACTGCCTGCTCCCAGGCGGCTTCGCTGCTCTGGATGCCGACGCCGGGCGGCACCAGCGAACGACGGGTGGCAACGATGAGGTCTTCGCCGATCAGACGCGACGAAACCAGCCCCGCGCTCACGCGCTTGCGGGTTTCGACGGCTGGTGCAGACGGTTCCGCAACCGAGACGGTACTCAGCGTGAACTCATGTTGCGAGAAGGTGCCCCAGCCGTCGTCCCAGTCGGTATAGCACCCCAGGTAGTAGTCGGCGGGTGAACTGACGACGTTGAGCTTGTCGCTCACGTCATTGAGATAGAGCCCCTTGATGCGCTCGCCCCCGAGTTCGAGATCCAGACTCGCCACTGGCGTGGCCGAGCTTGCATCGCTCTCGAGCGACAGGATGCGCAGATCCTCGGCCGCGCCATCCGCATCGGCGCCGCTCACGTACAGGTAGCGACCGTCGTTCTTGACGAGATCGATTTCGTCGACACCCGCTTCCTGCACGTTGGTGGTGGTGAAATCGAACGAGTTCGAACCCGAATCGCTGTCTGGCGCGGCAGAATCAGACCCGCCCACGGCCCCACCCGCGGCCCCGCCCGCGGCCGCGCCCTCGCCGCCGCCCGCATCACCGTCTTCAGCCGAATACCGGTCACGGACATTCAGCAGCGCTTCCCTGACGGCCGCATCGAAGGCCGCTTCGCTGTCGAAGCTCCTGAGCATCGCCCGGCTCTGGTTCCCGGGCTGTGGCGGTGAATCGGTCTCACTGTCGGAACAAGCTGCGATCAGAGCCGACAGGCCCAGACAGAACAGGAGATGTGGATGCAAGTGCTTCATGTTGATGATTCCCCGTGTGGATGGAAAACAATGACGCTGCTCCCAGGTCAGCGATCACTGTAGTTGGGATATTATTCCCAATCATGGGGAGTCGTCAAGCAGCGACGAGCGATTTCCTGGCGGGCAACCATGCGTACGCGCCTATTCCACCGTCACACTCTTGGCAAGATTTCGCGGCTGATCGATGTTGCATCCGCGAGCCAGCGCCGCGTGATAAGCCACGACCTGCATCGGAATCGTCAAGGTGATGCCATCGACGAGCGGATGGAGCCGGGGCACGAGAACGGCGTCATCGAACAGGCTGGCGTCTTCCGGGTTCTGGACGATACCGACGAGCTTGCCCTGTCGTGCGCGAATCTCGGACACCGACGAGAGCATCTTCTCGCGAAGTTCGTCGTCGGGCAGTATCACGAAGGTCGGCAGGTCTTCGCTGATCATCGCCAGGGGGCCGTGTTTCAACTCCGAGGCCGCGTAGGCTTCGGCGTGGATGTAACTCACTTCCTTGAGCTTCAGAGCCCCTTCCTCGGCCAGCGCCACGGCGCCGCAACGACCGATGAAGAACGCCTGATCGTAGCCGGCATGGCTTTCACCGACAGCGGCCCATTCCGCGCGGTCGGCGAGGCAGGCTTCAATGGTCTCGGGAAGGGCTGACAGGGCTGCGACGAGCTGGCGGCCTTCCTTCGGTGAAAGATCCTTCATGCGCCCGAGATGCAGCGCGAAGAGCAGCAGGCAGAGTTGCATTGCAGTGAACGCCTTCGTCGACACCACCGAAATCTCGGCACCGGCATGCAGATAGATGCCGCCGTGACAGGCACGTGCAATGCTGCTGCCGACCACGTTCACGACGCCGACAACGGTGCCACCCTTGCGCTTTATCTCTTCGACGGCAGCGAGCGTGTCAGCCGTCTCACCCGACTGACTGACCACGATGAACAGCGTATCGGGCTCGATCACGGGATGCCGGTACCGAAACTCGGCTGCCGACTCCGCCTCACAGGGTACGCGCGCAAGGGTTTCGATGGCATGGGCACCGTAGCGCGCGGCAATGAGCGCGGAACCACAACCGAGAAGCCGCACACGACGGAATCGCTGCAATTCCGCGGGCGCGAGGTTCAGCCCGTCGAGACGCGCCGTGGCGAAACGCTCGTCGAGGCGACCGCGGAGCGCGCGACGCAACGTGTTCGGTTGTTCGAGAATCTCCTTGAGCATGTAGTGCTCGTGCTCACCCTTGTCGGCGATGAGGTCATCGACGTCAAGCAAGCTCGCCGGTTTTTCCTGCGACTCGGCCTTGAGGTTGATCACCCGGTAGCTGTCGGCATCGATGACGGCGATTTCCTCGTCATCGAGATACACCACCTGTTGCGTGTGCCGCACCAGCGCCTGCGGGTCGGAGCCCACGTACATGCGCCCGTCGCCGATGCCGAGCAGCAGGGGACTGCCCTTTCTCGCCGCGACCAGACAATCGGGATGATCACGCAGCAGAACGAGCAGGCCGTAGGCACCGTTGACGTGCTGGAGCGCGCGGCGTACTGCCTCCTCGGGAGTGTGGCCTTCGAGATGATGGGCAATCAGGTGCGCGAAGATCTCGGAGTCGGTGTCGGAGACGAAATCCGTACCCTGCCCTTCGAGCCACTGACGAAGCTCGCGCGCGTTCTCGATGATGCCGTTGTGCACCACTGCCACGGAACCGGCAGCGTCGAGATGCGGATGAGCATTGATGTCGCTGGGCTCGCCGTGCGTGGCCCAGCGCGTGTGTGCGATGCCGATGTGTCCGCTCAGTGACTCGGGCAGGACCGCCACCAGGTTGTCGACCTTGCCGCGTTTCTTCACGATCTCGATGCCCGGCCCGTCTATTGTCGCCACCCCAGCCGAGTCATAGCCACGATACTCGAGGCGCCTGAGACCTTCGATCAGGAACGGTACCGCGTTGTCGGCGCTCTCCGGTCTGCCGATGTAACCCACTACTCCACACATGCTGCTCTCCGGTCTGTCGGGCTGCCGCCCGTGGAAGAGCTTCAGCCATAGATGATGCGCCGAATCTGCCGGACGCTCAGCGCCTTGCTGGCGAACGGTCTGCGGCGTATTTCGTCTTCGAGAACGCGATAGATCGCCTCGTTGGCAAGTCCTTCGCGCTGCAGTTCGAGATGACGCCGCCGGATGTAGTCCGCTACCGGTTCATTGACGAAGGCAAGTACCTCGTCGATCAGGTGCCGTGCCTCGGATTCAGCGAGACGACCCTGAGAGACGATGAAACGGATCAGTTCGTCGAACTCGGTCGTTGGCGTCATGACGGCGTAGTGTGGGAGAAACGCGAGCATCTGGCGAACAGTTTGCCCGTTTCCGGGCAGAGCTCACGAAAAAACTATACTTTCGTTGTATGGCACTTTTCGAAGAGCTCTGGCAGTGTCTGCGCACAGGAGTTGTGATTCAAACAACGTAAAACAGAAGTAAGGAGAAAACACACCATGAATCGACGCTTGTACTGCCTGACAGGAGCGGCACTTGCCGTCCTGCTGCCGGCCGTGGCGAATGCCGAAGGCATCGACGCGGCCATCAATGCGGCGACCCAACCGATCGCAGAAATGATCGGGAGCATCGTTTTCTTCAAGATTCCCTTCTTCGGCGCACAACTGCCGCTGGTGGTGCTCTGGCTGGTTGCCGGAGCCGTGTTCTTCACGGTCTATACCGGCTTCATCAACCTGCGTGGGTTCAGGCACGCGATCCATCTCGTGCGTGGCGACTACGCCGACCCGAACAGCCACGGTGAAGTCTCGCACTTCCAGGCACTTGCCACGGCCGTCTCCGGTACCGTGGGCATCGGCAACATCGGCGGCGTTGCCGTCGCGGTTACCGTCGGTGGTGCCGGAGCGACCTTCTGGCTCATCATCGCCGGCTTTCTCGGCATGGCCACGAAATTCGTCGAATGCACACTCGGCGTGAAGTACCGCGAAGAATTCGAGGACGGTCACGTCTCGGGCGGCCCGATGTACTACCTCCGCAACGGCTTTCGCGAACTCGGCAAGGAAGGGCTCGGTCGGTTCCTCGGCACCTTCTACGCGATAGGCATCTTCGTCGGTGCACTTGGCATCGGCAACATGTTCCAGTCGAACCAGGCCTACGTGCAGCTCAACAATGTCTCGGGTGGCGCACTCGACGGCATGGGCTGGCTGGTCGGAATCATCCTTGCGGCTGTCGTCTTTTCCGTGATCATCGGTGGCATCAAGTCGATCGCGCGCGTCACCGAGAAGGTCGTGCCGTTCATGGCGGTGTTCTACTGCGTCTTTGCCATCATCGTCATTCTCATGAACGTCGGTTCACTGCCGCAGGCCGTCGCCAACATCTTCACGGGTGCGTTCACGGGTGAAGGCGTGGCCGGCGGCGCACTCGGTGCCATGATCATCGGCTTCCAGCGCGCCGTGTTCTCGAACGAGGCCGGTATCGGCTCCGCTTCGATCGCGCACTCGGCCGTACGCACCGACGAGCCCGTCACCGAAGGCACGGTATCCCTGCTCGAGCCCTTCATCGACACCATCGTCATCTGCACCATCACCGCGCTCGTGATCGGCACGGCACAGGTGGCCGATCCGAACTTCGCGGGCGATGCCGAGGGGGTCGCCATGACGTCCGCCGCCTTCCAGCGCGAATTCAGCTGGTTCCCGATTCCACTGGCCTTCGCCGCCGTGCTGTTCGCCTTCTCGACCATGATCAGCTGGTCCTACTACGGATTGAAGGGCTGGACCTACCTCTTCGGCGAAAGTGCAGCCGGACAGACGCTCTACAAGATCCTGTTCTGCGGCTTCGTCGCGCTTGGCTGCATGGTGCAACTCGGGCCCATTCTCGACATCTCCGATGCGCTCGTGTTCCTGATCTGTGTACCGAACATCCTGGGCCTCTACTTCCTCGCACCCATCGTCAAGCGTGAGATGGATTCCTACTTCTCGCGTCTTGCCACCGGAGAGATCCGCAAGTTCAAGTAAACGGGACGCGCAGTCCGCCCGCAGGCGGAAACAGGAGACTGCCCGAAGCGCAGCAGTCCTCCGTTTCTGCCGTCAGTCGTTGCTGACACACGTACCGGTGGCCGACGGCCGCGGTGATCGAACGCCACTGTGAGCGCACCGCGGCCGTTTGCCGTCAGTCACTCGATTTCGATGGCACCGTGATGCAGGATTCGGCCGCTGCAGGGTTCGGAGACTTCGTCACGGTGTCGCGAATCTTCAAGACGCACACTTTGCGCCGACCGATACTGAGGCCTTCTGTCCACGAGCACGAGGCCGAACCATGCAACTCCGCTACACCATTCTGTACGTGAACGACGTCGCCGCCAGTGTCGATTTCTACCAGCGCGCATTCGGCATTCCGGCCGAGTTCACGCATGCAAGCGGCGACTACGCACAACTCGACACCGGGGAGACAAGGCTGGCGTTTTCATCGCGAACGCTGATGACCTCGCTCGGGAAGCACCCGGCCAAGGCAGATGCCCGCAACCCGGTGTTCGAAATTGCCCTCGAAACCGACGATGTGCCCGGAGCACTCGCGAAGGCGCTCGCGGCCGGTGCCGTTCTGATTCAGGATGCAAGGGACGAGAGCTGGGGACAGACCACCGCCTACATCAGCGATCCTGATGGCTACCTCGTGGAAATCTGTTCGCCCGTGAGCGGCTGAACGGTGCGGAGACATCCGCGCAGCGCAGCTCAGGAACCGGTTGCCAGTCCCGACGCCAGCAGCTCTTCAAGCCGGGGCTTGTCGCGCCGCAGCCGCGCGGGCGTGGTTCCGAACCAGCGCCGAAACTCGCGGCCCATGTGGGCCTGATCGCTGTAGCCCATGTCGAGGGCCAGACTCGCAAGGGAATCGGCCTGTGGCAGCGCCGCAACCGTGCGTCGTGCACGAGCCAGCGCCATCCAGAACAATGGCGGCGGCAGGCCCTGACTCGCGAACAGTCGTTGCAACTGCCTTGCGCCGAGGCCTTGCTCTCTTGCATGCGCCGTGATCGACAGGGTGCGGGACGAGAGCCCCGCGATCGCCTCACGGATGTTCACATCGATACTGCACGATGCCTCGACGACCGTCACCACGGATGCACGACCCATGTCCGCCTGTGCGAGTTCGGCTGCGAGTATCACGGTGTCGATGCTCGCACCGGGTCGCAGCCGTATTCCTTCGTATCGCTCGAGGCCGTTGACGACGACCGTTCGCGTCGTGTTGTCCAGATCACTCACGAACCAGTCTCGACGACCATCGGCAGCAGTCACCACGATGACATCCCGGCAACCATCCGGATGCACGCGCGTGGCAGTTCGAACACGCGGCTGATACGACCATTGCGCAAGCATGACGGCAGCATTCGCACTCATGGTCTCACCTGCACCCATTAGCTGATGAACGCAAAACAGGATACCCTCGGCGACAGGCAACAGGCGACAGACGGAGAAAACATGCGACAACACATCAGTTCGGGTTCGAGCTTCGAAGACGCGATCGGTTACTCGCGCGCCGTCGTCGATGGGCGCTGGGTGTTCGTGGCCGGCACCACGGGCTACGACTACCGCACCATGACGATCGAGTCCGATATCGTCGCGCAGACACGCCAGTGCCTCGACAACATCGAAGCGGCGCTCAACGCGGCTGGCGCCTTGCTCGATGATGTGGTTCGCGTCCGGTACATCGTGCCCGATCCTTCCCTGTGGGAGCGTTGCTGGCCGGTACTGCGCGAGCGCTTCGCGACGGCGAAACCCGCCGCCACGATGATGTCGGCGAATCTTCAGTCGCCCGACATGCTGATCGAGATCGAGGTCACGGCGCTCATTCAGGAGCGCGCCGAGGGCTGATGCACGGCCGGAAGGGCACGGTCAGAAACGGACTTCCGGCAGCTCCATCGTGAACACACGCCCATCCCCGAGTGGCACCTCCGGCCAGCGCGACCTCGAGTCATCCGAGCCCCGGTCCGGCATCTCGATGGTGAAGCCCCCGCTGTTGCTGCCGTAGCGGCTGCCATAGCCACCGGCACTCATGCCACTGCTCGAGGCCATGAAGAACATGACGGCAGCGGCGGCGATGGCACCGGCAAGCACCGCGAAGGCGATCTTCACGGCGCTGAACGGCCGCTCACCACGCACCTTGCCGGTACGTCCGTTGACGACGAAACGGTAGCTGCGATTGCGGAAGCGGAAGCCCGCGCTCCAGATCGGCAGCAGCACATGCTTGAAGGTGGTGGCGCTGTGCTGCGTGCGCAGGTGGGAGATGCGTTGCTGGTCACCGCCGATGGCATGACGCACATCGCCGCGGATGACCTTGTCCATTCTGGCCTGAGCGATGTTGAAGCCTTCGTCGAGATCCACCTGATAGACCTCGCTTGAAAACCCCGAAAGGTATTCCTCGGTATAGGGCACGAGATCCTGCAGATCCCAGGGCGCAAGCCAGTCGGTGATCCTTCTTGGCAATGTGCGCGTGGCGCCGACGAGCACGTCATCGAAATGGCGGGAAGTGCGTCCACTCGCCGGTCGCCAGCGAATCTTCGGTACCTGCCGCGTGCGCGTGACGCGCCGCCCGTTCTCGATGGTGCTGTAGCGCTGCGTCACGTAGTGGATATCGCCGCGCTGTCCCTGATAGGCCGTGACGGTATCGCTGTCATAGGTCCAGTAGGGAATGTACACACCGTTCAGCTCGGTATCGCTGCGGGCGTATTGCTTCAATTCGCCGGGGGCGAACCAGAGTCCCTGCAACCACCGCCGGTAGGACTCGCGCGCCTGATCGGCCGTGACCGCAAACGGCAGGATGCCTTTCGGCTTGATCGGCCGGCTCTGCCCCGTGCTGGTGACCACGTGCGTGCCGCAGAACGGGCATTCACCCGCATGCACCTGAGCATCGAGCGCGAACTCGGCGGCGCAGTTCGGACAGGAAATGACCTTGTTTTCAGGAGAAACGGCCTTGACCCGTTCAAGTTGCCTGAGCGCCTGATGCAGATCGAGTTCGGCCAGTGGTTCGATCTCGACGGTGATGGCATTGTCGTGTCCGCAATACGGGCAACGAAGGTTCTCGGTGCCGATCTCGTAGTGCAGTGCCGCGCCGCAGCTCTCGCAGGGGAAGCGCGTTTCGACCAGTTCCCGCGTGGTCGCTTCGCCAGGCCCTCGTGTGTCGGAGGCAGCCGCGCTGTCTGACGATCTCGGCCATCGGTAGTCGTTGACAGCCGAGCCCGGCGTGGTACCACCGGGCCCGAAGGTATTGAAGCGCTCGTCGAGAAGACGTTGCAGCCGCTCCGCGGTGGGCTCACGGTTTGCTCCGTGAACCCCGCTGCGGCCCTCGCCGTCGACGCCATGATCACCGGTTCCCGCCGCATCGCGCCGGCGGCGCCGGGTACGGCCGAAGAGGCCGTCGAGAATGGCCTGATCGGCGCGGTCGAGCCGCGCTTCATCCGAGCGTGATACCGGGTAACGATGTGGGTCGTTGTTGGGCACGCGCGGAACCTCTTGTTGACAGGTCGGGCCGTGGGCTCTGCCGCCGGCTCGGAAGCGAACGGGTCAGTTCACCACGAAGGGATCGGGTCGGTGCGGCAGCATCCGCTTCAACGCCCCGGCAAGGGTGGCGGAGCCTGCCGGGCACCCTCGAGAATCGGCCTGAGTGCGTCGACCTCCGCCGCACTCTGCCACTCGCTCATGCCCTGTGTCCAGACCAGGGTGTCGTCGTCGATCTTGCCTTCGCGCACCTGCTGACGGAGTGCATCGGGGCCAAAGGGACCCTGCACCACCTTGTCGATGGCCACGTGATAACTCGCCGCACCACCGGGCAGCGGTGGCGGCAACGCCGGGTCGGCTGAAGCAGATGCCGAGGCATTCCCGGGACTCAGGCTCTCGTTCATGCGGTTCGCCATGGCAAGCCCGATGCCCATGCCGATACCCTCGTTCGCGCCACCGCCGGGGTTTGCCGCCGCCGCTTCCATCGACACGCCGGTCTGATACCGGAGGTACCTGTCGAGGTTTCCGGTCATGCCCATGCTGGTGCGCTTGTCGAGCGCTTCGGACACCGAGGGAGGCAGCGAGATGTTCTCGACGAGGATGCGCGTGAGTTCGAGACCGTATTCGGCAAACTCGGGTGCGATGCGCAGCGTGAGAAACTCGCCGAGCTGATCGTAGTTCGCGGCGAGGTCGAGTATCGGAATGTCGGTGCTGCCGATGATCGTTGCAAACCGCGAGGTGATCAGGTTGCGAAGCTGAGCGCTGATCTCTTCGGTCGTGAACACGCCCTCGGTGCCGACGATTTCGCGAATGAACTTCAGCGGCTCGACGATGCGCACGCCATAGGTGCCGAAGGCGCGAATGCGCAGCCCCCCGAATTCCGCATCGCGCAGCATCAGCGGATGACGCGTGCCCCACTTGAGATCGACAAAGCGGCGCGCGTTGCAGAAGTACACCTCGGCCTTGAACGGCGACTGGAAGCCGTGACGCCAGTTCTGCAATGTGGTGAGCACGGGCAGGTTCCGTGTTTCGAGCGCATAGGTACCGGGCCCGAGAACGTCCGCGACTTCCCCCTCGTTCACGAACACCGCGAACTGCGATTCACGCACGATGAGCTTCGCACCGTACTTGATCTCGTTGCCGTAGCGCTCGAAGCGATACACCATGGTATTGCTCGAGTCGTCGGTCCATTCGATGACATCGATGAATTCGTTGAACAGGCGTCCGAAGAGACTCATGGCCTATACCTCCGCGCCGGCATGTTTGCGCGCGGACGCCTGCTGCAGGGTGTCCTTGAGTTGTGATTCCATGTTCTCGAGCTGCACCTCCGCTTCGTGCCGACGGCGCTTGCCTTCGTCGGCGATCTGCAGGCTTTCCTCGATCGTGGCGATGAGGTTGTCATTGGCACGGCGCACGGCATTCACGTCGAACACGCCGCGCTCGATTTCCTCGCGCACGGTACGATTCGCGGAGCGGAGGTTTTCGGCGTTCTTCTCGAGCAGTTCGTTGGTGAGGTCGCTCGCGCGCTTGACGCTCTTCGCGGCTTCTCCGGAACGGAAGATGGTGACGGCCTGGGCGAGTTGCTGGCGCCAGAGCGGCACCGTGTTCACGAGTGTCGAGTTGATCTTGTTGACCAGACCCTTGTCGTTTTCCTGAATCAGGCGAATGCTCGGGAGACCCTGCATGGCCACCTGCCGCGTGAGCTTGAGATCGTGGATGCGGCGTTCGAGGTCGTCACGCGCCGAGCGCAGGTCGCGAAGCTCCTGCGAGGGCAGCACTTCATCGGTGTTCTCGGCGCTGGCGGCCGCGGCCGGAAGCATCTCGTCGTCGATGTAGGCGAGTTTCTGCTCACCGGCAATGATGTAGGACTCGAGGTCGTGGAAATACTGGAGATTGGCTTCGTACAGCTTGTCGAGCGACGTGATGTCCTTCAGGAGCCGGGTCTTGTGGCCTTCGAGATCATCGGTGACGGCATCGACCTGACGGCGCACACCTTCGTACTGCTGCACGAATTTCGCCACCGGCGTGAGGCCGCCGAAGAGCTTGCGCCAGAGGCGGGTGAAGAAGCCGGGGCGCTCGTTCGGGTCGAAGTCCTCGACCTGAAAGCCCCGCAGCACCGTGACCATGTTGTTGAGCGACTGACCGGCCGAACCCACATCCTTGTTGCGCACACCCTCGAGCATGTTGTCGGAGACGGTGGTGAGCTGCTGCTGCGCCTTGCTGCCGAAGAAGATGATCGAGTTGCTGTCGGCAAGGTTGATCTCCTGCATGAGCCTGTCGATCTGCGCCCGCTGGGCAGTGTCCACGTCATCGTAGCGGTGGACGTCTTCGCTCGGTACCGGCAGGAGATCCTGGCCGGGCAGGAGTTCATCGGGGCCGAAGATATCGGTGCCGGTGGCTTCGGCCACCGCAGTGGTGGTGCTGGTATTGCGGGAATCGGCCATGAGGCAGGATCTCCAGGGTGTCGAACATCGGCTTAGCTTAACGCAGAATGCGCCTCGAACCGGCGCCATCCGAGCGCCCCGACCGGCCGCCGGAACAGGACAGCACAGCGTCGGAACGGGGCAGCGCAGCGTCGGAACAGGACAGCACAGCGTCGAAACGAGGCGGTGCGGCGTCGGAGCAGGGCAGCACGGCATCGGAGCAGGGGGTGCAGTGACGGGATAGAGCAGCCGCGGCGACGGTAACCACCGGTGACCACGCGGTTTCGGGTTTCAGGTCACGCCTTCCTTCTCGAGCTGCAGTTGCAGCACTTCGATGTTCACGTCGAGGTCGTTGAGGTTGTTCTCCCGCAGCGCCTCCTGCTGTTCGGCGACGACGGTTTCCATCGTCGTCAGCACGCGGCGGAAATTGCTTTCGAGTTCGTGGGTGCCGCCCTGCCGGTGAGTACGCGCATAACCTTCGGTGACCTGACGCGCGCCATCGAGATAGACCTTCAGGAATTTCCGCGCCCGGCGTGCGTCAACGGGATCGCGCTCGATGGTATCGAGGATGTCGCGCGCCTCGGCCACGATGCGGCGCAGGCGATCGCGGAACTCGCGATTGTGGATCTCCCGCCCCGCCGCCTCGATGGCGTCGATCTGCCCTTCCGCTTCTTCGAGAAGTTCCACCAGTTCCTCGGTGGTGATACCGACGGCCGCAATCTCCGGATCCTGCCGTGCGGGATCGAAGCCGTAGTTCAGCCAGCAGCCGAGGACTACCACCCCGCCGAGAATCAGGCTCTCGAACAGCCCGTGCTTGCCGGGGATGCCGATCCAGGCGAGCACGAACATGCCGACGGCCAGCATGAGGGCACCGATGAGACGGTAGTGGCGAATGCCACCACGGCGGCGGATGCGGCGGCGTTCGCTCTCGCGCTGCAGGCGAATACCCTTGCGGATGAACGTGGCGGCACCGAGCGTGAGCCCGAAGGCAGCAGCGCGGGCAAAGGCAACCACGAAGTCGCCATCGCCGAGCGCCGAAAAGAAGGCCGGAATGAGCGGCAGCGAGAAGACGTAGAGAAGCGCGCCACGCCATACCGCGGGTGGTCGCGTCGGAGCGGTGTCGATGCGTCGGACAGCAGCCATGAACCGATCAGCCCAGGAAAGCCTGGCAGGACAGGATCCCTACCGTGGCGAACAGGATGATGAAGCCGAGCAGGCGTTGAACTGTAGCAGGCATGTGTATTCCTCCGTACCCACCTTGTGGGGGTATGTGCCGTGTTCTGCAAGAGGGATCCGTGACCTCAGGCCCGGCCGGGCTGCCACGCTTTCCATTCGGCGTGCAGCGGAAAATACAGACCCAGCATGACTGGCCGTGAATCGACCCTGCCGATGATATCAGCATAGTTTTCGAGCTGCGGTCGATAGCGCTCGAACTGTGTGTCGAGAAAGCCGGCAAGGTCACTGCCCTCGTGTTCGCCGGTCTTGTAGTCAATGATCCAGCGTTGCCCGTCGTCCACGAAGCTGCGATCGATGATGTAGTTCGCGGCGCGCGGCGCATGTCCGGCCGCCGAGGCCTCGGCAATGCTGAGCGCCCACTCGCTGCGTGCCTCGGCATGCGGGGCAAGAATCCAGCACCCGACGTCGTCTTCGAGCGTGTTGTGGACGGCCTTCCAGACCTGCACGAGCGCCGCGTTCATGCGCGACATCGGCATGCCTTCGGCCTGCAACTCGCGCCGAAGCTTCGCCGCAAGCGGATGCGCCTGCTCGGCACCCCGCTCGAGTGGCACCAGCCAGTCAGGGTGTTCGCTTTCGATCCAGGCGCGCACGCATGCGACGGCCTTGCCACTGTCGGTCAGCACACCCTCGCGTGCCATGCCATCGGCAAGGAGCTGGAGTTGCCGGTGCACGACGGTACCGATGTCGCGCCCGTCACGGCCACCCCAGAGCGGCGGCGGTTTTCGATCAAGTGGTGCCGCGCTGTCGTCACGAGACGGCCTGAACGCCGCCATCACCGGCATTGTCCAGTCGGCGGGCAGTCGCCGCAATGGCGGTGCGGCAACCGGATGGGTGTTCGTGACGCCATCATGCTCGGGAACGGAATCCTCCGTGAACCGATCCGGTGCATCGTCGTCCCGCTTCGCAGTCGCCGACGCCGTGGCAACGACCTCCGCCTCGCTCGCCGCGGCAGCGCATCTTGCCTCGAACAGGGGTTCGAACACGCTTCGAAGCGGTGCCAGCAGACTGCTGCCAACCGGCGACTTCAAGGCATCACCCTGCGCGTTGTACTCCAGCCGTGCCAGCAGATGGAGGCTGCGACGCGCTCGGGTGCAGGCGACATACAGCAGGCGACGGGTTTCTTCGAGGCTGCGTCGCTCACGAATCTTCCTGATCAGGCGGCTCAGACGGTCGGCATCCCTGAGATCACGCCCCGGCCGCTCGAGCGGCGCCAGCAACAGCCGGTAATCGTCGTCGCTGCTGCGTTCGAACCAGTTGATGAGCCCGGTGGTATCGTTCTTCGGACGCCGATCGAGCGAGGGCAGGATCACGGTATCGAACTCAAGCCCCTTGGATTTGTGCAAGGTCATGATCTGGATGCCGCCAGCTTGTTCGACATCGTCCACCGCGATACCGGCGTAGAGTTCGGCCATGGCCGCTTCGATGACGCTCTGTCGCCAGAGTCTGCCGGCCGCCTCCAGCGCGCCGAGGCACTGGAAAGCCCGCTCGGCGGCATCGAGATCGACCGCCGACACGGCACCATCGGGCCCGCGACAGGCGGCGGGGCCACCGATGCCGAGCCACACACTTTCCACCCAGGGCATCAGCGCATCGCGCGACGCCCGCTGACGGGCTTCATCGGCGACGGCACGGAAACGCGCGAGCCGCGCGCGGCCATCCTTGCTCATGCCCGCGATGCGCTCGGCATCGGCAAACTGTGCCGGGATCGCGCGCCGCCCGTCCTGCGGATCGCGGCAGAAGACCGTCAGGTCGGCAAGCGTCAGCCCCACCGCGGGTGAGCGCAGCACGGCCAGCCAGTGCAGACGATCATGCGGATAGCGCAGCGCGAGCGTCAGCGCAACGATATCGCGTACCACCGGCCGCTCGCCGAGCACGTCCATGTCCACCGAGCGGTAGGGCAGACCGGCATCGCGCAGTGCTGCCACCACCGGGCCGGCCTGGGCGCGACTTCTCAGGAGTATGGCGATGCTCTCCTGCGGGCGCTCGTCAAGCGCCACGCGACAGAGATCGGCCACCGCGGCCGCTTCCTGCGCGACCGTGCCTCCGGCAAACGGGTGCAGCCTGACTTCACCCGGAATCTCGCGAAAGGCCGTCGACGGTGCGTAGGGAACGGCCGCGGTCTCGACGTCGGTTCGCGTCGGAAAGATGGCCGGAAACTGTGTATTGACCCACTCGATGATGTCGGGCGAGGAGCGGAAATTGACCTGCAGTTGCAGCGATTCGAGCACGACCGGGCCGATGCCTTTGGTACGCGCGCGCTCGAACAGCATCACTTCGGCATCGCGGAAGCGATAGATCGACTGCATCGGATCCCCCACCACGAACGCCGTGCGCCCGTCCCCCGGCTGCCAGCCCGAGAGCAGCTGCTTGAACAGCTTGAACTGCGAGATGGAGGTGTCCTGGAATTCGTCGATGAGAAGATGCTGCAGGCGGTAGTCCATCGCGAGCGCAAGATCGGTCGGCGCGTCTTCGGAGCCGAGTGCGGTCATGGCGCACATCGACACCTCGATGAAATCAAGCTCACCGCGTTCGGCGAACACCGCGCGCAGCTCATCAAGGAGGCGTCCCAGCACGCGCATGATCTGTTCGAGAAGCACCCACTGATCATCCTTGTAGCTCGGCTCCGGCAGCGCACGCACCTCCCCGAGCAGACCGACGAACTCTTCATGAGCGGCAATCTCCGCCAGACACGCTACGAAAGCCGTCTTGTTGGCCTTCAATTCGGCGTCATCGACACCAAGGTCCTTGCTGTCATTCCTGCTCGTCGGAAACCCGAGTGCTCGCGTCACGCTCTTGCGCACGGTGCCCTGCCCGGTAAGGAAGGCATGCGCGATGCTCCGCCAGTCGCCAAGCGCGGCGGCGTCGCTCCCGGGCAGATGCTCGAGCGAAGCCCAGTGATCACACCACCATGCCTTGGGCTGGGGTTTCGCACAGTCGTCCGGCTGCAGCACCCGATAGTGTGCCGCGGCAGTCCGCAGGCAGGTACAGACGCACGCTTCGTCGAGGTCCGGCAGCGCCGCCAGCAAGGCTGCAAGACGCGCTTCGACCAGTTCGGCAAGCATGCCTTCGAGCACTCCCCTGAGTTCCGGTCCATCGAAATTCGCAGCCGGCACATAGCGTCGCCACTGATCGCGATTGGCGAGCAGTTCGGCAAACAGATCGACGGTACGGTCGATGCGGTTACCCAGCAGCAGGAGCAGTTCATCGAGTTCGGCAAGGTGCTTCTCGACGAAGCGCGTCGCCGCGAGGACGTAGAGTTCCCTGGCGTCCGCGGCGATGCCGACGGGCGCACCGAGCGTCGAGACCACGGGCAGCGCGCGTGCCAGTTGCGCCGCCAGAGAATCGATGGTGCGCAGGTTCAGGCGCAGCGGATTGCGGCGCAGCTGCCAGCCACGTTCGGCGTCGCGTGCGAGCACGCGGCGGGCCAGTTCGAGACTCTCCACCTCGTAGGTGTTGTCGCCCTGCTCGCCTGCGGCGGCACGTTCGAGCACGGCCAGCACACGCTGGCGCATCTCGCTTGCCGCCTTGATCGTGAAGGTGATGGCAAGCACCTGCTCGGGTTCATCCACCACCGTGAGCAAGACCAGCACGCGGCGAGTCAGGAGTTCGGTCTTGCCCGAGCCTGCCGGTGCCTGCACGATGAAGGAGCGCGTGGGGTCGAGCGCTGCGCGACGCACGGCGGCATCCTGCGGCACTTTCGCCTCGATCACCGACGTGCTGGACGCCACATTCGCCGGTTCACTCGCCGGTGCGTTCGCCGGTGCGTTCGCCGGTGCGTTCGCCGGTGCGTTCGCCGGTGCGTTCGCCGGTGCGCCACACTCGTCAACATCATCGAACAACAGCGACTGCTGACGATCATCGTCACGCTTGCGGGCCATCAGTTGCGGCCTCCATCGGCGCGGTGGAACTCACGCGCTGCATCAGTTGCGTCAGTTACGTCGGTTGCGTCGGTTGCGTCAGGGCTGGCGATATCGGTGTCACCATCCGTTACCGCCAAGGCATCGGCATCGACGCGACAGAGCGATCGCAGCGCACAGTAGCTGCAGGCCCTGGCTTGCGGCGTGACGGGCGCATGTCCTGCCCTGATTTCCTCGCCCACGCGCCCGAGTGCATCGTGCCAGTGTGCCTTCATGGCGGCAAAGTCATCGAGTTGTTCGAGCGACTGCTCGGTGCCCGCGAGCATGTCGCCGGCAGCCGTGACGCCGCGAAAGCGATTGCTGACGGGCGTGATTTCCGCGTAGGCGATACCCTGCACATCGTCGGCGAGAATCGCGTAGAGCGGCAACTGCGAACTGACAATACGATCAGCTGCCCATTCCTTGATCGGGGCTGTGCTGCCGGTCTTGTAGTCGATCAGCACACGCCACCCACCGACATCATCGACACGGTCGATACGCAGCTTTATCGTGAATCCGTCGAAGTCGAAGAGACTCTGCTGTTCGGTGCCTTCGTTGACGAAGGGCGGACGTGTCGTCTCCACCCCCTCGATCCAGTTGCCGATGACCTCCAGCAGACGGCGACGCTCGAGTACGGCAAGCACACCCGTGACCTTGAACTTGTCGAGCGCTGCATCGATGTGTGTGGCAAGGCGCTCCACACGACCGACCTCGCCGAGTGCAAGCAATGCTGCCTGCGTCCCGACATCGGTCCAGAAGGTATCGAGCACTTCGTGCGCCATGTCACCGAGCTGACGCGCATCGAGCCCCGGCGAGGATTCCTCGAGCGGATAGGCGGACAGGCGGTGCAGCGCATAGGCACGGAACGGGCACTCGGCCTGATTGCGGAAGGCACTGGCACCACCCGGCAGCAATTCACCGGCGGCAAGCGGCACACCCTCCGTGTCTGCGAGCGTCTCGCTGCGAGCGGCATCCGCGACGATGGCAGCCGGTGTTGCCGGCGTCACCGCCGACGCCACCTCGGGGATGTCCCTGACGACGGCCGCAGGGAGGATGTCGTTGCCGTCTCGACACCGGGTGTGCATGATTACGAGCCGGCCAGAGAGCTTCCGCCACAGCGCGAATTCGGATTCGGCGCGCGCGAGGCGTGCCGCTGCCGAAGCCTCCGGCACCCCTTGCGCCTTCTGCGCCGTCATCGACAGGAAGGGGCTGGGGTTGCCGGTGGGTGGCCAGTGTTCGCTGTCCATGCCGAGCAGCCAGAGCCTGTCGAAGGGCAGCCCATGGCTTTCAAGGCGCCCGAGAATCGAGATCGGCTGCGCTTCGGTCTCGATCTGAAAACGCCGCTCCTTCGCGAGGCGTCTGATCTGTGCGAAGGCGGCACGCCGGTCCAGTGGCTCGTCGTCGAGAATGTGCATGTCGTCGAGGCAGGCGTTCCAGGCTTCGATGCTCTGGAATTCACGGCTGTCGCGCCCCTGCCCCGGCCAGTCGCAGCATGCCAGCCACTGCGAGAAGCGCGCAGCCCACGCAGCACTGCCGACGCGGCTTACGTTGCGCGCCGACAGCAAGGCGACAAACCGCTCGGCCAGCGGACCTTTCCGATTCAGTTCATCAAGCAGCAGCTTCAGGGTGAGCCGCGGAAGGTGATGTCGACGGATCTTCCGATCGAGGCGCTCGGCCTGCTCACGCGTGTCGGCGTCGCGGATCACGACCGAACTCATGAGCAGTGCAGACACGTCGGCAGGTGGCAGTCCGTCGAGAGTCAGCTCGATGATATCGAGCGCGCTGCGGATGAGCGGCTCATCGGCAAGTGCGCCACCGAGAGAGATATCCCAGGGACGCCCGATGGCCTCGATGGCTGCCGGTGACAGACCCGGAAAGAAGGCGCGCTCGAGCGCCCGCACGAGCGCCACGCGACGCGCACCGAGATCACTGATGACCACACCCAGACGCGGTGGTGGACTGTCTGCCGGCACCACCTCGAGTTCGTGACGGAGCTCCGCCGCGAGCAGATCGAGTTCGTGCTGATCATCCATGCAGATACGTCGCTCAATCGCCTGCCCGTCACCGGACGCAGACACGCCGGATGCTCTCAGAGCCAGCGTCCGCACGCGAATACCTGCCGACGCGAACGCCGCGACGAGAAGGCCTTGCTCGGGTGTGAGTTCGATGAAACCCGCGAGGATCACCTCGGCAGCCCCCACCAGCGAAGCACCGATACCCTCCTCGGCATCACCGGCACCGTCGAGACTCCCGAGCATGTCGATGAGGAGTGCCGGCAGATCCGCCTGGTCGATCCAGCCGCCTTCCTCAAGACGTGCTCGGAAATGTCTGCGCCAGCACTCGAAGGCGAACTGGTCATCGGAGAGGTAGGCGTCACTGTCGTTCTCGATGCGCCAGCGCGCAGCGATCTGCCACGCCTCGAAGGCCAGTTCGGCAGCGGCACGGGTATCGAGAAGACGCGCCTGTTCACCTCGCTCGACGGCATCGTGCCAGTACTGGCGTGCGAGCAGCGATGGCAGGAGTGCGCGCTTGTCGGGCAGATCCAGTTCCCCGTACCAGTGGGTGAACCAGGCACTCCAGGGCAGAATGCGCGGTGACTCCCAGACCGATTCGCCACGCGCCAGGCGCCACTCGGCGTGCGCGATCTGCAGATGACGCGCAAGACGCTGATTCACGCTCAGCAACAGCGCACCGGCCGCAAGCGCCTCGTGCAGGTCATCAAGTGAAATCTCTACCGTTTGCTCTGGCGAATTGATCAAGACTGGCTCTTCCCGGTTGGCTTACCCCGGTGGCTGGGCCACAGGTGGGCGTATCGTCGCTGACGCGCAGTCGATGCAGCGTGCCGGTGCCGTACAGGCATCGAGTAAGGCGATCGCTCAGCAGAATGCCGATGGTACACTCGGCGCCCTGCCCTTTCCGATCAAGGTCAGCATGACATTCATCCGTGAAGGCATTGAATGTGCATGTACCGAAAGGTTGTATCCATTGTGCGATGGCCCTTTCGGTGGCTGTCGTACTCATCGGCATTCGCCTCCGGAAACAGACCTCGAAGGTGGCGCAAGCAAGCCGTCAACACTCTGACGACATCAAAGGGGACATACAAGGTATGAGCCACAAGGGCATTCTCGTTACCGGCGGCGCCGGCTACATCGGCAGCCACACCGTGAAACTCCTCGGTGAACGCGGCGAACGCATCGTGGTGCTCGACGATCTCTCCACGGGCAATGCCGAGGCGGTGCTGCACGGCGAACTCGTGGTCGGCAAGACGGGCGACCGCGCCCTCGTCGAAAGCATCATCACCGACAACGACATCGACACGGTGATTCACTTTGCGGCCAGTACGGTGGTGCCCGAGAGCGTTTCCGACCCCCTGAAATACTACGGCAACAACACCTGCAGCACCCGAAACCTGCTCGAGGCCTGCCGCAACACCGATGTCCGACAATTCATCTTCTCGTCAACGGCTGCCACCTATGGCATACCGGAAAACGCCGATGAACCCTGCGTCGAAGACACCCCCACGGCACCCATCAACCCCTACGGTACCTCGAAGCTCATGTCGGAAACCATGCTTCGGGACCTTTCCGCCGTGACGCCACTCAAGCACGTGATTCTTCGCTACTTCAATGTCGCCGGCTCCGACCCCGACGGTTGCATCGGCCAGTCATCACCGAATGCCACGTTGCTGATCAAGGTGGCAGCGGAAGTGGCCGTGGGCAAGCGCGAGCAACTGTACGTGTTCGGCACCGACTACCCCACCCGCGACGGCACCGGCGTCCGCGACTACATCCACGTGAGCGACCTCGCCGACGCACACCTGGCTTCACTCGACTATCTCCGGTCCGGCGGCGATTCAACACTCATGAACTGTGGCTACGGCCACGGCTTCAGCGTGCGCGAAGTCATCGACGCCGTGGAGCGCGTGCATGGTGAGCCGATCAAGGTGATCGAGGAAGAGCGCCGCGCGGGTGACCCGCCATCACTGATCGCCGCCACCGATCGCATCCACAAGACACTGGACTGGACGCCCAGATTCGACGATCTCGACACCATCGTGCGCACGTCGCTGGAGTGGGAACGCGAACTGCAGCGGCGCGCGCGCAGTCAGAAATGAGGCACGCTCGCAGTCAGGGATGACTCAGCGTACGCAGTCAAGGGGCTGACTCCAGCACACGCGGTCAGAAACGGAACAACTCAGAGCGCGCAGTCGGGCTGCAGGCTGGCCGCACCTGCCGACTGCCGCGCCAGCAGTGACGAGATGTGCCGGAAGTAACGCAGGTGGATGCGCGGTGGCAGGTTGCTGAGCGCGTCGCTCGTGAGTTCGAGCGCGTTCACCGTGGTCATGGCCTGAGTGCTTTCGGGCTCGGGCGCACCGTTGACGAAGGCCTCGGCACCGACGGCCGCGCCTTCCCCGACAACCTCGACCAGCTGGCCATCACGCTCGCGCCTGGCCATGCCATCGGTAATGATGAAGAGACGGCGCTCGGCATCTCCTGCCGCAACGAGTACCTCGCCGGCGCTGAAGCTCCTGACCGTGACGATCTCGAGCAGCCGCGCTACCTCGACATCCGAAAAGCCTTCGAAGAACGCCTGCTTCTGAAGCTGGCGAATGAAACGCAACTGGGCATTCGGGCGCTCTTCGACAAGGCGATAGTTCTCGATCCAGGGTTCGATCGCCTGTGCCATCTCCCGGCCGCTCTGGAAGCGATCCTTCGGCTTCTTGGCAAGCGCCTTGGCGAGCACGTCGGCAAGACCCTTTTCCATCGACGGATTGACTTCATCGAGCCGCGGCGCCGGCTGCTGCACGACGGTGCGGAAAAGCTCCTTGACCTTCCTCGCCTTGAAGAGCTGCCGCCCGGTAAGCATTTCGAACAGCACGGTACCCAGTGAGTAGAAATCGCTGGCGGCGCCAAGTTCGTGACCGAGAATCTGCTCGGGTGACATGTAGTTCGGGGTACCGAGCGTCGGCCCGTGACGGTTGAGGCCACCGATGTCCCGAAGCCCGACGGCAATCCCGAAATCGAGGATCTTCACCGAGCCATCCTTGCCGAGCATGATGTTGGCGGGCTTGATGTCGCGATGGAGTATGCCGCGACGATGGGAGTAGTCGAGCGCCGTGCAACAATCGACGATGACTTCGAGAGCGCGGTGCACGGGCAGGAGTTCACGCCCCTTGCCGAACTCCTTCAGGGACGAGCCTTCGACCACCTCCATGACAAGATAGTTGAGATCCTCGTACTGACCGGCGTCGAAGACCGTGACGATATTCGGATGCGCAAGCTGACCGGCAGCAACGATTTCGGTCTGGTAGGCGCGCTGCGCCCCCGGAACCTTGCCGGTGGAAATATTGGTTTCTCCCACGGGTGAGAGCTTGATGGCGACGGTGCGCCGGAGGAGTTCATCCTCGGCAAGGTGGACAACACCACAGGTACCCGACCCGATACGCTTGCCGATGGTGTATCGGCCGATGCGATCGGGCGCCTTGATGTCGAGAGGCTTGAGCCGAGGTGCTGATGAGTCGGATTTCCCTCCGGTCTTTCTCGGCTCTGCTGCCTGCCTTGCGGCAGCATCGCCCTGGTATTCCTTCACACGATCATCGACGGCCACTGCCACCGCTTCCGCTGTAGAAATTGATGCCGGCACGTGATGCCTGGAAACTCGCGTGTTGACTGGACAAGCAGATCATATCATGAGCATTTTGCAATGTAATTCCGGTTTCGACACCCTGAAACACTGGTTCATACAAGCCCGGCCTCCGTTGCACCGGACACGCCGGTGACATTACCTGATGAAACCTCCACTGGTATTTCAGGACACCGAATGTTGTCATCTGTTACCAACAGTAGCGCTTCCGCAACAGATTTCCGGCCTGTTGCGGACATGAATGCAGACTCCGATACGGCCCGGGCCGGAAAAACCTCCGCATCAACGTCAGAGACTTGACTCTCCGCTGCCTCCGGCCGCAGCCAGGCAAGCAGGCTGTACTGTATGTTTGTCAGCAGCACGAATACCACGACGGCCGCAATGACACTGATGGGCATCGATACGGTAAAGGTGTGGCGAATGACGAAGCCAAGCAGCGACAGCGACCACACCATGAGAAAGAAGGAATAGCCGATGACCGGCGAGAGGCGCTGCCCCTCCTCGGCCACTGCCGGCAGCATCAGGAACATCGGCGCCGCTGCCACGGCAATCACCGCCGATGCGCCCGACAGTGCACCGAAGGCCTGATTGAACCGCTCGGTTCGATTCCAGGCGACGAGTGCCAGCCACATGGTCAGCGCACTGAGACCGATATCGAGCAGCGCCGTGGCGACACCGAGCGCCAGTCCGCTGACCTGAGATTCGAGCAGCACGTACATGACGAACGAGAGCGCAACGCCGATTCGGAGTTGGCGCGAGTCGCCGGGAAGATCCTGCGGCTTGCCCTGCAACAGCGCGATGCGCACATACTGGCCGAGCAGATCGTTCATGGGAGCCTGTCGACAATGGTTTTCCGAGGCGAGGCGGGGCGCTCTGTCAGCGCAGTGAGGGCTTCGATGGTATCACCGCATCATGTATGATGCCCTCGCTGTCAGCCGACAGCGAGATGACAGAACGGCATGTATCAACCCGGACGACACTTCCGTCTGCAGGATCGCTTCCGCGGCTACCTTCCCGTGGTGGTGGATGTGGAAACGGGCGGCTTCAACGAACAGACCGATGCGCTGCTCGAAATCGCGGCCGTGCTGCTGGATCTCGACGAAGACGGCCTGCTGCAACCGGTCAAGAACGTATCCACGCACGTGATTCCCTTCGATGGCGCGAACATCGAGGAAAAATCGCTCGAGATCAACGGCATCGACCCCTTCCACCCGCTGCGCGCCGCACGCACCGAGCGCGATGCGCTCGACTACATCTTCAGGCCGGTGCGCGAAGCCGTCAGCGCAGCGGGTTGCACGCGCGCCATTCTCGTCGGCCACAATGCCTTCTTCGATCTGAAGTTCGTGCACGCGGCAGCCGATCGCGCCGGCATTCGCAAGAACCCCTTCCATCCCTTCAGTTGCTTCGACACGGTGACGCTCGGTGGCCTTGCCTACGGGCAGACGGTGCTGGCGCGCGCCGCCACCGCCGCCGGCATGGACTGGGATACCAACGAAGCGCACTCGGCCATCTACGACACGCGGCGCACGGCGGAGCTCTTCTGCGCCGTGGTCAATCGATGGGAACTGATGCACCGCGGCGACCCCGGCGAGGTGACCGATGGCGACACCCCGCTCTGAGTGAGGCCTGCATTCGATCAGCCTCGCGACGATCCCGGCTGCGATGATGCTGCGACAGTGGCCGTCCGTGGCAATCCGGACAGGTTGCCAGCGGCTGTCCGATCACTGCGGCTGCACCGTGTCAGGCACTCGGGCCGTCAGGCGTCCTGATTTGCCGCCTTGTCGATCATGCCCTGCAACTCGCCGCTTTCGGCCAGTTGCAGGGTGATGTCACAACCACCGACGAGTTCACCTTCGATGTAGAGTTGCGGAAAGGTCGGCCAGTCGGACACCGTGGGCAATACCTCGCGAATGGCCGGATCGGCAATGATGTTGACCCAGGCAAATTCGCGGTTGCAGGCCTTCAAGGCCTCCGCCGTACGCATCGAGAATCCACACATGGGCATGTCCGGCGTGCCTTTCATGTAGACGATGACGGGGTTTTCGTCGATCTGCTTCCGGATCCGCGTCATGACGTCTTCGGGTTGTTCACTCATGATCTTTCCGTTACTCGCGAATCTGCTGCTCGTGAATCTGCCACGCGAGCCTGCGAAGGCCCGCGTGGCGTGTTGGTGAAACGCGGGTTCAGACCGCCGCGAAACGTTCCGAAGTGCTGGCCCAGTCGACCACCGAGAACCACTCGTCGATGTAGTCGGGGCGCTTGTTCTGGAACTTGAGGTAGTAGGCGTGCTCCCAGACATCGAGTCCGAGGATGGGCGTGCCCTGTACTTCGGCCACCGGCATCAGGGGGTTGTCCTGGTTCGGCGTGGAAGTGACCTCGAGCTTGCCGTCCCTGACGATCAGCCATGCAAAGCCCGAACCGAACTGACCGATGCCGGCGGCCTTGAGCTTCGCCCTGAGTTCGTCCATCGAGCCGAAGGCACTCTTGACCGCTTCCTCGAACGCACTGCTCGGAGCGCTGCCACCATGGCACATCGAGTTCCAGTACATGATGTGGTTGTAGTAGCCGCCGCCGTTGTTGCGGATGGCCTTGTCGGTGCTCGCATCGATGCTCTTCATGACCTCTTCGAGCGACTTGTCGGCCAGCGGCGTGCCGTCGACCTTGTCGGTGAAGTTCTTGAAGTAGGTGCGGTGATGGCGATCGTAGTGGATTTCCATGGTGCGCGCATCGATGCTCGGCTCGAGTGCGGTGAAGTCGTAGGGCAGGTCGGGGAATTCGAAGGCCATGTTGTTGCTCCTTTCTCGGGTCGCTGGATGGGATAACCGTTGATCCGTTCGCCATGCGAGAGCGGAGATCAACAGAGGACTGTCGCTGCAGATTCTACCCGATGGCACTCTGCGGGGGCGTCGTTCGGCATCGGCAGGGAAGAACTCGACAGCGCAGCGCAGTGCTTGCAAAGCGCACGTCGGCATGGTGTCATTGTCGTTTGGCCTGCACCGTGAGCGAGGCGGGCCGCATCGCGGAAGGACAAACTCCCATGACAGCCCTGATGTCCGCCTACGGGCGGCTGCCCGTGACCTTTGCCAGCGGCAAGGGCATCACCCTCACCGACACCGACGGGCGCGACTATCTCGACGCTCTCGGTGGCGTCGCCGTCTGCGCGCTCGGGCACGCCAACGAGGCCGTGAGCCGCGCCATTGCCGAGCAGGCGTCGACACTCATGCACGTCAGCAACTGGTTCGGCATCGCCGAGCAGGAAGCGCTCGGCCGGAAACTCTGCGAACTCGCCGGCATGGACAAGGTGTTCTTCGGCAATTCCGGCGCCGAAGCAAACGAGGCCGCGATCAAGATCGCCCGCCTGCACGGGCATCGCAAAGGCATCGAGAACCCGCGCATCCTCGTCGCCGACACCGCCTTCCACGGACGTACTCTCGCCACCATCTCGGCTACCGGCAACACCAGGATCCAGAACGGATTCGGGCCACTGCTCGACGGTTTCTCCGTAATACGCTGCAACGACATTGCCGCGATCGACGCGGTGGCTGCCACACACGACGACATCGTGGCCGTGATGCTCGAGCCGATCCAGGGCGAAGGTGGAGTACTGGTGCCCGAACCCGGTTATCTCGAGGCCGTCGGCGAACGCTGCCGGCAACACGGCTGGCTGCTGGTCCTCGACGAGATCCAGAGCGGCATGGGAAGGACCGGCAAGTGGTTCGCCTACCAGCACGAGTCCGTGGTGCCCGACGTCATCACCGTGGCCAAGGCGCTCGGCAACGGCATGCCCATCGGTGCCTGTCTCGCCCGAGGCAACGCTGCCGAACTCATTCAGCCGGGCAGTCACGGCAGCACCTTCGGCGGCAACCCCCTGGCGTGCCGTGTCGGCCTTGCCGTCATCGAGGAACTCGACAGCAAGCATCTCGTTGCCCGCGCGGGCGAACTCGGCAAACGCATCACCGATGCGATCCGACAGGGCCTGCACAATCAGTCCGAGGTGGTCGAGGTACGCGGCAAGGGACTCATGATCGGCATCGAACTCGCGTCTCCCTGCAGCGAGATCATCAGGAAGGCGCTTGACCGGGGGCTCCTTCTCAACGTCACGGCCGACAGGGTGGTACGCCTTCTGCCACCCTATATCCTCACCGATGCCGAGGCCGATGAGCTTGCGCGACGCGTTACCGACGTGATTGCCGCGCACCTCGAGGAGAGCCGCCGTGCAGCGGCAGAGCCAGCCGCAACCGGACACTGAACGACCATGCGACACTTTCTTTCCGAACTTGACCTCAGCCCCGACGAATTCCGCCGGATCATTGCCCGTGGCAGCGAGTTCCGCCGCGCTCACCACGAGGGCCGCAACGAAGCGCTGTTCCCCGGACGTGTGCTGGCACTGATCTTCGAAAAGTCTTCCACACGCACGCGCGTTTCCTTCGAAACCGGCATGGCGCATTTCGGCGGCAAGGCGCTGTATCTCTCGCCGAACGACACCCAGCTCGGTCGTGGCGAACCCCTTGAAGACACCGCACGGGTTCTCTCCGAAATGGTCGATGCCGTGGCCATACGCACCTTCTCGCAGGCCGAACTCGAGAGTTTCAGTGACGTGAGTACGGTGCCCGTCATCAACGCACTGACCGACCTGCTCCATCCCTGCCAGCTCCTCGCCGACATGCAGACCTTCTTCGAGCATCGCGGCGACATCGCCGGAAAACGCGTGGCCTGGGTGGGAGACGGCAACAACATGTGCAATTCCTACATCAACTGCGCATTGCTGCTCGGTTTCGAACTTCGCATAGCCTGTCCCGAAGGCTACGGACCGGATCAGGATCTCCTCGAACAGGCCGGCAACAACGCCATTCGCGTCGACAGCCCCGAAGAAGCCTGCCACCATGCCGATCTCGTGGTCACCGACGTCTGGGCCAGCATGGGCCAGGAGGAGGAACAGCAGGCACGCGAAGAGGCGTTCGCGGGTTACAAGGTCACGGCGCCGCTCATGGAACGTGGCGCACACAACGCACTCTTCATGCACTGCCTGCCGGCACACCGTGGCGAAGAAGTCGCGGCCGATGTCATCGACGGCCCGCAGAGCGTGGTCTGGGCCGAAGCGGGAAACCGGCTTCACGCACAGAAGGCACTGCTGGAGTTCCTGTTCAACGAGCAGACACGCTGAAGCGGGGTACAAGCGCGCGCTGACGGGCGCCCTCCGCCCCCGAAGCGCACCGAGCGCAAGCCGCCGCGACGAGCCAGTGCCCGTCGCGTGAACACACGACCACGTCCGCGACCACGTCCGCGACCACGTCCGCGACCGCGAACCCGGCTGCCAACTGGTATCGACCTTGCTTTCCTCGAGGTGTTGCAACCACCTTCGAGCAAACGACCACGATGGCCGATACCACTGCGAAAGGCTACCTGACCGACCTTGCCGACACCGGCTCGAACCGGATCACCGCTTCCGCGAACCCCGGCGAGGTAGCCGGGGCCAGAGGCTGGCGCGCACTGACGGTCGGCCAGGCCTTTGCCATTCACCTGAGCCTGAGCCTCCTCGCCTTCAGCACGCTCGTGGCCATGATGATCCTGTTCTGGTTTCCGGGCGAACTCTTCTTCATCGACGGTGGTATCCAGGGGCTGAAGCTCGTGGCGATGGTCGATCTCGTGCTGGGCCCCTCACTGACGCTGATCCTGTATCGGCCCGGCAAGCCGAAGCTGCTGCTCGACATGAGTCTGATCGCCATGGTCCAGATCTCCGCCCTGACCTACGGCTTCTACACCACCTGGCACCAGCGGACCGTGGCAGTGGTGTTTGCCGACAACAGCTTCCAGACGGTATCGGCGAACGCCCACGAACAAGCCAACAGGGAACTCGTCGAGCGCGACATCGAACCGCGCAGGCTCGCGAGCGCAGGCCTTCTGCAGACACACCGGTTCATCACCCCCGCACCCGGTCCGGGCGAGTTCGGCAGCTATCTCGCTGACCTTCTCAACGGCTACCCCGAGCCACACGAGCGCAGTGACCAGTACGTGGCCTTCGACGACGAGCACTACGATTCGATCCGGAAAGCGGCGCTCGACGACAAGGCACTGGCCGGAATGAAGATGGAAGATCAAGTTGGAAAAGCGCTGACAAAGCAGCATCTCACACGCGGCGACGTCGACATCTTTTCCTACAAGACGCGATTCTCGAGCGGTGTCGCTCTGGTCGATCCGGATACACTTGCGATCCTCGACTTCGTGCCGAAACCGGCGTCGTCGGCAGAGGACGACGCCACCACGGACATCGCCGAGACGGAAGCGACGGACGGAACCGACCACGAGGTAATCGGCGTCGCCTCGCACGAAGAGGAGTGATCAGAGCCCTTTTTCGAGCTGTGCGTCGCGGACCTCGGAAGGCGGTGAGTACTTGATCGAAATCAGCACCGCGTTGCTTTCCGAATTCTCGATGTCGTTCATGGCCTTCTGGCGACGATAACGGTAGCCCGCCGAGAAGGTCCAGTCACGCGTGACATCCCAGCTGTAACGCGGCTCGATGCTCAGGAAGCGCCGTGCGAAACGGTCTTCCTGCTCGTCGCCCACTCGACCGGGCTCGTACAGTCGCAGCCTTGCCGACACTTTCTGACGCGGCCCGATGGTATGGAACACGCTGCCGGTGAGGTCATGCGTTTCCACCTGTGTGCCGATGCTGCTCGGCTGCACGTCGGTGGCATAACGCGCCGTGTAACGCGTGCGGCCATTGTCGATGGTCATGGCGGCATTGGCCAGCCAGCCATCCGATTCCGACTCGAGCCCCGCCACGGCGGCGTCATTGGGCGGCGAACCCGCATCGGATTCGGGACGCCAGGTGTCGGTTTCATCGGTCTCGGTGAGATAGGCGCCGGCCCCGAAATCGAGCCGAATGGTGGGCGTGAGCTGATGTTCGAGGCCAAGCAGCACGCGTGAGGTGTTGGACAGCGAATCCCGGGCTGGCTTGCGCGCGATGTCCCGGTTGGAGGAATCGAGTTCCAGTTCATCATAGGGAACCGACACCCAGGATGCGGGCTCGACGTCGCCGCGATAATCACTGTAGCCGAGAAGTCCCGTGATGGTGCTGCGGCGCGAGAGACTGTAACGCAGTGACAGCGTGTAACCGATCTCGGTGAAATCGGACAGCTCACCCGTGGGTGTGAAGGGAATGCCGACATCCTCGATGGTGACCTCGTCGTAACCCTTGATGTTCTCGTAGTCGCCTTGATAGCTCAGCAGATACTGGGCATAGATGGCATCCTGCGGGTCTGGCAGTTCATGCTCCACCCGCACCACGCTCAGACGATTGTCGACACTGAGCCGGCGCGAGACATCGTAGCCGAAGCTCGGTTCGATGCGAAACTCATTACGCACCTGGTTGGTGGACTGCGAAATGGTAATGCCGCCGGTGTCGACAGCGGTATCGCTCTCTTCGGTGAGGTCGGCCGCGATGTCACGGCTGGGAGTATCCCGCGTTGCCGTGCCGCGAATACCGAAACGCGAACGCGCATTACTGCGCTGGAAGTCGATCCTGAACAGCTGGTTGGAGTCGAGGATGTTGCGATCGTAGCGGTCGTTGGCGGTCAACAGCCCGTCGATTCTCAACAGCGCCTCGAAAGACTGCCGTTCGGTTTCTCGACTGATGCCAAGCTCGCCCACCACACGGGTGGCGCTGAACGTGCCGGTACCGCTGAGTCTGGACTCGGATTTCGTATCGAGATAGTAATTGTCGTCAAAGCGCTGATCGAGGGCGACCGATGGGTCGAACACCCAGACATTGGCATGCACGGGTAACGCCACGACAGCGAGCAACACACCGGCCACCAGGCCACGGCTCGCCCGCCGCTCGCTGGTCAGCCTCTGATTGGTCAGCCCTCGACCACTCGATGGTTGACTCACCGATCCTTGACCCGCCGTACTCGGGTCGCCATGAAGAATCCGCATCGTTCAATCAGGCCTGATCAGGGAACCAGAACCACATCACCACTCTGCAGCAGGATGTTCTGCTCCAGATCACGCCCGCGCGAGACCTGGCGAAAATCGAAACCGTAGGTGACTTCGCGGCCATCCTGGCGGCGCAGCACCTGGATGTCGCGGTTCGAGGCGTAGGGGGTGAAACCACCGGCCAGCGTGATGGCCTGCACCACGTCCACGTAACGGCCTAGTGTGAACTGTCCGGGCGCTTCGACTTCGCCGAGCACGAAGATGGTGTAACCCGATATTTCCTCGACGGCCACCGTGACCTCGGCATCGGGCACGTAGCGCTGCAGACGGTTGCGGATCTCGTCCTGTACCTCGAGCGGGGTGCGGCCCGAGACCTGTACGTCACCCGCGAGCGGAAAACTGATGCCGCCATCGGGGCGCACCAGTACCTTGCGGTCGAGATCCTCTTCGCGCCAGACCGAGATGTGCAACACGTCTTCCGGGCCGATGCGGTACTCGAGACTGGCCGCCGTGTTCTGGGCGTGCAGGGTCGTGCCGGCAGCAAGTGCCAGAAGCGCGCTCAGCGATACCAGCAGGACACGCGCGGAACGTGGGAAGGAAAAGGACATGGATGGGGTTCTCCGTGGACCCCGCGCCACCTGTCGGCGGTGCGGGCCAAGCTTGACTGCAATCGTCAAGAGTATAGCGGATAGGCCCGTACATCATTCGTCAGGTCGCTGACGGACGCCGACGCGAGGACAGTCGGCGGAATGACCCCGGCAAGAAACCCTGCCAAAGTCATCGGGAAAGCACCGATCAGTCGAGGAATGACTCGGCGACGGTCGTTTCAGCACGGTTCTTGCTGTGGCGAACCGGTACAGCGAAAAAACATCGCCCTGCTTACCCATCGGAGCCGTTCTCACATGAGATCAACCCAGCACCTAACTCTGGTTACTTCCGTAGCCCTGCTCACCTTGGGGCTATCCATTGCATTACCGTCTCTTGCCGAGGACACCAATGCCGCGGACACCAATGCCGCGGACACCGAGGCGGGTACCAGTGAATCCTCCGGACCGGGGCGCATCACCGTGCCATTCACTGGCGCCGGGCTCTACATGGGCGATGGTACGCTGTCGATCTCACCACATGTGCTGGAAGCCGGGCTCGTGGAAATCGGCAAGAGTTCTTCCCACGTCGTGACCATCACGCACTCTGGGGGCCAGGACGCAGACCCGATTGCCATCCAGGAGGCGACGATGTTCGGCAAGAGTGTCGGCGAATTCACCAGTGACTTCACCGGATTCAAGACACTGATGCCCGGTGAGAGTGTGTCCGTCAACGTCGATTTCACGCCGCGAACGCCCGGAGACAAGTCTGCCGGGATGCGCATGCATCTGGCCGACTCGACCAGGGATGTCGTGCTCGTGTTCGAGGGTGAATCGCGCTATCCACTGACATCCAAACTGCTGGCAAGCACCGATCAGCTTTCCCTGGGTGAAGTGTTCGTCAATGGCGTGAAGCATGGAACACTCACGTTCAGTAACGATGGTGTTGATGGCGCTCCGGTCATCAACCTTCAGTCGATACAGTTGAGCGGCGTGAACGCCGACGCGTTTTCGACCGACTTCAGCCCGGTTGCAATCGTACCGGGTGAGTCTCACAGCATTCAGATCACGCTGGACACCAGTCAGCAAGGTGCGAAGTCAGCCAAGTTGACGATGCTCCATGACGGCCTCAACGATGCCATCCAGGTCGGATTGTCGGCCACGGTCAATAAACCGGGCAACATCCCGGTCTCGTTCTCGAAGAGCGAACTCAACACCAATTTCGGCATCGAAAATCCAACTTCAATACAGTTCGGACCGGACGGAAAGCTCTACGTCGCCGAGAAGACAGGTGCCATTCATGTCATCGATGTGACCAGAAACGGCAAGAACAACTACTCGGGCACCAAGATACAGACCATCAACCACATCAAGAACGTGCCCAACCACAATGACGATGGCTCGAACAGCAACCAGAAAGGCCGGCTGGTCACGGGAATACTCGTTACCGGGACAGCCCAGAACCCCGTGATATACGCCGCGTCCAGCGACCCTCGCATGGGCGGAGGTGACAAGGAAAACAACGACACGAATCTGGACACCAATTCGGGCATCCTGCACAAGCTCACGAAGAACGGCAACGACTGGGCCATGCAGGACCTTGTCAGAGGTCTGCCGAGATCGGAAGAGAACCATGCGCCCAACGGCCTCGTGAAGATAGGCAGCAAGATTTACCTGAACGTCGGCGGGCATACCAACATAGGCAGCCCTTCACACAACTTCGTCGGCCTGCCCGAATACGCGCTTTCGGCCGCCACACTCGAAATCGATCTCGCGGTGATCGGCAACAGCACCTACGACCTGCCCACCCTCGATGACGAAGACCGTTCCGGCACGGTGGATGAGAACGATCCCTTCGGCGGCAACAACGGAAAGAACCAGGCCATCCTCGAAGCGGACGGACCCGTTCGCGTATTCGCCAGCGGGCTTCGCAATGCCTTCGACATCGTGTATACCCAGGCCGGCAATTTATACACCTGGGACAATGGGCCAAACTTCAAATGGGGTGACAAACCGCCCGCAGACTGCTCGAACACCTTCCAGCACGGTTTGGGAGTTACGAAATTTGACGGGTTGCACAAGTTGAGCGACGGATACTACGCGGGTCATCCCAACCCCACGCGGGGCAACAAGGCCAATACGTTCAACGCAACCAATCCTCAAAGCCCCATTCAGGTCGCGGCCAATCCCGAGGAATGCGTATTCCAGATACCGGGCGAAGAAGATGGGTCGCTGATAATCTACGAAGCCTCTACCAACGGCATTGACGAATACACGGCGAGCAACTTTGCCGGCAGCATGATGGGCGACATCATCGCCGCGGCCTACGATGGAACCGTAAGGCGAGTCGTGCTCAACGCCAATGGTACCAAGGTCACTTCACACAGCAAGCTCGATACTCTGCCTCAGAACATACTGGATCTGACCACGCAGGGCGATGCCGGCCCCTTTCCCGGTACGATCTGGGTCACGAACTTCTTTGAAGACGAGATCATAATCCTCGAACCCAGCGACTACTGAATCGTCTGGATTGCTGATCCGGCATTGACTCGATCTCTCAAGACTTCCTGAGTATCGGTCGATACCAGCCATTGTCACCATGGCCTTGCAAAACGAAACAGTACTGTGAGCTCTTTCATTTTTCGAGTAGTAAAAGCAACTACGGTGGGGTCCGTGCTGGCTGTTTCCGCGTGCGGAGGGAGCAGCAGCGGAGGTAAGGACGAAACCCCGCCGCCGACGCCGCCGACCACCACCATCCAGTTGCCGACACCGGCAGGAAGCCTGCCGTCACTCGCGACTCACGATGCGTCGTTCACGGGCGAATACCATTCAGGCAGTACGAATTGCACCACCTGTCATGATGCCGATCGCATGCAGGTCACAGGCCCCACCAGTGACAAGCCGAAGGATCTGTCCATCGGCAAGGCATGGAAAACCAGCATGATGGCCCTGTCGACACGCGACCCCTACTGGCACGCTGTGGTGGCTGATGAAATCCACCGCTATCCGGAGCTGTCGGATCCCATCAACGAAAAGTGCACGATCTGTCACGCCCCCATGGCGCGCGACTGGTCTTCCAGGGACAGCTTCACCTGGCAGCTCTATGACAGCGGAAGCAAGGAAAAAGGCGATTTCGTACAGGGCGTCTACAGCATGGATTCATCCAGCGAGCTCTTCAACCATGCCATGGAAGGAGTGAGCTGCAGTCTGTGCCATCAACTGGAAGGCACGAATTTCGGCACACCCGAGGGCATGTCCGGCAACTTCACCGTCGTGGGCTCGCCCACGGGCGAACGCAAGGATCGCCCTGCCTACGGTCAATACCAGAATCCTACGTCGGGTTACATGATAGACAAGGCGGAATTCACCCCGCAATACGGATCTCACCTCGGCCAGTCGGAATCCTGTGCCACCTGCCATAATCTCGATGTGGCCGGTTTCGACAAGGAAGGCCAGCCGCTGGATGTCGCCCACTTCTCCGAACAGGCTGTTTTCTACGAGTGGCAGAACAGCGACTTCGCCGTTGGCGGCTCGCAGGAAGCATCATGCCAGGATTGCCACATGCCGACGGCGGAAGAACCCACGTACCTGTCGAATTCAAGCGGCCCGCTCCGTGAGAATTTCCGTGAACACACCTTCCTCGGTTCGAATACCATCATGCAGTCGATGATCCGCGACTTCGCCGTCGAGTTGGGTGTCCGCCCCGAGAATCACAATCCCGGCCTTGACGTGACCACCGATGAAGACTTCAACGAGTCGATTGCGCGCAACCGCGCGTTTCTCGAAACCTCTGCTGCGCTCAGTGTCGAAAACGGTGGCGTTCAGGATGACAAGCTCAAGTTCGATGTCATCGTGACGAACCTGACTGGTCACAAGCTGCCGAGCGCCTACCACTCACGCCGGGCATGGCTGCACGTGCAGGTTCTCGATGCTTCGAACAATGTGGTATTCGAAAGCGGGGCCATGGAAGCGGATGGAAAGATCATCGGTGTATCGGAAGACGTGAACCCTGCCACCTGGGAAGCACACTACGATCGCATCACTTCACCGACACAGGTACAGGTCTATCAGACCATCGTCGGCAACTCCGAGAACGAGCGAACCCACTCGCTGCTGAACGTCAGTCACTATCTGAAGGACAACCGACTGTTGCCGGCAGGTTACGACAAGATGGCGGTACAGGCCGACAACACCCTGCCCGAAACCTTCGGTGTATTCGGTGCCGCACTCGAGGATGACGACTTCATCGGCGGCAGCGACACCGTCAGCTACGAGGTTTCGGTAGATGGTACCGGCAGCTATACAGTTCTTGTGGAACTGCGCTACCAGCCCTTCAGTTTCGGCCACCTCATGGAACTGTTCACACGATCCGACAAGGTTGAGCAGATCGACATGTTCCGGACCATCTACGACCGCACCACACTGCGGGCCGAAACCATCACGACCGCACGAGCCCAGATCCAGTAGTGTCGCGGAGGACGAGTTGCCACGGACGGCAACTCGCCCTCGAAGTACCGAAATACTCCCACATCACACAAAACGCAAACGGTTGTTAAAAACGCACGACAAGCCACTCCGGTGTGGTTAAATTGACCGCTGCTCCTGAGCGCGAACACATGTTGCCGAACCCGACCAGGAGCACTCGGCCAACAACATGACGGTGGTTAGCTTGCATGTCCAGAATTGAAATGACCCTGGTGCTTTCGCTTGGGCTCCTTTGCGCCTCCAGCGTCATCGCCGACACCAACCGCCTGACCAGCGCCCCGGCCGCTGCCTCGGTACTCGATCAACCGATCAACCTCTCCGGGCAACCGGCCGTGCTCAACCCTGACACCAGCCCTACCCCTGCCCCGGTACCGCCCGGCCTCCATGAGGAAAACGCGGAACCGGTCATCGACATCGAAACACCGAACAATCTCGACGAGCTTCGCGACGACGTGGCGCGCGAGCAGGCCGAACTCGACAAACTCCCGCAGGCGGATCTCGAGGAACGTGCCGAACTCGGCCAGCGTTCCGCACAGGTCGCGCTCGCCGAAGAGTACGCCCGTGAAGCATCACAGCTCGCTTTCGCACCCGTTGCGGCCAACGATGCCCTTTCCGACGCCGTGCGCATGTACAACCTTGCCGCCAGTCGCGGCTTCCCGGGCGCCCCGTCACTCGATATGGCCGGCGTGAAGTTCTATCCGATTCGCGCCCAGCGCTGAGGGCGAGATCGGCTCACCCACCCTGCTTGCTTCCGAAGACCCTCTGCCAGGTCGGCAGAATGTCGCCCGGCATGGCCGAGGCGTGAAACACGGCCCTTGCGATCGCCCGACTCAGACAGATCGACGCTGCGTGGCCCAGTTGCAGCCAGATCGCGGCATCCTCGACAGGCCGCTCGCCCATCGACGCCGCAAACACGAGATCCCCATCGAAGGGCGTGTGCGAGGGAACGATCGAACGCGCCATGCCGTCCTGGGATGCCACGGCGAGGCGCTTCAGTGAAGCCTTGTCCAGCAAGGCGTCGGTGGCAACGATGGCAATCGTGGTGTTGCCCTGCTGCTGCGGCTGCACACGCTTGCGTCGCTTGCCCCGCGTACCTTGCCCCTGCCCGTTCTGCAGCGCTTCGAACGAACGCAGCTTGCGGCTCTCGTGAAGACGTGTAACGTCATGCTCGGTGAACACGCCACGCGCACCGAACTCGGTACCGAACTCGAAGGGCGCGGCCCAGAACTGACCTCGGGTACAGCCCGGCACCGTTACCGAACCGTATGAATTTACGGCAACCAGCGCAGCTACCGTGATCCCTCCGGGCAACACCAGCGAGGCCGAACCGAGACCACCCTTGAGGTCTGCGGTTGTCGCGCCGAGACCCGCGCCGACCGAACCAAGCTCGAAAACCGCTCCGGGCCCTGATCGTTGTGCATCTTCCAGCGCCAGCTCGCCCAACTCCGGATAGGGATTGTCCTGCCATTCACGGTCGCCCCCGTTCAGGAGGTCGAACAGGATGGCGGCAGGCACGATAGGCACATTGGCAGGTCCGACCCGGAACCCGCGCCCCTGACGACGCAACAGTTCGCTGACGCCCGTGGCGGCGGCAAGCCCGAAGGCCGACCCACCCGAGAGCACCAGGGCGTCGACGGCGTCGACGCCGCGGTCGGGTGTGAGCAGATCGATTTCGTGCGTTCCCGGTGCACCACCCATGACATCGACACTGGCACGGAAGCCAGTGCTGGCCGTGAACACCGTGGTACCGGACTTCAATGTGGTATCAGCAGCATGCCCCACCTGAGCGCCCGGCACATCGGTGATGAGGTTCAGCGGACCGGGTTGCCAGAACTCTGCCATGATTCAGATGCACCTCCTGCCATCCACGGTCATCGTCATGTCCGTGGTCATCCAGCCTTCCGAGGCGTTGTATCGGGTGAGCCCTGACCATGGACTCACTGCTGCCGTGGCTGCAATGTTCGGTATCGCTGCCCTCACCTGCCTTTCCCGAGTCTCGGCGATGAAGCACGTGGAGCCTTCCTGCGGGAAGCGGCACACGGTGACCTCACCGGACTCCGACGCGCCATCGATCAAGATAATGCGTCTGCCCGCCGGTCTTGTCGCCGGCGGACCTCAAGCTGAAGTGGATGGGCCGAGTCTACAGCCATGCGCTCACAAGAGTTGCCCGCCCGAGAAATCACGGCGGGACAGACATATGTTCGCACCGGCTTCCGTTCGGACACCTGCGATGAAGAGCCTGTCTGTGACCGTATGGAAAGTCGCGACCATGTCACTCATGGTCTTTGCGTTTTTAACCGGCACCACGTCCGACATCACCCGCTGCCACCCACGCCGGCAGTCGGGGCACCGCCGCAACCAGTTCCTGCGTATACGGCTTTCGCGGTGCCGTGAACACATCGTGGGTATTGCCACGCTCCACGATCCGGCCATCCTTCATCACCAGCACCCTGTCGGTCACCCTCTCCACGACCGAGAGATCGTGCGAAATGAAGAGATAGGCAATGCCCTTGTCGTCGCCGAGATGCCGCAGAAGCCCGAGCACCTGAGCTCGTACGGAAACATCGAGGGCAGACACGGCTTCGTCAAGGATGATGAGCTTCGGATGCAGCATCAATGCACGGGCAATGGCGATACGCTGCCGCTGTCCGCCCGAAAACTCGTGAATGTAGCGGTTGCCGTCGCTCGCCGACAGGCCTACCTGTTCCAACACCTCGACAACCATACGGTGCTTCTCGTCGGTGGCGACGGCCGCATCGAGCAGATGCAACGGCTCGGCAACCAGCCGCGCCACCTTGTGCCGCGGGTTGAAGGAACCGTAGGGGTCCTGAAACACGACCTGCATCTCGCGCCGCGAGGCACGCGATACCCTGCCGGCGTGAGCGATCGACTGGCCGAGAAGAACCACCTCGCCTTCACTGATGGGCGTGAGTCCGAGCAGCGCGCGTGTCAGCGTTGACTTGCCACAGCCGCTTTCGCCCACAAGCCCGAGGTTCTCGCCCAGCAGGATGTCGAAGCTGACCGAATCGACCGCCCGAAACCAGCGCCGGGGCTGGAACAGACCCCGTTTCCCGAGTGGGTAGTCGACGGAGAGATCCCTGACTGTCAGCAGTGGTCGAGGAGCTTTCTCGCCAGCGCTTTCCGTGGCAGCGCTTTCCGTGGCAGCGCTTTCCGTGGCAGCGCTTTCCGTGGCAGCGCTTTCCGTGGCAGCGCTTTCCGTGGCAGCGCTTTCCGCAATGATGCGTTCCGCAGCAGAATTCTCGGTGTGATCCGCATCACGGAATCGACGCGAAAACGGTTCACGTGAACCGTCCTTGACGGCCGCCGTGTGACCCAGATCATGGTTTCGCCCGGAAAGCGATTCACGTGAATCGTGTTCGCGGGGAGGCGCAGCACCTTCCACCATCGCCGAGGCCCGAAACAGCATCTTCGTGTAGTCGTGCCGTGGATGACGGAAGATCTCCTCGCGGCTGCCCCGCTCCGGAATCTCGCCGTGGCGCATGATGATGATGTCGTCGGCCATGTCGGCGACGAGCGCAAGATCGTGGGTAATGAGCATCAGCGCCATGCCGGATTCACGCTGCAGGCGACGCAGAAGATCCAGAATGGCCACCTGGGTCGTGACATCGAGCGCGGTGGTGGGTTCGTCGGCGATCAGCAACTGCGGATTGCAGGCCACGGCAATCGCGATCACCACACGCTGGCGTTGCCCACCGGAGAGTTCATGTGGGTAACGCGTCAGGGGAAATTCATCATTGGGAAGCTCCACGTGCTCGAGTACTTCCGCGGCCTGCTGCCAGGCGGCGCGACGGCTTTTGCCCGTGTGGATCATGACGCTTTCGGCCACCTGCTCGCCGATGCTCTTGAGCGGGTTCAGCGCCGTCATCGGTTCCTGGAAGATCATGCCGAGCTCGCCGCCACGAAGCTCGCACATCTCGCGCTCGCTCAGTGAGCGCGCCGGTTCACTTCGCGACAGGAGCGGCCGGCCGGCAAGATGGATGTCTCCGTTCAGGTTCGATCCGCGCGGCAGCAGCCGCATGATCGACAGGGCCGTGAGGGATTTCCCCGAACCACTTTCGCCGATCACGCCAAGCGTGCAGCCGGCCTCGAGCGCGAGATCGAGGCCTTTCAGAATCGGCGTTCCGTGAATCGACAGGGAAAGACCCTCGACCTCGAGCAGCGGTGCCGTCATCGCACTTATCCCGCGAGGCGCTGGCGTTCGCGCGCCAGACGTGGATCGAGCGCATCACGCAGCGCATCGCCGAGCAGATTCAGGCCGAGTACCGTCAGCATGATGGCGAGCCCGGGAAAGAGCGCGAGGGAGGGCGCGAGCCGGATGAAGGTCTGGCTCTCGGCCAGCATGCGACCCCAGCTCGGTGTCGGCGGTTGCGCGCCGAGTCCGAGGTAGGAGAGCCCGGCTTCGGCAAGGATGCCGAGCGAGAACTGGATGGTGCCCTGCACGATCAGCAGGTTCAGGAGGTTCGGCAGGATGTGCTCGAGCGAGATTCTCGTCGCACCCTTGCCGGCAACGCGCGCGGCAAGAATGTACTCACGCTTCCACAGGCTCAGGGCGGCACCACGCGTCAGACGTGCAAACACCGGAATATTGAAGATGCCGATGGCAATGATCGCGTTGACGGCACCGGGGCCGAACACCGCGGTGATCATGATCGCGATGAGCAGTGACGGAAACGCGAACACGAGATCGTTTCCCCGCATCACGAGTTCGTCGAACCAGTGGCGATGCCTGGCGGCGGCAAAGAGCCCGAGCGGCACGCCGATGCCCATGCCGATGCCGACGGCGACAAGCGCAACGGCGATGGAAGTGCGCGCGCCCACGATCAGCATCGACAGCACATCGCGACCGAGCTGATCGGTACCCAGCCAGTGTTCGGCCGAGGGCGGTTGCAGCTTGTTCCGCACATCGAGGTCAGTGACGTCGAACGGCGTCCAGAAGAAACTCAGGCCAGCAGCGAACACCACCAACAGGCAAAGCATGGCCCCGATCCAGAAATTCGGATTGTGAATGCGGTCAACGGCCATGTCGGAGCCTCGGATCGACCCAGGCATAGGCAAGATCCACGAGGAAGGTCACGAGCACCACGGCAAAGACGAGCAGCATGACCACGCTCTCGACCACAATGAGATCGCGCTGCGCAATCGCCTGGAAGATCAGTCGCCCGAGCCCGGGGAGGTAGAAGACGTTCTCGATGATGATGGCACCGGCGAGGAGAAACGAGAACTGCAGGCCCAGGATCGTCAGTACCGGAATCATGGCGTTGCGCAGTGCATGGCCGATCAGCGCCTGACGTGAAGTGAGCCCCTTGGCGCGAGCGGTACGCAGGTAGTCTTCACCGAGCACGTCGAGCAGCGACGAGCGCATGACGCGCGCGAGGATTGCCGCCTGGGGAAGCGCCAGCGCGATGGCCGGCAGCGTGAGGGAAGCGAGCACGGCAGCAGCCCCCTTGTCCCAGCCGGCAAACCCACCGGCGGAAAACCAGCCGAGATTCACGGCAAAGAGCATCACGAGCAACAGACCGAACCAGAAATTCGGCACCGCGATACCGAGCTGCGTGAACGCCATGACCAGCCGGTCCAACCAGCCCCCGCGGCGACTGGCGGCGAGAATGCCGGCGGGAAATGCAATGAGTGTCGACAGGGTCAGCGCATAGATCGCCAGGGGCAGCGACACCTTGAGTCGCTCGACAATCATCCCGGCGACAGGTGTGCGATAGGTGTAGGACTGACCGAAGTCGCCACGGAGAAGCCCGCCAACCCAGTCGAAGTATCGCTCGACACGCCCCTTGTCGAGGCCCAGCTCGCTGCGGAGAGCCGCAACCGTGTCGGGCGCGGCATTCAGGCCGATCATGTAGGAAACGGGGTCACCCGGCACCACTTCGATGACGAGAAACACCATCATGCTCGCCACCCACAAGGTGATCAGCAGCGAGAAGAACCGGCGGGTGATGAAGCGCAGCATGCGTTACCGTCGGGTTGTTACGGCGTGCAGCGCCGTATTCGAGTTGCAGATCAGTGCGCGTCGCGAATCTCAGACCGCATTCAGGCGGCTTTCAGCCATTTCCACGAACCAGGAAACGCCGGCGGGAATGGCGTCGTCGTTGAAATTGTACTTCGGGTGATGTACCGCCGCGGTATCACCGTTGCCGACGAGGATGTAGGCACCGGGGCGCTCTTCGAGCATGTAGGCGAAATCTTCGCCGCCCATGGAAATGGGGGCATGCTCGCACTGACCCGAGACCTCCTTCGCCGCGCTGATGGCGTACTCGGTGTTGTCTTCATGGTTGACCATGGCTGGATAACCGCGCATGTAGTTGACCACGGCCTTCGCACCGAGGCTGGCGGTCATGCCTTCGGCGATTTCGATGAGGCGCTTCCGGCCCAGCTCGCGCATCTCCGCCGTTAGCGCACGGATGGTGCCCTTGAGTTCGACGGTGTCGGGTATGACGTTGAAGGCCGTCGTGGCCGTCTGCAACGACGTGACCGACACCACGATCTGCTCGATCGGATCGGCGTTTCGCGAGACGATCGTCTGCAGCGCGGTAACGAGGTGCGCGGCCACCACGGTGGGATCGACGGTCTGGCTGGGCTTCGCCGCATGCCCACCGACACCTTCGATGGTGATCTCGAACTGATCGGCCGCGGCGAAAAAGGGGCCGGGGCGTATCGAGAACTGCCCGACAGGCAGCCCCGGCCAGTTGTGCATGCCGTAGACCTCGTCGATGCCGAAGCGCTCCATCATGCCTTCCTTGCACATGACTTCACCGCCGCCACCGCCCTCTTCCGCGGGCTGGAAGATGACGGCGACCGCACCCGCGAAATTGCGGGTTTCGGCGAGATAACGCGCCGCTCCGAGCAGCATTGCGGTGTGTCCGTCGTGCCCGCAGGCATGCATGAGGCCCGGGATGGTGGAGGCATAGTCGACACCGGTTTCTTCCTCGATGGGCAGGGCGTCCATGTCGGCGCGCAGACCCACGACGCGCCCGTTGTCACCCTTGTTGCCGCGGATGACTCCGACCACGCCGGTTTCGGCAATACCCGTGACGATTTCATCGCAGCCGAACTCTCCGAGCTTCTCGGCAACGAAGTCCCCCGTGCGCCGCGTGTCGAACATGAGTTCGGGGTGGGCGTGGATGTCGTGGCGCCAGGCGACGATATCGGGCAGGAAGTCGGCGATGCGGTTGCGGATGGGCATGATCTACTCGAGGAAGGGTGACGACCGACAAGATATCACCGGCACCCTTGCAGGTCGACCCACCGCAGACAGCATGTGCCGTATTTATCGGTGGGTCGTGATCCGGCCGAAGGTGGATTTGGTACCCCAGATACCGCGGCGCAGGCATTCGAGCTGCACGATCTGACTGTGGTCGATGAACATGTTCACGTCGATGCCATAGTTCTTGACATACCACTGGAACACTTCCGGATCGGCAGCTTCGAACATCACGTTGTCCATGCCCACCTCCTTCATGATCCTGGCGGCCACATCGGTGCGCCAGGGGTCGGCGTTCTCGGTGATGCCTTCCGACTCGATCATGACAATGGTGGCCCCGGCGTTCAGGCACTCATTGGCGGTGTCGATCAGGATCTGCGGATCGCGGGTGCCCTCCGCCTCAAGCTCGGCCTGACTGGTATCGCCCCCGGCCCCGAACTGAATGCCGATCTCGGGCTTGGGCTTCAGGCCGGCCTTGTTGACTTTTCCGATCAGACGCAGCAGGTCCGGTACCGGCAACTGAATGAAGCCGGTAGACAACTCGATCATGTCGAATTCCAGTCGCTTGCACTCCTCGATATAGGCATCGACCTGCGAAGGCGCACGGGCCAGCACGTTCTCGATCCAGCCACCGGTCGAGACATAGACCCCGTGGTCGTGACAGATACGGTTCAGCTTGATCACCTGCTCGGCCGGCATCAGCGAGAAGGAACCACCGGCGTATTTGTAGCCGTCCACGTGCTCGCCCATCAGGTCCAGCAATTCGCTGGTGTAGGTATGCGGCGTGACGGCGTAATAGGGCCCGCGGATTTCGGTGATGGACTTCGAGCGCGGCTTGGGATCGCGGTCGTTCATCGGAATGTAGGGGAACGAACGGTTCTTCCACACGTCGGATTGTTCGCGCTTTTCGTTGGGATCCATTTTCAGCATCGTCTTTACCTCTCGTTTGCCGGACAGAATGATCCCGGGCGGAACCGCGGCGCAGCAGACCCGGAACCGGGATTGAGTCAGCCGTTCAGATTGCCCAGAACCGCCGCCAGCTCTCTGGCAGAAACCTGTTCAAGGTTCCTGACCGCATCGACGATGGCCTTGCGGCTGCGTTCCGAGGTGAACGGCACGGTCAGATGGGTGAACTTGGCTTCCACCGTCTCCCAGGACATGGGCCGGGTGTTGAAACCTTCGTAATCGGTCCTGGTCTTCTTCAGGACGGTGCCATCCTTCAGGGTGATCGTCAGATCGGTGCAGACCTCCGCCGGAAAGCGATCGGTATATTCCTGCTTTGGCCTGACCGTGAAACGCCTGAGCAGCGACTGGATATCGTCCCGCGTCACGCGATCGCCCTCGTATTGCGCCGGCAGCACGTTGCCGTCGATCAGCGCCACACCGACCATGTACTGCAGGCTGTGGTCTGCCTCCTCCTTGGTACGGACGATGGTCTTGTCACCCTCTTCTCCACCGCCGATGATGTGAAAGGCCACGTCGAAGATGTCGATGCCGACATGCTCGATCTGATCCCAGGTGAAGCCGTGTTCCTGCTGCAGTTCCAGCGCGCCTTCAATGGAGGACTGGCTGTGAATCTCGGCGTTGTATTTCTTGATGATCGACTTGATGACGTTGTTCAGATCCTCGTTTTCCCAGTCGATGCTGAACTCTCCGGCAATTGCCTCCATGAAGCCCTTGTTGCCCTCGAACACCGCTTCCGGCCCGGTAATGCCGCGCATGGCGAGAAAGGCCGCGTGGGCTCCGACGAAAGCGGCCTGTGGATAGGCCAGCCCCTTCCAGTGCGACAGCGACCCGGTCCGGGTACAACGCAGGGCGTTGTTGCACGTGCCGGAAATGGCGATCGCCATGGCACTCTTCTCTGCATCCAGCCCCAGCGCCCGGGCTACCCCGGCGGCGGAGGCATACGCCCCCTGCACCGTATGATCGAAACCCCTGGCTCGCACCGGCGCTTCGTCACACAGACGCCCTTGCACCTGATAGGCGACGGCCATCGCCGACAGCAGGTCGTCCCCCGAGGCATCGGCATATTCCGCTGCTGCCAGCACCGCACCGAAGTTGTCCGACTGGTGGCAGGTCTCGCCCCTGGCAAGGTAGCTGTCCATGAAGTCGAGATAACGGCTGAGCGCCCCGTTGTAGAAGGCGACCCTGTCCGGCGCACCCTTGCCACCGCCGATGAAGGTGCAAAGCTCCCTGCCCCCGAAATCGGCATTGTGCTCGCGAATCATCCTTATCGGTTCGCCCTCGAGAGCACCGATTGCCACACCGATCGTGTCCAGAATGCGCTTCCTGAGTTCCTCGCGTGCATCGTCGGACATGGTTTCGTGATCGGCTCCGGCCACGAAACGTCCGAGCTTGCGAACGATGGTATCGGGACGATCCGGGGAATGATGCTGTGCCATGACTCCTCCACTGCGCGGAATTGACGCGCATTTCAGCGACTGCAAGGAGTTGGGGTGACGCGCGGATAGCTTCCCATGACATGACCGGAACATCAGAAGCAACCACCTTACGATACTAGGCTTTAACACGAATTCTTCGTGTAGTCAAGCGCCGCCGGGCAAGAAGCATCCGAATGAACGCGTTCTGTCAACTCCAGAGCCGCTTGACTGCAAATCGGTCGCAAAACCTCGCCAGCTGACCCGACTGCGTGATGACTCAGACCACCGACTCATCAGCCGCTGCGAACTCGAGGCGACCTTGCCGACCGGCCGGTTCATGCACGAGCTGCATCAGCGCCGGTTTCATGAAACGCGCAATGGCCGCCGCCATGGGCACAACCACCGAGTTGCCGAACTGCTTGTAGGCCTGGGTATCGGACACGGGTATCAGGAAGTGCGACTCTCCGGGCCGATCGAAACCCATCAATCTGGCACACTCTCTCGGCGTCAGACGTCTGGGTCGCCCTCTGCCACGCCTGACGAGAATCTCGGATCCATCCTTGTAGTATCTCGCCGACAGCGTGCGTGCCACGTCATTCCTGCCCACGAGGCCGAAACCGAAACCGTTGCCGGCCGCTCTGTGCTTCTCTCGATAGCGTTGCAGGTAATCCCAGAGCCTTTCGCTGAGTATGTACTTGTCCAGCGCCTTCCCGTTCTTCATGTAGGCCGGCTCCTCGATCTCGCCGGGTATCTCGCCATGAAGGATGCTGCCGATGACCGGACCTTCAGCGGGATCCGGTATCGGCATGTCCGCCAGATCCAGGCCCACATCGTCACGGAAGCCAAGCATGATGATGCGCTTTCTCTGTTGCGGCACCCAGCTGCGCCCATCGATGATGCGATGGCTGACGTGATAACCGAGTTCTTCCTGCAGGGTGCGGCTGATGATGCGAAACGTCCTGCCCTTGTCGTGACTGACGAGATTGCGAACATTCTCGAGGAGAAAGGCGGCGGGCCTGTGATGTTCGAGAATGCGGGCGATATCGAAAAACAGGGTGCCCTGCGTGTCATCGTGGAAGCCGTGCTTTCTGCCAAGCGAATTCTTCTTCGACACACCCGCGATCGAGAACGGCTGGCATGGAAAACCGGCAACCAGCAGATCGTGTGCGGGAATGCCATTCAGGCACTTTTCATCGACGGTGAACTCACGGATGTCGGTAGCGAAAACGTGTGACTCGTCGTGCTCGAAGTTCGCTTCGTAGGTCTTCCGGCAGGCGTTGTCCCACTCGGCGGTGAACACGCAGTGCCCTGCCACCGCGTCGAAGGCTCGCCGGAAGCCACCGATGCCTGCGAACAGATCGATGTACCTGAAATCGGGCAGAGCCAGACGAGTCTGCGGCGTGCTGCTGCGGATCATGTCTTCGAGGTACCTGACCGCAAGTCGCTTCGGTTTGACGTTCTCCTGTTCCCAGCGATAGAGGGTTCTGAGGCTGATCGCCAGCAGATCCGCGATTTCCTGGCGCGAGCGGCCAGTGCGCTCCACGAGACGGGCAAACTCGACTGTCATGGAAACGCTTCAGCAAAACCGGGAATGATTTTGCCATTATGGCATGGCACGAAAGACCATGCACGGCCCCCGCGCTCAGCCGACAATGAGACATTGTTCCCTCAACAGTTCGATGACAACCGAAGTGACGGACACAGTCGACCAACGCACGCGATCCCGGATGATGAGCGGCATCAGAGGCAAGGACACCCGGCCGGAGCTGCTGCTGAGAAAGGCGCTCCACCGGCAGGGGCTTCGCTTTCGCCTGCACCGGAAGGATCTGCCGGGGCGTCCGGATATCGTGTTTCCGCGATTCCGCAGTGTCTGTTTCGTGCACGGCTGCTTCTGGCATCGGCACGAGAACTGCCGCTACACCACCACCCCGGCCACGCGCACCGAGTTCTGGACGCGGAAATTCGAACAGAACGTGGTCCGCGATTCGCGGAGTGCCGATGAACTGCTGGCGGCAGGCTGGCGGGTTGCCACGGTCTGGGAATGCGCCCTCAGACACGAACCGGCCGACGCCATCGCCGCGCGGGTTCGTGCATGGCTTGAAGGCGATTTGCCGACGCTGGTCATCCCGGACGAGCCGGAACGCACCTGATACCGGGCTTCACTCCTCCCAGTAGACCCCCGTCAGATCATTCGCCTGCGTCGGCGAATTCTCCCAGAGCCCCTTCAGTTTCGCATCGGCCACACCCGTTCGGGCCAGCTGGAACAGAAAGCCGTTGACGTAGTCCTTCGCGATGATTTCCTGCGCCTGCTGCAACAGCTCGGTGCGCTTCGCGGCATCGGTTTCGGCGCCCAGTGCTTCCATCACCGCGTCGAAGTCTTCGTTCCGATACTGGAAGTAATAGTCCGGCCGTGCGTAGATGCCGATGTCCATGGGTTCGGTGTGCGAGACGATGGTCAGGTCGAAGTCCCTGCCCTTGAACACCTGCTCGAGCCACTGCGCCCATTCGACGTTCTCGATCTCGGTCTCGATGCCCACTTCGCGCAGTTGCGCCGCAATGATCTCGCCACCACGCCGCGCGTAGGCCGGCGGCGGCAGTTTCAGCGACAGGGTGAGCTTGTCGTCGAAGCCTGCTTCCTTCAGCATCGCCTCGGCTTTCTCGGGATCGTGCGCGGAGAGTTCCGTCATGTCGACATAAGCCGGATGATGCGGCGCGAAGTGCGAGCCGATCGGTGTGCCGTAACCGAACATGGCGCCATCGATGATTTCCTCGCGGCTGATCGCATGCGCAATCGCCTCGCGCACGCGCTTGTCCTTCAGTGCTTCCGACTGGTTGTTCATGGCGAGAATGGTCTCGCCTTCGGTGGAGCCGACGATGACACTGAAGCGCGGATCGGCCTCGAACTCGGCGAGGTTCTCGGGCGCGGGATACACCGGAAAGGCATCGACATCACCCGTCAGCAGCGCCGAATAGGCCGCCGCCGGTTCGCTGATGAACCTGAAGGTGGCAGTGTCGAGCTTCACGGGCTCGCCCCAGTAATCGTCGCTCTTCCGGATCACGATGCGATCGCCCTGCACCCATTCGTCGAAGGTGAAGGGGCCGGTACCCACCGGCGCTCTGGCGGCATCATCGGCGCTCTCGGGATCGAGGATCACGGCATCGCCCCAGGCGAGATTGAACGGCAGGTTGCCATCCGGGGTCTTCATGTCGATGGTGATGGTCGTGGGGTCGATGACCTCGACCGAGTCGATGTTGGCGAAGAGCTGCTTCTGTGCATTGGCGGAATCGTCGGCCATGGCACGCTCGATCGAGAACTTCACGTCATCGGCACTGAAGTCGTTGCCATCGTGGAACTTCACGCCTTCACGAAGCCTGAACACGTAACGGGTGCCGTCGTCCTCGACCGTCCAGCTTTCGGCGAGCGCGGGCAGCACGCTGCCATCGGGGCCGAAGCGCGTGAGGCCTTCGTAGATGTTGGCGTAGACGACTTCATCAATGGCAGCCGCGGCGCCCGCAGTCGGGTCGAGGTTCGGTGGCTCGAGCGCCATGCCGATGACGACGTCGGTACGAGCGGCGGCCTGGACCATGCCGGCAAACGCGGTGGCAACGGCCAGAGTCAGTGTTGCAAGTGCGGTGTTTCCGTAGCGGTGCATCGGTATTTTCCTCGTTGGTACTGCCGATGGCATCAGTTGACCTCGGCTCGCGATCCCGGCCCGGAAGACGCCTGTGCGCTGTTTCGAGACCGGGCATGGGCTCACAATCTACAATAGAGTCAATTTCGAGACAGAAACGTCGCGCCGCGGATACCCGTCCCCCGGCCGCGCTCCCCGGCCATGAACAGCTCCTACAGAGATCGCCTGCCGAACCCCCGGAATGCCACGCGCTTCTGGTGGGTGCGTCATGCGCTGGTGCCCTCGATCCGCGACGTGATGTACGGCAGTCTCGACGTCGACTGCGATACCGGCGACCGTCCGCTCTTCGAGAGCATCGCGAGGCAGTTGCCCGTGGGCGCCCACTGGGTCACGAGTCCGATGAAGCGCGCCAGCCAGACTGCGGACGCCCTGGTCGACGCCGGTGCCATCGAGCTCCGCCGGGAATCCGACGCCGCCATTGTCGAGCAGGACTTCGGCGACTTCAACGGCCTGACCCACGCCGAACTCTTCGCCCGTCGAAACGACGGCTACCTGGCCTACTGGCCACTGCCACCCGAACAGGTCGCCCCCGGCGGCGAGAGTTTCGAAGCGCTGCGAAACCGTGTGCAGGGGTTCATCGACCGGATGTGTGCGGAACACCGCGGCGGGAACGTCGTCGTGATCACCCATCGAGGCCCCATCCTTGCGGCGTTGCAGATCGCCCTGAATCTGCCGCTTCACAACAGCGTGAGTTTCGACATCGGCAATGTCTCCCTCACCCGTCTCACCCACCACGCCGATGTGCCCGAAGGCGGGCCGCAGTGGAAGGTGACGGACGTGTCGTGGCTGCCCGGGAAGTAGCGAGGCTCGCAAAGGCTTTCCACGCTTTCCCACTGGCACATTCCGTGCAGCAGTTCACGTCGAAACGACCGGCAATACCGCCGGTCTGCGTCGAACGTGAGCGTGCCACACATGAATGAGAATCAGCCACGGAATCCTGCACCGGATACGCCCCCTGAATCCGAACAGGCGTCGTCACCGGATACGACCGTGGTCGACTTCGCCCGTGCTGCCGGCAACCGGGACCCCGTGATCTCCTGTGTGGTCAATGCACATCACGAGGGCCAGATTCTCTATCCGACGCTGCGCAGTGTCGAGCGAGCGCGACGCTGTGCCGCCGAATTCGGCCTTGCAACCGAACTCATCATCGTGCTTGACAAGCCCGATGAGCCAACCAGGGAGGTGGCTGGCCGGTTCGCAGACCGCGGCACTCGCATCGAAGAAGTGACCCATGGCGACCTTGCCGAGTCGCGCAACCACGCCGTACAGATCGCCAGGGGGCGCTTCACCACATTTCTCGATGGCGACGACCTCTGGTGTCGTACCTGGCTCGTCGATTGCCATCTCGCTGCCCAGTGCATGGACAGTGACCGGTTCGTCCTGCATCCCGAGTACAACGTGATGTTCGGCAACGAAAACGCGCACGTCTTCAATCACGTCGACATGGAATCACGCGACTTCGAGTTGGAGAACATCTACTTCATGAACTACTGGACCGCGTTGTCCTTCGCTCCGACACAGGTCTATCGCGACTACCCCTACACGCGAAACCGCATCGGCGAGGGTTTCGGTTTCGAAGACTGGACCTGGAACGTCGAAACCATCCGCAACGGTTTCGTGCACAAGGTTGCCATGGGCACCGCGCACTACGTGCGCATTGCCAAGAACAGTGAATCGCTGCTGAAGCAGACGAACACCCTCAGAGCGGTTCCGCGTATCCACAACATCTACTCCCGCGACAAGGCTGCTGCCCCGGCAGCGCCCGCGAAGGTGCGTCAAGCGTGATCAAGCTGCCCCGTTTCAAGAAGCGCAAGAGCGCCAAGGCCATCGGCAACATCGAGAGGCGCGACGGCGCCACGGTGTCCGGATGGATGATTACCTACCCGGCCGGACAGCCTCTCAGCATACTCGCCGACGGCAAGCGCGTCGGCGAAGTGATTCCCGACCAGCGACGGCCTGATGTCCAGGCCGTGCACGGTGGGTCGCCGGACGTCGGCTTCAGCGTCGATCTCCAGAACCACGACATCCCGAGCGGCAGCAGGATCACGCTGGTGCACGAGCCGAGTGGCTTCCACTTCAACCGTTTCTCGATGCAGTACGACAGCGAGATCTATCAGCACATCAGGAAGATCAAGGACCTCTTCGATGTGCACTGGTATCGCGCCCGGCATGACCTGCACGAACTGAACGAAGCAGCCGCCTTCGAGCACTTCATCAGTCACGGCATTCACAACGACTTCGACCCCTGCCGCTGGTTCGACCACGCCTGGTATCGACAGCGTCATGGCAAGACCCTGGCGCCGGGCGAGTTGCCGCTCATCGCCTATCTGAAGAGCGAGCACCGTCTCGACCAGAGACCGTCGGAGAACTTCGACCCGCGTTACTACGCGCACCGAAACCCCGATCTCGAGCCCGAGCACGGCTACCTCAACCACTATGTAACCTGGGGCCGCAAGGAAGGACGCTGGCCGACCAACCGCTCGCTGCCGAAGAATCTTCTCGATGACTTTGCCGAACTGTCGAAGATCGAGCCGCAGCTCTCGACGGCCGAGCAGAAGCTCAATGCGATCGTGCGCTATCCGTTCCCGATGCCCGCCAAGTACCTGACGACACTCACCGAACACCTGCACGACGGCGTGAAGGCCGTGATCGTGGTGCCGTTCCTGAGTCACGGTGGAGCCGATCTCATTGCAACCTTCTATCTGAAGGCGATGCAGGAGCACTATTCGATGGATGAGGTGCTGCTGATCGTCACCGAATCCTCGTCAGTGTCGATGGCCGAGTGGCTGAAAAGCGGCACGCGGGTCATCTGCATGGAAGAAGTGGTGCCCTTCAACGACTTCGCCGAAAAGGTCAGCGCTCTCCATGTACTGATCGGACACATCGCGCCCGAAAAGATCATCAACATCAATTCACACGCCTGCTGGGAAATGTACCGCTGGCACGCGAAGCCCCTCGCCACGGTTACCGACCTGTATGCGAGCCTGTTCTGCTTCGACTACTCACCGCTTGGCGCACCGGTTGGCTACATCCCCGACTACCTGCCCGAGACGCTGCCCTACCTCAGGCACGTCTGGTTCGACAACCAGAAGATCATCGACGACATCCGCACCATGTATGGCTTCCCCGAAGCACTCATGGCCAGGCTCCACTGCGTGTACACACCGCTCAGCCATCCGGCAAGAAAAAAGGTCAGTGGCGTACGTGGCGACAAGGTGCTCTGGTGCGGTCGGCTGTCACGGCAGAAGCGCCCCGACATCCTGGTCGAGGTTGCCGAGCGTCTGCCCCAGCTCCGCTTCGACGTCTATGGCCCCGAGGGCAACGACAACGTCGGCACACGCATCATGCACGGTGAGTTTCCCAACATCGAATACCGCGGAGTCTACAACTCCATCGAGGAAATCGACTTCAGCGAATATCGCCTGTTTCTCTGCACGTCCGAATGGGAAGGTCTGCCGACGGTACTGATCCAGATGATGTCACGCGGACTGCCCGTGCTGAGCTCCCGCGTCGGCGGCATCGACGAGCTGGTAAACGACGACACCGGCTGGCTCGTCGACGACTTCGAAGACATCGACGCCTACGAGCGAGGCATTCGCCTGCTCATGGATCGCGGCACCGACATCACCTCTCGCACCGACGCCGGCAAGGCTCTGGTGCGCGATCGACACAGCTGGGCATGGTTCGTGAACCGTCTTGCCGAATGCGGTGCCTTCGACGGCACTGCCGACCGGGAAAACACCGGCAATCGACAGCCCCCCGAACCACGTGCCGTTGCCAACTGACACATCGTTGCCCCGTCTCACGTCAAACGATCATTCCAGGTAACCTCACCATGCGCATTACCCCTCTCCTCATCAGCGGCATCGGCAGCAGCACCCGTGCCGTGATCGAGTCGATGGCGAAGCACCGCGACGTGCTCGAACCGGAGCGTATCGGCGAGGCACCGCTGATCAGCAACTTCATCGAATTCCTGATCACGTACGAGGAACAGCATCCCGATCACGACGACAACCTCGAGAACTGCCAGCTGGACGCGTCACAGCGTGCCGCAGTGTATTCCGAGATGCTGTGCAGGATGCAGTACGGACTGACGGAAATCCCCCGGGACGAGACGAAGAAATACTGGATCGCGAAGGGCAACCTGAGTCGGAACGGCTTTCGCAGGGCCACCGACGTTTTCGGTCGTCTTGCCGTGATCCACGTGATGCGCAACGGTGTCGAGGTGGTCAACGCGGCACGCAGACTCGAGGAATTCGCGCATCTCGATTTCGCGCAGCTCTGCGAGCACTGGCGACGGAACATCGACGCTTCCCGCCATCTCCACGACAGTGAACACTGCGCCGTGGTGCGCCACCACGAGCTGATGGAGAATCCCCACAAGGTATACGACGAGGTCATGAGCAGGCTCGGCATGGCGCATGACGATACCCCCGCCGACTTCATTTCCGGCAATCCGATCAATTCATCCTGCAGCGAAGGCGGCAGGATGGAAGGCACCTCCGGGGCATTCGATGATGGTCTGGCCGGCTGGCACGCATGGACACGTGAAGAACAGAAGGTGTTCATCGACATCTGTGATCCGATCATGCAGGAATTCGGTTTCGAAAGGCCCTACGCGGCGTCACTCAAGCACGCACCGCCACCCTCGTTGCTGGCGAAGGATCCGACGGTGATCAGCCCGACGCTGAAGGAACTCGCGGCCGACAACATGCGTCCGGACCTGGTGAACTACCTCGTCAACATCTCCTTGAAGCACGGCTATGCGTACATCGAGAACCCGACGGTGGCCTCGACGCTCCTGCTCGAAGCGCTGCAGGAAGAGGAGCAGGGCTTTCCCCTGCCCGCAAACACCAACATTCACGACATCACCAGGTCACCGCTGAAGCATCCGACCGCCTACGTCGACGAGTTCCAGAAACGAGTGCTGTTCTCGGACGAATTCAGGCGCTTCACCATGGTGCGCAATCCCTACACACGCCTGCTGTCGGCCTATCTCTCGAAGATCGCCCCCGGTTGGCCTTCCCCCGCCAGAAAGATCATCCTTGCCCAGCTCAAGGGGGTGTCACCGGAGGAAATCACCGATGCAACGGAGACAGTCGATTTCCGTACCTTCGTGGAAGTGGTCTGCAACCAGCAGCCCGTGGCCATGGATCCACACTGGCGCCCGCAGAACCTGCAACTGATGATCAGGGACATCGAATACGACTACATCGGTCGATTCGAGAATCTGGAAGAATCACTGGACTACATCGGCAAGCACTTCGCGCAGACAGAACTGCGTGCGAAAGCGGCAGGCCACAGCGACTTCGGCGGCGCATCCGTGGGCGACATGTACGACCAGTCGCTTCTCGATCTTGTCTACAGGACCTTCTACGACGATTTCCAGGCCTTCGGCTATGCGCAGCAGGAGACCCGGGAACTCTGTGGCCTGACGCACCCCGGTGATCTGGAGACACACGACAGCAGGAATGAACGCAGCCAGATGATCAGACATGAACTCTACCCTGCCGAAACGTTCGACTTCGGCAGCCGCAACCGGCAGGACCGGCCATTGTACGACCCCCACACCATGGCAACCAACGACATGTACGGCGCCTGGGTTGCCGAGGTTGCCAATGCAACGGTGTTCGTCGAGTCCGACATCATCCTGATCTACGACGCCGATGGCGTGATGGTGGAGGAGATCTCCCATATTCTTCCGGAAACCGATCCGGAAAAGGAACGTGCCGACGAACGTTACAAGGACACCATCCACATCGATGGCACGCTGGCGCTGTTTCCCTCACGCTATCCATCGTGTTTCTATCACTGGCTGATCGATTCGCTACCCGGCTATCTGATGCTCGACCGATTCGGCATGCTGTCGGATCCGAAACCGGAACTCTACATCCATCGTGCCGGGCCCGGGTTCCAGAGCCAGTCACTCGCAGACCTGGGTTTCGAGTTCGATCACGTACACACCTTCTTCGACACCAGGGACCCGAAAACCTGGCGCCCGGCCACCTACCACGTCAAGCGATTGCTGGTACCGATGTTCCGCGGCCCGGAAACAGGCTGGACCAACCGGGGTGTACTGAAGGATCTGCGTGAGGTGATGCTCGATCACCTGCCGTCGGAGCCACATCGTTTCTGGCTGGAACACGACGGACCGCGTCGACTCTACATTCCCCGGGGCAGCGGCGCCCGCCGACAGGTTCTCAACGAGGACGAACTCTTGCCGGCACTTGCCGATGCAGGATATGCGACTGCCAGCATGCAGCCCTACACGATGCTCGAGCAGGCACACATCTTCCGTGATGCCGAGCATGTGCTGTCACCACACGGCTCGGCTCTCGGCAACGTGATCTTCTGCTCGCCCGGCACCATGGTCAGCGAGTTCGCCGGCAACTATCTGGCCGACCACATGCGCGTACTGAGCACCTACTTCGATCTCGACTACGACGTGGTCGCGGCCGGCATCGACGACAACGGCAAGCCTCTGGAATTGCTCTACGATGAGCGTTCGACCGATACCCTGGTGGACATCGGCATGATCATGACGATGGCAAAGCGCCTGCCGACAGGCTCATCCGAGCAATCCGGCCCGATCGGACACGCTGCCTGATGCTTCAACTCTCGTCCTTCAGCGGCGCTTCCAGAAGTGCGACCACCGAGGGGCTGAGCCCGAGCGCCGCGGCCAGATGTCCGAGATAGTCGCGACCGGCAGCATCACTCTGGTCAATGACCATCGCGGAGGCAATGTAGAGTTCGGCTCCCGCCTCGGGGCTGTCGACAAATCCGGCAATCCGCTCGGCATCCACGGGCTTGTTCATCTCGTCGAGCAGGAAGCGCGAAACATCCTGCTCCAGACCGAGTGCCGAGATTTCCTGCGTGATGGCATCCATTTCCTTGCTGTCGATGTGACCGTCGGCACGCGCGGCAGTGATCATGGCGCGCAGCACCGATTCGCTGCGCTGCTGCGCCTCGGGTTCGGCAAGTTCGTCGATGGGAGCGCTGTTTTCGAACTGGGCCAGATTCAACGACAACGGCGGCTTGCCGGCATCGGATTCGATGGCAATCGGATCAGCAGACGGCGCGCTGTCGGCAGCGGGGATGGGCGTACCCGTGGCAGGGGCGGGCTGGGTATTCTGCGCAGTCTGCATGTCGGCGTAAACCTTGTAGGCCAGGCCACCCAGTGCTGCCGTACCCCCGAATTTGGCGGCTTTCTTCAGGAATTTTCGCGAGCCCTTGTTGCCCATGAACATGGCCACGGCACCCGCGGCAAGAGCTCCGGCACCCGCACCCTTGAGCATCGCGGTGCGCTCGTCACCCTGTGGCGGGATGAAGCGGCGTTCTTCGGCGGCCTGCACGCCGTTGTTGACGGCATTGCGGGACTGAGCGAGCAGTTGCTCGAGAATGGCCTTGCTGTCCATGGGCTGTAATCCGTTCGGATGATGACTTGAACAGGCAATATGGCGTTGGCGGATCGACATTTCAACACGGCAGGGGCGTTACGGCTCCTGCGCCGCCACCGGTACGGAACCGTTTTCCGAACCGCAGGAAAGAACACCCGGGGCATGGCATGCCTTCAGGGTAAACGTCGGCGTGCACAAGGCGAACATCGGCGTGATGACCGGGAACGAACAAGGGGGTCCGCACTACTGCCGGCCCCCTTGCCGCAACGTTTCGTCAGCCATCACCGTCAGGGTTCAGACTGACGAGACTCTGCATGACACCGTCGATGCCGCCGTAGACGGTCAGTCGATCGATGTTCTGCGTCACCTTTTCAAGCGCTTCGAGTTCCTTCAGACGCACGAGCAGCGGGTTGTCAGCCATCAGCTTCGCCGTATTCATGAGAGAACGCGTTGCCGCGGTTTCCTCGCGTCGGCGAATGTTGTTGGCCTGAGCTGTCTTTTCAGCCAGCACAACCTCGTTGAGGATGGACTTCATGTCACCCGGCAGGATGATGTCCTTGACACCGATGCTGCCGAGTTCCACACCGACCTCGTCGAGACGAGCCACGACATCCTCGCTGATGCATTCGTCGAGCACCGACTTGTTCGTCAGGAGTTCGTCGAGCGTTCGCGTACCGACGGCACGCCTGAGCGCAAGCTGCAACTCGCGGTAGATGAAATCACCGAGGTTCTGCACATTCTGCTTGACACGCACCGCATCGATGATGCGGTAGGTTGCCGAGAGATTGATGCGCAGGCTCACTCGGTCGCGCGTCAGGATTTCCTGACCGGCAAGGTCCCGGACGATCCAGCGCGTATGCAGAATCTTCGCCGACAGCTTCCTGCCGAACTTCCAGAACAGGTGATAACCCGGCTGCAACTCCTCGAGCAGCACACCGCCGTCGTACAGCAGACCAACCTGACGATCACCGACCTCGACACCGAGCAGGGCTTCGAGTACTCCGGCCGAGCGTGCCAGCGCGCTGTCACGACCGATCACGCGTGCGATGTCCTCTCGCACCCTGAGGTTGTCGAAAATGTCGACGCGTTCGATGCGCACGTCCACGATCGGCTTCCAGTAGAAGACGCGCGAACCCGGAGCCTGAATCCCGCTGAGCTTGTCGTTTTCGTAGACAAGCGCCGCCTCACCGGCGCCGAGATCGACTTCGATGAAGTGTTCGGCAACGAGATCCGGTCGGGTTTCGGCCAGCACCTCAAGGTGCGCAACATCACTCCGTGCGACGGAGGCGTCGTGCACGTCGAAGGAATCCCTGCCGACAAGCGGCAGCCTCCAGTACACACCCGGCCCGAGCACTTCCACGACCGCGCGGTCGCGAATGCGCAGGGCCCGCTCGTTCGGCGCCACCGTGGTTCGCAGCGGCTGGCGTTCCTGAGTCAGATTCGTCAGCAGCGTTCCTGCTCGACTCATGATGTTCATGGCGTTCTCCTTGATTGGATGGCCGTACCCCGCACCCGCGAGATGGGTTGAAGCGCGCCAGCGGCAGCTCATCGAAGCGGCGGCGGGCTCGGCATCGACTGCCTCGCTCCGCTGCTCCTCTTCGGTTCGCGACCGGTGGCTTGCAGCAACGCAGGATCGCGCGGATGCCGCGAGTCGAGCCGTCGAACGCGAGTTCGGCCGAACCGAAACCACGTTTTCCCGCTCTTCCCGCATGGGGTACAACCGGGGTGATTCTCGTGATGACTGCCGAGGGCAATCGCCAGTCGAATCGGTTTGCAAAGCGACGTTCAGGTCGCATTGAATTCCCGTGCGAGGGGAATTCCATGTACGGGATTCGAACCCGTTCCGCAGAAATTCGATTTCTGCGCTCATCCTGAGTTTGCCTTGCAGGAAGACAGCCGCTCTTGATTCTGCATACGTATCAGAACGTGCCATGGAAAATTCAAGGCACCGGCACGCATCAACGCACAGGACCGAATTCATCGAATCGGTACCATTGAATCGGTTGCAACTGTCAGCCTCTGGTGTACCGGGATTCGGATCGGGTGGCCGACCGCCTTGTTACCGACGGTTTCCACACCACAAAAAAACCCCGGTGAGACGAGCCAACCGGGGTTCCTTGATGCGGAAACACGTGCTGGCTCGGGAGCCGGCACATGCATGTCGACTACCTGTGTTCTCCATGGCCTTGACGGGGGTGCGAACACGCATCAACCACCGAACCGCGTTCACATGATGGTCGGTTCTCGAGCGGATTCTTCGCCCCGGATTGTTCGTTGATCAAGTTCATCATGACGACGATACCTGTACGCGTATTTACTGCACTTCTGCTGAAGTGGGACAGCATTATATGGATATTCATTTTCGTGTCAAGTGCCTTTTCGCCTTTGTCTGTATTTTTCGTCGCACTATTTGTCGTGCGCCTTGTCGTGCGCCCAGTCGGCGTTCCCATCGCCGGCCCTGCCGCTCCGTGCAGCGCTTGTCTCCTCAAGTCAAACCTCGCACAATGTGCACCCCCTCCACACACGAGACATTCATGAAGACTTCACTGGCCACCGCGCTGTTCGGTAACCGTGCGTCACGCCTCGGCAGTGTCGCGGTCGCAGCCATTCTCGGTGCCGCGCTGTCCTTCGGTGCAGCGGCTCAGGACACCGACTACGTGCTCAACACCGCATCCACGGGCGGCACCTATCATCCGGTCGGCACTGCCATTGCCACGCTCTCCAAGGTCAAGCTGCTGCCGAAGGAGAAGTTCAGCCTTACCGCCGTGAATTCGGCAGGCTCCGGTGCCAACGTACAGGCCATGGCTGCCGGCAACGCGCAATTCGCCATCCTTCAGGGGCTTTACGGCTCCTACGCCGCCACCGGCACAGGGTCGGTTTCCGAGCCGCAGGAAAACATGCGTTCGATCAGCATGCTCTGGCAGAACGTCGAACAGTTCCTGCTGGCAAGCGATCTTGTCGACACCGGTACCGTGAGTGACCTCGCCGCTGCGAAAGGCAGGACGGTCGCGATGGGCAAGGAGAACTCGGGCACGCTCGGCTCCAACGAAGTGCTGCTCGCGGGCCTTGGCCTGTCGCTTGACGACTTCGAAATGCTCCATGCGGGCTACGGCCCATCCGCCGATGCGCTTGCCAACGGCCAGGCCTCGGCAGCCGGCATTCCGTCGGGCCCACCCACCTCGGCCATCACGAAGCTCATGTCGACGAGCGCCGGCAAGGTCACACTGCTGTCGGTGACGGCCGAGCAGGCCGAAGCCATGGATGACGGCCGCAAGCTCTGGACGCCGTACACCATCGCCGCCGGCACCTACCCCGGACAGGATGAGGACATCGAAACCATCGCGCAACCGAACTTTCTCGCGGTCAACGCCGATGTCGACGAGAACCATGTGTACCTTCTGACGAAGACGATCTACGAAAACCTGCCCTTCCTGACGGCCATTCACCCGGCCACCAGGGCCATGTCGACCGATGCCGCGCTCGCGGGTCTGCCAGTGCCACTGCATCCGGGCGCCGCCCGCTACTACGAGGAAATCGGTATCGAGATCCCGGATCACCTGAAGCCGTGATCCCATGAGAAAGGACAGCAGCCCGCAGCCCGTCGGCAAGGATCGTATCGCGACCACAACCACAGCCGATCGACTGTTCTCGCTCGAGCTGGCCCGACTGGAACCGATACCCGGGCTGCTGTTTCTTCTCGGCGTTGCGGCCTTCGCCGTGTGGCACGTGCTGACCAATTCGGTGCTGCACGAACCCGGCATCTGGCAGAACGCCATCCACTTCGCCGGTTTCGCCTTTCTTGCGGCCATCACCACGCGCAGCTTCGGCAAGGGAACACAGCCTGGCTGGTCCCTCTGGCTGAATGCCCTCTTCGGCCTCGCCGTGGCCGCATCCGCACTCTGGATCGCGGCAACCGAGAACGGGCTCTACGAGCGCACGCTCGCGCGGACGGGCCAGAGCTGGCAGTTCACATCGCTCGACTTCATCGCGGGCTGCAGCGTGATCCTCGGCGCCATCGAACTCACGCGGCGCCTGACCGGCTGGGTGATCCCGCTGCTCATCATCGCCTCGCTGTCCTACATCCTGTTTCTCGGCGAGATGCTGCCCGGCGCCTTCCGTGCCGCCAGCCTGCCACTCGACGACGTGCTGTTCCGCTCGCTCTACAACGACGAAGGCATGTTCGGCATCATCACCACGATTTCGTCATCGAACATCACGCTGTTCATGATCTTCGGTGCCTTTCTCGTGGTATCGGGTGCGGCCGACTTCGTCATCGAATTCTCGAAAGTCATTGCCGGACGCTTTCGTGGCGGCGCTGCTTTCGTGGCCGTGATTTCCTCGGCACTGACCGGCACCATCTCGGGCTCGGCCATCGCCAACACCGCGTCCACCGGTGTCATCACGATACCGCTCATGAAATCCAACGGCTTCCGCCCCCGGTTTGCCGCAGGCGTCGAGGCTGCCTCGTCCACGGGCGGACAGCTCATGCCGCCGATCATGGGCGCGGGCGCCTTCGTCATGGCGAGTTACACGGGCATTCCCTATGCCACCATCGTGACCGTCTCCGTGATACCGGCTTTACTGTATTTTCTGTCGGTTTCCTTCATCGTGCGCATCGAGGCCCTCAAGCACCACATCGGCACCGAGGAGATCGAACCGGTAGACCGGCAACGCATGATGGCAGGGCTTCTGAACTTCGTGCTGCCCCTTGGCGTGATGACCTGGATGCTCGTCTCGGGCCGCACGCCGAGCTATGCGGCGACCGTGGCGATCGGCACCATCATCGTCACGAGCTTCTTCACGCCCAACCGAATGACGCCGCAGAACCTCCTGCGTGCGCTGACGCTCGGCATTCGCACCTCGATCATGACGGCGGTTCTGCTCGTCGCCGTCGGCCTCATCAACAACGCGGTGACCACCTCGGGGCTGGCCAACACCTTCGCGCTGATGATTGCCGAATGGTCGCAGGGTTCGCTGCTGCTCGCGCTGGCACTGGTCACGCTCGCCTCGCTCGTGCTCGGCATGGGACTGCCGGTCACTGCCGCCTACATCGTGCTGTCGATTCTCTCGGCACCGGCACTGGCCGGCATGCTCGCCGACGGGCTGATCGTCGAACAGCTCGTGCAGGGCATCAGTGACCCCGCCATTGCTGCGAGCTTCATGCTGGTGGACCCCGAACTCCCGGCTCGGCTGGCCGACGGTCTGGCGCGCGACGAGGCCCGAACACTCATGGGTACCATGCCCTTCGACCTTGCCGTGGCGATCCGACCGCTACTCGTCGACCCCACACTCATGACCGGCTTTCTGCTGACCGCGCACCTGATCGTGTTCTGGCTGAGTCAGGACAGCAACGTCACGCCCCCCGTGTGTCTCGCCGCCTTCACCGCGGCGGGAATCGCGGGCTCACGCCCGATGGCCACCGGCATCGAAGCGTGGAAGATTGCCAAGGGTCTCTACGTGGTACCGCTTCTCTTTGCCTACACGCCCATCATCAACGGCAGTGCTCTCGAGATTGCACAGATAACAATTTTCGCACTTGCCGGCATCTACGCCTCCAACGCATTGCTGCAACGTCATGCCGAGGGGCCGCTGGCGCTCTGGCACCACGTACTGCTGCTCGGTGCACTCATCGGCTGCTTCTGGCCGTTGAACTTCGCAGCAAACCTTGCCGGACTGAGCTGTGTGGGCCTGGTGATTGCCAGCACGCGACGCTCACGACAACGCGTCGAGACATTCGCGCCTCGTGAAGCGGAATGATGATTGACAGCAACACCACCAGCGCTTATCGTCACGGAGGATGGTTTCCGGCGACGCAAGTCGCGGAGTGAAAAGGGAACGGAGTGCGGGCAGGGTCATGCCATTCGCATTCATCGACGCGGTGAATGCCGGCAACGGCCATGCACAAGGCTTCGACTGCCCCCGCAACTGTAGGTGGCGAGCGCCCCGAGAGGAACACCACTGGGTTTGCATGAGCCCGGGAAGGTTCGGAAAGCGCGACGACCCGCAAGTCAGGATACCTGCCATCGCCTTTGTCAACCCTGGCGGGGTGCCGTGGGTGGTGATGATCTGCGCCCCTGATCCCTGCGCACCGGTGTCTCCACCCGATCGCTGCCTCGCCTTCACGCGCGGAAGGCTTGATGGCACTGCAACAGATTCTGGTTTCCCTCTCGAATTCCGATGCCCTGGCCGACGAGGCGCAGCGCCTTGCCCGGCAGAAATTTCTTGAATGGCTGGTTTCGCTACCGCAGTCGGCCGACGTGAGACAAAGCGCCGCGGTTGCCGATGATCGTGCCAGAAAAGCCGTGAATGATACCGACTCCCCCGCCGCCATCCTTGCGTTCTGCGAGCTGTTGCGACAGGTCGAACAAACGCCGGTCTGCTCTGTGGAGCAGGGTCGCAGAAGGAGACGACCCGAAGAACGCGTGCTCAACTGATCGATACCCCTCTCGAGCGGACGGCAGACGCTACCGAGATCGAAGCCAGTCGTGCAATCCGGCAAGACGAGCAATCGGTCCTTTCCGGTACCTGGCCCCAGTTCAGGCTCATGCGCCGTTGGACAATGCTCCTGGTTGACAACGCTTCGCCGTCGGTCGAAAATCATCGCCTGTTCAAGTCACCTGTCACCAGACCACTTAAGGAGTCGAGGCATGACGTCCCTCTCACGCGCATCGAAACTGCTCGGCGGTATCGTTCTGGCACTGTCGCTTTGCATGCTGTCGTTGCAGGCACAGGCTGTCGAACCCGGCAAGACCTACTACACCATGTACAACGTCAAGACCGAAAAGAACAAGGTCATGACCACCAACTACTGGCGCGGTGAACTGATTCCGATCAACACCAAGGTCACGCTCGAATCAATCAATGACAAGAAGATGGTCCTGCTCATTGACGAAAGAAAGATCACCTTCAAGAATGTCCAGAAATACACGCTGCGCAGCATGCAGGAAATTGCCGACATGTACCTCGGCCACGGCGTGGATCTGACCGGATACTCGTCCGAGCGCCGCAACGAGATCAAGAACGGCGTACTGCGGCTCGGCATGACCAAGGACGAGGTTCTCATGACCCGTGGCTACCCGCCCCGCCACGAAACGCCGTCGACCAACGCCAACACCTGGAAATACTGGAGCAGCCGCTACGTCACTCGTACACTGGTGTTTCGAGACGGCAAACTGGTGGAAGGTCGCGGCATTAACTGACGCGTCAGTGAGACTGCCAGACGTCCTTGTCAGGTTTCGAAAGAGCCGGCAGGTTTCTGGCCGCGGAAGCGAGTGGCGGCTCCGTGCACACGAATGTGCAATGTGCCGTCATGTCACCCGCTTGAACCGGGTTCAGTGCCAGAGAGACGCAATCGGCACCGCGGCCAGATGACTGTCAAAGGGAATGACGTCATCGCCATCGTAGAGCACCGCTCCGTAGACAAACCTGCCCTTGCTCGCTGCTGCGAGCTTCCTGATTCCCGAAAAGTCCTTCGCCTGAACCGTTGCGGACGCCTTGATCTCCAGCGCAGCCATCGCTCCATCGTCACGCTCGAGAACAACGTCAACCTCATCCCTGTCCACACGAAAGTGGTGAGGCGTGAACCTGACGTCAGCTCCAACGGCCAGCTTCAGCACTTCGGACAACACGAAGGTTTCGAGCACGGAGCCGAATGCGTTCCGGTCGGTTGCCAGCTTTTCTGCGCTCAACCCTCGCCATGCAGCCAGCAGTCCCGAATCGACGAAATGCAACTTCGGTGACTTTACAGTGCGCTTCAACTGGTTTGAAAACCAGGGTGTCAGGGTCGTCAGCAGGAATACCTGTTCGAGAAGGTCCACATACCGCTGACTCGTCTTGTAGCTCACACCAATACTTCGTCCAAGTTCCGAGTAGTTGACCAGACCACCTGTCTGAGCTGCAATCACTCGGACGAATCGCGGTAACTCGGACAGGCGTTCCAGATCGGCGACATCCCGGAGATCTCTGACAAGAATCGACTCGAGGTATGCTCGCTGCCATTGTCTGCGGCGCGTTTCCCGCTCCCTCGCAACGGCCTCCGGAAAGCCTCCGACCAGCACTCGCCTGACCAGATCCGAACCTGTCTGCACCTCTCCCTGTTCTCGCCTGAACGAAGGTGAAGCTGCAAACAACCGCTCCAGAAAAGCAGGCGTACGCTCGGCCATCTCGGCCTGAGACAAGGGGAACAGGCGTACCACTTCCATGCGCCCCGCCAGACTGTCAGCCACCCGGGACATGGTGAGTACGTTTGCGGAACCCGTCAGCAGAAAGCGACCCGGCTCCGGGTTGTCATCGACCGATTTCTTGATGGCGAGCAAGAGTTCGGGCACCCGCTGCACTTCGTCAATGATGACCTGGTCAAGACCTCTGACAAAGCCAGCAGGATCCGTACGAGCTGCATCCAGTGCGGCCTGATCGTCCAGGGTGACATAGGGACGGCCATCGCTTTCGAATTGCCGCACGAGCGTCGTCTTGCCCGCTCGTCGTGGTCCCACCAGCAACACCACCGGCGTATCGCCAATTGCCTCTGCAACAGGTTGTTCTGCAAAGCGTTTGAGTGTATTCACCAGGCCGCTGCCGGACGCCGGGATTCGACGGAGATTGGAGGATCAATGTGCGTAGATCAGAAGTCTAAACCTCGTGGATTGGAAGTCAAGCTTGCGTGGATTAGAAGTCAGGCCTGCGTGGATTAGAAGTCAGGCCTGCGTGGATCAGAAGCCAGACCAGAGCCTTCCACGACACGCCTGACCGCCCGGCGCTGCTGACTCCAGCGCCAGGCCGGCCGTGGACGGATATCGCCTACTTCAACCGCTCGATGACCGTTGCAATTCCCTGCCCCATGCCGATGCACATGGTGGCAAGGCCGAGTGTGGTGTCCTGCTGATCCATGACGTTCAGGAGCGCCGTGGTGATGCGCGTACCCGAGCAGCCAAGGGGGTGGCCGAGAGCAATCGCGCCACCGTTGAGGTTCACCTTCTGATCGAGCTTGTCGATGAGGCCGAGATCACGGAGCACGGGAATCGACTGTGCCGCGAAGGCTTCGTTGAGTTCGACGGTGTCGATGTCATCCAGGGAGAGGCCGGCGCGTTTCAGCGCCTTCTTCGTCGCCGGCACCGGACCGTAGCCCATGATGGCGGCATCGCAGCCTGCAACCGCCATGCTGACGATCTTCGCACGCGGCTGTACACCGAGCGTCCGGGCCTTTTCACCACTCATGACGAGCATTGCCGATGCTCCATCGGAAATTGCCGACGAGGAACCCGCGGTTACCGTGCCACCCTTCGGCATGAAGGCGGGCTTGAGCGCAGCGAGCTGCTCGAGCGAGGCATCTGCACGAATCACTTCATCGATTTCGATGAGTTTCAGAAAGCCGTTCTCGTCGTGACCTTCCATCGGCACGATCTCGTTGGCGAAACGCCCTTCGACGGTGGCGGCATGGGCGCGCTGGTGTGAACGCAGCGCGAATCTGTCCTGTTCCTCCCGCTTCACACCATGCACCCTGGCGAGCATCTCGGCGGTGAGCCCCATCATCATCGAGGCCTTCGCCATGTGCAGACTCGTACTCGGGTTGATGTCGATACCGTGCGTCATGGAAACATGCTGCATGTGCTCGACACCGCCAACCACGAACACGTCACCGTAACCCGTCATCGCGCTCTGGGCCGCAATGTGCAGCGCCGACATCGATGAACCGCAGAGACGATTGATCGTCTGTGCGGCCACGCCCTTCGGCAGTCCGGCAAGGAATCCGACAGCGCGGGCAATGTTGAAACCCTGCTCGAGCGTCTGGTTCACGCAGCCCCAGATCACGTCCTCGACGTCATCCTTCGGCACTTCGGGATTGCGTTCGAACAAGGCCTTCACGAGTTCGGCCGACATGTTCTCGGCACGCACATTGGTGAAGGCACCACCGCGCGAACGGCCCATCGGCGAACGAACGCCATCGACAATCACGACATCACGTGCTGAAAAACTCATGACTGATCTCCCGATCGTGCGGCATCACTGCCGTGGTAGGTGGCTCCCGACTGCGCCATCTCGCGCATCTGCTCGGTGGGATGGTAGAGCGGGCCGAGATCCTTCAGTGCATCGGCGCGGGCAACGAAGTTGTCGACACCCATCTTGTCGATGTAGTGCAGCGCACCGCCACGGAAGGGCGGGAAACCGACGCCGTAGACAAGACCCATGTCGACTTCGGCGGCGGTACCGACGATGTTGTCTTCAAGACATCGTACCGCCTCGATGCACATCGGAATCATCAGGCGATCGACGATCTCTTCGGGACTGAATTCCTTCACGCCACCGGGCTGCACACCGGCAACCACGGCCTTCCCTGCGTCGTCTTCGTGCTTCTGCGGCTTGCCTTTCCGATCCGGCTCGTAGCGGTAGAAGCCCTTGCCGTTCTTCTGGCCGAGACGCTCGGCCTCGAACAGGGCATCGATGACGCTACGACCCTCGCTCGCCATGCGATCGGGAAAGCCCTCGGCCATGACATCGGTCGCATGCTTGCCGGTATCCATGCCGATGACGTCCATGAGATAGGCGGGGCCCATCGGCCAGCCGAATCGTTCCAGGGCCTTGTCGATGGCGATGAAGTCACCACCGTCGCCGATGAGCTTCGAGAAACCGCCGAAATAGGCAAAGAGGATACGGTTGACGAGAAAGCCCGGGCAGTCGTTGACGACGATGGGCGTCTTGCGCATCTTCTGCGCATAGGCCACGACGGTGGCAATGGCCTTGTCGGAGGAGGTGTTGGCGCGGATGATTTCCACGAGCGGCATGCGATGCACCGGGTTGAAGAAGTGCATGCCGCAGAAATTCGCGGGATTCTTCAGGGCTTCCGCCAGGAGATTTACCGAGATGGTGGAGGTGTTGGTGGTGATGATGGCGTCATCCCCGGTTTCCGCTTCGGCTTCGGCCAGCACCGACTGCTTGATCTTCGCATTCTCGACCACGGCCTCGACCACGAGATCGACCTTGTCGAACTCGACGTAGGTGAGCACGGGGGTGATCAGGCCCAGCACCTTCGCCACGTCTTCGGCCTTCATCATGCCACGTTGCACCTGCTTCGCCAGAATCTTGCCCGCTTCCTCGAGGCCATCCTCGAGCGCTTCCTCGCGGATGTCCTTCATGAGGATGGGCACTCCGCTCGAGGCCGACTGGAAGGCAACGCCACCGCCCATGATGCCCGCACCGAGCACCGCCGCGTGACCCACTTCGTCAGCCTGCTTCGCCCAGCCTTTCGCGATGCGCTTGATCTTCTGATCCTTCAGGAAGATGCTGACAAGACTTTCCGCCACATCGGTCATGGCGAGCTTGACGAAGGCCGCCGACTCGATCGGCAGCGCCTCGTCACGCGCCCTGGTCGCGTGCTTCTCGACCGTCTCGACGATGGTCAGCGGTGCCGGGTAGTGAGGGCCTGCCTTGGCACCGATCACACCCCTCGCCGATTCGATGGCCATCGTACGCTCGATCTCGTTGAGCATGACGGGCGCTTTCTTCCGCTCGCGACGCGGCAGGAACTCGAGCTTGCCGGCGGCGACCTGTTCGACGATGTCGAGTGCGGCGTTCCTGAGATCGTCCTGGCTGACGACGGCGTCGGCAACACCCACCCTGAGGGCTTCGACTGCCTTGTTGGACGACCCCGTTGCCATCCATTCGAGCGCATTGTCGATACCGATCATGCGCGGCAGACGCACCGATCCGCCCCAGCCGGGCATGATGCCGAGCTTGACTTCGGGAAGGCCGATGCGGGCACTGTCGGCCATGACGCGGAAGTCACAGGCCAGCGAGACTTCGCAACCACCGCCCTGCGCTTCACCGTTGATCGCCGCCACGGTCGGCATGGGCAGGTCTTCGAGGCGGTTGAACATGCCGTTGGCTTCGCTGAGCATACCCGCGAGTTCTTCCTCGGGAGCGGCAAAGTAGTCGAGGAACTCGTTGATGTCGGCTCCGGCGACGAACACGCGCTTGCCGCTCGTGAGAATGAGGCCCTTGGCGCCCCGCTCGACCTCGATCTTCTCGAGCGCCTCACCGAATTCGTTGAGTGCCAGCCGATCGAACACGTTGACGGAGTTGTCGTCACGGTCGAAACGGAGTTCGAGCACGTCGTTCTCGCGAACGAGTTCGAGAGCCTTGCCCTTGAATAGCATTGCTGTAGCTCCTGTCTTGATATTGGAAGTGGTCGGTTGCCCGGCACCTGCCCGGTTTGTCGAGTTGTCGGAGCGTGCTCGCTGCACCGAGCACGCTCCGGAGATAGTTTACGCCCGTCGGTCAGGTGAGCGCGAATGCTCAGCCGAAGACAAAGTGATCCTCGTCGAGACCCATGAGGTTGTCGGCCCCCGAGAGCATGGTATCGGCGAGCGAACGCGTGCGGGGCAGAAGCCGTTGATAATAGAAACGCGCCGTGAAGAGCTTGGCGCTGAGGAAGCTCACATCGCCCTCATCGACATCGAGCATGCGCTGGGCCGTGGCCGCCGCCTGTGCCCAGAAGAAGGCCAGCACCACATATCCCGAGTACATGAGGTAGTCGACCGAGGCGGCGCCCGCCTCTTCGGGATCCTGCAGTGCCGCCATGCCGATGCGCCGCGTGAGTTCGCCCCACTCGCGATTGAGACGCTTCAGGGGCGTGATGAAGGCCACCATACGCGGTTCCTCGGCGTGCATTTCGCAGAACCTGTGGATCTGTTTCGTGTAGGCCCTGAGAATCGCCCCGCGTGAACCGAGCACCTTGCGGCCGAGAAGATCGATGGCCTGGATGCCGGTGGTGCCTTCGTACAGCATCGAGATGCGCGAGTCGCGCACGTTCTGCTCCATGCCCCACTCCTTGATGTAGCCGTGACCACCGAAGCACTGCAGACCCAGGTTGGCTGCCTCGAAACCGGTCTCGGTCAGGAAGGCCTTGGCGATGGGAGTCAGCAGCGCGAGTTCCTGCTCGGCGGCGGCACGCTCGGCCTCGTCCGGTGAATCGTGGGCGAGATCGACGAGACTGGCGCAATGGTAGAGGAACATGCGCCCACCTTCGGCAAGGGCTTTCTGGGTCAGCAGCATGCGGCGCACATCGGGGTGCACGATGATGGGGTCGGCGGGCTTGTCGGGTTCGGCCGCACCGGAAAGCGAGCGCATCTGCAGACGCTCTCTTGCGTAGGCGAGCGAACCCTGAAAAGCGAGTTCGGCGTGTGCAAGGCCCTGCAGGGCCGTACCGATACGCGCCGTGTTCATGAACGTGAACATGCAGTTGAGGCCACGGTTCGGCGGGCCGATCAGAAAACCCCTGGCGCCATCGAAGTTCAGCACGCAGGTGGCGTTGGCGTGAATGCCCATCTTGTGCTCGACCGAGCCGCAGTTGACGGCGTTGCGTTCGCCGACTTCACCGCCGGCCGCGCCGGGAAGATACTTCGGCACGATGAACAGCGAAATGCCGCGGGTACCCTTCGGTGCATCGGGCAGGCGCGCAAGCACGATGTGCACGATGTTCTCCGACAGGTCGTGCTCACCGGCCGAGATGAAGATCTTCTGGCCAGTGATGCGGTAGCTGCCATCGTCAGCGGGCTCGGCACGAGTCTTCAGCAGCCCGAGATCCGTGCCGCAGTGAGACTCGGTCAGGCACATGGTGCCCGTCCATACACCGCTCACGAGCGGTTCGAGGTAGGTCTTCTGCTGCTCTTCGGTGCCGTGGGCGGCAAGCGTGTTCATGGCACCGTGCGAAAGCCCGGGATACATCGACCAGGCCCAGTTGGCGGTGCCCATCATCTCCGTGAGGATGGTACCGAGCGATTCCGGCAGACCCTGACCGCCATGTCTGGCCGGCTGCGTCATCGACGGCCAGCCAGCGTCGACATACTGCGCATAGGCTTCCCTGAAGCCCGCGGGCGTGGTGACCACACCGTCGTTCCACTGACAACCTTCGCGGTCCCCCACGGCATTCAGTGGCGAGAGCACTTCGTGAGCGAACTTCGCCCCCTCTTCGAGAATGGCATCGACCGTGTCGGGGTCGGCATCTTCGACACCGAGCCTTGCATAGTGACTGTCGTAGTCGAGCACATCGTGCAGCACGAAGCGCATGTCCTGCAGCGGGGGGTTGTAGGTCGGCATGGCCCACGTCTCCTGATCCTGGGGAATGGATTCATTGTCATCAGCGGGAAATACTGCCTCAATGACAGAAAACGTCTAAATGATTGTCTTTTTCGTTCAATTACAGGTTCGTCACATCCTGTCAATCGAGGAATACAGCACTTCGATGGCGCACACGCAAAGCACTCGATTGACATTTTTCGTTACGCCGCTGGCCTGATCCGCGCCGCCGGTGTTCACTCCCCGGCTTTCACTCGCCGGTGTTCACTCGCCGCTCTGGCCGAGACTGCGTCTGAAGACGCCGGGGGTAACGCCGGTCCAGCGCCGGAAAGCGCGCTGGAAGGCGCTCGGATCATCGAAGCCGACCAGTTCCGCCACCTCGCGAGCGCTGAGTTCGGGAACGCTGAGATAGCGGATGGCAGCCGCTTGCCGCGCATCATCCTTGAGCTGCTGCAACGACGTGCCTTCCTCGAGAAGGCGTCGCCGCAAGGTGCTGATGGACATGCCCAGACACGCGGCAATCTGTTCCGACGCAGGCAGGCCGCGCGAGAGGTCTTCGCCGAAAACACCCAGCACCCGATCACTGACCGGTTGATCACGAAAGGCCGGAATCAGCAGACGCAACGGCACCGATTTCACGAACACCTCGGCAGCGGCCTCGGTCTGGAGGTTGGGCAGTTCGAGCGTCTCTGCGGGCAACACGAGCGCGCAGATCCGGGCGTCGAAAACCACCTCGGCACCAAACAGCCGATGCCACTCCGCCCCGCGCGGCGGTGACGGAAAGTCGAAGCTCACCCGCTCGAGTTCAAGCTGCCGGCCGATGAACCAGCTGAAAAGGTTCATCCACATGTACAAGGTGGTGCGCACGCCCATCGGGCCAGCCGCTTCGAGCACCTCGGCAAGCGCCGGCACCTCGGGAGCATCGACACCGACCATTTCGATGGATGCAGATTCACCATCCAGACGCACACGAGGCTTGACGGCGACACCACGGCAGACATCGAGGAACTCGCCGGCACGCCGGATGACCGACTCGAGATCGGGCTGATGCACGGATGCAAGGCACAGCATGCGGAAGGAGCCGGTAGCCACCTTGCCATGACTGACCAGCCCGAGCGCCTCGTTCTGGAGACGCCACATGGCTCGCTGGTAGAGACGGGCAAAGGCATCGGCCGGCACGAATTCGAGCGCAGCAAGCTGCGAGTGATCGAGGCCGACACTGGCAAGAAACGCGGTCTCCGGTTCCCCGCCCTGCTCGGCCACGGCCGCAGCGAGATTTCGCACGAAACTCGACGGTATGGTTGCACCGAGACTGCCGGAGCGATTCATTTCCGGCACGCCGCCATGCCTGTTTCGCGCAGCTGATCGGGAATCCAGTCTGTACGGCAGGGGCCTGTGACCATCGTCGGCATCCGCATGTCTTCGATGGCGTTAAGATACTATGGCCAGACCAGCCGTATTTCCCGCGAGTTTCGCCCGCATGCTCCCCACCCGCAGCATCCTCATCACCGGCTGTTCCTCGGGCATCGGTCTCGATGCGGCGAGAACCCTGAAGTCGCGCGGATGGCGTGTGTTCGCCAGTTGCCGACAGGCAAGCGATTGCGAACGCCTGCGTGCCGAAGGCTTCGACAGCCCCCTGCTCGACTACAGGGACAGCGACTCGATCCGGTGCGCCGTGGACGAGGTCCTCCGCGAGAACGGCGGCTCGCTCGATGCCCTGTTCAACAACGGCGCATACGCCATTCCGGGATTCGTCGAAGACCTGCCACGAGATGCGCTGCGCGAGATCTTCGAAGTCAACCTGTTCGGTCAGTTCGAACTGATCAACCAACTGTTGCCGACCTTTCATGCTCAGGGGCACGGGCGCATCGTGAACTGCTCGTCGGTGCTCGGCTTTGCCGCGATGAAACACCGCGGCGCCTACAATGCCACCAAGTTCGCCATGGAAGGGCTGACCGACACACTCAGGCTCGAACTCACGGGCAGCGGCATCGAGGTGATACTGATCCAGCCGGGGCCGATTGCCACACGCTTTCGGGAGAATTCCATTCCCCACTTCGAACGCTGGATCGACGTGCAGTCATCGCGCTACCGCGAAATCTACGAAACCCTGCTGAAACCGCGTCTCCATCAGCCGGATGAACACAGGTCCCGTTTCGAACTCGGGCCAGCCGCGGTGAGCAAGGCGCTGATTGCCGCCCTCGAGCACCCGAGACCCAGGCCGCGCTACCACGTCACCTTGCCGACACGGGTAGCCGCACTGTTGAAACGCAGCCTTGGCTCGCGTGTTTTCTACTGGCTGGTGGCGCGTTAGGGAAGCCCGGGATTCCAGCGCCGAATGACAGCCTTCATGATGCAAGGCGCTCAAGATGCCAGGTGTTTCTGGCCTGCTTCTTGTTTGCGCATGGACGTTGGCGTCATGACCGTCGACACGCAATCCAGGGCCACCTCATCTAAATCATCGCCGCGAGAGCCGTTTGCAGGAATGCCGGCTCCCAGCTGGCTCGGCGCCGCAGTTGCCTGATGCTGTCGCGCTT